>NZ_CP015756.1:756071-1397142 GCF_001877035.1 Clostridium estertheticum subsp. estertheticum | reverse complement strand
GTGATTCAAATTTTTTTGCTGTGCAAGGCATTATTGCTACATGTACAATTTTCTTATTAGATTCCTTATACTGCTCTTTAATTACAGATGCAAACATCTGCATAGGTGAACGACATGTAGAAATGTTTTTAATTAAACTAGGATAATTATTTTCAACATAATTTACCCAAGCAGGACAACACGATGTAAATAATGGTAATTTTTCATTCTTTTCAATTCTTGAAAGGAATTCTTTTGTCTCCTCAAGTACTGTAAGATCAGCTCCGGTCGATGTATCAAAAACTTCATCAACACCCATTTTCCTAAGACTGCTTACAATTTTACCCATAACATTTACATCATTTTTTATACCTAACTCCTCGCTAATTCCTGCACGTACTGCAGGGGCAATCTGAACCACGACTAATGTTTCTATATCACTAATATCTTTCCAAAGCCTCTGAGTATCATTTTTCACAATAATTGCGCCAGTAGGACACACTGCTGCGCACTGTCCGCACCCAACGCAATTAGTCTGGGCAAGCGGTACATCAAAGGCAGTGCCTACAGTCATTTTTGAACCTCTATTAACAAAATCAATAGCTCCAACATTTTGCACTTCCTCACACATACGTACACAATCACCACATAAAATACACTTACTTTTATCGCGCACTATACATACTGAAGAGTCATCTATTTTACTCTTAACTGAAGTGTTACTGAATCTTACTTTTGTTATCCCAAACTGTTTAGCAAGTTCTTGCAATTTGCACTGACCACTTTTCTCACATGTAGTACAATCTCTACAATGCGCCGCTAATAGCAATTCAAGTATCATTTTTTTATATTTACGAAGCTTCGGGGTATTTGTATAAATCTCCATATTAGCCTTTGGAGGAGTAGAGCAGGCAGCTTCCATTCCTCCCCATTTGTTTTCTACCATGCACATACGACAGGCACCATACACTGAAAGCTCTGAATAATAACATAAGGTGGGCAAATCAATACCTGCTTTCCTAACTAACTCAAGAATGTTTTTTTCTCCATTTATCTCTACAGGAATATCATCTATAAGCATAAATTGACCAGTCATCATCTTAATCCTCCTTTATAGCTTTAAATGTGCAAGCTTCAACACAGGCACCACACTTAATGCACTTATCTTTGTCAATTGTATAGATTGACTTTATTTTGCCTGAAATTGCATTAACTGGGCAAATCCTTGAGCACTTCGAACAACCCCTGCAAAGTTCTTTATCAATAAATATAGTCTTAAGCCCAACGCAAGTTTTTGATGGACATTTCTTTTGATTTATGTGTGTTTCATACTCAGATCTGAAATTTTTAATAGTACTAACAACTGGTAATGCAGCTGTTTTTCCAAGCCCACATAATGCTGTTTGTGATATGGTATCTGCAAGTTCGAGTAACATGTCAATATCTGATGGTTTGCCCTTGCCTGAAGTAATTCCCTGGAGAATTTCAAGCATTCTTTTAGTCCCCTCACGACAAGGAATACATTTTCCACAAGATTCATTTTGAGTGAATGTCATAAAAAATTTTGCAACCTCAACCATGCATGTATCCTCATCCATAACCACAAGTCCACCTGAGCCTATCATTGCTCCCACTTTTTTTAATGAATCAAAATCAAGTCTTAAATCAAGATCTGATGTTATAAGGCATCCCCCTGATGGACCACCTATCTGGACAGCCTTAAATTTCTTGCCACCCTTAATTCCTCCACCTATTCCAAATATTATTTCTCTTAATGTTGACCCCATCGGAACCTCAATAAGCCCCGTGTTTTCTATATTTCCAGTTAAAGCAAACGCCTTAGTACCAGGACTATTTTCAGGCCCTATAGATTTATACCATTTCGCACCTTTATTAATAATTAAAGGAACATTAGCGAATGTTTCTACATTATTAAGTACTGTTGGTTTAGCAAAAAGTCCTTGCTCAACTGTCCTTGGAGGTTTTACCCTTGGCATGCCTCTTTTTCCTTCAATCGAAGCCGTAAGTGCACTACCCTCCCCACAAACGAAAGCGCCTGCCCCTTTGTTTATTTTAATATTAAAGCTAAAGCTTGTACCGAGAATATTATCGCCTAAAACACCGTAACTTCTTGCTTGAATAATAGCATTTTTAAGTCTATTTACAGCAAGAGGATACTCAGCTCGCACATAAATATATCCTTCATGAGACCCACACGCGATAGCCGCAATCATCATTCCTTCAAGTACTCTATGTGGATCTCCCTCCATAAGACTTCTATCCATAAATGCACCCGGATCGCCTTCATCACCATTACATACAATATACTTTATATCGGTTTTCTGTTTTTTTACCTGTGACCACTTACGGCCTGTAGGAAATCCGCCGCCTCCACGTCCTCTTAAATTAGATTCCTCTATTTCTTTAATGATACTTTCTTCATCCATATCAAATAAAGCTTTCTCAAGTGCTGCATATCCTCCTATAGCAATATATTCTTCTATAGAAGTTGCATCAATATGTCCACAATGTTCAAGTGCTAGTCTTGTTTGACTCTTATAAAAAGGAATTTCCTCTTGCTTTTTATATATTTTCCCGTTTTTAGTGTATGCAAGCCTCTCAACACACTCATTATTAAGAATAGTTTTTTCGAGTATTTCGGCGCAATCCTCTCGTTTTACTTTTATATATAAATACCCCCATGGCTCAATCCTTACAAGCGGTCCCATTTCGCAAAATCCATGACATCCACTCTTTTTAATTCCAACTGAATCATCATGTGGTTCCTTTTGGAGACCTAACTCACAATCTATCCCTTTACCCTTCATAATCTTTACAAATTCATCATAAATTTCAAGTGCACCACCTGCAATACAACCAGTACCTGCGCATATAAGGATCTTTTTATGTTGCCTATTAAAACTATCAGCATATTCATTTCTGATACTAATTAAATCATTTCTACTAAGAAGCATATTATTCTTCCTCCTTAAGTGCGTTTAAAAGTTCCATTGCTTTTTGTGGAGTCATAGCACCATGTACTTTATCATTAATAGTTATAGCAGGTGCAAGCCCACAGGCGCCAAGGCAAGAAACCGTTTCCACTGTAAACCTCAAATTATCCGTTGTAGTCTTCTTTTCTGACAATCCTAGCTCTGCTCGCATTTTGTCTAAAATAGGAACAGACTTTCTTACATGACATGCTGTGCCATCACATATTTTTATAACATACGTACCTTTTGGTTCTAAAGAGAAGTTATCATAAAAAGTTGCCACACCATATATTTTGGCCATACTCATTCCAAGCTTTTCTGAAAAATATGCAAATACCTCTTTAGGTAAATACCTATATATTTCCTGCGTGTCTTGTAATATTGCAATAATATTACTAGGTTTATTTTCGTGATTTTGGAGTATATTATCTAATTTACTAAAATCAATTTGTGAACTCATCATTCTTCCCCCTAGGCACATTATTATTTTATCTCAACTACATTTTATAATAATTTTCGCAATATTACAACAATCATAATTATTATTTTTTTGTACATTATATCCTATGTTAGAATATAATGACAAGTCACCTAATTAAAAACACCTCAGCCTATTAGGTTGAAGTGTGATAAAATACATACTAATTTTTCAATTATGAATTTTTATAGATTTAAAAACTAAAATACCCGCAATTGCTGATATCATAGAGGCAGATATTACACTTATTTTAGCCATAGATAATAGCTCTCCTCCTGGAAAAGATAATGAGGATACAAATAATGACATTGTAAATCCAATACCACCAAGTAAACTTGCACCATATATATGTTTTAAAGTTACCTTCGATGGGAGCTTAGCAATTTTAAAATGTATTAATAAATATGATGCTCCAAATATTCCTATTTGTTTCCCCAAAAATAGTCCAAAAATAATTCCAAGTCCAACTGGTTCTACTAAAATTTTTGAGAAACTGTTAAAACTAAAAACCACACCTGCGTTTGCTAATGCAAATATAGGCATAATTACAAAACTAGACCAAGGCGTTATCATATGCTCAAGCTTATATAACATAGAACTTTTAAATTCTAATTTATCTTTCTTAACTGGTATAGTCATAGCAAGTAATACACCAGCAATAGTAGAATGTATACCTGATTTTAAGAGACTTGTCCATAATATAATACCTAAAAATATAAAAAGCGATACATACTTAACCTTAAATTTATTCATTAATATAAGTGTTATTATCCCTACTAAAGACACCAAAAGTGCAGTGAGTGAAATTTGGTTAGTGTAGAAAATAGCAATTACAATAATAGCACCTAAATCATCAACTATTGCGAGTGCTGTAAGAAAAGTAATTATTCCCTTCGGTGCTCGCTTGCTTCCTACTAAAGAAAGTACTCCAAGTGCAAAAGCAATATCAGTTGCCATAGGAATTCCCCAGCCTAAACTAGTAGGCTGATTATAATTAAATATTGAATAGATAATAGCTGGGATTATCATTCCACCAATAGCCGCGCCCACAGGCAATATAGTTTTATTTATAGACTTAAGTTCTCCTACAACTAGCTCCCTTTTTATTTCCATACCAACTACAAAGAAAAATATAGCCATTAATCCATCATTTATCCAATGTAGAATGGACATTGATAATGAAAAATCTTTGTATCCGATAGTTATGTAACTATGGAGAAACTTATCATAGCTAGAGGCAATTCCAGAATTAGCCACTATTAATGCAATTACAGCAAAGACCATCAGAATTATACCACTGGCAGATTCATTTTTAAAAAAGCTTATAATTGGACTAGTAATCTTGTTATTTTTTTTTAAATTCATATTATCATTCCTCTCCATTTATATTTCTTATTTTAGGTCAAAATACAAATTAATATTCCCACCTAACTTTTTCAACCACCTATTAATTTAATGTCTTTATATTGTAGCTTGTTTCATATTGTGTTATAAAAATCAAAAAACAAAAAGCGGGAAACTCAAATAAGAGTTTCCCACCCCAGAAACAAATTTCTTGGAATCAAACTTAGACTAGTTTGTCCAACCGATAACAACTATATATTACATGTTAACTCAATATTCAAATTATGTCCATTAATTTATTTGTTATATTTTTTAAATAAACCATCCAATGCTTCCCTTAAAAGAAATGCTTCGGTTTTATCATTTGCCTTAGAAAGTTCTGATAACCTATCAAGTTGAGTTTTAGTAAAATAACTTGATTTCAGTACCATACTTTCTGCCTCTGATAGACAAATTCTATTTCTCCCCTCTTTTTTAGCTCTAAAAAGACCGCTATCCGCAACTCTAAGAAGATCTATAACATTTTTAGAATCACGTGGATAACTAGCAACTCCAAAGCTTAGAGTAATATTAATGTTTTCTGTTTTAGTTAAACTTTTTAAATCGAAGGTATTATCTGATAAATATCTTCTTATTTCTTCTAAGTCCATAAAACTTCTCTCTGCGCCTTTTTTTACAAGTAACAAAGTAAATTCATCACCACTTCTATTTATTAAATCTGTATCAGATAAATTATTACTAAATATAGAAATAACTTTATTAATTACTTCATCGCCTATATCATCCCCATGAATTTTATTAATATTATTTAGATTATCAATATCGCATGTAACTACACTAAAAGGTCCTTCATTATTTTTAATTAAATCTTTAACTCTTGATGTTATTTCATCTATAGAAATTAGTGTTTTATCCATCATAAATTCTCCTTAAAATCCTTATTTTAATACCTCACAACTTGCTGTCATTATTGTAAGCGCATCATTCATTTTGGCGACTCTATCCTCATTGGTAAGTACAATCAAATAATCGCCTGGAAAAATAACGGTAGATCCTTTTGGTATTATCTCATGTTCTCCCCGCTTAACTGTTACTAACAAGCAATGAGATGGCCATATGACATCTCTAATTTGTTTTCCATCTAAATCTGATCCCATACAAACAACAAACTCTAGTATAGCCTTGTTTCTCTTATTACCGAAGGATATCTTTTCTCCTTGATTATGTAGAAATTTTTCTAGTAACGATTCATAAATAGGTTTTGATGCCAAAATATCCGCCACAATATATGCAACAATAGATACAACAGATAAAGAAAGTAATTGACTAAAAGAACCTGTCATTTCAGTAAGTAGAATAATTCCAGTTATAGGCGCTCTAACTACAGCTGTGAAATATCCTGCCATTGCAAGTATTATAAAGTTATTAATATACATACTATTAAAATGTGCAAAATGTACAAGTGTTATCCCATAAACATTTCCTATTAAAGCTCCAATAGCAAGAAGTGGAAGAAATATTCCTCCTGGCGCACCCGACCCAAAACTTAGCATAGTGAATAAGAATTTTACAAAAACTAGAATTACTAAAATTGTTAAAGATGGGTTTCCTGTAAATAATGAAGTTATTAGTTCGTGACCCCCTCCTAATGCTTGTGGTAATAGAATTCCAATTATGACTGAAATTAATAATGGTACTACCATTCTCATTTCTTTTGGGAGCCATGTTTGAGTTACATATAAATCTTGAGTTTTCAAAAGAATTTTATTAAATAAAACCCCTAAAACCCCAACAATAATACCTAGTATAATCAAATAAAAATAAAATTTAAGTGGCAATATAGATAAATTTTTAATTACGAAAATTGGTTTTAATCCCAAAAAGCTGCTTGCTACAAAATCAGCTGATAATGCCGCAGATAATGCAGACAGTAAAATTAAAGGCGAAAAATTTTTATGAACCTCTTCTAAGGCAAATAATGCACCAGCGAGTGGTGCATTAAATGCAGCTGACAGTCCTGCACTAGCTCCACTTGTCATGAGATATTTTTCTTCAATCTTTATTCTTTTAAAGACCTTACTAAACCCTTGACCAACGGCTGCCCCTAATTGAACCGATGGGCCTTCCCTGCCTAAAGAAAGACCTGATCCTATTGAAAGAACTCCTCCAAAAAATTTACCAATTATAACTCTCCACCAGGTCATATCAAGCTTTCTAAGTAAAACTCCTTCCACTTGAGGGATTCCACTTCCAGTAATCATGGGCTCATGTTTAACCATTAGTCCTACAATATATCCTATAAGTATTAAAACACAAATCCATGGTAAAATAAGTACTGGGTTTATAGATATAGTTTTATAAACATAATTTACAAAAAATCCTGCTTTTTCAAGTGTATAACGATACAGTACAATTAATAAACCTGTAATAATACCTACCCCTATTCCTTCAACCACGAGCTTTAATCTAAGACTACGCCAGTTGAACAAGGAATTATAGGTATTGTGTTTGTTTTTTGATTCCATTTCTCTGCCTCCATTGCTAGATAAAACCAATTATTATTTATATCTTCAGACTCTATAAAGTGTTTGATTAAATTATGACACTATATATATAATAACATATAACATCATATATGTGTTATTGTATATATGTGTTGTTATATATATATGTCATTGTATATATGCGTTGTTATATATATATGTTATGGTAATTGTAGTACCAATCCAGTTTGCAATTAAATGGAAATGCAGTGCTACTAGCCATTAATATACGCCTTTGTGTCGAAATCGCCATTTTATTATGTTCTAGTCACCATTTTAATAAAAAAAATAAGACAGAACAAATATAAAAAGAGAGGAGAAGAACATTCAATGTTTGTTAAGTATAATGTTACTGAGGTTTTAAATGCAATTGAGAAAAACTCCTTTCAAAGCAAATCTGATTGTCGTATAATTATTTATTACTTTAAGTGCTTTTTAAGAGAAAAATACAAAAGAAAATTTACAATTGATGCATATATTAAAGATGTGGAACAATATATTAATTGGTATTTTTCAAAAAATACGCACATATTTTCCATATTAAGTAAAGAAAGTTTTAGTCAATATAACTTTTATTTGCATTATATAAAAATGTATAAAAAAAACACCATAACATATAAAAAAGTAGCTTTACGTAAGTTTTACAAATTTTTAATTGAATTTAATCAACACAATATTAATGAAGAATCTGATGATCATACTAAAACAAATAGAACCCAATACAACTATTTAACAAAGTCATATATAAAGCTCTAATTCATTTATTATACACATTATTATGATGTAATAATCTTTAATCATTATTGAAAGCATGCCCAAATATTTATTCATTTCTATGAATGAATATCATTTAGAAAGATAACACTAATCTTATTACTTTTCAAATTAATTTCCATTTTTTAAAATAACTTTTACTTTTTTCTGCATAATCGGATTAACCTTAATTGCAATATTTCAGATTTTGTATTGTTATAGGTATTATGTTTTTTATGAAATGTATTATAAATGTAATTAGTGCTCTTATTGAGGACGTTAACCTATTTAGTAAAAGATCCTAAAAAATTGGGAATCAAAAATGCAAACGCCTGGTATAGAATTAATGAAAGAAAAGCTAAAAGAGATAAAAAAGAAGAAGAAAAAATTTCTTAATAGAAAATCCAGTAAAATAATTTATATTATTCTACTGGATTTTGTTTGTATACTATTTACTTTGTGTTTTGATTATCTCTTTACCATCAATGTTCTCAATACTTTTGGGTATTATAGAACCTTTTTCACTTGCCATATTTGCAAGTACCATACTCATTATACCTTCCATTGCGTTAGGTGTTTTTCCATCAGCTCCACCCATTATTATAGTTTGTGGCACTAATGGTGACTTACTTATTTTTAACGCCTCTGCAAATGCTATCATAACACTTTGCCTAACTTGTAAATCAGGGCCGCCATATGCCTCAACTAAAGCCTTAGCTGCAGCTCCCTTTGCAATTCCTACCTTTGTTTCTTGCTCAGCAGTCGCATCTGCAACTGCTTTAATATTTAATGCTGTTGCCTTTCCAACTGTTTCAAGCTTAAATGATTCTGCTTTTGCTTGAAGTTCTACCTGCTTCGCATTAGCCTCAGCTGTTAGTTCAATAGTCTTCGCCCCTGCTGCTGCTTGTGCTTCCCTTGTATACCTTTCAGCATCCGCTTCTTGAGTTCTCTTGTATTTGTCGGCTTCTGCAAGTTTCTGAGTTTTAAATGCTAACTGTTCTGCAAGTCTTAATTCAGATTTACCCTTATTATCAGCAACTTCTATATCAATACTTGATTGTGTAAGAGCTGACTGCGCCATTGCTTTTGCCTCTGCCTCGTTTAGTTCTCTTTGCTTTTCAGCAGATTTTTGTTTAGCCTCATTTGTCTTAATTTCTTCCATAGCTACTTGTCTATCTCTTAACTGTGCAAGAATTTTTTCAATTCTTGTATCGCTAGAAGAAGCAGCTGGTGTTCCAATTAATACTTCTTGTAGTTCTAAATCATATAATTTAAATTTACCTGTCATTTCGTCTGCTGCTTGTTGTTGAATTTGACTTCTATCTTGAACAAGTTCTATAAGAGTTTTAGTTTGCCCAATGTTTTTAAAATACCCAGCTACCATTGGATCGAGAGATTGCTCTATAAGCATTTTTATATCCCCAAACCTTTGTATAACTGATGATGCTTTTCTATAATCAATGTTAAATACTACGGTTAGTGGTAAATTAGGCTCGAAAGCATCCTTTGTTATCAAACTGATTTCTTTTAAATTATCATCTAATTTATGCACACCAGTTTGACCACTAATCCACTTAAGTATTACATTGGTAGTAGGAACTGGAACCACTTTACCAGCATAAGTATTAAATGCATACTTTCCTGGCATCATAGAATCTCTCCAAATACCTTTTTTACCTTGTTCTACAAGTTCTCCATGAGAATACCCTTTTCCAGAAACATCTTCACCTTTATCACCAAAGTAGCTTACCACTACCCCTACATATCCAATATCTATTATGCTTTTAGGTACTATATCAACAGTTGCAAACATTCTATTAATGAAATAAACTCCATCAGTAAGTACTTGCATTTGTTTACCTTTTCTACCATCTGCAGCTAAAAATTTCTCTGGTTCTTGAAAATTGTTGTGATAGAACTCATTATTTATACCATCACCAACAATAGGTGCTATAATTGCTCCATTATCAGGTGTTGGACCCTCATTAATAGTTACAATACCTATAGTATCACGGCTAGTTGACCTTTTAGCTGTGTTTTTATTAACGCTATTTTCTATTTCACTACCATCATCCTGCTGGGTATATGACTCAGAAACTTTTGAACTTGATATAATTACAGGATTAAACCCACTATCCTTAGCTAAGTCACTTCTCATTGTCTCTATTTGAGCTGTTTCAGCTTTTGAAGTAAATATTGAATGTACTTTATCCTTAGTAATTATAATAAATTGTGCTAAGTTAAATGCATAAGTACCCTCACGAAGAATTTGCCTTTGTGGTCCTTTTTGTCCACCATTATTTAAAAATCCTACAACGTCTTGGAATGACTTGCTTTCTGGTATAACTTTACCTAAAGTTTGGCCCTCTCCTAAACTTTCTCCAGACCTTGAAAATACATAAGCTATTTGTCCTTGTGGTATAGTTACAAGCCTAACCTTTTTAACCTTATACTTGAAAGGTGTTTTGAAATGAATACCAGCCCTTAGTACTTCTGGTTGGTAACCTGCTTCTCCTTTAAGTGCTATAAGGCCATCAGCTGGCACTGAACCACCTGAACTCCACCATTTCTCGACAATACCTACTTCATCTGATCCTATGCTTGTAGCCCCTATTCCATAAATAATTAAAATTAGTACTACTATTACTATACCTGCTATAATTAATAATGTGTACGGAATCATAATTTCCCCCCTTATAATTTATATTTTATTCTATAACTGATATTAACATACTATTGTACTATATGTTGGTATTTTTAAAATAGTATTCAAAAAATATTAAAAGCATAACATCCTAAAGTTCTTGTTAACAAGGAATTGTCCTTTTCTATTAATGGTGGTATGCTAAATTATATGGATTAACATTTAATAATAGCTCTAATATGAATGTAATTAATTATTTTAAAAATAAATAATGTAAAGAAAGTAGGTCTCAAAGTGAATCGTTATAAAGCAGCATTAATTTTAATTTTAGCTTCTAGCATTTATATAATTAGTTATCCATTTCATAATAATTTTATAGGAGGCCTTGTGTCTAGTGGAAGTTGTGCTTCTATGATTGGTGGATTTGCTGATTGGTGGGGTATTAACAAACTACTAAAAAAAACTATCCCTAAAAATAAACAAAAGATTTTCGATGGTCTATCAAATATGGTAAGTGAAGAATTACTATCTAAGAATATATTAAAAAAATTACTTAATAAATATGACACTTCAAGACTAGTTATTGAATTAGTAAAGAATAATGATGAGATTGGAAACATAAAAAATATTTTTAAAATAATGATAAAAGATAATGTTAAAAAAATAAATAAAAATGAGCTTTTTAAAATCACTTCGGAATTAATTCTAAATTTTTTTAAAAGGACTGATTTACATAAATTAATTAGTTCAATTATAGAAGTTTCTTTTAAAACTGAGTATAAGGATAAATTTTATGATTTTATCCTAGATGAATTAATACTGTATTCTCAAAGGGATGATTTTAAAGATATACTTATTAATTTCATAATTGATGCACGCGCTTCATATGAGGGTGAGAGTAAGCGAAAAAAATTTGTTGATAGATTTAAAGGAAATAATAATTTAGCAATTGGTATTCAAGAAAAGATCAAAAATTTCCTAGATGATATGAAGAAACCTGATAATGATAATAGATTACTCTTTGATAAATGGATTTATGATAAGTTAGATGATTTTAAAAATAATAGTGATTACAAGTTGAAAATTGAAAATTGGAAACTTGATTTTTTAAAAACCATCAAAGTTAATGAATACATTAATTTGATTTTTGAAAATGCAGGTAATAAAATTCTTAACAATGAGGATTTATACAATAAGCCTTTTTTTATCATAGATAATTGGATAAATGATTTAGATGATAATCTTGATACACAAAAAAGAGTTGACTTATTTTTAAAAGACCTAATATATAAATTTATAGATGCTAAACATAAAAACGTTGGAAAAATAGTAAAAGAGAATCTTAGCAAATACTCAGATACTATGCTAATTGAACTAATAGAATCAAATGCCGGGAATGACTTACAGCTTATACGAATTAACGGTTCCCTTGTGGGTGGAGTAGTTGGTATCATAATATATATTATCAAGTACAGTATAGGAGTTTATATATGATGAAAAATAAAAAAATAGCAGATTTATCAGTTGCCTTACTAATATCATTAGTTATAATAATTAATCTTGTTAAAATAAATTTTGGAAGTACTGAATATTTGGAAATGTTAAGTTTTATAATTGAAGCAGCACTTGTTGGTGCTATTGCTGATTGGTTTGCTATAACTGCGTTATTTAAGGAACCATTTTTAGTAGGAAAGATACCTATAATCGCGTCTCATACCGCTATAATATCTAAGAATAGAATAATTATAGTAAATGCCGTAGCTAACATGGTTCAAAATGAATTGTTAAGTGAAAAAATATTAAAAAATAAAATAGAAGAAATTAATATAGCTGATAGATTAATTGAATTTATTGATAAAAATATAAAAATAAAAAGTCAATTATATGAAAAACTAATAGACTTTTTCATAGAAAAACTAGTCAATATAGATAGCCTAAAATTGGCTTTATCTTTAGAAAGCAATCTAAAACAAAAAATTGAACCCATAGAAATATCGGTTTATATAGATAAAGCTATCACATTTGGAGTACAAAGTGACGAATTCAAAGAAATATTTAACATAATATTAGACAATGTAATTGAATATATAAATCGTGAAGAAGCAATTGAGATTTTAAATGTCTTTGCCAATGAAATATTAAAAAAAGAATCTAACAATGTTTTTATGAAAAAAATCATAGGTATTTTAGAATCCGTTAATGCAATAAATACTTCCGATATAACAAGATCAATTCTTAAACAAGCTAATAACCTTCTTATAAATTTAAAAGATGAAGATGATGTATTAAGATTAGAAATAATTGAGCAAATAAAACAATTACTTGAAAAAGCGAATACAGACGACTATGTTAAACTTGGCATAAATGAATGGAAGATAAGAATAATTAAAGAAATCTCACTAAAGGGTTATTTAAATATAATTATACAAAATGTTATAGCGATTATTTCTGAAAAACAAGTTTATTTAAACAATAATTATCTAAATGACTCTGATAAATTCGAAAAAGGTTTGTTAGCGAAACAAGATGTTATATCTATAATTTCATGGATAAGAACTGAATTACAGAAAAGCTTTAACAATATAAAAAATGACAGTAATAATAAAAAAACTATGGATGATTTTATTAAAAAATCAATATTTAAATTTATTGAATCCAAATATCAAAATGTAGGAGATATAGTTAAGCAAGTATTAAATAATATGGATGACAATTCCTTAAATAATTTTGTAATCAAAAAGGCTGGAAATGAACTTCATGGAATTCGAATAAACGGTTGCGTTGTAGGTGCATTATTCGGTGGATTTGTTTTTGCCCTAACCCATTTAATTTATGATTTTATATTACCAAATATTAAATTTTAAAATATTTATGAGTGATAAATCTCTCCATCACTCATAATTATATATAATATAATTTATTATCTCTTTTGTGTGTTTTTTTATTTCATATTTCTTAACATAGTAACTATGTTAACTTTCTACCACACATAGGACAATACTCAATCTTAATTGTCTGAACTAATACATCATCCTTATTTGAATAAATTTCTTTTTTATCATCATCAATATACCAAACATTTCCACCTTTTGTGCCTAATAATTCTTTACCATCCTTACAATAAGTACAACCCTTTGTATTAGTTAGCTGAATGTTGAAATGTTCTTTATGATTATCCATAGTAACGCTATAGCCCATAATATTTACCACCTTTTTAATTTATTTATATTTTAACTCACAATTGAATATCTAATCCATACTTTTAATTAACAAATTTGAAATCTTCATTTAAATTTATTATCTTATCCTTAAAACCCGATGACTTGTAAATTTTAAAATTTGTTGTAGTAACTATACATGATACATTTGGCATACTATTAATAAGCTTAATACCTTTATCTGGACCCAGACCAAAAACAGTTAAAGATAAAATATCTGCAAGCATTCCATTATCTGGCACACTACCATCAACAACAACTGTAACACTCATTACACCATTATCTACCGGGTATCCTGTGGATGGACTAATTATGTGATGATATCTTTTTCCATTTTGAATAAAGTATCGTTGGTAGTCACCTGATGTAGATATTCCTTGATTTGAAATTTTAATAATACCAATGTATTTATCACTACCATCGCTTCTTGGGTGTTTAATACCAATTGACCATGGACTATTCTTTCCATTTTTACCAATACCATATATAGAACTTGAACCCAAATCTATAAGCCCATTTTGGGCATTATACTTTTTATATATTTTATCTACCTCGTCAACAGCAAAGCCTTTTGCAATTCCCCCTAAATCTATAGCCATACCAGTCTCCATAAGCATAACACTATTATCTTTTTCATTAATCTTAATTTTATTGTAATCTATAAGTGGTAGTTTTGTTTTAATATCTATATCCGAAGGCTTTTTTGCTTTATCTGTACCTATAGCCCATAGATTCGCAAGAGGTCCAACAGATATATCCCACACACCATTACTTATTTTTGAATATTTTTGAGACGACACTAACATTTTGATTATCTCTGGATGAACCTTTACATAATTTTTCCCTGCCGCTTTATTTATTTTACTAACATCGCTAGTAGCTATCGTAGGACTTGCCATCTCATTAAGCTCATCCACTTTTTTCTTGCTTTCATTAACTATGATTTTTGCCTTTGGCCCATTGGCACTTAATTTCATAGGTGTATCCATTGATATAAAAGTATCCTCATATAATTGTTTATTAGCCCTATCGCTAATTAGCCACGCAGTAATAGGTATAGCAAATAATAATATACATATACCTATCATACAAATATTTCTTTTCATTAGTAATCCTCCATTTTTTATCAAAAATGCCACTACAAATATTTTAACATAATATTATATAAAGTTCATCAAAACAAAGATAATTATTAATTAGCAATAACAAAAGATTTAAGTCTAAAAAAGATTTACCTATTGAAGAACTTAATGGATAAAGTTTTTGAAATACGTTCAGATTTACTTAAACTTCGCCGAATTATAAGCCAAATGAGAGACCTGGTTTATAGAGCTCTGAACTCAACTCATCTAGAAGAGGTGAACAATAAGCGTGTTTATTTTGTTGATGTTTATGATCATATTCTAAGACTTTCTGAAATGATCGAATCAAGTCAGGCGATAACTTCTGAAATAAGAGATAGTTTTGTATCACTTAATTCTCACAAAATGAACACTATAATGATGATTTTGACAGTTATCTCTTCAATTTTTATTCCACTTACCTTCATTGTAGGTATATATGGCATGAATTTTGATTATATGCCAGAACTTCACTTTCGCTACAGCTACTTTATTATTATGAGTATACTATTACTTATAGGCATCGGTATGTCCTGTTGGTTTAAACGTAGAGGGTGGCTAAATCTTAAATAGATGTGTGTTTTAAAACAGATTAAAACCCAATACCAAATTAATAATAAAAAAATGCAGATACCTCAACGCTTGAGATATCTGCATATATTATGGTGCTCCATCAGGGAATTGAACCCTGGACCCCCTGATTAAGAGTCAGGTGCTCTAACCAGCTGAGCTAATGAAGCATGTTTGACAACTTCTTTAGTATATATTACTTTTGCGTATTTGTAAATACTTTTTTTATAAAACTAATAGATAAATTTATATCTATTAGTTTTACTAAGTAAATTATACTATTATTTTATATAATTTACATTATTTTCTTTTCTTTTCGGTGCATTAGTTACTTCAATTTTTTTATACCCTAGGCAAAATGCATGTATTTGTTTAAATCCTTCTGGAATTTCAAGCTCTTTAATGAAGTCTTTACCTTTTTCACTATTTAATAGAATAGCAATAAGACCAACCCAGCAAGAACCAATTTCTAATGATTCCGCAGCTATTAGCATATTCTGTGTAGCAATACCACAATCTACTGGAGCAGACTTAATATTTATGTCCCCAGATACTAATACTACTGTTGGTGCATTATAAAATACATGGAACTTTTCATTATCAGAAAATCTTCTAATATACTCATTATCAGAGTCTTTTGCAATTTCTTTAAAAGCATCGCTTAATCTGTCGATAATGTCTTTTCTTTGTATTACGGTAAAATGCCATGGTTGCTGATTATTAGCACTTGGTGCATATATGCCCGCATCTATTATCTCTGTTAAGTGTGCACCATTAATTTGTTCTGGTAAAAATGCTCTTGTACTTCTTCTATTTCTTATATTTTTCAAAGTTTCATTCATAATAAATCCTCCTAAGTATATTTATTTTTTTAACATCTAGTCACTAAAACAATACTATATCACATTTTCTTCATTAAACGCACATAATCACTCATTTCTTATTAAAAAAAATAAAATCTATGCTATAATTATAGTTATTAAATTTAAACATAAGAGGTGAAACAAATGATAGATATAAATGATAAATTAGAAGTAAATAATAAAATTACAATTTTATTAGAAAATTTAAAAACTTCAGATGATAAACAGAGATCCGCTATAATAAACAAACTATCTCTTGATTATAATAATGCCATTCCATTGTTATGGTCAAAAATAATAACTGAGGATGACCCTAGGACATTACTATCCGTTATGAGGGATATTTTGAAAAAGGAAAAACCAAAGGGAATGTTTAAAAGAACTATCGGGAATTCAAAGGAAAAGCTCATTGCTTTTCTTTCACATCCTGATCCTAAAGTTCGAAAAAATGTATGTGGTGTCATAGGTGAACTCGCAGACCCTGCATATTTAGAAGGCTTATATAACGCCTATAACGCCGAAGAAAAACTCTTTGTGAGATATTCATATGTACTTGCGATAGGTAACTGTGGCAGCGCCATTGATGCAGAAAAGCTAAAGGAAATGTTTGAGGAAGTAGTCCATAACGAGCAAATTTCAAAAGATAATAACTCACTGATTACAACTAATAAACATATTAATGAAGAAAAATTAGCACTTACAAGAGCAATAGATAAATTATCTCCAACTGCACGCCATGAATTTAAAGGATTTAATACTCCTGTACCAATGCTACTCACAATTATGAATTATCAATATCAGCTTACTTTAGCTGAACTTGATGAAAAGTTAATCGAAGGTAGACTTATTAATGATGGTATACTTATATGTGAAAATGATTTAGATAAGATTTATAGTTGCAGGACCTTTTATGAACTTTTATATCCTTTAGGTGATTGCTCTGACGTGTTGTTTGATTATAAGATAATTGCAGCTGAAATTATGAATGCAGATATTGTAGGCTTTTTAAATGATTGTCACGATAATGAATCGAATTCTCCTTTTGGATACAGAATTGAATTTAAAACTATGGACTCCAACAGAGATAGATCCGATTTTGTAAAAAATTTATCTAGGGAGTTAGATGCAATCTCCTCTGGAACTTTAAGAAATAGCCCTTCCTCATATGAAGTTGAAATTAGAATACTTGAAAAAGATAATCTTTGTAATGTATATATTAAGTTATATTCCTTTAAAGATGATAGATTTAATTATAGAAAAAATGACCTAGCTACATCTATAAATCCAGTAACTGCAGCTATTGTAATAAAATCCATAGAGCAATGGCTAGAACCTAATGCTAAAGTTATAGATCCATTTTGCGGCGCAGGAACAATGCTTATAGAAAGGTCTAAATTAGAACAATTCGAGTCTTTAACAGGAATTGATATATTTAGAACCGCTATAACAGCTGCAACAATAAATTCTAAGTTAGCTAATGTAGACATAGAACTTATTGCTGATGACACATTAGAATTTATTCCTTATACTCTATATGATGAGCTTATAACAAATATGCCTTTTGACAATAAATCTACCACACATAACAAGTATGCAGACTTATATAATTCATTTATAGCTAAAATTCCGAAGCTAGTTAAATCAAACGGAATGGCATTTGTGTACACAATAGAAAAGGAATTGTTTAGAGATATCTTATTAGATAATGATCAACTTGAATTACTTAAAGAAATAAAGATTGAAAGCGGTAGACTTACACCTCATGTTTTTGTTCTACGAGTAAAATAAATTAAGATAATATAAAAAAAACAAATGCATCTAAATAATAGGTGCATTTGTTTTTTTAATTTATTCTACCCACCAAGTATCTTTTGTTGAAACTGGTAAATGCCTTTTGTGTTTAGATACATTGTATAACTTCAATATCTTTGCCTCATATTCATTAGAAATTTCTTCACCTCTTAAATACATACAAACTTGATGATTTAATTCTGTTACTTCTTCTAAATTTGATTTATTATCCCACATTCCGCTTGTAGATACCTTATCAATTATAGATTTAGGAGCATTAAATATTTTAGCCATTTCATAAATTATACCTTTTGTTATTCCAGCAAGTGGTTTTACATCTGCAGCATCATCACCAAACTTTGTTACCATTCCTAGAGTTAATTCAGCAACATTTGTGCAACCTGCAACTAAAACATCATAAACTTCAGCTATTCTATATATAACTGTCATTCTTATTCTAGATTTTGTATTCCCTATATCTACTTTAGATGAAGGCAAATTATGGAGAAGATCAAGTGATTCATTTACAGGTCCTGTTATATCATAAGTTCTAAATACATCAGGTTGTATTACATGCTTCTCAATTTCTAATTCCTCTATATCTGGATTAATTCCAAAAGGAAGCGATAAATTGATTAGCTCAAGTCCTGATTTTTTGATAAGCATACTAGTAACAAAACTGTCTACTCCACCTGTTAGATTACATACGTACCCTTTTTTACCAGCAAGCTGCGCATATTTTTTTAAAAAAGTACAAGTTTCCTCTATCATTCTATGTGCATATTTTTCGTCCGACTCATCTTGAAGAGGACAAGGTATACCAAATTCACTCATTATCTCATCTTGTTTAGTTTTATCCATTTCGTTCCCCCTTAAACTTATTTATACTCTCATTATAACACATATTATATATATTACGTTAAAACATTAACAATATTCACCCAATATTAACTATTACGTTGATATAACTAATAATCATCTATATACTATGGACTTAGCACACAATATTTATTTTGTAACCACACTTTGGGCATAAACCATTACAAATATTAACATTAATATGATATCCTTCTCTTTCTATAATTTTATGACCGCACTTTGGACAGTATGTTGAGTTATCATTATTAGTAACATTACCCATATACACATAATTTAGATATTGCTTTGCTATCTTTCTATCTTCAATCATTACATCAATGTTTGTCGCAGGTTTTCTCATTTTATAGCTAGGAAAATATCTTGATAAATGAAGTGGAATATTTTTATCTAATGAAGCTATAAAACTTGCAATTTCCTTAACCTCAAATTCAGAATCGTTTTCACCATTTACAAGCAGTGTAGTTACCTCTACATGACATTCTTTTGATGCCATCCTTATAGTACTAAGTACTGGCGAAATACTCCCTCCACATGCTCCTTTATAATAATCGTTGTTAAATGATTTTAAATCTATATTCATAGCATCCACATAAGGAAGAAGTTTCTTTATAGGTTCTTCATTTATATATCCATTTGTTACTAGCACTATATTTATGTTTTTAATATTCTCTTTTAATAGCTTTGATGACTGGTATACATATTCATACCAGATGGAAGGTTCATTATATGTAAATGCCACTCCAATATTGTCTTCAAGTCCTTTGCAAACTTCCACTAATTTTTCTGGAGGTAAATATTCACTTCTTGCCCTACCTTGTGATATTGTATGATTCTGACAAAATTCACAACTAAAATTACATCCAAAACTCCCAACTGATAAGATATTGCTACCCGGTTTAAAGTGATACAATGGCTTTTTTTCTATGGGTTCTTGCGCCATAGAGGTTATTTCTCCGTAATTTGTTGTGTAAAGTTTTCCCTCGTGATTTACCCGCACATTACATTTTCCAAATGCACCGTCGATAATAAAGCAGTTATGGGGGCAGAGTTTACAGTTTACATACCCTACTTCTTTTTCATAAAATAAAGCCTCTTTTTCCATATCCACACCTCCTAAACATGACGAATAACCTCAAACTTTTCTATAGAATAATCCTCATTTATTAAAATTCCAGCTTTATTAAGCGCAATGCTTATTTGCTGATCTATGGTGGAAACACCCTCAATATCTGGTAATAACAATCCACTATTTTTTCCACTCCTAACAATTACTCCATATTTTTTAGGGTTTAGCTCTTCTTTTAAAGCTTTTATAGGATTTGTCAGAACATCTACTGAAAATATAATATCTTCAAGTTCTGTGGAATCTACGTTAATAAACCTTGGGTCACCTTCTCCTGCAGAAACCGCATTTTTCATTATTTCCTCTGCAATATTTTCTGATGTTGGAAAAATGGTGCCTATGCACCCTCTTAATACTCCAAATTTTTTAAGAGATACAAAAACGCCTCTTTTGTTATTTAACATTTCGCAAGGCACATAACTTGGTACATCCATATAATTAGCCTCTGCTAGATAATAAGTAAGACTTTCTCTAGCAAGGCGTACATAAACATCCTCATTTTTTATTCTTTCATTATATTTTTTTTCCTTTTCTTTAATTATTTCAGATAATATATCTCTGCCACTTTTTTCAAGCTTAAATTTCATCACCGCATATCCAACTCCAAAGGTACCTTCATAGGAAAGAAGCTCTCCCACTATGTCGTTACCATCCATTGCCCCAAGCATTATATAATAAGATCTCAAGCCACATTCTCCAGCCTTTTGTATCATTTCAGGATCTATATTAAATACTCCAGTTACATCTCCATTTTTAAGTAAACTTATTATCTTCTTATCAAATTTTTCTCCATATGGATTGTATTCATATGGACCTTCATCCTTAAGATGATGTGAAAGATCACCACTACCAATAAACACAACTTCTTTATTGCTTTCGCGTACAGCCTCCTCTATTAGTTTACCAAATTTATATAACTCAATAGGAGTAAGCCCACCATATGTAATATGCACAAGCTTAAAATGGTTATATTTATTGACAGCAAAATACAGTGGAACTAAACATCCATGGTCTAATTCATATTCCCTACCATATTGTTTAAGAGTGCTACTTGTTGCCCTTACAATTGGTATATTACTTTTATCCGCCCTAACCATAATTTCTTGAGTAAGATCCATATCTATTTCAAAGTTCATAGAAACTTCTGGGGCTCCAAATTGCTTAAGACTTCCTGTAATATTTGGTTCAAAAGAAACTGCTATAGCATCCGAGAACATAGTACCATGTGGTGTAACCATTATTATTACTTCTGGTTTTAAGTCAGCTATTTCGCACCCAATTTCCTTACATGCATCATATGTGTTTTTTATCTTTTTTTCCTCTCCACGTCCCACTTCTGGAATTATTATAGGGGGATGTGGCATTGCAAAATAAGCTATTATTTTACCCAATATCGTCACCTCTCATATTTATTACTAAATACATTTTGCCCACTACTTTAAATTCATATCCATAAATTTTATAATTAGCCATTAATTTAAATTAAATTCAACAAAAAAAAGAGATGCATAACATCTCTTTTACTAAAAATATTTTATAAATTTATTCGACCCACCAACTATCTTTTAACGAAACTGGTAAATGTCTTTTGTGTCTAGAAATTTCATATAGCTTTAATATTTTCTCTTCATATGCTCTTTCTATATCTCCACCTCTTAAATATATACAAATCTGATGATTTAGCTCTGTTACTATTTTTTGATTTGTTCCATTATCCCATACACCAGTTGTAGAAAGCTTATCAATTATAGATTGAGGTGCATTAAGTATTTTTGCCATTTCATATACTACACCTTTTGTTATTCCTGCAAGTGGTTGTACATCTGCCGCACCATCACCATATTTAGTCATCATTCCTAGTGATAGCTCTGCAGCATTTGAGACACCAGCAACTAAAACATCATAAACTTCAGCTATTCTATATAACACTGTCATTCTTATTCTAGCTTTCGTATTCCCAATATCTACCTTTGAAGAAGGTAAATCACGTAAAAGTTCAATAGATTCAATAACAGGTCCCATTATATCATAGGTTTTGAAAACCTCTGGTTTTATAACACATTTAGCTTTTTCTACATCATCTATATCTTGCTTTATTCCAAAAGGAAGTGATAAATTAATTAATTCTAGTCCAGATTTTCTAATTATCATACTTGTAACGAAGCTATCTACTCCACCTGTAAGATGACAAACATACCCTTTTTTTCCTGTAGCTTTAGCATATTTTTTTAAAAAATCAGAAGTTTCTTCTATCATTCTATTTGCATATTTTTCATCTGACTCATCTTTAAAAGGATGAGGTATAGCAAATTCTTTCATAATTTTTTGTTGTTTAATTTTATCCATTTAGAGCCTCCTTAAACTTATGTATACGATTATTATAACACATATTATACTATTTTCACCATATGATAACATCTAATATTAGTTGAAAATATAAAAAGCCTCTAAAATTAATATCCAATTTTAGAGGCTTTTTATGAATTTATAAAATTTTATTCAGATAAAGTTTTACTATTAACTGATTCTGCTGCTATATTTGCTGATGGAGCTTCTTTTATAAAAGTTTTAATTGCTCCAGTAGGACATTTATGTGTGCAAGTAGCTTCACTACACTCTGCCATACAAATTTTGCTGTCTACTACAGCTAAATTGTTTTCAATTTTTATTGCACCATGGGAACAATTTTTAACACAAATTCCACACCCAATACACGCTATAGTACAAAGTTTACGTGCTACTGCGCCTTTGTCCTTTGAATTACAATTTATAGCCACATGAATTCCAGGTGAAACTAAATCAATAACTTTCTTTGGACAAACTGATTTACATTTTCCGCAGCCTGTACATTTTACTTCATCAATAATAGGTAATCCATTATCACCCATTGTCATTGCATCAAATGGACAGTTGTTAACACAGGTTCCAAAACCAAGACAACCATATTGACATCCCTTAGGTCCTCCCTGTAGTAATGATGCAGCAACACAATCTTGTACACCTTTATACTCGTAAGCTTTATTTGCTTTATCTGTGCTACCAGCGCAGTGTACAAAAGCAACCTTTGGTTCCACTTCTAATGCTGCTTTACCAGTTAAATCAGCTACCAATTTTGCAACAGCTGCCTTACCCGGAACACAAAGATTTGGTGGTACCTCATCATTCATAACTACAGCTTCTGCATATGCCATACAGCCAGCAAATCCACAGGCTCCACACTGACCTTTTGGTAATATATCCTCAACGATATGAATCAATGGATTTATTTCAATAGAAAACTTTTTATTAGCAAATGCTAAAACTAAACCAAATATCAACCCAACTATTGTCATTACAATTAACACTGCAATTGCAATTTCTAAATTACTCATATTAATTTTTCAGCTCCTTTTTATACTGGTATCATCCCAGAAAAACCTAAGAAGGCTAATGCAAGCATTCCAGCTAAAATAAACGCTACACCAAGCCCTTGAAGTGGTTTTGGGACATCTGCAAGTCTTAATTTTTCTCTTAAACTTGCCATAAGGACGATTGCCAAAGTAAAGCCTAAACCAGCACCTACTGCAGTTACCGCACTGTCTAAAAACGAATTATTATTTTCTACATTTAAAAGTGGTACACTAAATACGATACAATTTGTAGCAATTAATAATAAATAAATTCCCCACATATTATATAAAGTAGGTGCATGTTTTTTAATAATCATTTCTAAAAGCTGAACAAAACTAGCAATTAGAAGTACAAATACCACTGTTGTTAAAAATGTTAAATGAAAAGGCATTAATACAAAATGGTAAACTAACCATGCCATCATAGAACTTAATGTCATAACAGAAGTTACAGCCATTCCAATACCAATAGATGCATTTAAACTTTTTGAAACTCCAAAGAAAATACAAAGCCCTAAAAACCTTGTTAAAACGAAATTGTTTACAACTATATTACTTGCAAGTATAGTTAAATAATGCCCCATTACATCTCACCTCTCTCGAGTTTAACTTTTTCACTATGCTCAATCCACATCTTAAAACCAGCTACCATGTAGCCAATTAATATAAATGCACCTGGTGATAAAACCATGATAAGTGCCGGATTGTACCAAGAACCAAGAATTTTTATTCCAAATAATGTTCCCGCACCAATAAGTTCACGAACTACCCCGATTAATACAAGTCCAAGTGCAAAACCACATCCCATTCCAAGTCCATCAAACATAGATGGAATAACTTTATTCTTTGAGGCAAAAACTTCTGCTCTAGCTAAAATAATTGCAAAAACAACTATCAATGCTAGATATATTCCTAAAGCCTTATTAAGTGCTGGCAAATATGCCTGTAATACTAACTGTACTACAGTAACAATTGTTGCAACTGAAGTAATATACACTGGTACACGAACTGTCGGATTTACTAATTTTCTAGTAACAGATACAACCATATTATTAGCAGTAATAACAAACAGTACCGCAAGTCCCATAACCAAGGAGTTTAGCGCACTACTAGTTACCGCGAGTGCTGGGCAAAGACTAAGTGCAAGAACAAAAATTGGGTTCTCTTCAATAATCCCTTTTTTAAATATGTTCCATAACTCTCTCATATTATTTCCTCCCTACAAACTGTGTAACTTCTTGCACAGCTTCTTTAATGCCTTTAGTTACCGCTTTAGAAGTAATGGTAGCACCAGTCATAGCTTGAATATTATTTGTTTTTGTTGGGTCTTTTGTTACTTCTAAATCTTTGACTGCCTTACCTTTAAATTGGTTTCTAAAAGGATCTTTACTTGCATTATCTCCAAGTCCAGGTGTTTCTTTAGTAGTTAATATAGTAAATTCAATAATTTTACCTTGAGGTGTAACTGCTACAAGCATTGTAATTGCTCCACCATATCCTTTACTTTCTGCTGGCACAACATATCCAATTACTTTTCCATCTTTTTCTGCAGTAAACCATTCTTTCTTACCTTCTACAGGCTTAAATTCTTGTGCACCTACCACTAGTGATTTCATTGCATCAGTTTTAATTCCTGCCGCTGTTTTCACTGCAACTGGTGCTGTAAAAAAATATACTACAGCAATAATCAATCCTGATATAAAACAGGCAATTGTTAAATTTATAGTGATTTGAAAAATGCTATATTTTTTCTCATGATTAACTTTAGGCTTGATATTATTCTCATCTGACATTTTTCACTACCCCCTTGCTCCAAATTTTACTGGTTTCATCAAGCGATCAATAAGTGGTGTAACTGCATTCATTAATAAAATAGAATAACAAACCCCTTCAGGGTATCCACCCTTAAGCCTGATTAAAACAGTAATAACTCCAGCGCCAATAGCAAAAACTATCTGCCCTTTCTTTGTAATTGGAATGGTAACCATATCTGTAGCCATGAAAAAAGCTCCTATAATAAGGCCTCCGGCCATCATATGAAATAACGGATCTCCAGTAAATAAACCTGTTGGTCCACATATCCAAGTTAAAATACCTACAGTTCCAATCATAAATGCAGGAACTACCCAATTTGCATAACCTTTATAAATTAAATATATACCTCCAATAATTAGTAAAACCGTAGATGTTTCACCAATACTTCCATTACGAAAGCCAACAAACATATCTTTATACATTTGAGGTGCGCTTCCAAAAGTATCTATTAATTTTGAATATCCTTGTTGTTTTAAAATATTTAAAGGTGTTGCAGTAGACACTACGTCTACACTTGATGTAAACTTTGACCAAGTTGTCATAGCCACAGGCCATGAAACCATAAGCGCAGCACGACCAATATGAGCTGGATTGAAAATATTATATCCAAGACCACCCATAGCATGTTTTGCAATTACTATAGCTATAAATGAACCAACAATTGCCATATAAGGCGGTATTGCTGGTGGTAAACACATTGCAAGCAATAGACCTGTCAAAAATGCACTCCCGTCTGTTATAGTTACTGGCTTTTTTCTAAGTTTTTGTACTATATACTCAAATCCTACCGCAGACAAACTTCCCGCAAGTAATACGAATAAAGCAGAGGTTCCAAAATGATAAATTGCGAAAAGCGCAGCTGGCGTTAATGCCATAGTAACAGTCCACATAATTTTAGAAATAGATGCTTCTGCACGTATATGTGGAGAAGTTGATACAGTAAAGAGATTCTCTTGTAATTTTACTTCACTCATTTAGCTAGAGCCTCCTTTTTTTTAGCAGCATCTGCATTGTTTCTCATTTTACTATATTTAATGTATTGTACAATATTACGTTTAGCTGGACATACATAAACACAGCTTCCACATTCAGCACAATCGAAAAGATTTTGTTCAAGTTTTGCTTCCTCATACATATCTCTTTCTCCGAGTATACTTAACATACTTGGATTAAGTCCACAAGGGCAAACACTTACACATTTTCCACAACGAATACAGGGAGATTGAGTTCCATTATTAATATCTTTCTTAGTTAATCCAAGTATTCCAGAAACCCCTTTAATTATAGAAATATTTAAATTTGATTGAGCGAATCCCATCATAGGGCCACCCATAATAATTTTAGCTGGTGGTTCTTTAAATCCACCACAATTCTCAATAGCCTCTTCAAATGTTGTTCCAATTCTAAGCAAAAGATTTTTAGGTTCTTTAACAGCACTTCCACTTATTGTTGTTACTCTTTCAATTAATGGAATTCCACTTACAACTGCGTCACAAATTGCAACGACCGTACCTACGTTTTGAACAACAACGCCCACATCCATTGGTAAGCTTCCTGATGGAACCTCACGATCTACAAGCACTTTAATAAGCATTTTTTCCGCACCTTGTGGATATTTAGTTGGTATTGCCATTACTTTAACTGTAGTTCCTTCAAACGCTTTTTGCATAGCAATAACAGCATCTGGTTTATTGTCTTCTATTCCAACAAATGCTTTTTCAACCCCAAGAACCTTCATTACTAATTTTACTCCAATAGCAATTTTATCTGAATGCTCAAGCATCATTCTGTGATCTGCTGTTAAAAAAGGCTCACATTCCGCTGCATTCAAAATAAAAGTATCTATTTTCTTATCTTTTGGTGGTGATAATTTTACGAAAGTTGGAAAAGTAGCTCCTCCCATTCCAACGATACCTGCATCTTTAATGATACCTTTTATTTCATCAGCACTTAACTTCTCCCAATCGCGAACAAGAGGGATTCCTTCTATCCATTCGTCTTTTCCATCATTTTCAATTACGATAGAAAGACATTTTCCAAATACCGGATGAGGATATAAAGCTATATCTTTAACCATACCTGATATAGATGCATGTACTGGACTTGAAACAAAAGCTGGACTAGTTGCTATAACCTGTCCCTTCTTTACATAATCCCCCTTTGCTACAGTTGGCACACAAGGAGCACCGATATGCTGACTCACAGGAATAACAACTTTACTTGGTAAAGTTGCTATTTCTATAGGCTTGCTCGCGGTGTAATTTTTAGAACCATTTGGATGTATTCCTCCACGAAAACTTTTTATCACTTTTCCACACCTCTTTTAAAATATTTAAAATTTGTGAACTATAATAGATATAATCAAATTCGAAAAAATTATATTCAAGATAAACTTTTAGTAATCACAGGTTGCATTTTGTCATTATTATGAGCGTACTTTTCAAAATGTTTAATATTAATAATTGATAATACAAATGTTATTATTCCGCCTCCAATTTGAAATCCCCGAACAGAATACCCAAATTTTTTAGCTATCACTTGTCCAACAATAACACCTGCCACAACTAGAACAAGAGGAAGTATATATACAACAAAAGCTGCCATTAACATATTTGTATCTTTCATTTCAAATGCAATTCGTTGACCAATTTTAGCTCCAATAGGATTTTTAGCCTCTATTACAACTGAATTATCACCAGGACATGCGCCACAATTTTTACACTCATTATGCCTTCCTACTTTTACTTTTGCAATATTATCCTTAGAAATCTCTATTATAATTCCTTCTTCTTCTTTTATCACCTTTACAGCTCCTTCCTCTACTACAATATTAATTATATTATACTCGCAAGGAACTACTTATATGATAATTAAACGCTCCCCCTTTGATTATAATATCAATTACATTATAATCCTATAATAAAATTCGTCTAATTAGTTCCTGTCGAATTATATAAATAACCAAGCTTCTATCTCTCAAGATAGTTTTATTTAGTGCAAAAGTCAACAATAATTAAATTTTTAACAAATGCCTATATAACAATTTATATGCCTCATATATCAGAAACTATTTTAAAAATATACACAGCTGCTTATTCATTACTTTAACCATTATAAATAATATCTATTTTACTAATGTTTTTGGCAATACAGTCCCGTATTTCCGAATTAGCGTCTTATAATAACAAAGCATTCTGTTATATTTACCTTTTTCAGTACTAGAACAGTTATATACATTAATTACTTATTATTTTTTAGATTTTTTTAGATTTGTTAAGTTTTTGTTAAATAGCGTTAAAACATTAACAACTACCGTTTTTACGTATTGAATAATGGTATGCTTATAATCACAATGCTAAGTAATTGAGGGGGTTAGCCCCCCCCTTTAACTTTATATTTTCCTATACAGATATCATTTAATTGTAAAACTAATCCTTATTTTCTATATAGTCAAGAATTTGTAAAACTAATCGTAAAACAGAATATTATTACAATTAAATCTCTCCCTTTATAATATCATTAAGTCTTTTATTAAAACTATTCTAGCAGGCGCACCATCTATACCTTTAATTTTAAGTGGAAGCGCACACATGAAGTATTCATCTTCTGAAACTTCTTTTAATCTAACACCCTCTATTATAATTATGCCTTTATTAAAAAGTGTTTTATGGGTTTCATGACCCGGTTGAGCTCTTTCTATTCCAAATGAATCTATTGCCACACCCACTATTTCCTTTTCTGCCAAGTACTCTGCTCCGCTTATTGAGAGATATACAAAATCTGTTTCATACCCATCTTTAAATGAATTTTTAGTTTTAAATAATAAAAATTCCAATGGCTTAATGTTTTTATCTATAAGATCCTCTTTTGTTATTGAACCTATAACTTTAGTTAAGTCTATTACTCTACATTTCCTAATCAATTTAGTTAGATCTATAGCATCAATTGTATCGCCATCATTATCTACATGAAATGCTGCATCAATATGAGTTCCTGTATGCACATTCATATACAAACTAGATTCATTTATTTTATCTTTAGGTATTTTACTTTCAAATTTAATTATCGGCCTTTTTTCCTCTTTATTCTTGTATACTCCCATATCCTTTTCAATAATCATAGATATATCATATATAATCATGTTATCCCTCCTTAAAGTTCAGTGTTCCACCACTGTCTGCCATCCTTTTCAATTAAATCTACTGCTCCCGTAGGTCCTGGTGTTCCCGCCTCGTAGTTAGGGTAATCAGAAACATCATTCTCATATCCTTTTTCAATGCTTTCAATAAATTTCCAAGAATATTCAAGTTCATCCCACCTTGTAAATAAAGATGAATTATTTCTCATTGCTTCAAGTAGCAATCTCTCATAGGCCTCAGGCGAATCATTTAAATACTTACAGCTTTGGCAATAATCTAACTCTACCTTTTCTATTTTAAAGTCATTGCCAGGTTTTTTAGCATTTATTTGAAAATAAAAGCCCTCTTCAGGCTGAATTTTTAAAACTAAAAGATTGCTTCCTATTTGATCAAATTCCTTATAATAATTAATTCCAGCAAGTTTTTTAAACTGAATAACTATTTCCGTACTTTTAGTATCCATTCTTTTTCCTGCTCTTATATAAATTGGCACTCCTCCAAAACGAAAATTATCTATATAAGTCTTAAGCGCTATAAATGTATCTGTATTAGATTCCCTAGACACCCTTTCTTCTTGTCTATATCCCACTACCTTGACTTCATTAATTGTTCCTGAACCATATTGCCCTCGAACTATATCTTTCTTTAATGACGCCGTAGTAAAAGGTCTTAGCGATCTAAGCACTTTAACTTTTTCATCTCTTATAGATTCCGGATCAAAATCCACTGGTGGTTCCATTGCAATCATTGTAAGCATCTGCAATAAATGATTTTGAAGCATATCTTTTAATATACCTGCGTTTTCATAATATGCCCCTCTATTTTCTACACCTATTAGTTCATTAGATGTAATTTGGATATTATCAATATAGTTTGAATTCCATAAAGGTTCAAATAGAGAATTACCAAATCTAATTGCTAATATATTTTGGATCATTTCCTTTCCTAAATAATGATCTATTCTAAATATATCCTCTTCCGGTATAAGTTTTGATATATTTTTATTCAAAATTCTCGCAGTTTTCAAATTTGATCCAAAAGGCTTTTCTATCATTACCCTCTGCCAACCTATTGATTTACAAACCATATTATTGTTTTTTAAATTTCTAATTATACCCTCAAAAAACTCTGGTGCAACTGCTAAATAATATAATCTATTTCCTCTTGTTGAATATTCATTATCCATTTCCCCCAAAAACAAATCTAAATCCTTATATCCTTGGTTATTTGAAGTAAAATCAAAATTCTTGTAGAATATTCTCTTAATAAAATTATCCCATAATTTATTATTCAAGGGAAATCTAGAGAATTCTTTTACATACTCATGCATCTCTTCCCTATACTGTTCACTTGTCTTTTCTCGTCTCCCTATACACACAATTGTAAAATTCTCAGATAACTTTCCCTCATGCATTAAGCTAAAAACAGCAGGAATAAGTTTTCTTTTTGTCAGATCACCAGTTCCACCAAAAATCACAAACATACTAGAAAGTTCTATATCCATATTTTTCTCCATTCAAAGTTCACCCTACTCCTATTTTTTTATAAAATTAAGGAATATTAACCTTTTTAATTAATATACCACAAACTAGCATCACACATATAAAATACCTGTAAGTACTTTATTAGAAATTAATGTACATTATACCCTTTTAATGCACATTAAAAAACAACCTGTAAAAAATTTTACAGGTTGTTCTTATTTATGTCCTATAAACCAACAATAGATACACCTACTAATTTGTGGGTAATTTTGTGTTATCTAACTTCAATATATCATTATAGTTAAATGAATTAGTTGAATTTGTTTTTGGTAACACAATATCAATATTTTTATTAATATTAGTTATATCTGTATTAAAATCTACCCCTACAGTATATATCCCAGTTTGGTCACTATTACTTGCCACAGCTGTTGTACCAGATAATTTATTTATGCTAGGTAAATCAATTACAAATTCTGCATTACCTTTTTCATTTACAATATAACCATCTTTATTAATAGTATATCTAATTGTAATTCCTTTATCTCCAAGAATTTTAAGATTATCAATAGATTCTAATGATTTATTCATACTTTTAAGTTGTTGTGGCAATTGAGTTGTTACATCTCCAAATGCCTTATTTATTTCATCCTTGCTCGTTTTATCCTTACCACCAGTAACATCATAAACTGACATCATAGCTTTCATATAATCCTGAGTAAAACTCATAGCATCCTTGCTCTCTGAAAGGTTATTCAAAGTATAATGCATTAAATCCTTAAATGATTTATCATTTAACTTTACTTCATAAGTATTTGAAGATTGCATTACGTTATCTTGCAAGAAACTTTGACTTCCTATATAGGTAACATACTTTGTAGTCGGATTAAATTGTTTAGCATATTTAACTATAAAATCAGTTAATTTAGGTTGGAATTCTTTGCTAAAAGCCATAAGTTTTTTATAATCAGTTTTGGGCATACCTGGTGTACTTGGCATATTCGCTAAATCCATAGCCATGTATTCTTTACCTTTTAATTCAGTTGGAAGCTGCGATGAAAGTAATTTAGGAATTTTATACAACTCATTAATCACAGGTTTTTCTCCAGTTATGTCTGTATCAACCCAAATGCTCATATTTATAGGATCTGGAGATTGAACTAATTGTAATGATATATCGCTTTGCATTTTTGATATTGTTCTATCCTCATTCTGATTGGTTTTAGTTACCATAGAGATTTTAGTTCCATCTATAGATGGCAACACAGTATCCATCATTTGTTTCTCTTTTATCGACATATTAGTGCCTGAAACCTTAAGTGAAATATCAGTTTTACTCTGCATAGAGTTTATTGTTTGTGACTTTGTAAATGACTTCACAAGTGCGAACCCATCAGTTGAGCATCCAGCGAATAGCGAAGTCGTCATAATTAAACCAACACCCAAAGCTAACATTTTCTTAGTTTTTATCATTGTTATTTACCCCCTAATATCAAATATATTGACATTCTTTATTATGCTTTATTTATAAACCATATAAATAGAGCTAATCCTATTATAACTTTTATGCCACTATATATGTATATTACCATTATGAAGCAAAAATGTAAATATTCAATAATAAAATATTTTGGAGGAATATTATTTTTTTGCACTACCCACATTACTAGGAGCCATATTGATTATTGGAAATAATTCTAAAAACAACTTACGCGCCGCAGGTACTGCCGTTTGCGCAGCATAATAATTCGAAGCGTTCGGTTCCTCTATAGTAATTACTAAACTCACTTTTGGGTCGCTAGCAGGTGCCATACCCGCAAATGAGGATACATATTTACCAGTGTTGTATCCTCCATTTGTACTGTTAACTTCATTTGCAGTTCCAGTTTTCCCTGCTATATGATAACCGTCGATATACGTACCAACTGCTGTTCCTTCTTTAACTACCCTTTCCAAATACGTTCTTAGCTGAGTCGCTTTTTCTTTGCTCATTATTGTTTTCTCATTTAGATCACTAAACTGCTTGTCCATAACCTTTTTTCCATTTTCTATATGAGATATGTCTTTCATAACATGTGGTTTTATCCATGTGCCTCCGTTTGCCACTGCGTTAAACGCTGCAATATATTGTATCTGAGTAACGGCAACCCCTTGTCCATATGCCATTGTAGCAAGATCAAGCGGTGTTATATTATTTAAGTCTTTTACAATCCCTGTGCCCTCGCCTGGCATATCAATATTCGTTTTCTGTCCAAATCCAGCAAGCTCTATAAATTTGTAAAAGTTAGCCTTTCCTATCATCTGTCCTAGTTTAACAAACCCTACATTATCTGAATTTTTAATTATATCCGAGAAAGTCTCAATTCCATAATTTTCTTTATTATCGCTATATAATAATTTATCTCCGACCTTAATGCTACCGTTACTTATAAATCGATCCTTTTCCGTTACAGCATTATTTTGAAGGGCTGCAGCTGATGTTATAACCTTGAAAATTGATCCCGGTTCAAATGCACTGCTAATGGCTCTATTCTTCCAAATTTCCTGTATTTCCTTGCTTGTCTTTCCTTCTACATATGGAATATTTAAATTATAATCCGGTGCATTAGCCATTGCCATAATTTCGCCATTCTTTGGGTTCATAATTGTTATACTTACAGATTTTGCACCATTTTTAGCTAATGTTTCTTTTGCAACTTTCTGCGCTAACTCTTGAACTCGTTCATCAATAGTTAATGTTAAGTCCTTTCCGTTTACTGGTTGAACTGTCACTGCTTCCGTATAAGGCAATTCATTACTCTCCCTATCCGCTTCAACTACCTTAACTCCGGGAACACCTGCTAATTCATTATTGTAACTTAATTCAACTCCATTGACTCCATTTCCATCTAAATTGGTATGTCCCATTACATGTGATAAAAAGTTATCGTTTGGGTATGTCCTCTCTACATCTTTTGAAATTATTATTCCACTATATTTTAGAGCCTTAATATTATCCACAACTTTCTTCTCTACCTTTCTTTTAAGTGATACAAACTGTAATGGATTCCCTTTGTTATCTTTGTCATCTAATATCTCTTTAATTTTGCCCTTATCAATATTTAGTATTTTCGACAATTGAAGATCCGCTTGTTCCTCTGGTATTTTTTTTACTACTAAATATTTTTTTAATACATTTAAATCAACATCTAGTCTATAAATATTCATACTTAATGCCAGTTCTTGACCATTTATATCTAGAATTGCTCCTCTTATAGGAGGTACAGCTATACTTTTGGTCTGCTGCTCTAATGCCAAGGATTTATACTTCGACCCATTAACGGCCATTAAATAAACCATTCTGCCAACAAGAGCACTAAATACCAAAGAAAATAATAAGGCTACAATTAAAATTCTTTTACCTCGCTCCCTTTTTCCTTTCAATCTACTCACCAACCTATTTTATATTTTAAAACTATATTTCATAATATAAATGTTTTATTAATTGTATCATAAACAATTAAGATAGTTCCTAATTAACGCAAAAAAAATATAAGAAATCACCACTAGAGTAATTCCTTATATTAATATTTTCCTCTAATTTTTTTATAAATTAATTACTCCTTTTAAAACTGGCTTATTTTCATTTATTGGATTAAACTCTATTACGTCCGGTATTTTCCAATTTTTTGTTCCATTATTAAATTTCCTTGGTAATAAATAATGAACTACTCTATGTTCTTTTTTTCGTTTATCTTTTATCTCTTCTTCAAACATAGCTTTTACTTCGTTCATGTGACAGCTATTTATCCTAATTTGTTTAAAATCAAGTTCACTTATAATTTGCAAAAATCTATCTACTTCACTTTGAAAAACTTTTGCAAAAAAAGCATTTTGCTTATCACCATCACAAATTAATACAGGATTAAGTTGACTTTCATTAATAATAGCTTTCAGTTTAAATACATTTTTTTTGCTCCTCCCTATAAAATAGCCATAATTAATATAATTAGGGTCATTGCTTTCTGGGAAAATCACATTATATAACAATTCTTCTTCATTCATTTTAATCCTCACCTTTCTAATATATTATTAGATAAATAAAACTAAAATTTATAAAACTGCTTTTATAAAATATCTATTTGAAAATGTATTTGATAATAATATTATTATATCAGTTGTTTGTAAAGAATATGTTATTTTTTTGTTTAGAATTAGTTAATTGTTAAATTTTCTTATACAATACTTTCCATAAGTTTACACCAACATTAATAAAATAGGAAGGTTAATTTCATATATTTCTGCTTTAAATTAGAATTTATATTTGCCTAAAATAATTTTCTAACAAACTTATCAACGCAGAAAGTGTTACTCTCTATATTGTACTCTGTTTCATTAATCTTTACTTTACTCAGATAAAATTCAACCCTTAGAGGCACCACATCCATAATTTTATCATTAAAATTATTTGGTTTTAATCCTGGCTCGTAAATATGCGAGCTACCAAAAGCATCTTTAACTGTTATTTTATCTAATGATGTATACAATGATTTAATAGTTCCATTTTCTTTAAAATTCAAAGAATTTGTATCAGCATTAAGGCCAATAGCATCAAAATCAAATGCATGAAGTTCTCCAATAACAGTCTTTATTAAAGTTTGCCTTCTAGGTTCACAAGACTTAATAGCACCATTTGGATATAGTGAGAATCCAATACGAGTCTCTATCATCCCATAATGTGATAAAACATTAATAAAATCCTTTGGCCATAAAGTTAGGCTCTTTACAGCGCCAGATTCATAAAAATTAATGCCAATAATTTTTTTCTTAAACTTTCCAAACTCAAAATGAAATTCTAACTCCTCGGAAAGTTCATATTCATTTTGCTCAGTCCAATAGCCAGTTATCTTACCATTTAACGGGAAAATGCGCTTAATTTCCCCATTTTCATGAAATACCGCAAGCTCTGCTGATAGTTTTCCTACACTTGTAATTATATTCGTTCCACCTTGAAAAGAAATACTTTGTAAATTTCCATTTTTATAAAAGGATAAAGATCTTTTATACTTACGTCTTACTTCTTCTTCATCATATTGAGGAACCAAAATTCCATAACTTGTGTTAATCTCGCAATACTCGCTCAATTTACATTCCTTTATTATTCCATCAGTATAAAATTCAATACTAGTTATCCCTTTTAGCATACCATATTTAGTCATAAACTCCTTCATATTATCGCCTCCGAAATAAAATATTTACTATTCCTTGCAAATATCAGGATAAACCATTACTTTAATTTCACTTTGACTAATATGAGTCGTTTCCATTTTTAAATTCAACTTTTCAAATTCAGAATTGAACCAGGGTGGTATATGACCACAAATTATCTCTAATTGATAAAAAATTGTAGTAATCAAAAATGGTATCAATATACTCTTCGAAGTAAAGCTTTCATTATTTTTCTGAATTTTCCTTAGATTTACATAATAATGTCCATCCTTAACCTTTTGAATAATAGGTTTCAAATCATCTAATCTTTCCAGCTTTATTAACTTTGCTTCGACCATTTCTTTTTCAAATACAAACTCTAATAATTCCATCGGGTTACCTTCTAGTTCCCAAGTATTAAATCCCATTCCATCAAGAATATTGTAGGTCATCCCTTTTATTTCTCTCCCAACAAAAACTTTGCAATTACCTAATTCTTCTGCCATTTTTATAATGTTGCCTCTAATTTCTTTTATCCCAGTTATATTATCTATTCTAAAGATAATCTCCTTAGTTATTTTCCATGTGCCCTTGCTTCCCGCGTAAACTTTAATTATACCTGGTTCAACTATAGATTCTGTTTTACCAGAAGCATCTTGAAATACTGCTATCTCCATTTTATTTTCTATTTATCAAATCAATGTTTTTTTGTTTATCTGATAAATTTTCCTCCTTATTTTAATAAAATATAGTGTTTATTTATACTAAATTATTATTTTTATCTAAGGCATTTATTAACTTAACATAATCACAATTACCTGCCCTTTCTCCTATTCCTCCAAATGTAGAATCTACAAATTCTGCCCCAGCCATAACTGCAGAAACAGAATTTGCCACAGCCATACCAAAATCGTTGTGTGCATGAAACTCAATAGAAATATCAATGTTTTTTTTGATTTGTTTAATTTGTTTATATATTTTATCTGGATACAGTATTCCAACAGTATCTGCATATCTAACACGCTGTACGCCAAGTTCTTTAGCTTCCCTTATAATATGAATTAAAAACTCGATTGATGTTCTTGAAGCATCCTCAAGACCAACCACAACCTCGTAGCCCTTTTCTTTAGCATAATAAACGCTCCGCTTCATTTCATTAATAACCCAGACTCTATTTCTCCCAAGTTTCCATTTTATTTGTATATCAGATACAGGAACTGATATATGCACAATATCTACCCTGCAATCAATAGAATGTTTTATATCACTTATATTCATCCTATTCCATGCAGAAACCTTACTTTTTAACCCTAGACTCATTAATTGTTCAATGCTTTTTTTTTCATCCCCACCCATGGCAGGAGTGCCAGCTTCTATTTGATATACATCTTTTGAATCTATAATTTTAGCAAATTCAATCTTGTCATCAAAACCTAGCTCAACGCCTGCCATTTGTTCACCATCTCTTAATGTAGTATCAACTATTTTATACATAACGTACCCTCTTAATTCCTTTGCATATTTCTATAAAGTCCTCATCTGAAAGTTCCATTTTATTTTTTATGCTTTTACTTTTAACCCTCTCCAAAATATCTGAAATTTCTGCTTCCATAAATTTATTTTCTATATTAAGCTCTTTTAATTTAGCATGGATTGAATTTTTACCTGAGTGCTTACCTAAAGCAAGTTTACGCTTCATTCCAACAATTTCAGGTTTAAAAGGTTCATATGTTATTGGATTTTTTTCAATGCCAGCCACATGTACTCCAGATTCATATTTAAATATATCCTTACCAATTACGGGCTTATTGTTAGGTATCTTACTGTAGGTTATTTTTTCGTATTGTAACCTCATTACGCTAAGAACACTAATATCTTCATTTACTTCTTCACCCAAAATAACTTTTGTAGAAACTAATATTTCCTCCAGTGGCGTTGTGCCATAAGTCCCATCACGTCCACAAAAAGCTGTGGTTATATAATCTATTCCTTTAATAATAGCCTGAAAACATGCTGCTGTTGCCATAGAAAATTTATCACTAGCATAAATATTAGTTTTTACATTATATTTTTCTTGTATATAATCGTAAGTTAACCAGTTACTCTCGCCTTTAAATCTTAAGCAAAAAAATTTATCTATATTTTTATTAATCTTATTCATGAAATTGCTTTTATAAGAATTAATATCTATTTCTAATATAATTTTAAAGTTATAATTTTCTTCAATACATTTAATATTAAAAAACTCTAAGTCCTCTTCTTTAACTAAAATATATTCTATACCATTTCTTTTACATATTTCCAATTGACTAATTTTATCAATTCTAAAAATAAAAACCTCTGATGTTATCAGAGGTCTTACAATATTAAATGTCCTCTCATCAACCTCAAAGAAATCTACCCCTATTCTTCTTAAATTCATCGTGAACTCATGTACTTCATTTTCATTAAATCTTTTTTTCGTTATGTTCATTAATGTCCTATCAATAATATAAGTTTCTTTTCCATTTATAATTATAGACATTAATAACACTCCCCTCGTATAAAATAATTTAATTCTTTATCATATTTCTAGTCTTTTTACTATATCTCCATTTATCAAATGTGACTGCACAATTTCATCCACATCGTCTGGTGTTACTTTTCCATACCAGGTGCCTTCAGGATATACAATAACTATTTGCCCCTCATTACATAATCCAAGGCATCCTGAATTAGTTACCATTACTTTATCACTAATATCATTTTCCTCAATAGCTTCTATAAAATTTGTTACAATTTCAGTGGAATCATTAGAATGACAATATCCCTTTTGAGTTCCATTTATTCTAGAACTCGTACAGACAAAAACGTGAAATTCTGGTTTTATCATGACACTGCCTCCCCTACTATTTTTCTAATTCCATTTCTAATTTCATCACATAATAGATATACTTCTATATTTTTATTTTCAAGTTTCTGTTTAGGTATATCTCCAATTCTAAGAGCAAGAACCCCAGAGCAGTCATCAATTGTTTTTATTATATAATCTATCTTATCTTCATGACTATCATCACAATCCTCTGCACCTGTACAAAATTTAGGTATTTTTCTCTTTTCAATAAATGTTGCATCACCATTTGTAAAATCATATATATAAAACTCCTGCGCATGTCCAAAATGCTGATCCACATTAAGTCCTGATTTAGATGCCACTGCAAATCTAATTGGTTTAACTTCATCCGTAGCGGAAGATTTTATCGCTCCTGCTGTTTGAGATATATCATTTCCAAGAGTTCCTACAGCATCTGCTCTACACTGTTTACAATGATACATTTGTTTAAGATCTATTTCGCATTTCTTTCTCATAGCGAGCAAGTCTTCATTATTTACCGTTTTAATGTCTTCAAAAACACTTCCTGGTGCATTTATCATAGGCATAATATTTGTCATAAATGCTCCACACTCTTTAACCTTTTTAACAGTATCCTCAATTCCAATATCATTAACACCTTTTACATAAACGATGTTTACCTTGCAAATAAGTCCTTTCGACGTAAGATATCTAAGACCCGAGAGCTGATTTTGTAGTAAAATAGTTGCTCCATCAATCTCCGTATACTTCACCCCAAGATAGTTAATCTCCTTATAAAGCTTAACTCCAATCTTTGGATCTACTGTGTTTATAGTAATAGTAATATGTGAAACACCAAGTTCTAATATTTCATTTGCATAAAAAGGTAACATTAATCCATTAGTAGATAAGCAAAACGTTATATCAGGACTTTCTTTCTTTATTAGTTGGATGGATTCTTTAACTACATCAAAATTAGCTAATGCATCTCCAGGGCCCGCTATCCCAACAACTGTAAGATTTTTAAGTTTACCTTTGAATTCTTTGAATCTTTCCAAGGCCTGAACTGGAGATAATATTGAGCTTGTAACTCCAGGTCTACTCTCATTTACACAATCAAATTTACGACTACAATAATTACAACTTATATTACAATTTGGAGCTACTGGAATGTGTATCCTTGCATTATCATGTGCGCAGCCATTAAAACATGGGTGACTTTTTGTTTTTTCCTCCATACTGATTATCTTTTTAACCTGCGCCTGAGCATTAGACTTATCTTCATCTTTTCCGTTATCATAATATTTATCATACATATCTCGCCTATAGCCCCTTTCTTTTCTTTCTAATATAGAATTAGTGATTTCATCTAAAAATCTTAGTGAACCATAATATCCCACATTAACTGCCCTTTGAGCACCAACTCTATCATGAATTGGGAATCCGATTCTTATTAATTTGATTCCTAATTTTTTCTCGATCCGTCTTCCATTGGAATCACCAATTAATAAATTCGCCTTAAGCTCTTTTGCATGTTTTTCAATAATTTCAAAATCAGTATCATCAATAATAATAGGTTGATTATCAAGATCTTTTGTAAGTTCTTTTAATTTACCTTTTAAAATTTTATTTTTAGAACCAGTGGCTATAAGTAGTGGTGTTATTCCATTTTCAACACATAATGATGTAACTGCATACACAATTTCCGGTTCTCCAAAAATAATAGCTCGTCCTTCTCCATTATATTTGTGTGAATCAATTATTCCATCAAGGTAACGACTCCGCTGCTTTTCTAATACCTTAGGCACTGGTTTTCCACTGATTTGTGATATTAAATTAATAAATACATCTGTTGCCTTTAACCCTATTGGCACTGCACACTTAAATATTGGGACTCCAAAAGTTTCAAACAAATAATCTCCAGCAGTAGATCCGATTTCAGCGCTACAATCCATCTCTATTGTTGCGACGGCTCCTCCCATTAAAGCTATATCACGAAGACTAGTACCACCCTCTGGAACTTTATTATACTTTTTATTGTAGCCTGCATCCAATGTCTCTGATACATCTGGTAATATTGTGTATTCTACCTTAAAGAGATCTAAAATACTTTTTAATAACCTTATGTCTCCTGGATTTATATTAGCAGCAATTATATTAATTTTTTTAGTTTTTATATCACCCATGCTTAAATATTCAACGAGTCTTCTAAGTGTTTTATAATAGCCTTCAGCTTGGGTACCAGAATATGCAGGTGTTGATATTGGAATAATCTTAATATCTCTAGTTTCAGGATTCTCCTCTTGAAATTCTATAATTATACGTCCAATATCCTCTCCGATAGTTTCTGCAAGGCAAGTTGTTAGAACGCCAATAATTTTGGGATTATATAATTTAATTATATTTTTAAGTCCTAATTTTAAGTTTTTAGCACCACCATAAATTGTTCCATCTTCAGTAAGTGAAGACGATGCAATATCAATTGGTTCATTATAATGAGTTGCCATGTGGCGCCTAATATATGTGCTACACCCTTGAGATCCATGAAGAATTACCATACTTTCTTCAATTCCTTTAAGTGCCATCACACCACCAAGTGGCATACACATCTTACAAGGATTAACACTCAAATTCACCGAATTTCTGATTTCCATATTAACACCTCCTGTTTTATATAAGTTTCCAAACTGGACTATTGATTGTTAAATCTACTTCCTTTGCAAAGTTAACAGCTCCTTCAAATCCCGCTAGTGCATGTTTTCTTTCATGATTATGATCACAAAATGCAATTCCAAGTTTGTAAGCAAGCGGTCTTTCTTTAACTCCTCCAACTAAAATATCTGCATTTTTCTCAAGTATAAATCTTTCAAGTTCTGCTGGATTGGTATCATCTAAAATTACCGTTCCCTCATTAGTTATTTTTTTTATAATATCGTAGTCCTCTTCCTTACCAGTTTGAGTTCCTACCATAACAGTTTCCATTCCAAGTTCTCTAAATTGTTTAATAAGTGAAATAGCTTTAAATCCACCACCTACATATATAGCAACCTTCTTACCTATTAGTCTCCTTTTGTAATAAGCTAATGTTTCTTCAATTTGTTTCTCTTCAGTTTCAATTAGTTCCTTTGTTCTTTTTATAATTTTTTTGTCCTTACTTAACTGCGCTACATTTGTTAAAGATGCCTTAATATCCGCAAGTCCTAAAAAACTAACATTAATATATGGTATTCCAAATTTTTCAGTCATTTGATTTGCAAGGTAATGCATAGATCCAGCACACTGCACTATATTTAGACTAGCTGTTGGTGCCTTTTTAATCTCATCAGTTGTGCTATCACCTGTGATTCTTGCAACTACTTTAACACCCATTCTTTTAAAATAATTTTTAATAATCCACATTTCTCCGGCTAAATTAAAATCACCTAAAATATTTATTCCTAAAACCTTTGGCTCATTATTCTCACCCATAAGATTTAATATTGCATTGCAAGCGGCTCTATATCCTACTGCTTTATTTCCTGAAAACCCAGGTGCTTTAACTGGAATAACTCGAATATTATATTTGCTTTCTGCCATTCTACAGACTGCATCAATATCATCACCAATTACACCCACAATACAAGTTGAATATACAAATATTACTTTAGGGGAATGTGCTACTACTATCTCATCGATAGCAGCAGCAAGTTTTTTCTCTCCCCCAAATATAACATCTTTTTCTCTTATATCCGTGGAGTAACTATTTCTGTAATTTTCAGAATCACTAGTTAGACTTCCTCTTATATCCCAAGTATAGGCAGCGCATCCAATAGGTCCATGAACCAAATGAAACGCATCTGTTATGGGATTTAATACAACCCTTGCACCCGCGTACACACAAGCCCTTTGACTTACAGAGCCAGATACGCTATTGCCATCACACTTCATCTTTTTTCCTTTGTTTTTAGAGTTATAACAAACTGAGTCTTCTCTTTCTTTAAGTAATTCTGTTTTCATATAATCACCTCCACGAATATTAATTTACATTACTAATTCAAAATCCTCCTCAGGACATGTTCTATCTATTTTATCTAATATGACATTTGACATCATTTCAATTAATCTAATAGCACCCTTATATCCAACTATTGGGAAATACTGATGTGCATATCTATCGAGTATTGGGAAACCAACTCTTACAAATGGAACATCTTCTGCTCTTGCAATAAATTTACCATGAGTATTACCCATTAATAAATCTACTGGATCATTTTTCATCCATTGGTGAAGTTCAAATAAATCAGCTGCAGCCTTAACTGTAGATCCCTCTATACCATTTTTTTCAAGCATTGCATTAACCTCTTTTACAAAAGTCTCTCCTGGTGTTCCTGTAATTACATACTTTGGAATAGCGCCTAGACTTATTACAAATTCGGCTAAACTTGTAACTATATCTGGATCTCCATAAATAGCTACTTTTTTACCATTAAAATAAGCTTGACTGTCTAACATTAAATCAACTAGTTGCCCTCTTTCTTCTTCTATAGATTTTGGAACATCTTTATTTGAGAATAGAGATAGTTCTGTCATCAATCTATCTGTAGCTTCAATTCCAATAGGAGTAGCTAAAGTTTTCATAGGTACTTTGCATTTTTTCTCTAGCTCTATCCCAGCAGCCTCGGCAGAATATGAACCAAGTGCTATTGATAGCTTTGAATTTCCAGCATCAATAATTTCATCAACTGTTGTTCCACCAAGTGGATACATTTCAAAAGAACCTGTCATAGGTGCATCTAAAACACCACTAGTATCCGGGAAAAGAATATTGTCAATTCCCATAACACTAAGAATCCTTTTTAATTCTCTCATATCACCTGGATCTACAAATCCTGGTAAAAGATTAACTTTTCCATTTTCTTTGCCGCTATTAACAGATAAATAAGTAACAAAAGCTTTTACCATACTTGAGAATCCAGTTATATGTGAACCTACATAACTTGGAGTACTAGCATGAATTACATGTTTACCCTCTGGAATATCACCCTCAGCTTGAAAAATCATTGTTTTACAATCATCACCGATAGTCTCTGATAAACAAGTAGTATGAACTGCTATTATATCCGGTTTATAAAGTTCAAATATATTTTTTATAGCAGTTTTTAAATTTGCTCCTCCACCGAAAACCGATGCTCCTTCTGTAAATGCACTTGTAGATGCCATTATTGGCTCTTTAAAATGCCTTGTAAGTTGCATTCTATGAAAAGCACAACATCCTTGGGACCCATGACTATGAGGTAAACATGCATGAACACCAAGTGCTGCATACATAGCCCCAATAGGTTGACAAGTTTTTGCAGGATTAATTCTTAAAGCTTTTCTTTCAACGACATCTTTCGTAGTTAAATCTAACATTACTCATCACCTCCAATAACTTTTCCTTCTAATAGTGGTTCTACTTTCCACGGTGGGGTAACATATCTCCATGCAGGAGTATGTACTCCCGATGTAAGCTCTCTTGCAAAAACTACTGCTCCTCTGAATCCTGCATACGGTCCTGAATAATCATATGAATGTAATTGCTTTGACGTTACCCCCATCTTTTGCACTACATACTTATCTTTAATTCCCGAGAAAAACATGTCAGGTTTTAAATGTTTAATTAATTGCTCTGTTTCAAAATGGTTTAAATCATCAATTATTACAGCATCTTTCTTCATATCTTTTATAAGGCCGTCATACTTAGCTAAAGGTATTTCATTTTTGAGTTTTTCATATCTCTGCGGAGATATAATAGTTCTATATTTCTTTTCGTCTTTTTCAACTGTTAAGTGCTCAATGTTCTTACTGTCTGCATCAAGTTTTATATCAGGAATAACTTCGCGACCCTCATAATCATCTCTGTGGGCAAATTCATAACCTGAAACTACAGTTTCAATACCTAAGTCATGAAGAAGCGTTTGATAATGATGGGACCTTGAACCTCCAACATATAAAAATGCTGTTTTTCCTTCAAGTCTTGTTTTATAATATTGCATTTGTCCTTCTATTGCAGCAATTTCCTCTGCAATTACCTTTTCTGTTTTTTCTATAAGATCTTTATCATCAAAATAAAGCGCTACATTTCTTAAAGTCTCAGTAATTCCACTAACACCTATAAAATTAACTTTTATCCAAGGTATTCCGTATTTTGTCTCCATCATTTCAGCTATATAATTTATAGATCTATGACATTGAACTAAATTAACATCAGCTGTATGAGCATTTTTTATGTCCTCATAACTACCATCACCGGTCATTACACATACTACTTCATAACCTATTTTTTTGAATACTCTTTCAACTTCCCAGCCATCTCCGCCAATATTATACTCACCTAACAAATTTATAGAATGTTTTTTAGTAGGAGCTTTAGTTCCTGTACCAATTACACTTCTCATTAAATTGTTGTTAGCGATATGATGTCCAGCTGACTGACTTACACCTTTGTATCCTTCACAATTAAAAGCTAAAACTTGAATTCCATAAAGCTTTTCTGCTTCAGCCGCTACTGCATTTATATCATCACCAATTAGTCCTACTGGGCATGTAGCTGAAATTGTTATGGCAGTCGGATGGAATATCTCTACTGCTTCTTTTATTGCTTGTCTTAATTTCTTTTCACCACCAAATATAATATCGCTTTCTTGCATATCTGTTGAAAAACAATATTCTATATAGTTTTGACCTCCTGGTTCAGTTTTCGCCTTATTTCTCCTTGTTCCCCAAGTATAATAAGAACACCCGATAGGTCCATGAACTATATGAACCATATCCTTTATTGGCCCGAGTATAACGCCCTTACAGCCTGCATAACAACATCCCCTGCTTGTTATCATCCCTGGAATTGTTCTAGTATTCGCTGTAATTGATAATAAATCATCCTCCGCTTTTTTAATAACTATATGTTGTTTTCTGTTTTTAAATGTTTTTGCAGGATATTTTTCAAGCACTTTATCCATAAATTCTTTCATATACTTCACCTCGCTTTATTTAATTAAATAGCTTCTATTCCAGTTTTTCCGGTTCTTACTGTAACCACATCATTTATCGTAGCTACAAATATCTTTCCATTTCCTGGATTTCCGTTTTGATTTACTTCTATAATAGTTTTTACTGTATTTTGTACATCTTTATCCTCTACAACTAGTATTATCATTCTCTTTGGCATTAATCTGTGCATCTCAGACAATTGCTCAGCGATTATTGGAGGTAGTCCTTCATCCTCACTAAATGCATTTTGAAATAATTCATAAGCTATTTTTTTCTTTCCTCTTCCCATAACCCTTATTGCAGTCATAGAAGGAACTGCTATTTTAAGAAGAGCTTCTTTTGTTTTATTAACCATATCCATTCGAATGATAGCTGTTATTTCCTTCATATTATTGGCCCTCCTTATAATCCAGAATTTCCAGAACTTATGGTATATACTTCGTCTACATCACTTACGAAAATCTTTCCATCACCAAAAGCACCTTTTTCTCCTGTTTTTGAACTTCTAATTATAATTTTTATAACATCATCTTTATCATTATCGCTAACTACTAGCATTAACATTTCTTTTGGAATTTCGTCATAATATACATCTCCGACCTTAACTCCTCTTTGCTTACCACGTCCAACTACACCTATCTTTGTAACTGCTGGGAAACCAGCATCACATAACTCTGAGAGAACAATACCTACTTTTTCTGGTCTAATTACTGCTTTAATCATTATCATCGTTTAATTCCCCCTATCTATATTGTTATAATGAATTAGATATACTTAATTAGATATCCATTAACCCATGTTCCATTAATATTGCTTCTAATCTTTCTTGAGACATTGGTTTTGGAATAACAAACATCTTATTTTCATCAATTGCTTTAGCAAGTTGTCTATATTCCTGCGCTTGTCCTGCCTCTGGATCAAATTCTATTACAGTTTGTTTGTGTATTTCAGCTCTTTGAACCATATTGTCTCTTGGCACAAAATATATTAATTGACTTCCAAGTTCTTCTGCAAATGCTTTTAATAGGTCTATTTCCTTATCTACATTTCTACTATTACAAATTATTCCACCAAGTCTTATTCCTGAACTGTTAGCATATTTAAGTACGCCCTTTGCAATATTGTTTGCTGCATATAGTGCCATCATTTCACCACTTGCAACTATATATATTTCTTGAGCTTTTCCTTCTCTCATTGGCATTGCAAACCCACCACAGACAACATCACCTAAAACATCATAAAATACATAATCTAAATCATCAGTATACGCACCTAAACTTTCTAACATATTAATTGCAGTAATAATTCCACGTCCTGCGCAACCTACACCCGGCTCTGGGCCACCTGATTCAACACATCTTATATTTCTATAACCAGGCTTTAATATTGAGTCAAGATCTACCTCCTCGCCTTCTTCCCTTAATGTATCAAGAACACTTTTCTGTGCAAGACCACCAAGAAGAAGTCTAGTTGAATCTGCTTTTGGATCACATCCAACCACCATGATTTGTTTTCCCATTTCTGCAAGACCTGCTGTTAGATTTTGAGTTGTGGTAGATTTTCCAATACCACCTTTTCCATAAATTGCTACTTGTCTCATATTAACTCCTCCTCATATATATAATTCTTTACCACAAATTTATTTGAAGTAAAGTATTTACCAAATTAAAAATGAGTTTTTTGAATATCTAAAAATCATTTTGTTTAAAAATAGTTTTAATATGTTTATGACTTTTATAAAATATAAATGACTGTTTTATAAAGTTATAATTTATTTTATTTCAGAAGTTTAAATATTGTATTTTTTGAGAAATTTATTATTATTCAATTTAATTCTGAAAATTGCGAACATTTAACACGTAAAATCATTTATATTAGTGTTATTATAGATAAAAAGCCAGTATTTCTTTATGTTTTATTCTAAATGATCTTTTTGAAATCTTATCATAACCATAATATTTACTTTATGTGATTTAATTATTAGTTTTAAATAAAATATTTTTTGTTTAAATTTTGAAACAAATGAATTGTATTTATATATTTATACTCATTTTTACTCTTTTTTAATAGGTTATTTTTATTTATATTACTGTCTTTTTGATATATAGTCAAGCCTTTTTTGCAAGTTTTTTATAATAATTCTTGCAATTCCATCATTTTTTGTTATGATATCGTTGCCATATGAATTGATTAATTTTGCAATCGTTGCCATGTTTTTCTTATGTAATCTGGTTTTATTTAACTAACTTCATGTCATTTCTAAATGTTATTATGTTGTTGATTTATCCTAATATTAGCTTTATAATACGCTATATACACTATCATTATATTTAACACAATTAATAATGATATAGTAAAGGAGGCATTCTATAATTGGATTTGATTAAAGATAACTCAAATGTAGTAAATTTAAATATTGGAAATTTTTCAAAAATGATAGGTCAAACTTGGAATGTCCCTGAGAATGTTCTTTCAAATTACATATTAGCAAATGTAAGCATAGCAATCATTAGAAACCCTGAAATGAAAAAAGATATTAATAAATTGTATCTTCTTGATAAAATTAAATATTATGAAGTTGTTAAAAATTCTTCCTGTGCAAAGCATATTATTATGACACAAGGTACACTTGAGCAAGAAATTGAAGGAAGAAAAGCACTTGGTGTTCTTTTAATTGCGGAGAATGATTATAACTTAAGAAACACTATAATTAAATTACTTAGAAAACACTACTGCGTAGTATTTAATGCTGTTAAAAAGCATGAAAAAAGAGAGTTAACTAAAAAATACCATCTAATGGATGAAGTTACAATGAAAACAGAAGCAAGGCTAGAAGCCGCAATATACTTTTATTTTGGTATATATCGCACTGCAAGTGAAGTTGATCAAGGTTTTTTTGAATCAATTATTAATGATATAAAAACATTTGAGTTTTGTGATCCCATGACAAGAGACATAACGAAGGAATTAGAAGTACATAAAAACGAGCTTCAAGAAATCAAAGCATTACTCAAGAGAAAGTATGGCAAAATAAATAGTTTTAAAGATATTTTAAACAGCAATATAAATATTATTGAAGAATCAGGTGGAATTCTTGAGAATATTTTCATTATTAACAAACTTGATGTTAATCATTTATTCTCCGATTCGAACTTTTTAAATATTGATGAAATATTATTATCCTATATTAAAATGGGATATACTTCTTTGGACCCTAAAGTGATACTTCAAGTTCTTGTAAATGGCATTTTTATAAAATCTTTAATTAATGAATATAAAAAATCTAAGAACCTATATTTTGAAAATAATCAAGAAACATTACTTATTAAAATAAACACTTTAGATGATAATTTAAATATTGTTAATCTGACAAATAAAGATATATCAAATAAGTTAATGATTTCTAAGAAACAAAATACAAAATTTGAAGATACTTTAAACATTCAGATAAATAAAGTAAATAAAACACATAATTCTGAAGTTGTGGAAATGCAAAATAGAATCACTGATCTTGAAAACCAATTATTAGTTGAGAAAAGATATAGAACTGAATTAAATGGTCTACGAGAATATGTATTTAAAATAAACAATGATTATATCCCGCTTGCGCAAACAAAGTCATTATCAGATTACATATCAAATTTTAATATTATTATCATAGGTGGTGCTAAAGACTGGAGAAGAAGATTCAGAGAAAAATATCCAGAGCTTAGAACGTTGCACGGCTTTAGTGAAAATTTTGATACTAGTGTTTTAGCTAATTGCGATTATGTGTTTTTCTATCCCGGTTTTATGAATCACGCAACCTATTACAAGGCAATGAACTTTATAAGAACTAATCAGCTTAAATTTGGATATATAGGAAAAACAAATATAGACTTGGTAGAATTAGAAATAATCGATGAATTAGAAAAAGGTCGCCTTTAATAGGTGACCTTTTAATTTGATATGCTTTTCTTGATTTTTATAACTTTATCCGTATTAATTCTTATTTTTAAAGGAAGTGGTTTTTGTTTAATTAAATCCCATTCTTCCTTTGAAATATCCCACATTATATTATAATCTTTTTCACCTAGTATAGGCTTACCAAATTTAAGATATACTTTTATTCTAAATAAAGCCTCACTAGTAAAAACAACCCAACAATTAAAAGTATTAATGACTTCATCTTCTTCACAGATTTCTAAATAATGAGCCCTAATTCCTATATATGTTATATCGCCTTCTATTTCATAATTAAATGTAATTTTGCATCCCCAATCAACAGCTTCTATTATATTAGGTTCAATTTTCCTAGCCTTTGAAATATTTTTACAACCTGTTAATTTAGCAGAATAAAGCGTTGGTGGATTATTAAATATAACGTCCTTATGACCAACAGCATCAATCTTTCCTCCTGCTATTATTATTATATTATTGCATAATTGATAAGCTTCTTCCATGTTATGTGTAACAAAAATTGAAGTTCCCTTAAATTCCTTAAGATCCTCCTTCAGCCTAATAATCATGTTATTCCTAAGGTGCTCATCTAGTGCTGAAAATGGTTCATCAAGAAGTAATATTTCAGGGTCTACAACAAGAGCCCTTGCAAGTGCAACTCTTTGTTGTTGCCCTCCTGACAATTGATATGGATATCTTTTTTCCATTCCATTAAGCTGTAAGTCCATAATTTTCTTACTAATTTTATTAACTTTATCAACTTTAGAAATCCTTTTAATAAGCCCGAAACCAATATTTTCTTCTACTGTCATATTAGGAAAAAGAGCATAATTTTGAAAAAGAAAACCAACCTTTCTTTCTCGTATTGGCATATTTATTTTTTTTTCTGAATCAAATAACACACGATTATTTAACACTATTCGCCCTGTATCAGGTGTTGCAATTCCCGCAATACATCTTAGCGTCATGCTTTTCCCTGACCCAGACGATCCTAAAAAACCTAATGTATAATTATCAGCCTTAAATTTAACTTTAAGTTCAAATCCTTGTAGTTTTTTTATAATATCTACTTCTAAACTCATAATTATTTTCTCCTAGCAGATGATACTATAAACATTTGCTTCTCAGCCCATTTATCACTAGCAACCATTACTGTTAAAGATATTATAAATATCAATATAACCCATTTAATGGCATTGCTAGTTTCTCCTGCTACCTCAGCAAAATATATTGCAATTGGTATTGTTTGCGTTTTACCAGGAATACTTCCAGCAATCATTATAGTTGCTCCAAATTCTCCAAGTGCCCTTGCAAATGACAAGACTGTACCTGCGGCAATTCCTGGCCAAGCTAGTGGTACAGCTACCTTCCAAAAAATTTTTCGCTCTGATACCCCAAGGGTCCTTGCTGCATTAATAACATTAACATCAATTTGCCTAAAAGCACCAACACAAGTCCTATACATTAAAGGAAAGGCAACTACAGTTGCAGCTATAACTGTAGCATACCATGTGAATATTATATTAATTCCAAATCTACTTAATAACTTTCCTATATGGAAATTCTTTCCTATAATCATAAGTAATATAAATCCTACAACCGTTGGAGGAAGTACCATTGGCAATGTCAAAATCCCATCTAATATCCCCCTAGCACGTCCCTTATAGCTAGCCATAAACCAAGCCGCTGCGATACCAATAAAAAACACTATAAAAGTAGCTGTAATAGAGGTTTTTATGGAAATCCATAATGGTGAATATTCTGACATACACTCCAACTCCTAACTTATTTTACAAGAAAGCTAAAACCATATTTAACAAACACTGCTTTTGCTTTATCACTAGATAAATATTTTAAAAACGCTTTAGTATCATCTATATTTTTACTAGCTTTAATTACAGCAACTGGATATACCACTGGCTTTTTATATAATTTTTTGCCAGCGACAGCTACAACCTTTACCTTTTTAGAAGTCTTAGCATCCGTGCCATATACAACTCCGGCATCTGCATCTCCTGATTCTACCCAAGATAAAACTTCTTTAACATCTTTTCCATAAACAGCCTTTGCTTTCACTTTATCAAGAATTTTTAAAGATGTCAATATTTCCTCTGAGTATTGTCCTACAGGAACAGTTTTAGACTCTCCCAAAGCAATTTTTTTGATATTACTGTTTTTCAAATCTTTAAAATCCTTAATACCTAATGTAGAATCACTCTTGGTTATAAGTACCACCGTATTTCCTAATAGATTAACCTTAGTAGAGTCAATCAGCAACCCTTTTTTCGCAAGTTCAGTCATCTGTTTTGTAGCCGCCGAAAAGAATAAATCAGCATTTGCGCCTTGTTCTATTTGTTGTTGTAAAATTCCTGAAGAACCAAAGTTATAATTTATTGTAACATTGGGTTTTTCCTTTTTATAAAGTGTTTTTATTTCCCCCATGGCCTCTGTTAAACTTGCAGCAGCTGAAATTGTAAGTGTAACTGATTTTTGAGCAGCTGGTTGAACTGGTGTTTCAGCTGTTTTAGCCTTTTGAGCGCACCCCGTCATTGCCAATGTGAATGTAATTAGGAACATAGTTAATACAAAACTTACTCTTTTTTTCATTTTCTTCCCCCTATAAATATATTTCTATTGTGTTCTATTATGTTCTGTCATGTTTTGTTATGTTACGTTGTGTTTATTGTTTTTTATTGTATCCTAATTCACTGAATATTTCAACTATTTTTTATAAATAATTTATAATAATGAACTAAAAAGTGATTTAGCGTATATGCTAAATCACTTTTTAGTTCATTAGGTCTCCGCAGTTATAACCCCTATATCTTTAAGGTCATATCCGCCTATACCTTCTAGTTCGAGTTTAAACTCCTTTGACCTAATAATTTGAAATACAGCTTGAAAACGAGGCTTGTCTAAATCCTCTTTCTTAATTACAAGATCATAACTTTCAGTTTGTAATGGAATGAAATCAATTTCATTTACCTGCTGGCAAGCTTTTTCATTTCCAATAGCTATATCAGCTCCCCCTCTTGCAACAGTACTCGCTACTGCAAGATGTGAAAAACATTCTCTATCGTAACCAGATAGATTATTACCATCTATTCCAAGCTTTTTTAAATGTTCATCTAATAATACTCTTGTCCCACTACCTATCTCTCGGTTTATTATAATAATTTCTGATCGTTTTAAGTCTTCCCATCCTTTTACCTCTTTAGGATTACCCTTTTGAACATAAAATCCTTGCATCCTATTAGCAAGATGAACTATTATTGCAGGTATTCCAGGAAGCATTCTTTTTACATAAGGTACATTATACTGCCCTGTATCACCATCCCATAAATGAGACGTAGCAATTTGAACATTACCATGATAAAGTGCATATAATCCATCATAACTACCAATATAAGATCTAAGTGCCTGAAACCCTTTAGTATGTTGTTGTAAATGTCTTGATAATATATCTAGCATAATATCCTGACCACATATAACAAAGCCATAATTTTTTTGAATTTTTTCTAATCCATATTGGCTCTCAATCGAATTATAAGAATTAATTCCTTCATCATTACTTTGTTTAGTATTTTGAAGTCTTTTAGACTTATTTTTATATTCTTCAATGTCCTTCATTTCTATTCTTAATTTATTGCCAACTTTATATGAATTAAGCTCTCCTCTTTTTACCAATTCATAAACTGTGTTCTTTGATATTTTAAGTATCTCCGCAACTTCTATTGGAGTTAATGCAGAATATTTCTCCACTCTTTCAGCCTCCCCATATATGGTCTTCCCATATTTAAAAATTACACATAGACTCAAAAATTATCCTTACTTGTTATATAAATATGTGATTTGTAATCTACATTTTATTTATATATTATACTTATTAGATTATAAAATCAATAATCAGAAGATGTTTGTTGTATTAATATTGACTTGATCACTAATTTGTTTCTTAGTTCTACTTAATACCTTTTCAGTATTGATATATATCATGTTAAACAACAAATAGCGACATTTTTTTTATAAAAATAACATTTTTTATAGTATAAGTGCTATACTATTTAAATACGACTTCATAATATTTCCCATGGGATTTTTTGAGTAGGATTAAATTAGACTCAAAATAAAGGTGGTGAATATATAATTTAGCTATCTCATGTTTCGTATTAAAGTGAAATAGAACTATTAAATGAAATATTGGAGGCAAACAAATGAAAAAAAGAATAGTTTTTATAGTAATGCTATTGTCTATAGTAAGTTCCCAAATTGCAATTGCAGACACCGGTGTTGTAAATACATCATCATTACGTGTTAGACAAAAACCTTCACTTTTATCTAACATTACAGGTTATCTTTCAAAAAACGAAAAAATAACTACTCTCGGAAAATCTGGAGATTTTTATATAATAAATCAGGGTGGAAAAACTGGTTACATAGGTAGCTCATACGTAAATCTAGTAAAAAGCGCTCCTGTTACAACTGAAAAACATGGTCAAATAACAGCGACAACATTAAATGTAAGGTCTGGAGCTGGGTCCACCTACCCCGTGACTGGATCTATTACACTCGGAAGCAAAGTTACAATACTCGGTACCTTAAATGGGTTTTATAAGATAATTTATAATGGAAAAACAAATTATATAAGTACCTTATATGTAAAGGTTACAAGTAGTACAAGCACTCCTACACCTGCTGTAACGCCTATTGTAACCACTCCAGCAAAACCTACTGGTGTTGGAAAAATTATAGCATCTGATTTTTTAAATGTAAGAAAAACAGCTTCCTTGGATAGTAAGGCAACTATTATAGGTTCATTAAAACCAAATCAAAAGATAGATATATATGGAACTCAAGGTAATTTCTACAAGATCAAATATTCTGGTCAATGGGGATACATATATAAACCATATGTAAGTATGGTTTATGAAACATCAAACAGTCCAAACTACATAGCAAATGGACAACAATCTACTACAACCGTTACCGGAAATAATATAGTGTCTTATGCTAATACATTTTTGGGTACGCCGTACTTATGGGGAGGTACTACTCCTGCAACATTAAGTACTACTGGTAAATATATAAGTGGTGGCTTCGATTGTTCAGGACTTGTACTTTATGTTTATAATCACTACGGTATAACTTTACCTAGAACAACTATGGATCAGATAAATGTAGGTACACCTATTAATATAGATAATCTTAAAAATGGCGATTTAGTTTTCTTTACAACAAATACTTCTTCACCTTCTGAGGTATCTCATATTGGAATTTACATTGGAAACAATAAATTTATACATTGTCCCAAACCAGGCGATGTTGTAAAAATATCTGAATTAACTGGATATTATAAAGAGCACTTTGTAATAGGTAAAAGAGTAATAAAATAATTAATATAATAAAAGCTTGTAAAATTTAAATTTTACAAGCTTTTATATTATTCTACTACAGCATCCAATATACTTATAATTCCAAGTTCTGCATCCATTCTGACCCTAGCCCCAATTGGGATTGTAAGTTTAGGGTAATCATGCCCTGAGCAAAACCCAGAAAACATAGGTATGTCTAAATTGTATAATCTATCCTCAAGAACTTCTTCTAGTGTAAGGCTTCTTTCATAATGTGGTAAGTCACAAGCTTTAAATTGGCCTAAAATAATCCCCTTACACTGCTTAAGTTTATTTGATAATAAAAGTTGTGTTAGTATTCTATCAACTCTATAAGGTGCCTCATTAACTTCTTCTATAAAAAGTATTTTATCTTTCATATCAATTTCATATGGAGTCCCAAGCGAGTTACATATTAACCCCAAATTACCGCCTATAAGGTTACCCTTCGCTATACCTGGGTTTATACATGATGTTTTAAATTCATCTGGATTTTTAATAGTGTATGGTTTATACCCTTCCATAAATGTAAACATAAAGCTTTTAAATGTGACCATATCTTCTAAATTAGAAGTCCCCATTGGGCTATGAAATGTAGTTAGCTCACATTTTTCGTAAAAAGCATTTAGAAAAACTGTTATATCACTAAACCCTGCAAATATCTTTGGATTTTTCTTTATAATATCATAATCTAGATATGGTAGTAATCTACTTGAGCCATATCCACCTCTAACACAAAGTATCATGTCTACTGCTTTATTTTCAAACATTTCCATAATATCGGATGCTCTGTCTTTATCTCTGCCAGCAAGATAACCCCATCTATCATATAGATGTTTCCCCTCTATTACATTAAATCCTAGATTATTTAGAAATAAAATTGCCTTTTTTATTGCTTCTATATTTTCAGGACTTGCAGGAGAAATTAGCCCAATAGTATCTCCGAACCTTAGCCTTTTCCCAATCATCGTTAGCACTCCCTCAGATTAATTTAAAATATTAAATAATTAAAAAGCTTATAAGATTAATATCTACAAATCTTCCCAATAAATTTTTTCTTCTTTATCATCTATCGCAGCTGATTTATCAAATAATTTAATAACTACAATTGCAAATATAAAACCAACGATTCCTCCGCAAACTCTAGCGATTTGAATAGGTGCTCCTATATGTTTCCCTATATTTCCTCCTAAGACTACCGCAACAACAACAATTATTATCGGGAAGACAAATAGCATAAAGGAAGCTAATAACATATTAGTCTTTTTTTCTTTTACAGTACCTTTTTCTTTAGATTTATCTGTTTTCATAATAATCTCCTTTCAACCAAAAACTTGTTCTAATAAAATACAAACTCAACTTATTTTTCTCATAAAATGTACTTAAGTAACTTTAATTATATATTATCTAGATATTAAAAACAATAATATAAAACAGAAAAAATTTACCAAATAAACTGTACTCTTAAAGCATATGTTCTATATTAAAAGCTTTGGCGAATATACATTTTATTTGCCACTAACCCCTTAATGTACTAAAATGAAATGGAAAGTTAAAATAAATAATATGGAGGTTTTTAAATGAACATAATGATAATTACTTCTAGTCCTAACACTGACGGTTTAACTGCTGCCTGTGGTGAGGCTGCAAAAGTTGGAGTAGAAATGGGCGAAGCTACCTCAAATATAATAAGTCTTAACACATTAAATATTCCAGCTTGCCACGCTTGTGGAAAAGGATGGGGTACATGCCTTAAAGATCATGTCTGCCAGGTAAAAGATGATTTTCAAGCCCTACACAAAAAAATGGTAAAAGCAGATGGATACATAATTATTACTCCTACTTACTGGGGTGATATGAGCGAATCGCTCAAATCATTTATTGATAGACTACGCAGATGCGAAGCCTCAAATGGTGATAAAAACAGTTTATTTGGTAAACCTTTTATATGCATTGCAGCTCCCGGTGGAACTGGCAATGGATGCCTTTCCACTCTTGCCTCATTCGAAAGATTTGTAGACCATGTTAAAGGTGTAAAATATGATTTCATAGGGGTAACTAGAAGAAATAGAGAATATAAATTAGTTACCATAAAAAATGCTGCACAAAGCATGGTACAAAGCCTTACCGTATAAAATTAGTTCAACGTAGTTTCATGTTTGATAATGATATTATCAAAAATAATAACCTACATCTTTCTATAAGATGTAGGTTATTATTTTTATAAATTTTTAGTTTAATACCAATTTAAAATCTTGGGATTTCTAAGATGGCACCTTTATTACCTGATGACACTAATGCAGCATACCTAGCAAGATAACCTGTTGTAATACTAGGTTTTCTTGGCTTCCAGTTTGCTTTTCTTATTTTAAGTTCTTCATCACTAACATTAAAGTTAATAGAATTAGCATTAATATCTATTAATATAATATCCCCCTCGTGAATTAAAGCAATGTTTCCGCCAACTGCCGCTTCTGGAGAAACATGTCCAATTGCAGCTCCCCTTGTTGCACCACTAAACCGTCCATCTGTTATAAGAGCTACACTGTTACCGAGTCCTCGTCCCATAATAGCAGATGTTGGATTAAGCATTTCTCTCATGCCAGGACCACCCTTAGGACCTTCATAACGAATTACAATAACATCTCCTGGAGTAATCTCATCTGAATTAATAGCGCTTAAAGCATCTTCTTCACAATCAAACACTCTTGCTGGTCCTTCATGTTTTAACATTTCAGTTGATACCGCAGACCGTTTTACAACACATGAATCTGGAGCAAGATTACCCTTAAGTACAGCAATTCCCCCAGTAGTACTATAAGGATTTGTAATAGTGCGAATCACCTGTGTGTCTTTTATTACGCATCCTTTGATATTTTCTGCAACAGTTTTGCCCGTACATGTAATCAAATCAGTGTTTAATAAATTCAATTTGTTTATCTCGTTCATAACAGCATAAACTCCACCAGCCTCATTTAAATCCTCAACATAGGTATGTCCTGCCGGTGCAAGGTGACAGAGATTAGGTGTTTTATCGCTAATTGCATTTGCCATATCCACGTTTAACTCAATGCCTACTTCATGAGCAATTGCCGGCAAATGAAGCATACTGTTTGTACTACATCCAAGAGCCATATCCATAGTTAGAGCATTTTCAAATGCACCTTGGGTCATAATATCTCTCGGCCTTATATTTTTACCCAGTAGTTCCATAATTTTCATTCCGGCTTGTTTTGCAAGCCTAATTCTCTCAGAATAAACCGCGGGGATAGTTCCATTCCCGCCAAGTCCCATTCCAAGAACTTCCGTTAAACAATTCATGCTATTTGCAGTATACATACCAGAACAAGATCCACAGGTTGGACAACATTTATTTTCAAATTCTTCCAACTTTTCCTCGGTAATTTTACCAACATTAAACTCACCAACTGCCTCAGCAATGCTTGAAAAACTTGTTTTACATCCATCAATTTTACCTGCAAGCATAGGCCCTCCACTTACAAAAATAGTTGGTACGTTAACTCTTGCTGCTGCCATTAAAAGCCCTGGTACATTTTTATCACAGTTCGGTACCATTACTAGTGCATCAAAAGCATGTGCCATAGCCATAGCCTCTGTTGAATCCGCAATTAAATCTCTTGTAGCTAGTGAATACTTCATACCTTGATGACCCATGGCAATTCCATCGCATACTGCAATTGCTGGAAAAACTATCGGAGTACCGCCTGCCATTGCTACACCAATTTTCACAGCTTCTACAATTTTATCTAAATTCATATGACCTGGTACAATATCATTTTTTGAACTAACGATGCCTATAAGAGGCCTTTCCATTTCTTCTTTTGTAAAACCTAAAGCATTAAATAGTGCACGTTGAGGTGCTCTGCTTGTTCCTTTTGTTACTACATCACTTCTCATAACATTACCACCTTTATAAATTATAGTCCACAGTTGTTTGTTTTCATTGTACGTTGTATGATGTCTGTTGTCAATGATTTACTATCATAATTATAAAAAAATAAATGTCAATTCTTATGTAACAAAGAACTGACATTTATTTTATTCATTACTTATTCCAAGACCCCTCATAGCATGTAAAATATGAAGCTTCATCGCTGTTTTTGCACCCTCTGCATCCCTGGCCTCTAAAAACTCCATAATCATATGATGATCATTTAGCGTATCGCAAATTATGGTTTCATTTTCATAGGATAAAATGACGCCCTTATCAATTGCTTTGTAAAGTATAGGCATTAACTTATTCACAAACTCATTATGAGTTGCCTTTGCAATAGATTTATGAAAAGCTTGCTCCGTCTCAGTACGATCAAGCTTATTTAAAATTTTATCTTCCTCTAATCTACCATAATACAGTATTCTTGCAAGCTCCTTGTCTGTTGCTCGCTTTGCAGCATAATAAGCAGTTTGAGGCTCAAAAATCAATCTCATTTCATACAAATCTTTAACATTCATCTTAATTGTAGAAAACTCTTCTAATCCAAAATCCCCATTAAGCTTTTCATGATTTGTCACATATGTTCCTTTGCCTCTCTTAATTTCAAGTATATTGTGAGTTACTAAAATACGAATACCTTCTCGAAGTGTAGTCCTACTTACTCCTAGTTGCTTCGATAGTTCATTTTCATTTGGTAGTTTATCTCCAATAACAAATTTTTTATCTATAGTAATCATTGCAAGGATATCATCAGCAACACTTTGAGATAAGTTTTTTTCTTTTCTTGACATAGGATAACCTCCCACATTATAACATTTCGTAATTTTAAACAACCATACTATCACAAAGTGTTTATTTTATCATACTGTTATAAATAAAGCCCTTCCATCTTATTTAATATTCCATTTAGGCAAGGCATTTCGCAGTGATTGCATATCTGTAGCATCTATTTGATTCAAACTGACATTTAGCTCAGTTAGATTAATCAACACTTTTAAAGGTTCTATATTAGTAATTTGATTATTACTTAAATTTAATGAAGTTAAATTAGTCAAATTCTCAATCCCTGAAAGATTTGTGATATGTTTATCTTTAGCATCTTGCAAACTTGTTATCTTATCAACATCAGACTTTAAAATATCTCCAGTTGGTTTTTGAATGGCATCTCTTATTAGTTTTTCTAAATTTCCATCTGGAAATGTTATAACTTTACTAGCTTCAACCTGATTACTGACACTTGTTATATTTTGCTTAGGAGTAATAACTGTATTCACATTGCTAGGCATTTCCAGTTCTTTATACTTAGTATTGCCCGGAGAATAATCTTTTATTTGATTAGTGTCTAAATACAAATCAATCAGGTTAGTAAGTCCCTTTAATGGCTCTATATTACTCGTTTGATTTGCTGCTAAATTCAATTTGGTCAAATTAGTTAGTCCTTTTAAAGGTTCTATATCGCTCATCTTATTCGCAGATAAATTCAAACTAGTCAATTTAGTGAGTCCCTTTAAAGGTTCTATATTGATCATCTTATTCGCAGCTAAATTCAAATCGATTAGGTTAGTAAGTCCCTTTAATGGTTCTATGTCACTCATTTGATTTGCTGCTAAATTCAAATTTGTCAAGTTGGTAAGTCCTTTTAAAGTTTCTATATCACGCATTTGGTTATCAGCCAAATTCAAATTTGTCAATTTAGTAAGTCTCTTTAAATGCTCTATATTACTCATTTTGTTTGCTGCTAAATCTAAATGAGTCAATTCAATAAGCCCTATCAAAGGTTCTATATTATTAATTTTATTAGCTGCTAAATTCAAATTAGTCAAATTTGTTAATCCCTTCAAAGGTTTTAAATTACTAATTTGATTGTCACTTAAATCTAGACATACTAAATTAGTCAGATTTTCTATACCTGAAAGATTCTTAATATGTTTACCTTTAGTATTTTTTAGGTTTGTTATCTTATCAACATCATCCCTTAAAATATCTCCGGTAGGGCATTGTATATAGTCCCTTATTGTTTTTTCCAAATTTTTATCTGGAAATGTAATCACCATACTCTCTGTTACCTGGGCACTTACAAATGTTAGTTTAGCTTTATTATTTAATGATGAATTTTTTACGAATCTATAACCACCAAAACTAAAGACAACTAATATAATCAAAAAAATACTTCCCCACTTAAATTTGATATAATTAACCTCTGTCATTTTTATAATCCCCCATTTGTACTAATAGCTAAACTACACCATATATTCTATTTAAAACAAAACTTTAACAATTGAGGGATTTGTATTTTTCATTTTGTCCTATGCTCCAAAAAATTTCAAATACTTCCCCTGTATCTTAATTTTTTAATAAATAAGCATTGTACATTTTATATTTATAAATTTAATCTTGAGTTACAAATAAACATCTGAAAGTTCCACACGTATATTTTCATTTTCACTTTTCCCTTTACTATTATATAACATATTGTCATGTGTCACCTTACTAGCTGGAAGTTCAACTGTAAATTTGCTTCCTTTTCCGAATTCACTTTCAGCATATATAGTGCCTCCATGTAATTCCACAATGGACTTAACTAAACTTAAGCCAATGCCTGTGCCTTCAGAATTTCTTGATAACGATTTATCTACCTGCTTAAATCTATCAAAAATCATACTCAAGTTTTTTTCTTCAATTCCTATGCCGTTGTCCTTGACTGAAATTTCAAAGTATTTATCTTTATCCTTGAACTCCACAAGTATTTCATCACCTTCATTTGAAAATTTTATGGCATTTGATATAAGATTTAATAATATTCTTTGTATCATCTCTGTATCGCATGCAACAATTTTTTCCTCCGTATCTGTATCAAAAATAATACGTATACCTTTAATATCAGTAATATTAGTTACAGACATTACTATTTCTTCCACGACTTCAACAATATTATTATTTGATAAATTTAAATTAAAGAATCCGGCTTGAATTTTTGATGAATCAACTATATTATTTATAAGTTTAGATAACCTATATGAATTTAATTTCATTGAGTCAAGATATTTAATGATTGTTTCCCGCCGCTCATCTAATGAACCGTTATCACAATATATTTGAAATAATTGTATGGCTGAAAAAATTACATTTAGTGGTGTTTTAAGTTCATGCGAAATGTTTGCAATAAACTCTTCATGTGAAACAAGTAGTTTATTCAATTCTTTATTCACTTCATTTTTTTTCTTAACTTCCTCATACATAAAATTTGAAATATAATTAATAAATATAATATTACCCACAATAAGTACAATTCCCATAACGATCAATAAACATCGCTGAATTATTTGAGTATTTGCAACTTTATTACGCGAGCTATTTACCTCTAAATCAATTTGTCTTATTAGTATATTATCAGTCATGATAAAATTGTCCACTAACTTTTTCCCTTTATTTAAATTAATCTTAGCCTGTATTAATTTTCGATTATCGACTAATTCTATTTGTTGTTTATAAAAATTTTGGATAGACTTCATCTGCTGGTTAAGTTTATTTGTAATACCAAGACCAAGTGTTGTATCCTTCAAGTTATCCAAAGAATTATAATATTCTTGTACTTGTTTATTTCCTAAATAATAGGGTTCTAAAAACTCTTTATTTTCTGAAATCATATAACCCCGAATACCTGATTCTTGATTAATTAATGACGTTAGAATTTCCGTTGAAAAGATTTTTGCCGGAATTATTTTTTTAATAATAAAATCAGATTCACTGCATACTTTATTCATACTATAAATGCTAAATAATATTATAATTAATGATAAACAAGCAATTGAAAAATACCCTAAAACCATAGTTCGCCTACTTCTAGTCCTATCCATAATATTTATCCTCATTTCAAAAATAACTTTTGCTACTGCAAATTAAAATTTATATATTCCAGTAACATATTACCACATTTTCTTACAAATTACTACAAATTACTTTGTTCCAAAATGGTATTGTTATTTTGTTTTTTGTAAAAATAAAGTTATCCAATTCTCAATATTGTTTTATGTATGTTCTATACTTATTGATTGGTTCCCAATTCAATTTTTGATTTTTTTATCATTAGGAATCCATAAATTAATATACTAATGGCAAAAATCCATGGAATTATTGTTAGAACTGCCGGTGCAATCTCTATATATTTTGTTGTTAGGTTATCCTCGAGTATCATTTTAAGGGAAGTATGGGCTAGTATCCCACCGCCCAAATATATAACAATAGGATGTTTTCTCATTAAATTTGCAACAATTTGACTTCCAAAAAAAATTATTGGTACATTTATCAAAATACCAACTATAATTAATAATACACTTCCATTTGCAGCACTTGCTATTGCAATTACATTATCAAGACTCATACTTATATCTGCAATAATAATTATAGCCACAGCTTCCCAAAATTTCCCTGCTTTCTTCACAGTGCAGTCATCTTCTTGAGCTTCAGGTTTAATGAAATCCCATGTAATTTTCACTAAAAATAAACCACCAACTAATTTAATATGTAACCATTGTATATTCATTATTAAAGTTATAATACAAGCAAATACTATTCTTAATCCAATAGCTCCTGTTATTCCAATCAAACTCGCCTTTTTAGCATATGCAGGTGGTAATTTTTTTGTTGCCAAAGCAATAACACCAATATTATCGCCAGATAATGTTAAATCAAGTATGGTAATCTTAAGTATTCCTATAATTAAAAGCACTAAACTTTCCATTTGAATCCTCTTCTCTCGTTTTTTTAATGTAGCATTTATAAATGATCATATCATTAATTCACAAAAAACTTCATAGAAACTCTATGAAGCGTTTAATTTTCACAAAAATGAATTTTACTCTTTTCTATTTACGCTAACTAATAAGCTTTAACCCCTACCATTATACAGTATTATGCTGCTTTTTCAATACAATTCATAAATTTTATTTTATCTTACAGTATTTTCATTATAAAAAAAGGCTAATCCAAAATAATTATAGATTAACCTCTTTTTTTAATATATTCAATTTTATTTCAATACTTTCAACATGGTTTCCAGTATAGCAATACCTTCTTCCTTATATACCACTGACAACATGTATAACTCTCTAACAGCTTCTAGTGCCTTTTGAACACTCTCTTTACTCTTAGTGTTGACGTAATACCAGTGATTGCCGTCGCTGCTTCTTAACTCTTTCATATCCTTACTAGTATGTTCATTTAAGTTCCAATAGCTTTTAACTGGTTTCTTTACTACATCTTCAAGATGTTTTCTACCTATTAATGGCATCATAATTCCCCCTATTTTATATTATTAAAAATTACTAAATAGGATATCATTATATATGATTCGACATAAATAATCTATACGCTCATAGTCTATATTTATAATCACATATTATGCTAAGCTTATATTAATCGATCTAAGCAATTCCATTGCTGCTTGTCACACTTAAGACAACGCAAACTATCATCAAGACAATCGCAAGTATAATTGCACTCATACCAGCAAAAATCCCAAAAGCGTCAGATAATGCGCCTGTTATAATTGGCATTATAATAGCTCCAATACCCCCAACCATAAGGAGTACTCCCATTGACATAGGGTAATCCTTAATAATTTTCCCGACACTTGAAACTGTTGTAGGATATATGCCTGCCATAGAAAATCCTAATCCCATTATGGCTATTGTTATAATTGTTATATTCTGAGACGATAACAACAACAAATAAAATGCGACGGTCCCAAGGCTTGTTACTAAAAGTAATTTTTTCTTAGATACCTTGTCCCCTAAAAACGCACAGGTTAACCTTCCAATAAGTATGACTATCCATAACAGTGAAGCAAGCACTTGAGCATATTGTATAGTCATAATATTTGAATCTATAAAATATTTAACCAACCACCCATTTATAGTTGCCTCTGCACATAAATAAAAAAACATAATACCAGCTGTAATCCAAAAAAATTTGTTTTTCATAAATTTATAATATACTTTGATTTGTTTCATTTTTTTTGCTGTCTCCCCTATTTTCATTTTTGAAAATAGATAAATAGAGATACATGCAAGAATAATAATAACGACTGAAGCTATTTTCCAGCCAAAATCACCCGCCATATTTGTACATATAATTACTAAAAACGGAGCAGCTAAAGCTCCAACTGCAAAAATACTATGTAAAAAATTAAGTGCTGCTGAGCTACTTCCGGACACCTCATTTACAACGGTGTTGTTAAAATTAGAGATGCTCCCCCTACTTATTCCAGTAAACAAGAATCCTAAAATGAGTAACACTGGATTACCTGTCAAAATCATTATTAAAAAGCCCATAATAACAAAACTACATAAAAACATTATAGCTTTTTTTCTTCCTAAATAAAGAGGTAACACACCTGCAATAAATCCCGATATTAGGTTACCTACTTGATGAGCTGAAAGTAAAAGACCGCTCATTGTATTGTTTAGACCATACTCACTACTAATAATTGGCAAAAGCGAACCTAAAATCATGGCATATAGCCCATTGACTGCAAAAACAAAAAAGCAACAATTTAAAATGTACTTCCTGTCTTTATCAAGCGCTGAGTAGAATGATTGCTTTTTCATATAAATAAAATCCCCCTTATGGTGTATCTTAATATAATTACTTTCGATTTTATACTCCACCTATATAATTGTCAACGGAATAGAAATCCACCTTCCGACGATTTCTTTAGGCCTTTGGGATAAATTGATTCTTCTTCCATCTTCCGGACCTCAGGTAAATTATACACATTACAAGTGATGCGAATGTTGCAAGCGGCGATGCAAACCCAATTTCGTACAGCGTTATACCTGCCATTTTACTTAAAACAAAGGACAACGGAATACGAATAAAAAAAGTAGCAATTAAACTATGAATCATTGGAAATAAAGAATTGCCACAGCCACTAAAAAACGAATTCATACAAAATACAAAACATACCAAAATACAGTCAATACTGTATGATTTCAGATATAGTGAGGCTGTTTTTATAACCTCAACATCCCTCGAAAACAATGCTGTCAGCGACGTTGGATTAATTTGTACATATATATAACATATTATTCCTATAATTAACGAACATCCAATTCCTACATACAAACACTGTTTCGCTCTTTCCTGCTTTCCCGCACCCATGTTCTGAGCTGTCATTGCTGCAATTGCCGAAGCAAACGCAATAGTTGGAAGCATTGTAAATACAATTATTTTTTCTACAACACCTACAGATGCAGAGGCCATAAGCCCCATCACATTAATAACCGCTGTAATTATTATAAAAGAAACGTTAATTAAACCATCCTGTAATGCTATTGGCAGTCCTAACTTAAATACTTTTTTTGCTTTACCTGATTCAAGTTTAATATGGCTGCGATTGAACTCAAAAACAAAACCTACCTTTTTTACATACACGACCCCAATTATGAAACTTATAGCTTGAGCTAATATAGTGGCAATTGCCGCTCCTGGTGCACCCATATGTAAAACACCCACTAATATTAAATCTACAACAATGTTAGTTACGCAAGCTACTGTTATAAAGTATAATGGAGCTTTTGAATTGCCTAATCCTCGTAGAATACCACTTAACGCATTATAACCTATAATAAATGGTATACCACAAGAACATATTAAAATATATTGTTTTGTATATTTTAATGCCTCTGCTGGTGTATTCATTAAACTTGTAATAGTACCTGTTAGTAGCACCATACTTACAGTCAAAGCAGCAGCCATTATAGCAAATATACAAATTATAGTTCCAATCGACTCCACAATATCCTTATATTTCTTTGCACCCAAATAGTTGCCGATTATAATTGTACCGCCCGTGGTAAGTCCAAGAATAACTCCTGTAATTGTCTGCATAATCTGACTCCCTGTTGCCACCGCAGAAACTTGTGCAGAATTATCAAACTGACCAACAACTAGCAAATCTGCTGCACCATAAAGTGCTTGCAGCAAACTTGCTAATAAAAACGGAAATGCAAATTTTAATAGTGTAGGAATAACCTTCCCCTTCGTTAAATCATTATCTTGTTGCATTAATATATAACCTCCTAAAAACAAAAAATGCTGGATAAGACAGTTGATTTTATCCAACCATCTTATCCAGCATATAGTTATATACCCTCCGATGAATATACTAACCGTAACACATACACAAATCATTGTCAAAATATATAAGTAATTCATTCATAGTTATTACCTCTTAATAGCTTCTATGGCTACATTTTGAATGTTTTTATGTGTATCAAAATCCGGTTTACCTGCATCTAAAATTTGTTTAATAACTTGTGATTTTTTTATTATTTTGCCTCCTTAAGTTTAATAATTATATCATCTGCCTTAAGCTCTTCATGACATTCAATTGTGAAAATCATTTGTGCTGATGGTGCACTATCTATAGCTTCTCCGTTTTCTTTTTTCATGCTATTAAGTTTAATATTCTTGTTATCGCCCTTTGGAACTAAAACTTCAACAGCATCACCATTGTAGACTTTATTTTTTTGCTGTATTGTTGCTATATGAGAATCTTTGTTATAGTTTCTCACAATACCTACAATGTCATAATTACGAATGTATGCTGAGCTTTCATAACTCTGTTTTATCTCTTCATCAAAGTAGAAGCCAGTAGTATAAGGTCTGTGACTAGGCTTTAGAAGATAATCTGCCCATTTAGAATCAAAAACATATTTTTTAGGATCTTCTATGTATTTATCAATGGCTTCTCTATAGGCTTTTACAACAGATGCAACATAATATACACTCTTCATCCTTCCTTCAATTTTAAGAGAGTTAATTCCAGATTCCATAAGTTCAGGGATATGTTCTATCATACATAAGTCCTTTGAATTCATTATATAGATTCCATTGTTATTCTCAGTAATTTCATGACGTTCTCCGGATTCATTTTCTTCTATCAGATGATATTTATATCTGCATGGTTGTGCACATTCGCCTCTATTTGCATCTCTACCTGTTAAATAATTTGATAACATACATCTACCTGAATATGCCATGCACATTGATCCATGAACAAAAGCTTCTATATCGCAGGTTTTCGGAAGTTTTTCTCTCAAAATTTTGAAATCATTTATACTCATTTCTCTCGCCATTACTACTCTTTTAACACCTAATTTGTGCCAAAATAAAGCAGATTTATAATTTACACAATTTGCTTGAGTACTTAAATGTATCTCAAGATTTGGAACTACTGCTTTAGCAGTTTCAATGATTCCTGGATCTGCAACAAGTATTGCATCAACCCCAATTTCATATAACTCTTTAAGATAATCCTCTATTTCTGCTAAATCATCATTGTGAGGAATTATGTTTAATGTAACATAAATTTTTTTACCCCTAGAATGTGCAAATTCTAGTCCTTCTTTTAATTCTTCAATATTAAAATTGTTTGCAAATGCTCTTAGATTCAGTTTACTTCCTCCAAGGTAAACAGCATCCGCGCCAAAATTTATAGCTGTTTTAAGTTTTTCTAAGTTCCCCGCTGGAGCTAAAAGCTCTGGTTTAGTCATAACTGATTTCTCCTCATCTTATCGCATGCTAATATTATTTATGAATGTTACAAACACTGCTTTGAGTGACCATGATAAATGAATTAGAAGTCAGAATATAAATCTGGATTTTTACTATTGCTCTCTATTGAAGAGTATTTAGCTACAAGCATTCTTACACTTACTTCATTTTTTTCTATAAAGTCAGTAAAATCTATAGAGCCTGAATTAACTTTTAACTGAGCTAATCCCAAAAGAAAATCAACCATTTTCTTTGTAGGGATTTCTCCATAAACTTCTCCGAACTTCGCACCACCTGAACCTACTCTACCATTAAAAGATATAGAATATACAGGAACTAATCCATTATCTGCCTTCTTCTTCTTTCCCATAAATCCAATGAGACCTTTCTGAGGTTGTGCACAGGAATTATGACATCCAGATATAAGTATTCTTGGAAGTGCGCTTTGTATATCAATGGATGTATTTTTAAAAGCCTCAATTATATTATGAAATAAACCTTGAGAATTATTAATACCAAATTTGCAAACCTTAGGCCCTACACATATTACAGAATTATATATATTGAATGTAGATGAAAAAGCAGATATTATTTCTATCAAGCCTTCCACATCCTTCTCCTCTAAATCCCTCACAAAAAAGCCTTGATTCATAGTAAGTCTTATGGATGTTTCATAATTTAAGTTTGTTATGTAATCTAATACTTTATCCAAATCGTTAATACTAATATCTCCATTTTGCGGATGAATGTATAAAGAATAATATCCTAATTGCTTTTGTGTGTATATTATATTTCTATATTCCTTTTTCCATGATAATTTATTGTCCATCCTATTGTTATCTATCACTTCTTCTTTTGAATCTATATTGAGTTTTAAGTCCTGCTCTGTTTTCAATTTATTTAGCTCACTTCTAAACATTTTGATAAATTCTTCTTCACCTAATCTTTGAACCACAAATCTTAATCTAGCCTTTTGTCTATTAGTTCTGTCGCCTTCTCTCTCAAAAACTTGTTTCATAGCTTGTACATAATATAATGCATCTGTATCTTCTATAAAATCTTCCAGTTTTAGAGCTACCCTAGCACCACTACCTAATCCGCCACCACCGTAAACTTCAAATCCTCTTTTACCTTCAACTATTTTCGCTATGAAACCTATATCTGTAATTGTGGCATTAGCAGTATCCTCTGCACTATTTGAAAAAGCTATTTTATATTTCCTTGGCAATTTAAGATTTGCTGGATCCTTCATCATATAATTTGTAACCTCATTCATATATGGAGTAACATCGAACACATCATCTATCGAAACTCCAGAAAGAGGAGAACATGTTATATTTCTTATTCCATCACCGCCAGCGCCTCTTGTGATTAAGCCGGCTTTTACCAATTCATCAACTACACTATCCAAATATTCCAATTTTACTGAATGAAATTGAATATCCTGTCTTGTTGTAAAACGCATTTTTACTACATCGCATTTCTTAGCTATCTTACTTATAGCCTTTAATTGTTTAAGTGTTGTAACCCCTCCAGCAATTCTCGGTCTAACCATATATGTATCATTCAACCTTTCCTTGTAAATCCCCATAATGGAACTGAATGATTTCATATTATCTAATTTGCCTTCTTTGTATTGTAACAATTTATTTTTAAATTCTTGAATACTACTTAGAATTTCTTCTGTAATTATTATCAATTTAATCCCCTTTCAAAACTTATCCACACTTCTTAGTCTCTCAAGTGTCTCCACTATACTTGCACAAATTGATTACACCTACATATTAGTATAGTATAATTTAGTTATCAAGAAATAAAAGTGCAATCTGTACTAGTACAAAATTAAAGGAGTTGCTTATATTGTTAAAATACGAAAAGATTATTGACTATATTCATAATGGAATTTCAGCTGGAAATTTCACCTACAAAAAAAAATTACCCTCTATTAGGACTATATCCCAACTATTTAATTGCAGTATTGGTACAGTTTTAAAAGCCTATGATAAACTTGAAAAAGATAATATTGTTTACCCATCTCCCAAAAGTGGATACTACCTATTAGAGGATTTCCATAATACTAATTCCACTAACAATACTATTATTGATTTTTCATCAGGAGTTCCAGATATTGAAAGCTTTCCTTATAAAGATTTTCAACACTGTTTGAATAAATCCATAGACTTGTACAAAGAAACCTTATTTACTTACTCAAATCCCCGAGGATTGAATTCATTAACACATGTATTATCAAAACACTTTCAACAATATCAAGTATTTACAAGTTCAGACAACATTGTCATTACATCCAGTTCTCAACAAGCACTAACCCTATTGTCAATTATGCCATTTCCAAATGGTAAATCTAACATTCTTGTTGAGCAACCTACTTATTATGGAATTATAAAAATTTTAGAATTAAATAATGTTTCCGTATTAGGAATTGAAAGGGGGCTTAATGGAATAGATTTATATGAACTAGAAAACACGTTTAAGTATGGCAATATCAAATTTTTTTATACCGTCCCTAGATTTCATAACCCAACTGGAACCTCTTATAGTAAAGAGGAAAAAGAATCTATTGTAGCTATGGCGCAAAAATATAATGTATATATTGTTGAAGATGATATTGTTTCCGATTTAGACATAAATAAAAAAAACGACCCCATGTTCACTTATGACACTACTGAAAAGGTTATTTACTTGAAAAGTTATTCAAAAATTCTTATGCCTGGACTAAGAGTTGCCGCACTCATATTGCCAAGCTTACTAATAAGTACTTTCCTAAATTATAAAAAATGGACAGATATGAATAGTCCAATACTATCTCAAGGAGCACTTGAAATCTATTTAAAAAGTGGTCTATTTGATATACATAGAAACAAAATGAGCACCCTATACTGTGACAGAATGACTTATTTAAAAAATACTATATCTTTGCTTCAACAGTCTAAAATAAAATGGAACATTCCTAAATCCGGGTATTTTTCTTGTATATATGTAGATGATTCACTACAATATGATAAAATAATAAGCTCACTATTAAATAACAATATTAAAATGCTAGATACAAATTTATGTTTTTTGGAACAAAATAGAAATGATCATTATTTTAGAATAAGCATTAGTAATGTAAATGAGGAGAAAATAAAAAAAGGCATTCCTATAGTAATTGATACTATTCAAAAATATATGATATAGCTATTATCCATATTTAATTTGGTTTATCTGCAATGGAAAAAGACTCTAGCACAATCTGCTAGAGCCTTTGAGCTATTGTTCCTATTACCTACTCCCCCCCGTACAATTTGATAGTGTTAACACTATCTTTGTTTTATTTATTTTAAACCCTGCTGTTGCAAGGAGTGTAGCTGTTTTTAGCTCAAAAAAAACAATGACCCCCTCTGTTTGGTATAATTGTTGTATCTAAACTCAACAAAAATTCCCGAAAGAAGGTGTCATTGTGAGTCCAATTATATCAATGTTAGTTACTTATAATCAAGTATTACTTTCTCAAATTAAACAATTACTTATTTTTATTGCTAAAAATATACCATTAAAGGTTCCGAAATACGATATGACAAGTCCTAAATATAAAAAACTTACTGTAGATAAATTGCCAATTATTAAAACCTTTGAAAAGCTTGATTACAGGCAACTCTTAGCTGAGTATAAACGCAGTAATGGCAAGGATAAAAAGCCTGTCAATTCTCGCGGTAAACATCCTATATCCTCTGATACTATATGCCCTCAATGTGGTGCTCCGCACACCTATATCTACGATAACGCCGGAGGCCGCGGGCAGCTTTGGTGCAAAGTTTGTGATATGCATTTCAATAAAAACAAGGATGATTTCAAAACCGAAAAACTCATTTGTCCATTTTGTGGACATGCCCTAAGTAAAAAGAAGGACCGCAAAAATTTTTATATCCATAAATGCGTTAATAAAAAATGTAGCTTTTTCCTTCAATCTCTTGCAAATCTTTCAATGGAAGACATTAAGGAATATAAGAAAGATAAACACAAATTTAAGCTACATTACATCTACCGTGAGTTTACCACTAATTATTTTGATGTAGATTTATCTTCAATGCCAAAAGGTGCTACTAGCCTCAAGTTCAGAAATTTTTCTTCACATGTAATGGGACTCTGTCTAACATATAACGTTAATTTAGGACTATCTACACGCCGTACGGCACTTGCTCTTTGGGAAATCCATGGGGTGAAAATATCTCATGTCATGGTTAGTAGATACGCCATTGCAGCTGCCGCTTTTGTCAAACCATATGTTGACAACTATGATTATAAGCCCACTAATTATCTTGCTGCTGATGAAACCTATACTAAAGTAAAAGGAGTTCATCAATATATCTGGCTTGTTATGGATGCCATCAAGAAATCAATTTTAGGATACCAAGCCTCTTTTAGTCGTGATACTGGCCCTTGTATTTTAACTATGCGTATGGCTTTTGATAAGTTCAAAGAGTTTCCCGGAAAATCACTTAAATTCGTTGCTGATGGCTATACTGCATATAAGCTCGCTGAGCAACAGTTTAAACTTAACGGCATGGACTTCGATGTAATCCAAGTAATTGGTCTTACTAACTCCGATCCTGTTTCAACCGAATATCGTTGGCTTAAACAAATAATAGAGCGTCTTAACAGAACATTTAAATTTTCCTATAGGGTTACAAATGGCTTTGGTAGTGAAGAAGGTTCCAACACGCACTTGGCGTTGTTTGTAGCATATTACAACTTTCTCCGCCCACATAGCTACGCTTATTGGGGGCCATTGAACTCAATACCTGAACTTGAAAACATTTCTACTATGCCAGCAAAATGGCAAAAGTTAATCGAACTTTCACAGCAACTTATAGTAGAAAAACAGGTTGTATAAGTGAATTTACCTTTTAATATAGTTTGAATTTTCTTACCCGGCAGGGTTCCGTAAAAAAGGAACAATCTGATCAGGTATATTTTTGATGCAATTTTTTATTCACCTGGAACAAAATCCTTAATTAATACACATTCTTTAAGATACTCTTACTAATATTTTCTGCGATAAGGTATATTTTCAGTTATAATCGAAAGCACATGCCCTAATTTTACCAATTAGTGTTTTTTCATAAGTTAGTTAACACTATCTACAATTTTAATTTTTATTTTTTCAAAGCATTTTCTATAGATTTGAGATATGCTTTACTCGTAACTGTAGCCCCACTTACAACATCAACATTAGTATCCTGTTTTTTAATAACTTTGTTAAACAGTTCTCTAGATACTTCTAATTTCTCAAAAACCACACTTTTAACAACATCAATTTTGGTTACCTTTTTATCTTTTATAGTAACATTAACTTCATTAGACCATCTTCCCCCATTATATTTGCCTGTATAAACTCCATCTTTAAGTTGCGAAGCATCACTGGGTTTAATAATCATATTCTTGCCAGAATTTAATCCTCTTGTCATATAAAAACCACCACCAACAATAATCAATACCAATAAAAAAATAACACCTAAAATAATTTTAATAAACATACTCATAATAATCTCCCCTCACTTTTATTATCCATCTTATTAATATTTAACTGCATTTTCTGCATCACTCTTCTTGCTACCTCTAATTCATCTTTATCTATATCATTAAACAACTCTTGAGTAAATGATGTACCTTCCCCTCTAATCTTTGTCCAAAAATCAAAACTGTTCTCTGATAACTTAAGTCTAGTTACACGTGCATCTCTTTTATCCTTTTGTAAAATCAACAATCCCTTTTGTTCTAGCTTTAAAGCAACCTGTTTAACATTCTGATGAGAACTCCCCATCGCCTTTGCAACTTCTTTTATTGTAGGTGGCTTATCAAATAAATTATCTATAATAACTGATAAAAACCATTGCTTTGTTGTAATACCAAATCGTTTAAATTCTCTTTCAAGCATAGTATCTACCCTGTTAGCAACTATAAAAATTACACCAAATAAATATTGTGTATCACTCATCTTTTCAATCTTACTCATAATTAACTTCCTCTCTTGTGCTTCTAATATATCCTCCTTATAAGTAACATGTTACCTATATAGATAATATATTACCTTTCCATTGGTCTGTCAATATTTTTTTAATAATCTTATTTTCTTTTTATGAAATCATCTCCTGCGGAGCTGCAGATTAACGACTTCAGAAGGAGATTCATACTCCCACTGAAGTTTTGTTTTTGATAAGGTAGTTAACTACCACTTATAGAAGTGGGCGACTTTCCTTCTAAAATGTCGTTAAATATATGAGACATACTAAAAAAACTACCCATTAAGGTAGTCTCTAAAAATATATTATTATATAAACAAAAAAATAAAATAGACTGGCTAAATAACACCAGTCCATTGCTAGTTATATATATATTTAATTAAAGGGGGACTCTAATTAAAAAATCAATTACTAGTTTCTTTCTATGTATTAACAATAACAATTATATGTGTCATTAGAATGTCGAGAATAACAATAAATTGTAAACTTTATCTCCTTTTATGTACTCATCAATTACATAGGCCCCTAATTACGGGTTCAAATCCCCTTATAATTAGATTTTGAATTCTGAAACAATATTCTTTAATTCTTCAGATACTTTATTAGTATCACTTGTTACCTCTGATACATCGTTTGATTTTTGTAAACTAATAGATGCTTTATTAGCAATATTTTCAGTTCCTATAGCCATTTCATTATTTGCAGTTGATATTTCATTTATGACGTTAATCATAATTTGAAGAGAGGAGCTTACCTCCTGAGCTTTACTACTAAAATCATTTACAAGATTTCCAACATAGTTTGCATCTTTATAATACTGTTCTCCAATATCAACCATAGAAATATAATCTTTTATTACTGTTGAATCTATGAAATCTAATACATTCTCCGAATTGTATTTTAAACTTTCTACTGAAGATACCACTATTTTAGTTACTCGCTGAATTTCATTAGTAATATTTTTTGAATCCTCAGCCAGCTTTCTAACCTCTTCAGCTACTACTGCAAAACCCTTCCCTGCTTCTCCTGCCCGTGCAGCTTCTATTGCAGCATTTAAAGCTAATAAATTCGTTTGAGATGAAATCTGCAAAATAGACTCCGTTAATTCATTAATTTGAGTAACTGCTTTTGACTGCTCTATTGATTTTTTTAAACTATTATATATGTTATTCCTAATATCTTCAGCTACCTTTTTAGAAAGAACTGCACTTTCTTTTAATTCCTGTGCTCTTTTTCTTATCTCACCTGAATTTTCAGCACCTTCTTGAGCTTTTTCGGATATAGTAGTCACCGCTTTTCCTAATTCATCGGAAGAAGCACTCAATTCTTCTGATGAAGCTGCTGTTTCCTCCATGCTAGCGGACAACTCTTCAGTTGTTGATGATATTTCCTCAATTTGATACTCTAAATCATACATATTCTTATTAGTTATAATAACTGAACTCTCTATTTTTTCAGATTGTTTAACTACAGTTTTAAGCATAGTCCTAATAGATTTTTGCATTGTATTTAAAGAAACCATTAACTCACCAGTTTCATCACTTACCATCATTGCTTTATCTGGTACTTCCTTTGAAAAATCTCCTAAAGCAAATGTTCTTATATATTCCACAGCTAATTTTAACGGTTTAGTAATACTTCGTGAAAATAATAATATTAACAAGCTAGATATAATAAGACTTATAATAATTACGATAATTATTCCATTTCTAACACTATTGATTTTTGACATATACTGTTCCACTGGTATAAAGGATACAATATATAACTTTGTAATATCACTTTTGGTATATGAAACTATATTTTTTACACCATTAATAGTAAAATAACCTATACCAGAATCGTTAGCCTTCATTGTACCGTAGAAATCCGGCATATCTCCTTTTTCTTTGCTTAAGTTAAGTTTTAATATTTGTGAAGAATTTTCTGATGAAACTACAAGACCTGTTGGATCTATTAAAAAAGTTTTAATAGATTCATTAGAGTTTGATTTAACAATATTTTGAGTTAATGTATTTAAATCTATTGAATTTAGGAATGATGCTGTTAACAGTTTAGTATCAGTCTCTAAAATCGGTGAGCTTATTGTAATAACAGGTCTTCCTGTTACAGGCGAAGCCATAACACTCCCAATCTTAGCTTTGCCTTCTTTCTCCAAGGCTTTTAATGAATCTTTGGTAACTGGTCTTTTATCCCCAATAGACTTTCCACCAATACCATCAGCTACTGTTACTTTATTTAAATCAGAAGAAATCACTTGAAAAATCATATTCTCATATAATCCATTTGAATTCTTGAATTTAGTTTCCAAATTACTTGACATATGGGTTAATACTGCTTGGTTAGGTTTGTTAGTTTTTTTAAATTCTTTAAAGTAGTTTACAACTTCACTTTCATTTGAAATAGATGTCGCTAAATCCATTTGATCCTTAAAAGCTACATCTATATAATTTTTATTTGAAATAGCTGCACTGCTCAATGATTTTTTTGCTTCACTTTCCAAAGAATTTGAAAATGAGTTAACTGAATAAAAGCCACTAATGAGTAAAGGTATAATAATACATATCATGGCTACTACTAAAAATTTTACGAACAAACTATATTTTCTTTTCATGAAAACATCTCCTTATGTGATATTTAAAATAAACAAGGCTATTAAAAGTATTAAGTAATCAATAATCTTTTAACGCCTTTTTTTATTTATCGATTATATATAAGATTACTTTAATAATTTTCGACCTTTTGTGACCTTTAAACGGAAATTATGAGGTATCACCGGTAGTTATTTCTAAAGATTATATAGATACTGATACAAAAAAATATCTCAATATAAATGGTTTTAGCTAAAATATAATTAAAATGTTATTATTTTTTAAATATATACATCATAAACCAAAGCAAAGAACTCCACATAATATCTGTGGAGTTCTTTGCTTTGCCGGAGAGAAGGAGATTTAAATCATTTGTTTTGCAGATGTAACTGTTACCTCTAACACCCTAGTTAAAAAAGAAAACTTTTCTTTCATCATATCAAATTCTGAACCTAACTCAAGATATTTTGCAGTACCTTCAATCACGAACCCTGTTCCTGGGTAATCTTTATAACCCAAAACTTCTTTACTACCTAGAGCGATTTTCACTTTATTATTTTGATTTACATTCTTTTCTGTTCTACGCATTGCATATGCAGGAATTAAAATTCTTTCATCAGATGTTACAACCAAATATGAGTTCCAAGTGTTAACAACATGTGGTTCATCTATCCCCCATGATACTATTGAAACTACACCTTCCTTTTTTAGCACATCAAAAAACTTTTCTGTAAGCATTATATACTTCCTCCTCATATAATTTTTATTAAACAATATACACAATAATCATAGATACTATGTATCGTGGATAAGTATTGTCTGTATTTATTATATATTGGCTGTTTTAAAAAGTCAATATATAATAAATATATTAAGGATAAATATTATCTATGATCAAATCAGCTATATTGACTAATATAAAGTAATGAAGTATTATGTGGAAAGATTATCTTGTTATTTAGGAGGTTGATTATATTGCAATTTTCAATAGGAATAGAATATGCATTACATTGTTTATTATATATGGTAGATCTTCCATCAGGGAAAACTGTTGGGATTAAGGATTTAGCCGCATTTCAAGGAGTTTCAGAAACCTATTTATCAAAAGTATATACAAAATTAAGGAAAGCAGGAATTGTTAATTCAATTCCAGGTGTTAATGGGGGATATGAGTTAGCACGTCTTCCAGAGGACATAACCTTTTGGAATATAGTTGAAGCAGTAGAAGGGACGACTCCATTATTTCAATGTGCGGAAATTAGACAAAATGAGCTACTATTAGATAAAAATAATTTACCTGACACATATACAAAATGTCCTTGTTTAATAAAGGTTGTAATGTTAGAAGCAGAAGAACAAATGGCACATTATTTGAATAATAAGACTTTAGGATGGTTACACGAACAAGTTAATAATAAGGTTCCTGAAGATCATCTAAAAGCAACCACTGAATGGTTCAATAATATTAAATCGCGATAAATTTAAGATAATTAAAATATTAAAAAGAGAGATTACTTAATTATTTGTGATAGCGGGGCTAAAATATATGACATACAAAATATATATTATAGAAGATGATTTATCAATAAGCAATTTATTACAAGAATACATAGCTAAGTATGGATTTGAAGTGACAATAGTTGAAAACTTTGAAGAAATAATGTTAGGCTTCAATAAGTTCGGTCCAGACTTAGTATTGTTAGATGTTAATTTACCTAAATTTGATGGATTTTATTGGTGTAGGAAAATAAGACAACAATCAAAGATTCCTATAATATTCATATCTGCAAGAGATAGCGGAATGGACCAGGTTATGGCTTTAGAGAGTGGCGCAGATGATTATATAACTAAACCATTTTATTTTGATGTTGTTATTGCAAAGATTAAAAGTCATATAAGAAGAGCTTTTGGGGATTATGCACATACTGCTGAAGAACGAATAGTAGAAGTTGATAGTCTTAAGTTCTACCCAGAAAGGTCAGAAATACAGTTTTATGATAAAAAATTAGTTATTACTAAAAGGGAAGGCATACTGCTAGAATGTCTTATGGAAAAGTATCCCAAGGTAGTTAGTAGAGATTTTCTTTTAGAAAAAATATGGGATGATATTGAGTTTGTTGAGGAAAACACCTTAAGTGTTAATATTAGTCGGATAAGAAAAAGGTTGCAGGGGCTAGGAATAGATATGGGCATAGATACTATAAGAGGAACAGGCTATAGATTAAACAAGCCTGATAGGTTGGAATAATATGAATTTATTTTTGAAGTATAATAGAGGTTATATTATTATATATTTATTAAGTTTAACCATTACAATTATATATTGTAATATCATGGATTTCATTGGATTTGGTGAAATTATATATATATTGATTTTTAATACATTTATTCTTGTGTGCTTTCTGGCTTTTAGATATTATAAAAATAGACAGCTATACAAATTGCTAAAAAATGGATTGATTTGTTTAAATGATGCTTTCCTAGAACTTGGTAGTTCGGCTCTTAGTGAAAATATTTCTGAGCTGTTAAAGGAGCAACATAATTTGTATGAAGCAGAAATACAAAAATGTAACAAAGTTCATAATGAACATTTAACTTTTATCAATCAGTGGGTACATCAAATGAAGACACCTCTTTCTGTAATACAGCTACAACTTCAAGAATATGCAGGAGAAGAAAAGGCACGAAGTATAGAAGAAGAGGTTAATAAATTAAATAAAGGTCTAGATATGGCAATGCATTTTGCAAGAATAGATTCTTTTCAAAATGATTTTATAGTAGAACGAATTTTTTTAAAGAAGTTAGTTATAGGTACAATAAATGAAGAAAAGAAGCTTTTCATAAAAAACAAAATAACTCCTAGAGTAGAAATAGATGATGCTATAGAAGTATATAGTGATGTAAAGTGGATAAAGTTTGTGTTAGATCAACTTATTATTAATGGTGTAAAGTACTCAAAAGGCACGGGAAAGGAATTAATTATAAAAGCCTGCGAAAAAGAAAAAGAAATCTTACTAAGCGTTATTGATGAGGGAATTGGAATCCCAAGGAAAGATATTAAAAGGGTATTCGACCTATTCTTTACTGGAGAGAATGGGCGCAAATATGGAGAATCTACAGGCATGGGTTTATATATTTCTAAAGAGGTCTGTGTAAATTTAGGTCATAAAATAGAGATAACATCTACTGCTGATAAAGGAACAATGGTTACAATAAGATTTAAAATATAAGCTTAATTTATAGCGAATGGATAGTTTAACTATTTATTTGCTATTTTTATTTTAAATCGCAAAGCTTACATCCATGTCACATTCCTGTAAGCTTTGCAGATAGTAATTTATACCTTATTATTATAAGCTATATATAGTAATAATTAGTCTGTAAGGAGTGATAAATCATCAATATAATATTTATATTAAAATCAATCATAATCGCAATAGTAGAAGGGATAACTGAATTTATACCCGTATCTTCTACAGGACACATGATATTAATTGGATGGGCAATTAGCTTTCAAGGCGAATTTGCAAAAATGTTTGAAGTTGTAATTCAACTTGGAGCAATAATGGCCGTTGTTGTTTTGTATTGGCATAAGGTTAAAGAAAGCGTAATAGAATTTTTTAAGTTTATATTCACTAGAGGAAAAGAAGGAAAGAAAGGATTCAAATTTGGTGTAAATGTTATTACAGCATCTATTCCAATGGGAATTGTAGGTGTAGTATTATATAAAAAGATAAAAACATTATTTACTCCAGAAGCTGTTATAGTTGGATTTATAGTTGGTGGACTATTGTTACTAATAGTTGAAAAAAAATTCGGCGCTAGAAACCATAAGGTAGATAATTTAGATAACATAACCACTATGCAATCATTCAAAGTTGGATTATTGCAACTTCTTTGTGTGTGGCCAGGAATGTCAAGAAGTGCGTCTACAATTATGGGTGGATGGATTGCTGGATTATCAACCCCAATAGCAGCAGAGTTTTCCTTTTTTATAGCGATTCCAGCTATGATAGGAGCAACAGGCAAGGACTTATTTGAATATGATTATTCTACAATGACGTTATCATTATGGATTGCATTAATAGTTGGATTTGTTGTGGCATTTATAGTAGCTTTAATAGTTATGAGGAAATTTGTTGAATACTTAAAAAAGAAGCCAATGAAAGTATTTGCAATATATAGAATAGTAGTAGGTATTTTACTTGGTGTACTAGTATTAACTAATATTATCACTTTAACATAATAGGAGGAATAGGCAATATGGAAATTATGAAAGTAAAGAATTTAAGCAAGATATATGGTCAAAAAGTAACATTCAGTGCAGTGGATAATATAAGTTTCACAATTGACGAAGGTGAATTTGTAGGGGTAATGGGGCCATCCGGAAGTGGTAAGACAACCCTGTTAAATATGATTTCAACAGTAGATAAGCCTACATCTGGAGAAATTAGAATAAATGATATAGATCCTTTAAAGCTTAAAGGTGATGATCTTGCCTTATTTAGAAGGAGAGAATTAGGATTTGTATTTCAAGATTTCAACCTGTTAGATACTTTAACTGTTGGTGAAAATATAGTACTTCCACTTACATTAGATGGAGTGCCAGTTAAAAAACAGGATGATGAACTTAATAGAATATTAAAGATACTTAGAATAGAAAAACTAATTAATAAGAGAACTTTTGAAATATCAGGAGGAGAAGCCCAAAGGACAGCTATTGCAAGAGCTTTAATACATAACCCTACGTTGCTGCTGGCTGATGAGCCAACAGGTAATTTGGATTCAAGAGCTGCTAAAAATGTAATGGAATTATTTGAAAAAATAAATAAAGATGAAAAAGTAACTATGATGATGGTTACTCACGATGCATTTTCAGCAAGTTATTGTAATAAAATTCTCTTTATAAAAGATGGAACTATATATAATGAAATTTATAAGGGAGATAGCAGAAAACAATTTTACCAGGAAATTATTGATGTGCTTGCGTTAATGGGAGGAGAGAACTAATGAATTTTAGAGAGTTTGCCACTAAAAATGTGTATAGAAATATAAAAGGGTATTTCGCTTATTTTTTAAGCAGCAGCATATCTGCAACACTATTATTTTCTTTTACTATGATTATTTTCCATCCTGACTTCGTGGTGCTTAAATTACCTAATAGTATAACAAATACACTTTATGTTACTACTGTAATTGCATATTTGTTTTTATGTTTCTTTGTATTTTATTCAGTAAGTGTTTTTCTCAAAAGTAGATATAAAGAATTTGGAATACTTTATATAATAGGTTCATCAAAAAAACAAATACAGAAAATGATAAATATTGAAAATATAATAATTAGTTCAGTATCGGGAGTAGTAGGGATTATAGTAGGAATAGTATTTTCAAAAATACTTTTAGCAGCTAGCGGAAAGTTATTAGGCCTTAATGCACTAGGATTTTATATTCCAGTAAAAGCTATGATTATTACTTTAATTGCATTTATATTAATAGGGATAGTAATTTCAATATTTTGTTCATTGGTTATAAAAGAAGATATGGTTCTAAAATTACTTAAAGGAACTAAAAAACCAAAACTAGAACCAAAATCATCAGCTATTTTTTCTATTATATGTATAGTATTGCTTACTATCGGATATTATCTATCAATTACATCAACTGAAAAGACACTACCCTATAGAATAATACCTGTAACAATAATGGTTGTTATAGCAACCTATTTATTATTTTCTCAATTAAGTGTATTTGTACTTAAGGTACTTAAGAGAAACAGAGATTTTTATATGAAGAAAACTACAGTATTATGGGTTTCAAATTTGTTATATAGAATAAAGGATAATACAAGAATGTTTTTCTTAATTACAATAACTTCAACAGTTGCTCTTTCATCAATAGGGTCAGTATATGCTTATTGGAGAGATAAAGAGACCCAGATAAATAAAAGTTTCCCACAATCATTTTTCTGTGTTGATACCTATAATAATAAAACTAAAGTTGATTACAAAATTGATTTTATAGAAAATTCATTGAAAAAGGAAGAAATATCTTATACTACAGTTAATGGCGAAATGAAGTTTATTATACCTAATGGTGTTAAAGATGAAGTGACTATAATTAAAGAAGATACTTATAACAAATTAGCAAGAGCATTATCTCTAAACACTATTGATTTAAAAGAAAATGAGGCCATGTTAGTCTCGTATTTAGATAAAAATAAAAGAAAAAATATTATTCTAGATGAAACAAAATTACAAATTGCTAGGGGGAGTGATAGTTGCGTAATTCCAGCATTATATGATAGCTCATATGTGGTTAAAGATGATGTATATGAAAAAATGAAGGGGCCTAGGTGTTACTTCGGAGCATTTAATGTAAATAATTATAAGGATACATTAAGCATAGGTAATAATTTTTATAATAATTTTGGAAATGATAAAGGTGATAAATATTATAATAATTTTCTAAAGGCTTATATATTAGAAAAGAATAAAATAGCCTATGGGGTACTTTTGTTTAGTGCAATATTTATAGGACTTATATTTTTTGTAACAACAGCAAGTTTCTTATATAACAAGTGTTACATGGATCTTATAGAGGATAAGAAGAAATATAAACAATTGAATAAAATAGGATTAACATATAAAGAAATAAAAAAGGTATTAAATATTGAAATAGGGGTATTATTTTTACTCCCATATATAATTGCTGTTGTACATTTTTTCTTTGCTATTAGTTCATTAAAATGTGCTTTTGGAATTGAGATAACTGTACCCGCATTACAGGTCATAGGAATTATGTTGATTGTTCAAATTATATATTTTCTTATTATAAGAAAAAACTATTTATTTGAGATTAGAAAAAGTTTATTATAAACACTCTTAAATAAATATTTAATATTAACAGCTTCATGTAAACAATGTTTTGCAATGAGCTGTTATATTTTATTTTTACTTAACATTCTATAAAATAGTACGTATGATTATAGTTTCCTTAATCAATTTTATTAATAAGACTATGTCCATCAAGATAATATATCAAATACCCAACAACATTGAGCAGTATAAATACAAATATCCAAATAATACTTCTCTTATTATTAACAGAATTTATACTTGCCCAAATAGCAAATAGAACCCAGTAAATCAAAAGTAGTATAGGTACAATCTGAAAAATCATAAAACCAATATCTCTTGTCTCAGTAATTACAATTATGCCCTTATTGGAACCTTTAATTTCAATTTGTTTAGAATTTTGTGCATATGCAACAAATCTTAATAATGTTTTTGGACGACCATTACCAAATTCATCAATAGTCATTCTTGGTGCATAATTATAATCATACTTTAGATTTGTATCTGTATTAATATATTTATCGTTTTTATCAAAAATTTGAAGTGTTACATAGTCAATAGCGAAAGATTTATCTACCTTATCTTTAAGATTATTTTTCATATTATCTGTGATAGGATTAGAACCATTCCCCATGTTTTTTTCTATAATTGAGTATATATCATTAATTGGTCTGTCTACGGAATAATTTTTCCAAATTCCCCCTCCAAAAGATAATAAAATTCCTAATACACCTACAATTATCGTTATGTTTAAAAGTTTTTTGGCATATAAGTATTTTGTTTTGTATACCTCTTTAATTTCTGTTTTTATACTATCTACTTCTCCAAATCGTTTTATAGCAAGTTCAACAGCATTAATTTCCTCATATCCTTGACTTAATAAATCATCTACACTACTCAATAGATTTGCTTTCATCTCATTTTTAAAATCTTTAATTTCATCTGAACTTGCTTAAATACCAATTGCAAGATTAGATACATACTTTTCTATGCAATCTATACCTTCTTTGCTCATGTTTGATTGACTATTCATTTTTTACACCCCCAAGAAACTTATTTATCAATTCTCTCATAAAAATCCATTCTATTCTTTTTCTTTTAACATATTCTATTCCATCATCAGTGATATTGTAATATTTCCGTCTACCGCCGCCACTTTCACTATCACTCCAATATGATTTAACATACCCGTTCTTTTCTAGTCTTTTTAATGACAAATATAGTGTGCCTTCCTTTAATTCAAAGGTTTCCCCACTAATCGCCCTTACCTTTTTTGCTAATTCATATCCATACATAGTGCAGTCATTAAGTACACTCATTAATATTGTATCAATATACCCTTTCAGCATTTCCTTATCTATTTCCAATATTTTCACCCCTTATCCACATATTAACATATAGTACTTAATAATGCAATGTATATAACTATGCAATGTACTTAGCTGCAAATCTCAACAAGATTCAAATCTAGATGAACTATACCTTGTTTTTAAAAACAGAAAGAAGAAATTTGTAAGAGATATAATTTCAGAACTGAGTGGAGGTTTAATAATTTATAAGAAAGAAAAATGTGTTGGAAGTGCAAAAATGTATTTTATAACAGGTGAAGGAATAAAAATTCTAAATGAATATTTAGATAAATAAAGGATAGTAACATATTTATTTCTTAAAATAGTAAATACATTACTATTTCAATTACTCAACTATATTAAAATGCCTTCATGGTCAATATGTCGTCGTTTATACTCCTTATTCCATTGACTACAAATAAATTTAGCATTTGGTATTTTTATGCTCATATCATATACCTTTTCTATGTCTGCAATATATATATCCTTTTCGTCTTTTAATCTGTTTTTTGATTGAAAATATTCTTTTGTTAAATCACTAGAGTTCCACCTCTCAATATTATTGATAAGGAAAACCATAAAAATGGTAAAAAAAGTACGCATGACTTCTCTTTTCCTCTCAAAAAATCATACGTACTATCTGAATGTATTTTTATATATAGAATATGAAAAAGGTTTGTGAACCCGTTAAAATCCTTGGCAGAGAAAGGGGGACTTGATTGCTACTACGTACCAATTACGTCGCCACCCGTTCTGCGCCCTCACGAGTTCAACTCCCCATAAAATTAACGTAATAAGAACTCGCCTTCCAGCGAGTTCTTTGATTTGGCGGAGAGAGGGAGATTTGAACTCCCGGAACGGTATAACCCGTTCGCCTGTTTTCGAGTTAGGCTATTTACTTTTCATCTAATGATAGCTAGTACCCTTGAATGCAATATAGTCTTGCATACTCAATGGTTCTAGATAGCTTTCTTTATATCTAACATCATTAAGTATCATCTAAAAACATACAGTTTGTTATCAAAATGTTATCATTGTATCATTATAAACCATTGGTATCTACAATATTTACGTTGCTGTATAGAATAACAACCCTATAATTCTTAGCTTCTACCAAAGCTCTTTTATAAATTTAATTACTCCAATAAGCCAACGGTTTTGAATGACATTACTCTATTTAAAACAGTAACTAATGATATAGAATTAGGTTTTCTAAAGTGTTGAAAATAGATGCTTTATAAAAAGCTAATTCTAATTATATGTAATCATATATAATAGCTTTTGTGATCATTAAGTATCTGCTAACCAATTGATACTATTATTAACTTATTTAAATTTCCCCCACTTATTTTGAAACAAATTACAAAATAGTTTTTTTGTGCTATTATCCTTCAAGTTGTTCAACGTAATTGTTTTATTTGTATATAATACCTTGTTATTTTTCATATTTATTAATCCTCTAGAATACTTTTCATTTTTCATCTCTAATTCATTTTTAGAAATTATAAAAGTAGTATATTTTTCACTACAGAAATTAATTAAGACAATCACTAAAAAATCATAGTTATCTTCAGAAAATTTACCATTTATTGCAGTTGTACCTTTATCGATCCATTGAGCTGTCTTTACCTGTAATTTTAACACCTTTGACTTTAAAATTACAATAATATCCCAGCCTTCTTGTGTAGAACCATTAGCAATATAAGCTTGAAATTCATTTCTAAGTAATTCACATAATACATAATGTTCACCAATCACACAACTAATATTTTTATCAATCAGATTTATCCCTCCCATACATATCAAATATGCACTACAATCCTTATTTACTTATTTTTTATATTTATTCTAATCATTACCTAAATAAGTACTTAATCCATACTCAATTAACAATTAATTACACTTCTATAACCTTCCAAACTACTTTCATCAAAGTCCCTATTTCTCAACGTTGCATATAAATATTGCTTTACCGCCCAAGCTTCTAATAACTTGATTGCTTCATTTTTTACACATACCTTGTTATTATATTTTGCAATTGGAATTAAATTAATAAACATATCTAATGGTGATTTGTTAATTATAATATTATCTATTATTCTTGCAATAGCCAAGTTTTTCCTTACGATATCGCTTTGCATATAATCAAAATTATCTTCCATCATTTTCTTCATAATTCCTTTACATTCTAGCAAATCATTTATTGTTAAATGCTTATATTTATTGTTTTTATTACAATTAATGTATTGATCCCAGCTGAATAATGAAGACTCAACTAATTGTAACTTTATATTTTCATCTGTTATATCTATTTCATTAATTTCAGAACATATGCTTTCAATATTATTCCAATATATTGTAGTAAATTGATCTTTACTAAAGAAGTTTTTTTGCTTGTTTGTTTCATAATTGTTGTTAAGTTTTGTTAAAATAATTTTCATGTCAGAATCACAAATTTTCGTTAGGTCTACTGAATTCACAAAATCAAATAATCTGCAAGGATTCCTATTTTTATTAACCTCATTTATAAACTTTTTATCAACTCCTAATTTGATTAAACCTAACTCATTAATATATCCAATCATTTTATTATTTATTTCCAACATTTGGTTCCATAGGTCTTCATCAAATGAATCAGTATCCATTGGGATAAAGCTCGCACTAATAATATCGATTTTCTTTTGATCTAAATCACTGTGTATGATTGCATTTCTTAAATTCTTCAATGCAAAAAAATTATATATAACATCTCTATTCGTTGTAACATTATTATCAGAAAAATATTTTATTAGTTGATTGATTTTTGAATTTACATCTGTAACACTACCAGCTTTTAACTTTACGATTAAATTGTCTAAATTCACTTTACATTCCCATTCTAATATTAATGATTCAACATTTCCTACAATAGTTACCGAAAGTATTCTGCAACAATGTCGATCAAATAAGAATTTAACGGATTTCCCATTCATTAATGGATGTGTAAGATATGCCTCTCTGACTTCTTCGAGAAAAGTTAAATCATCAGAATAACCTTGCATAAAATTATTTATATTGGATTTCAATTCTTTTACCTCCTCATATATATTAGAGCTTTCACGGAAACTCTTTAGCGCCTGTGATTACTCATCTTTAGTATCATTAATTTTTTTTAATTTCAATTTAGTTTAATGACTTGCCTCATCATTTAATTTTATAATGTTTTTTTGTTGATACTTCTACAAGCATATTTTTTGTATACTTTTATTTTATCCATTTCTGATTTTTGTACATCATCATATTTCTTCATACTATTCTCCTTGAATATTTATGATTTTATATATTATTTCCTTATCACTTTGTAAATCTAAAATATGCATCTCCTTATATCTATTAATATTTAGCAAGCTTACTTAGTTCACACTTGTGACTGTCACCGCCCTAAATATGTCAAAACATGTTATCCATGAACAAATCACAATTTTCTACCCAACTTAGCAAACATAAGTTGTTCATTGCATTCCCAGCTTCCGTCAGCACCTCTGAGGGACTTCAAGAAATTCGAATGTAGTGAAGATTTCTTGTTGATAAAGCTTATCCGATAAGGATAATTATACATTTAAACAATCCATACAAAACAAAATAGAAAATCTCTCGTATAGACGAATATCTCTTGTTTATAATAATCAGTACTATTTTTAAACTTACATGTGCTTGCAAAATATTAGCGCTACTTAAAATAAGGATCATTTCCTACCTTAATAGCAATACGAACTCTTTAACAGCTCTTTCCCATGTAAATTTCTTTTGCCATTCTTCCTTTAACGCCTTTACCTTAGCTAAATGCTTGTCGTAATGAGAAAGGAGATCAATAATAGCCTTTATGACATTATCTAAATCATCTTGTTTAAAATTCACACTCTCTCCATTCCCCATACTCCCGAATATATCTACACCAATTATATTTCCACTCATGTTCATTTCTTTTGAATCTAAAAAATCATATAAGCCACTTTTTTTAGTACATATTAAGGGAAGTCCCGCAGAAATAGCCTCTAAACCGACTAGTCCAAATCCTTCTGTCAATGATAACATCATACAAAAACCACTATTTCGTAAAAGATTGAATAGTTCTTCTCGGTTTTCCTGATATTTCATGCCAGTAACAGTAAATGCACTCTCTCCATACTTGTTACCTAATTCTCGAAGTTCATTAATTTGTTCTTCTGTTGGTTTTTCATCGTAACCAATTACTTGAATATGCCCTAGAGTGTCAAAAAGCTCTGTTCTACGTTCCTTATAAACTTTTGCATAAGCACAGACTGCTAATGTGATTTGTTTTATAATGTCATTTCCCTTTTCAACTCTCCCAAAAGTAATTGCTTTATGTTTATTTTCAGCATGCCTTCCCTCATTAATATCTTCAAGACCTGGTATTATCATATGAACCTTACCTTCTTCTGTTTTACTAATTGCTGATTTATATAATTTGGGTCCTACCGCAATAACCTTATCTGCTTTATTACACAGTTCCACTTGTTCTTTTATCTTGATATTATATTCCTCACTATTATAGGGGGCTTTAAGCGCATAGTATTCCTCATAATTCATATGGTGGAATAACACAAACTTACCATCTCTTATTTTTTTGCATTGTAAAGCTATTTCACCAGTTTTAACATCATGACCAATCCATACAATATCTTCTCCTTCAACTATTCCTTGTCTTATCAATTCATCACATAAAACTTTAGCATTTTCTAAATCCGGCTCAGTCATGCTGATTAACTTTATACCTAATACCTCTGCTTTTGCTATCTCATCACGATTAACTTGACATGTCATACATATGACATGTGGTTCTCCTTGACTTAATACTGATATTGCCAAGGCTCGACAAAAGTTATAATTTACTGTATTAATCCCTCCATATTTTGGCCCCCATCCATCAGCAATAAATATATAGTATTTATTCATTTCCACTTCTCCTTTATATGATTTTTCTCTATCGATTTGTGCTCCTTTTTTCTCAATCTGACCTTTTGAAAATAATTCCGTTGCACCCTTTTGTATAAGTATCTTGTCCATATTTTCAAGTATAGTTATTAACTCTTTATTGTACTGTATATAATCTTCATTAGTAATATACTTATCGTAAAATTGCCTCTTCCATTGTTGATATTTCTTTAATTTTTCTCGTAAACACTCACTCTCAACACTGTTTTTAATATCTTTATAAGACCCACCATCCAAAACATGTTGAATAGCCCCTCGTATGCACTCTCCACTCCCATTTGAGATCTTCTCCAACTCATCAACTAACCCTAAATATTTATAATACCCATTAATAAATTCTCGATAACTACGCTTACTATTAATATCATCATATTTTGACGATATTTTTTCTTGACAAATAACAAACTCCTTTATAAATTCATATACATCAAACGTGTCTGAAATTCTAACTATAAATTTTTTATTTGTTAACAAATTAGTAAAAATTAAGCAAGGAATATCATTTTCACTGATTCCAAGATATCTAACCATATCTGATATCGATCGCGAATGTAAATCCGCAAGATTACTTTTTGGAGCTTTGCAAACCCACTTAGGATCATATTTATATTCTTGTCCGTCTATTTTATTATTTCTAAATATCTTCATAAACGGATTTATATATCCCTTCCAACTACATTCTTTAGTTGGTAATACCGTTGATAGTTCCATATCTCTTGCTGAAAAAACAAATAAAATACGATCATTTGTTAAATCATTAATTGATGCCCATTTTTCTTCAATATCTTGATAAACTTTTGTTGTATCTGCTTCCCTCGATAATAAACTCAATACCCAAATAAAATTATTATCTTTAGCTTCTTTCAAATATTTTTCGTAATATTCCTTTAAAGGCATATAAACTTGCTCCATATGTCAATCTCCTTACCATCAAATTTACTTTTATTAATATTAAATCTTAAGCCCACACTAATATTATAATCTTTGTCTAATAGCTCTGCCTTGTATACATTAACTAGTTTCCTTGATTAAAATCTTCAAAACTCAGAATATCACTGCTCTAAGCTTTTTTAATAATCTCTCTCTCCTCAGCCAATTCACTTCTATACCTATAGTCAACCTCTTTGTCCTATTGTCCTATTGTTAAAATCCTTAAAATATGTTTGTAGTTCACCATTCTCCTCTTCATTATTTACTACTTTACTCCACTTAAACAATACACATTTTTGCTAGCCATGATGTCACCATATTCTCATGAATAAAATTGATTGATTTAATCATATTTCTCATCCAATCCTTATTGAAGTATTTATCCCTATCCGTTTGTTGAATCTTTATACCATATCCTACTCCACTAGAATCGTATGTACCATTATTCCAAACCGTACCAATCATATTTTTCTTCTCCCTTTCAATATCAATTTAGTATAACTCTGGAATTCCTAAAACTCATAAATCAATTATTATTTTTCATCTATTCAATATAGACATATGTATGTTTTCATAACATTTACTTCTATACCATTATTCTACAAATAAATTTAATTTCCTTTAAATTGTATATAAAATAATAAACGTCTAAACCATTTATCCATTATATCGACTAATCTTTAATTTTAAATTAATGGCAAGACATCCATCTACACGCCATAATTTCACCTATGGTTAAATCCATAAAAAAAGAGCATTTCTGCTCCATAAAACTAGTTCCATAAGTCCAGTATCTATAAGCATACTTTTAGAACCTTGCTGTATTAAGATTGAATCACCTTGACCACCATTTATATAATGAACCTTTAAAGTACCATTTACAGTTTTATTATCATTTCCAATTGAGATTGTATTTTTATTCTCTTTAGGCACCTCTTTAGTTATAGTCTTCTTAGTTCCTACTTGTTGCGTCGAAACTGTTGATGTGATATTTTGAGATGCACTCGAGCAACCAATTAAGCTGAACGTAAACATTAATATCAAAAGAAAACTTAGACACTTTTTCATATTTTTCATTTTAATCCCCTAGCACCTATTTTTTATTATAATTCTGGGTTTATTCCTATCTGGGTTAAATGATGTTTTTGTAGTATACACATTTCCTTTATAAGTTACTGTTACATTAATAATTACCGCAAATTCCTTAGTAGCACTACTTATCTTAACAGGTATTACTGCTTTACCATTTGAGGCAATGATTGCCTTATATGTAGTACTTATAGATTTATAATGGCACACTATCTTAACAGAACATTTTGCAGGGCCATTTACTGCGACATTAACTACTGTATTTTGTAAAGGTGTCGTGTTGCTCACACTTGACGATACTTTTACAGCATATAATGTTATTTTAGCAACTGGATGAGCATTAAAATCTGATGTAATTGCTGTACATTATAGTTACAATCCAATGATCTTGTAGTGAACTTTTCAAAACATATTCAACCATAATATCACCTCCAAAAACATTGTCTAGAACGTATGTTCCTTTGTAAGGTAAATAAATAAGAGTGGTCAGCTCTTACTTTTCCATTGTTTTTTCAAGTTTACTTATCAAGCTCATACAAAATATCTATTCAAGGAAGAAATTAATATTTAAAGTGGGATCGCTTGTTCTTCTATATCTGAATAACTATCTACACCTCCGCTAAAAATAAATTCTCGCAGATACTTATCAATATACATAGAAAGTCGTGACATTCTGAAATTATCCCCTTTGACTTATATAAAAAAGACTTTTGCCTTTTGTATATCAACAGTCTGAGGGAACATGGAAACACAGTCTATTTATTTGTTAAAACCATCTAAGCCTTTGATACCAGACTATTCCTTCACTATCAACACAACCGTCTCAACGTGCCTTGAAGTGGTAAAAAAACATAAAAAGACATTGATCACTTATTATATTCTTAATACTGCTCTTGAATTTCTAAAACCTTCTTCAAATAAATAATAAACTCTAAAACTTCTTGTTTGCTATAAGGCTTTAGTACATTAATTATATTCCCTAATTCTTTTGGAATGCTATCGTCAATATCTAAAAAGCTTATTAATTTACTATTAATGTTATACCCACTATCTTTCAGCCTCACTTTCGTTACATTCGAAGGTTTTCTATATTCCCCTTCAATGTACAACCATTTCTCCTTTTTTAGAATATCTATCATATTAGATTGAAAATATTCAGTATGCCAATAACCGTCATAATGCCATTTGTATTCACCTGTAAAATAGTATTTAAATGATATATCTTCAAGCATCGCACTCAATAGTTCCCATAATCTCTTCGAGTTCTCAGGTGTTAATTTTTTTATAATTTCTTCTAAATACAGTAACGAATAATTATTAATTTCCTGTCCATATGGAGATTTTGTAAATCCCATTTTTGCTCTTAAACTACTCTTTAATCCTTCGCTAATATATTCATTAGAAAAAGGAACTCCATTAACAACTCCTAATTTTATTAAAAAGTTAAATAACAAAGAGTCATTACTATTAACTCTATCTCTATATAATTTATAATCAATAAATTTAATATCACTAATTCCTTCATAAAGATCGCTTAAATTTTTATCAAAATATAATTCATTTGCTTTGTGTAGATAATATTTATCATCTTTACTTGATATTATAAATGGTATCTCTTGCAGTGATTTTATCAAACCTTTATATTGTGCTGTTTTATTATTCAAAGCTTCATAATAACTCAAAATCTCATCAAACCACTCAAAATACACATCTAGCCCTAGACTAATATTTTCTTTTTTATAGTATTCTTTAATATACTCATTTATAAAAACAATCATGTCAATTTCTATAATATTTATTTGTTGAAATATATTACATATCTCTTCATCATTTCTAAATGAATCCTTCACAAAATTATATCCCTTGTAAATTTCTGCGTTTTCATTCGGTTTAAAGTATAGACTTGAACCATTATTTTCATCAATTACTTTTGAAAAACTATTATCTTCTAACATGATAATTGCTACTGCTTTAAACTTATTCCATCTAATAAATTTATTATCTTTTTTCTCAAAAACATATTTATAGAATTTAATTAACCAATTTTCTCCTTTTAAAAGCAACAACTCTGGTGTGATTTTATCCCTTATAACCTCATCCGTTATGATCTTTGTTTTTAAAATATTCAATAAATACTTTTTGGTGTTTTCATTATGAGTAACAGTAGCATTAACCCATTGAAAATCATCAAAAGACAACTCTCTTGGAGAAAAAAGATCGGTAATACCTTTATTATAAGGAACTACCAAGTTTTCTTTAAAGACATATTTTCCATCAATATTTAGCCAAATTCTTTCTTTTCCAAGTATTTCCTTTACATTATCAAATATTATGCTATAAAATGAATTTGTACTTTCCGTAATCGGAAGGACATTGAAAATACTTAAATATAAACTTTCTTTAATTTCTTTTATTTGTAATATAGACTTAGCTATAACTTGTCCTATTTCCTTAGTTAATTTTGTATTATATTCATCATTTATATCAATATTTTCTCTATTTTGTTTTATCTTATATGCACCATGTACTAAAAACTTCAAATCAGTTTCATGTTTTGTTGGGAAAAATACATTTATATAATTATTTTCATCTATTATATCAGGAACTATAATTTCAGAACCAAATTCATCCTCCTCTATACTATAGGCAACTTCTATTTTTTTCGTTACATTATCATATTTTGAAATTAAAATATATTTATAAATTTCATTTTCAGACTTTAGATTAACTATTGAAATATTCTCATCGATTTTTTCCTTTAATTCTTTCTGTAAGCGCCTTACTTTACCATTACACTTAAATATGACATTATGAACTTTATTCAAAAAAATAATTTCTCTTAGATCTATTTTATTAAATTCTTTTTCTATACTTTCAAATATGGATTTTATATTCTCCTGTTTAAACGGCAATATTATAACAGTCTTATTTAATTTATCCTCTCGTTTTGTTATTTCTGGAATAACAAAATTCTTTATAGTAAAATTATACTCTCCTGATTGGATTTCAGGTCTTTCCGTTATACAAAATACTGATTTAAATCCTATACCAAATTTACCTATTAAACCTTTGTTCTTTTCCTTATATGACTTTCCTATTCCCGTTATCCCTTTAATATCATCTAAGTCAAATAATCTTTTCCCATCATGAGAAATAATTACCTTATCTTCATATAAATCAAATTCTATATTTTCTGCTTTTGCATCATCAGCATTTTGAATGATTTCATATATAAAATGAGTTGAATTTGTATATAAATTAGCTAGTACCTCATATATTTTTTCTGCACCATTATCAATAATTGCTTTATTAAGTTCTTCTCTTTTATTAATAAATTGAAATTTTTCATTAAGAGTTGTCATTTTTAGCCTCCAGCACAAAATTTTTAGATTTGCTCAACCATATTATATTTTTATAAACACACAATATAAACCTTTCTAGATTTGTTTAATTTCCAAATCACAATTCATACCTTTACAATTAGGTAACTTTATAGCATCCAAACCTAATACACAATGTCCGTTTTTTGTATCTAATCTTTCAATCCAACCTCTTCCTAAATAATCATTATCTCGTGATGGATGTCCATGAGAACTATTATCGCCTGCAGAATATACTATTTTCCCGTTTTTTGTATTTTTAGGTATTATTGTAGAAATATCTGATTTCTTATCAAAATAGATACCTCCGTGATGAGAAGCTACTAAACCATCTAAATCGTGCAAAAACTTACTATCAATATATCTATATCGATTATCACCAGGCAATAAATATTTTTTCACCATATTATCTTCTTTCTTTATCTCTACAAATATTCCCAATCCATTATTATGCCTATGATTTGCCTTTCCTTTACATTTAAAAATGTAGCCAAATGATGTTTTCAATTCTTTTTTTGTATCTTCCCATAAAAATAAATTACCCTTTGCTGAAATACTATCTGCAAGCTTATATGCTTCTACTCCTATTTTCTGATAAGGAACTATCCACTTGTTGTCTATTATTTTATTAAATCTTAATGCTCCAAACCAATGATCTTTATCCCAATGTGAAAGTATTACATAGGGATTATTGCATAAGCAAAATCTCTGATTTATGGGACAATACTGCTTATCTTGCCCATATGCTTCTCCAAAATCAAAATATAGTATTGGTCTAGCTTCGGAATCACATATAGCTGCACAGCTACCTTGCCCTACATTGAATATTGAAACAGATTCTATATTTAATGGGCTAAGCTTTGAACCATTAAAGATTTCACCCTCAACGACCTTGAAATCTAAACTTTTTAAATCAAAATAATTATCTATTTTTGTTAAAAATTTTTCATCCTCAACTTTTTTTATCTCTTCAATATTTTCTTCTTCCATTTCACCTAAACTTCGACTGAAATAAATGTTAGCTCCATAAGTAAGTTGCTCTTTATTTTCATAATTTGCATCTAAGATATACCAATTATATAATTGAAAATCTATGTTACCTTCATATTTTGTTAAAATGTTTTCAGCTTTAAATTTAGGTAAAATCAATTCCAAAGTAAATCCTTCTAAATTCCTTAAAATATTAATCTTTTCTTCACCATCATAATTATCATTATCATTATTCAAAAAACCTATATCGAATGTAGCATCAAAAATTAAGCGATAATTTTCTTTATCAATTTGAGTTACACTTTCTAATAAAGCATAGTATTTACTTCTACTGGTATGTATTCTTTTAAATAACTGATTACTACCTTCATATTTTTGTTTGATACTATTTAAATAACTATCTAATTTGGCAATTCTCCTTCCCATTGCTCGTAACTCACCTTGTTTTGCTTTTTTATTTAGCCTAAACTCATAATAATTTTTATAAACAGTAGCACTTATTAAATTCTCATCAAAAGTCTCTTCCAAAGCTTTTTTAATATTTTCATCATGAAATAAAGAATTTAGTTTTACTATCACAAAATCATCCTTACGCTTTAACCGATATTTATATAAAAAAATCATTTGTTTCCTCCATCTTAAAACTATTTAATAACAAAAATATATGATTTGGCATTCTTAATATATTTATAAATCATTATAATTACATTATATTTTATAATATTCTAAATTTCTATATATATACCAAATTATATTACATTTAACTAAATTTTTAACAAAAATTGCATTGTTTAATTAATTTTCATTCTCATATATAGCCACATTAAATGTAAATAATAATAATTCTTATGACTTGAAAATATTCAATGCAATATGATTATATTCTTGTGTTAGAAAAACTTCTCCTGTAACATCACACACACCCTTTATATAATTGTATCTATTGAAGGAACCACATTCTTAAAAAAACTGTTCAATTTTTTCACATTTCATAATTCTTTTATTTTAGTTAAGCATCTACCCTCAGCCCATTCTTCAACACAAAAACAAAATACGTTGGTTGAAGAATTTTAATCTTCTCAACCAACGCATTAAATATATTATCATCAAATTCTGAAAGTGATCCTTCCTGCTCATTTGTAACTTTTATAATTTCAACTACTCTCTGCTTATATTGCTCAATACTCAAATTACCTTTTTCGGACTTAACCTTCTCATGCCTTAACTCTTCAAGTTCACCTGAAAGCCTTACCTATTCTTCATTATAAACTCCTTAATCCATTTGCCCTTTAATTCTTCCTTGGAAGCTTCAATCTCATTTTCAATTATAATTAAATCAGTATTCTCGGCTCTTTGAGATAATACCTCTTCTATATTTTTACTTAGCGTTTAAATAAATCCTTCATTATTAACTTTAAGTCTAAATACATTTATAAAAGCTTTTTCTAATACCTTTTCGTTAACATATTTTGCAGTACAAACATCCTTACCTTACTGTATATAAGTTTTACATTGCCATACTATTTTCTTTGAAGGCCTTCTTCCTCAATCTTTTCATTTTCAATAACCAAGTATGCATTTCTATGGTCTGATATCTCGTTAACAAGGTAAGAATTCAATGCATTGTGATCATCAAATAAAGAAATAATATCCTGAAAACCACTTTTCCTTTCAAAATTAGCAGGGCATTACTTAATTATGGAGACATAATGAATAGAAATAAGAATATAAGTATTTACTAAAAATACTAAACTTAATAACAAATCCTTCGATAGTATGCTAAGGAGGGATTTGTTTATGATTGGTAAATATTTTTTTATTAAAGGTGAAGAGGATAATATATTTTATAATTTATATTATGTTGAAAGCTTGGAAGATGAAAAGTACAATGTATGGTTGACAGGTAATAAATATACTGACCAACCAGGAATGTGTATGAGAGAAAGAATTCCAGAGGATAAGTTTCTTGAAAGAGTTGAAAATAAAGAAATTCTTGAAATAGAACCACCAACTCTTTTTATTGTAACAAAAAGAAATACTTATGAAATTAAAGAAGATTTAAAAAGGGCAGGTGCTCAATGGAGCATGTCTTATAAGTTTTGGTGGTTTGATGAAAAACCTGAGAAATATAAAACAAAAGAAGTTTTGGTGTTTCCGTACACAGGTAAAAAAATTAGTAGCAATTAAAAGGTTATTCAACAATACACTTTAATAATAAGATGAAATTAGATAGTATGATAACAATTAGTCTATGAATTGCTTCATAGGCTTTTGGTTCATTCTGCATTCCTTTATAAAATGATTTTTCTCCCATGCTCTACTTCTTACACATCAAATAATAGTAGTCTAAATATTCATTCCATAAAATTTCTGTGCCTTGAAGCATTTCCCCTTTACGGGCATAAAAAAAGACAAGGCAGTTTTAATCCTGTCCTCATATAATAAATCATTATATTTTCTTGCAACTCGCCCAAAGATCATCCCTCTCAGCAAAGGATATTATAGAAGCTTTTTTAATTCAAATACAAAAATATTAAACCAACAAAAGCAGTTCACTCTCAATTAAAGCCCTTATACTGCTTCATATTTTCTGATAAAGAGTGCACACCCCTACAATTCAAAATCCATAGTGGTGTTCATTTTATTTTAATTTATCCAAAAACTTATGTATTCCTATTTTCATTAATATCTTACACCTACTGAAATTACAGTGCTATTAGCCTTACTCTAATAAAGCACCGTTAAATTTCTTCAGCTATTTATGAATAATATACTACTTATACATAATAAATATAACTGTTTAATTTTTCTTTAGTGTCAACGTCTTAATTTTTATCCAATATCTCCTCAAAGTTTACTTATCTTAACCACTTTTGCTATTATTTAAATAATCAACTACATATTATATAAGTGAATGAAGAGAAATCAATTAATAAAATAATCAATTTTCTCTTATTTATTCTAAATAAAATATAGGAGGTTTTTTTATGCCAAAATGTATTTACTGTGTACGCGAAATTAATCAAAATCAAACCGTTATGGAATTTGATGATAAGGATACTATAGAGACTAAAAAATTAATTCCTGCAAAACGAGTTAATGTAGTTACTATAAAAATGATAAAAGAGTCGAGTGTTTTATATAAAAATAGAAAGGTTAATTCCCCTACAGATGCTTATAATCTTATTAAAGATTTTTTTGATTTTGCTGATAGAGAAGAGCTATTTGTATGCTCCTTAGATACAAAGAACGTACCCATAACTATCAACCTATGTAGTATAGGAACCTTAAACACATCTTTAGTAAGCCCTCGTGAAGTCTTTAAAACCGCTATTTTAAGTAACGCAGCTAGTATACTCCTTTATCATAACCACCCCTCAGGATGTCCAAATCCTTCCAATGAAGATATTTCGATTACTCATAGGCTTAAAGAATGCGGCAAATTATTAGGAATCGAACTAGTAGACCATATCATTGTAGGAGATGGTATCTTCATAAGTCTTAAAGAAAAAGGGATTTTATAAAAAACAGATTAACACTAGATTTATTTATGATATCACATCAAAAAAATATGCCTACCTCTTTTATAATCGTTTCATTACTTATTTAGAACAATCTAAAATTAATCCACTAAGCTTATTATGTAATGAAATGATTAGAGATCTGCACGCAGACAGAACTTTGGAAGATAACATAATAAACTATCTAAAATAGATGTAAGGGGCTCAAATGAAAGAAGATAATACCGCTGAAAATAAGTTTCCATGTACTGTATGTAGTTTATGTTGCAGACAAATTGGTAATATACCTCAGTTAACTGCATTTGATAATGGCTATGGAATATGTACTTTTTTGATAAATAATCTTTGTTCTATATATGACACCAGGCCAGAAATATGCCAAGTTGATAAAATGTATAAAAACCTTTTCACCTATATGGATAAAGACACGTTTTATTGGAAAAATTTAAAAATATGTAAACTAATTCAAACTAAACATGGAATACCTATTGAGCAACATGTAATATTACATACTAAGTAAATTTATTGAAAGGAGTTGATAAAAATGCCATTTCCATTAATATTAGCTGCAATACCTTTTGCAACCACAGTAGTTACTAGTACAGCTGCTGCCTTAGTAGTTGCCGCAGCTGCTACAACTACAGCAGTCACTGCAATTCCAATAGTAGGTTCAGCTATTGCAGTAGGAGTTACAACTGCAGCAACAACAGTAGGTATGGCAGCTGCTATTACTGCTACAAGCATAGGTACATCAGTAGTAGCTGCTGAAACAGTAGGATTAATAACAACATCATCAGCTACTATTACAGGTAATACAGTTGTACTAACCGCCGCAAATGAAATAAGAAGATCTTGTTTCAGCGATTCATAAAAATTGACGAACTAAGTAAAATAAGGACATCAGTATAAATGGTGTCCTTTATTTTTTACCTTAATTTGTCGTAACTTATATATTATTCTTTTATGTCTGTATTATTTAATTTATTTATCTTTAATAAGTAAGAGTTCTACATATAGGTAATTAACATAAATGTATAGATAATTTATTAAGGAGGTTAATGACTATGTTTAACGACTACAACGATCTGTTAAATGTTGAAGAGCTTTGCGAGATATTGGGAATTGGTAAAAATACAGTATATGATCTATTAAATAGTGGTGAGCTTAAATCTTTTAGAGAAGGACGAAAATGGAAAATACCTAAAATGGCTGTAGAAAAGTATATACTTGAAAAGAGTGGCCTAATCAATACAGTAACTTAATTAGTTACTGTATTTTTTTGTATTACAATAATTATATGCTATAATAATCAGTTTTTATCATGTTGAAAGATTAATATTAACTAGATTTTTATCGTCTCATAACAACAATGATACAACCTAGAGGATATGCTACTAATTGTTTAATTTTACCTTTATATTTGCATACTTTTGTAAATTTAATAATATTCCCTTCACCTGATTTTTTTGTGCTACTTCAAGATCAACCAGAATTTAAAGATTATTTTATAATAACTTCAAAATATCGAATAACTAATAATATATATTCTTAATTTTGGAGGCTGCTCTACTGTGATGCTTTCAATTGAATATTAATACTATTTTACTCATAGTATTGATTATGTTTGTAACTTTATATATAATCAGCTTGTACCAAATTATATGTATAGTTCTTTTTTATGTAATAAAAGTTATTTTATTGATATATCTTGTTGATTCCATTAAAGCATAGTTATGAGTTAAAAAAATAATAACGCCAGGATACACTGAGGGTAATCATAATTCTACAAGTATAGAATCTTAAAATAAATATGCATACCTAAAATATTCAAGTATAATGTGCCCTATACTTATAGGCCAGTGGATTTGTATATATTTATAAGCGTATATTATACTAATGATACCTAATGGATATGTAATTACCCGTGAGGAACATATCAAGATACATAAATATATTTAATCGCTGAGCATTAATAAAAATTTATAAAAAGGAGATAAAATCAGGTACAAAGTTTACGATACAAATTTAACAATTGGTGATGATTTTGAAAAATATAACAAGCTGTATATTCAATTTTCTAAAATAGCATTGGAAGTTTCTGATTTATTTGAGGAAGAATATATACATTTTAATTCTCTCGATAAATTTCTAACTGAGGGTGAATCTTTGATATACAAATTATTAGCATATCCATTAGAACATTCCATGCAACTTCTATCTAATAAAAAAATCTATACGATAGATGAACAAACATTTCTAAGCAAAAACATTGATAATATACTAATACCATGGAATACCGCCTTTGATAAAGTATATTATGAATACAGTCAAATTAATTCAAACTCAAAAGAAAGTAATGAATTTAGATCACTAAGAAAAGCTTACAGAAATAAATTTGTTGGTGGAGGTTTTGGCTTTGAAGGAGCCATTAAGGGTATTACAATGGCGTCTATGTTAAATACTGGAACAGGGGTATTATTTTTACTCCCATATATAATTGCTGTTGTACATTTTTTCTTTGCTATTAGTTCATTAAAATGTGCTTTTGGAATTGAGATAACTGTACCCACATTACAGATCATAGGAATTATGTTGATTGTTCAAATTATATATTTTCTTATTATAAGAAAAAACTATTTATTTGAGATTAGAAAAAGTTTATTATAAACACTCATAAATAAATATTTAATATTAACAGCTTCATGTAAACAATGGTTTGCAAGGAGCTGTTATATTTTATTTTAGAAAAGAGGTAAGTTCATAAGAAATTTAAACATAAAGTAACTGAAATGTCACGTTTCCACCCTTTCCGTGTCTACTCATAGCTAAAAATGTGATAACCTCGCATTTTCTTAACGCTTTGCACCCTCTCGAGTTCAAATCCTCATCTAATTATTATTGGTGTGGCTTAGTGACGATTATTTTGTCGTCATATCGGCGCCACATTGCTACTTATTATTTCTTTTATTCTCAATAATACTAGGATTGGATAAGGTTCTCCGTACCACTTGTAAGTGAGGTTATATATTTTAATTACATTTTTACCAAACATCCAAGTCATACGGCTTTGTTTTTGCCCACTTATCGAAATCATCATTTGTTATAGCAATAGTACCAGCCTCCTTATTCCACATATTATAAGTTGGCTTAAAATCATCATTATAATCATCCCATCTTATTGAGTTATATAAACAACCTAATCTATACATTCTTCTAGATACCTTATTATTAATAATATCTAAAACATCTTTTTTATCATTTAAAAATATTATTAAACTTCTTGCAAATTCTGGTAATATATCTTCATTGTTGTTAAACCTATTTTCAAAAACGTACCTAACTAGGCTGTGATATCTATTAGCAGTATAAACTGGGGTCTGTACTACTATATAATTTCTTGCTTCACCATTATATTTTAATAAATTAACCCTTATTATTGAGCTATCTATTTTATATTTGCTTAACTGTAACTCTGCTTGATTTGGTCTTTCTAATTTCAAAAATATTTTATTATTTTCCATCTCTATTGATGATATACTAATTATTGCTCTTCTTATATTGTCATCAGAAACACTTCCAGAACTCTTTTCATCATATGATTTTATATCCTGATTAGTTTTAACAAAGTTATCTTTATCTGCATATAATTTTATTTCATCACCTTCTTGTACCATTTCTAACCTATCTACTTCAGATAATTTAATCCATTCGGTTTTCTCATTACTGCTTTGAAATGAAACAAATAATTTATTAAATATATAATCAAGTGATATATTTTCTAAATTTACTCTGTATATACTTGTTAACTTTATAAATACTTCCATTTCTTCTTTTGTATTTATTTGTTTTAATATCTTACCCCACAACATTCCTTGTGCTATATCAATCATCTCTTGGACTCTTTTCCAAGATGGATGTAAATTAAAACGGTCTTCTTTTGGAATTCTTGCTGGTGTTAATACTGGTTTTATATTCCCCCTAATATCAATTAAAAATGACTCTATACCAGCATGTACTACATTAGCTCGTTCACCTAAACGTAATCGTTTATCACCATTACCAGGAGTTCCACATACAAGTATCCCGTCGCAACATGTTTTATCTAAATGTTGAGCATAAACCCTTTTATTTAGATCATTTTTTATTACAAATATATTTCTTTCATTTGGGTCTTTGTTATCCCATTTAGCTTCATCGTTTTCTAAAGTAAACTTACCATTATAATCAACCAATAAACTTACTCTCATCATTCCATTTAAATTATTATTAATTTCTGATAAATCTTGTTCAAATGTTTTATAACTATTCTCATTTATATTTGCTTTTTCAATAAATGTTTTTGGAGGTACTATTCTATTAGGTATTGAAACTTTATCTTTAATTTCATCTATTAAACATTCAGCGTCTATGTTAAACTCACACCCTAATGCATATCCATTTAAAATTTCAATTAGTTTCACTTTATCTGACCATCTGTCTAAATATGGCGGCTTATTTCTACCTATTATTTTAATACTTGTTCCTACAGCTTGGACCTCTTTACCATTTTTTAATACTACGATTCCATTTAATCCATTTATCTCGACTATTAAAGGCTTTCCTTTCCCAATACTGTATCCATAATCTCTTCTTGTTTTTATAATAATTGTATCGCCTAACATAAAGCATGACATAAATCCAATTCCAAACTGAGAACATGGGTCAAAATTTATACCAGAAGAAGCTAATGACTCTCTATCTTTTAAAAATTCTGGCGATTTATAATAACTCCTCCCAGCCTTAGTTAAAAAACTAGTTATTATCTTTTCATCCATGCCAATTCCATTATCTACACATGTAACAATTTCTCTTCCATATTCATCGACCTCATGTTTGAATTGGACTTTTCCATCAATCCAATTAATATTTAATTCTTTTTTGAAAATACACTTTCTATGTCTCAATGCATCTAACGAATTCTGTAGTAATTCTCTTATGCATATTGATGATGATTCATATAAATCTTCTGTCATAAGTAATTTAACTATTTCATCTCTAGATAATGAAAACTCCAAATTATGATAAATATAACAATTATCCTTAGCTTCTATTCTGCTTCTATCAACACTTGTAGGTGTATCTAATTTATACTTCGCTACATATGCTGGAAAGTTCTTAACTAAATTATGTGATTTTATTAATTCCTCATCTATCCAATCCATAAATTGCAATGCTGCTCTATGATATATTGGATGCTCACATTTCATTGTAAATCTTATTGCATTCTTATTAATTTCCCATCCATATACTGATCTATGTTTTTCCCATTCAATTAAACTAACATTATTTGAAAAGTGAATCGTTTTGTAAATAGAGTCAGGGGTTCTATCTCTATCAAAATCTAATATATCCGCTAACCTCAATATTACAGCTAAAAACTTCATATTTACTTTATATGTAGCTATATTTTCATCTACCCTAAATCCATTAACTTCATTTATATTTGCTATATCTTCATTATGTGATTTACATAACTTCCCTACATAATCAGCAATATTGGTTCCATTAATTTTCCATAAGGAATCCTCTTTAAATTCATCATACACATAATTTTTAGATTCCTCACCATGATTAATTCTAATATAATCAGTTAGCAACGCATCTTGTAGTTCAGTATATGCTCTTATACACCTTTCTTTTTCTTCTGTACTAAAATCATTATCATTAACCCTTTTTTGGATGTCATTAAAGTTTGGATGTTCTATAATCCAATTTTGTTTAAATAAATTAAATTCATCACTACTTTGTAACGTTTTAATCTTATCATCATCGAGTATCATGCCTTGATCATGGTAGAATGCAGATAAAATTAATAAAGCTATCTCTATTGGGTTTAATAACTCTAGAACTTCTTGCGATAGTATCATTGCCATTATTTCTGTAACTCTTAATAAATGAACTTCATCATGAAGAGTATACTGTGAATGTAACGAAGGAAACTTTTTCATTCTTGTTATTGCATTATTACATGTTATTAACAAATTAGATGCCAACATTCTTGCTACATCTTCATCCCTTTCACCGAACCCACAATCTAGTTTCTTCCATAACGTTGTGTCTTTTATCCCCTCTATATTATTAATTATAGCCATACAGTCCCCCCTAGTATTGTTAATGTATCCTTTTTATAACATTATAACAAATTCACCTTGCTTATGATACAGTGTTTTCAACACAAAAACTGCTGTTACCCTTATATATCAGTGGCTAACATCAGTTTTTGCATTTACTTATGGTACGGTTCACCTTAACAAGTATAACGTAGACTTTTAAAAGAAGAACAGATTACAAATACTCGTAATTTGTTCTTCTTTTAGGTTTTAATTTACATTAGTAATTTCTATTTGTTGTATTTTTAAACTAAATATTATAGTCAACCATAATCTCTCAATTAGTTATAGTATCTCCACTTTCGCTATAATATCTTTTAATAAATTTCAAATCATTTATTTCAAATCCATCATAGGTCTCACCAATTTTAACCTTTGTTAACTCAAAATTACCACTAAGCAATATTTCTACACCTGACCAATCAATTCGTTCACCAGAATAGTGGGTTCCAGGTGAAATTGATACAAGCATCTCTATATTCCCAGCATAAATGATACCTTCACTATCTTCAGTGCATGTTATAGAACTTATTGCTATGCCCTCGAGACAATCATAATCTAAATAATCAAATTGTAATCCGAAATCTCCATATAACTTACCTAAAGCACTTCCATCAATTACTATTTCACATGCTTTATTACTTACTTCATCAATAAATTTTTCATTAATTATACTCGTTAATTCAGCTCTAATTCTCATCTCTCTTAAATTTTTTCTGATTAGCTTTCCTCTGATTTCCCTACCTTTTCTACTTTGAGTTGATTGAAATATATATAAGTAATATTCAGAAAACTCATTGTTTCCTTTCTTATTATCATATATCTTTTCTTGAAGCTCCTCAAGCAAACTTACTAAAATACCTACATCATTTATAGCTTCATAATCTTTATTGAACATAACTAACTCTATTACAAGACTAAAGAAATTAGATTTTTTGTACCACATTGTATCATTAGGTAATTTACAATCATCTATTAATTTTATTGCATAATTAATATCTTTAATCATATTATCTTTATTTAAATATTTTTCATCATTCATTTTTACATATGTTTCTATCTCCTTTTTCCCTGCAAAGTATCCACCTTCTTCCAATGTAGACATAATTAATAGTATATACTCGATATCATCCATTCTCGAAGATTCTTCTAAGCTAAAAATTTCCGTTTTCTCAAAAAACTCTTTACCATTTTCAATTATAATTTTTGCAGTTTGAATAAACTCTCCTTGATATAATGCATTTCTTATTTCCATAGAGTTTAGAGCGTATTGTACAGAATTGATTCTGTTAAAAATATCCAATACCAATTCGTCAGTTATTCTTCCTAAATCCCTAACTACTATTTTATAATCAAAAAAGCTTTTCTTTTCATCATCAGTCAACTCTGAAAACTTTTTTATATTACTTATTATAAATTCATCTGATTTAATATACTCATTTATTGTTCCTAGTCTCTGCTGTCCGTCAACAACCACCATGGTAGATGTTTGTTTTTCTAAATCAATCTCACCATCAGCCAAATATATCTCAGGGAATGGCAACCCTTTTAAAATAGTTTCTATAAATTTTTCTTTGTGTTCATGATTCCAAACCAAATTTCTTTGAAAACGTGGTCTAAGAATGAGGCTACCACTTTTCATCATATTAAATAATTCAATTAACTTTTTATTTGTAGCTACTCCTATTTCATTCATTTTATAATAAACCTCCGTCTCTTAGATTCTTTATATTCGACTCATGATATTTTTCGAAAAAATAATTTTCACGATATATTGCCCCTGTTATTTTCTTTTCTCCAAACTCTTTGTAAGATATGGATTTGAAAAATTCAAACCATTCTTTTTTCTTTGAGTAACTGAATGGAAATTTATCTGGTCTTATCCACCCTCTAAAGAAATACTCTATAAACTTTTTATATTGTTTATCCTCTTCTTCGGTTCTAGAAGTATGATCAATATTATTAAATTCAAATAACTCTTTCCAATATAAATCAAATATATCATTGGATATTATAACCATATCAATATCTGATTCATCATTTAATGGCTTCCAAAGTTTATGTGGAGCTATACTAAATCCTAATTTTGCAGAACCAACCATTTTTACACTATCAGTATGTATTAAAAACTTATCGGCTATTTTTTCTTTTATTTTATAATATTTGCTTTCATCCTTATCAAAAATATATGGTGTTCCAAAACTAAAATGCCGCCTAGTTATTTGCAAATTTGACATGGTATTATCTTTTAAATCAACCTTAAAATTATCCAATCTTTCCTCTATTGTCATTATAAATCCCCCCACAACCCTACAATCTTATTGTTAATTATATACTTATAAGTATATCATCTACTATATTGCAATTCAACTTATGAATATTCTTATACCCAGTACATATATTACTAGTAATCGGTTTTTTTCTATATTTTCCTGAAAACTATTCTTCCAGTCTACTATTTCATTTAATATTAAGATACATTAATACCATAATTACATGTAGTCTATATAACCTCTAAAAATATAAAGCTTATTTTTATTCATATTATAATAGTAAACAAAATAAAAGAAGGAGAACCCCCATTATCTAGGGATTCTCCTTCTTTATCTTTTATGAAATATTTTTGTACCTTTTCGTCAAAGTGTAACTCTATACTTTCTATATCTTTCTTATCTTTTATAGTTATCTTATTTATAATTAATTTTAGCAAAGTTTTCTTTCCTTCTTGAGCAGTTATTTCTAGTAGGTTATTAAAATCTCTCAAAGTATCTCTTACTACCTCATATTGTATGTTGACTGAGTCATTGTTTTCCAATTTTAATTGTAGCTGTATCCTACGCTTAGATTGTATATCTATTTCGTCAGTTATGGTTTCCATTCTTTGTGCCAGAGGTTTCTTGTCTATTGTGCCGTCTTCATATAGTTCAAAGACTCTGTTCTTTCTGTTTTCTAGGTCTCTTAGGCTCTTTGTTAGATGCTCCTGTTCCTTTTCCAATGGTATTAGTATGTCTTTTCTTTCTCCATCATTACTAATATATTTTTCAACTATATTAGTAATCAAATCTATCATTATTTCATAGCTTACGCTTTCCTTTTTCATTTTAAATTCCCCCACTATTCTACTTTTATTATTCAAAGTAATAATATATATTTAAATTTAGGATTGTTACATGTGCAAAAAATAGCCTTAGACAGATTTTACTCAATCTTAGACTTGTTACAATTCACTGCACTATTTAGATTATGCAGCGAAATATTTACAACTAATTTTCTGGTAGTCATTATACAGCAACACATGCTTTATTGCAGCTACTACTAGATATTTTTGCAGTGAATTATCCCAAAGTTTTGCAGCTTAATATCTTTCTTCATGAGATGATCCATTTTCACGACGCTCTACCCTATATTCTCTTTTCAGGCAATCTTGCCCTTTTACGAACCTTTTGAACATTGAAAACAGATTATCCACATGCTCTCTTGCATCACTTCTTCATATATTATTAAATATATAACACTACCTATATAATCAATATTAAGCTAATAATTTATCAACTATTTCTTTATAAACCCTACAATTTATTCCTTTAAACCGTTCAAATACTATAATTGTTTGCCCTGCTGCATTACATAGCCCCCCTAGTTTATTATCTAAGTGCTTATAAATCTTTCTTCTCATATTTAAGCTTCCTATGCTCATTCCAAGTTTCTTAGATATTTTATCATACGTAAAATTAATTTCTTTAGTACTATATAGATATAAGTAAAATGCTATAATATCATCATTTTCAGACCAACTATACATATTAAATCCCTCCACTTATTTATTTATAATTTTATTATATACCACTCATCCTGTCCAAGGCGTAAAAATAATTCCGATTTTTTCTATATTACTCCTACTAAAATTCTTTTAATACTCTCTTTTCTGACCTCTTAATGGTAATTAATAAGTTTAACATATTGTCTCATTTAATCAAACTGTAACGAAAAATAAACCTTATTAAGTACCGATACTTTATAAGGTCTGTATTTATATTTATTTTTGTACCTTTTCGTAAAAGTGTAGTTCTTTTTATCTTTTATGGTTATCCTACTTATTATTGCTTGTAGCAACTCATTTCTTCTTCTAGAACAGTGATTTATAGTATCCTATAGAAAATACCCTATAAATTTCTTGCTAAATTCTGTACTAATTAATAGCATTGAAAGTGCAGTTACATTGTTGACTTTATTTATCAATTACTTTAACTACACTCTCAATATGATTAACTAATTAATTTACTAATACCATTATTCCATTTCTTATCATGAATAATTCTTGCTTCTTGAAGTTGTCCACTTAATATTTCTGACTTAGTCAGCTTTGAAGCTTGTTTCCAATTTCCTCTAAAAACATAGGTAGCATTATTGGGCTTATTGGACTCAAATATAAAGATACCTTTTTTAATAAAACCATAAATTACGTATCCCCAAAATCCTTGGTCTCCTATTGCCATGAAGTCTGGTACATTTTTTGCAATTGCTTCATGTCTTTTGCTTATAATGGCTTTGTGCCTAGTTGGTATCGTATTTAGAATTGCACCAAGATATGACTTTGCCTTTTTCCAAGGATATTCACCTTTAGGAAACACAGTCCAGGTTAACCTTTCCATAGTTATTGTTTGCTTAGGAGTATATTTTTCAGTCAATGTTTCACATACTCCAAACATCTCAAGATACATATTTATAGTATGCTTTATTATATTTTTATTCTCATGTGTATATATTAATAATGGTGAAAGTAACAAGCCATTTGTGTATATAAGCTCAATTTCCGGTGGTGGAATTAGATTGCTATGATAACACTTTTTTGTACAATAACGTGTGCCATAATGGTCATTACCATGCCAATCCACTATATGATACTCACTCTCAAAAGTCCTATCCTCCCTGGGAACAGACTTATCGATAACCCATCGCCCGTTTGCATTAAAATTTGTAACACTTTTAATAGGTCTTGGTAAGAAAGCATATTTCTCCGACAAATCTCCTAGAAGTCCATATTTTCTTACCTCATCACAATACATTTCTACATTTTGTAGTCCAATATAAAGATGCTCCCCTTCTTGAAACTCAGAAAGGTATTTATCAATATTTCGTATTCTCTTGCCATTAATTATCATCTCTTTACCCTCCCCTATTCTCTAGGTAGGCTTAACAAGTTGTCAATTGATGTACTGTTTGGTGATGATTTTACATATTTCTCATAGTTAGGTGATGGACTCGTCATAGGTATTAAGTTTGGATATGGGTGAATATCTACTTGGATTCCCTTATTACTTTTCACCAAATAATCATATACTTTATCTTTTTTATAAAAACCATCCTGTTCACACTCCATTAAATAAATACTATCAATTTCTAATAAATTATTAGATGTTCCACATCCAGATTTCATTTTAATTTTAGTTGCCTTCATAAATAAATCCTCCTTAAAATAATGAATTTTATCTTATATTTATATATAAACCCACGAAAAATACAATTGCAATACTACTTCTCTCCTACTATTGCACCTAGTTTATCGCTAAAAACATTGACAATATTCACTACTTAATGTAAGATAATTTCTTGTGATAAGAAATTTAAATTTTTAAATAATGAATTTGTTTTTAGAAAAGCTTCAATGGACGGCAATCTATTGAGCTTTTTCTTTTTCTTTTGGGGATTTTTAAATTATTATACTGACATATTAAATGATACCTTGTCCATAAACTACTGATTGACTTACTCTTATCCTTTAACATAATAAAGTATTTTACACTACCCTATATAAACTAATTGTATATCGCGTTTACATTTTTTTTAATTGTATACATTCTAGGAACCCCATTTTTATATTATTCTAGAATTTATTAATTATCTAACTGCTATTAATAAAACAATTAAAGTCTCTATTAATTCAGTTCTAGATTTAATTAAAAGAACAAGTACTAATTTACTTCAGCCATTGGAATCATATTAATTAATTTGTAATACTCTAGTCTCTTAGTAGTGTTAACCATATTCGTAAATTCGATATTATTAAACCAATTAATCAAAAATTCTTTTCTTACTTCTGATAACTCTTCATTATTACCATAAACAAAATATCCCATTGCAAACGTAATAAATTCCATTCTGATTGGAATGTCCAGTTCATTACTATCAATAAACTCAAGTGTCAATTCTAAAGAATTCAATGTCATTTCAAATAATTTTTTTAATTCTTCTGTATCTAAATCACAAATTCTACCTTCTTTAACATCAGAAGCAATAGGAGCTATTTTTTTCGTATCAATTTTTGAAAATAAATAATCATATGCTGGATTTAAAGCTGCTAAAGGATATGAAACTTGAGTTGATTTACTTGTAAATATTTCGTTATATTTCTTGTCAACTAACTGCTTAATAAATTTACTAATATATTCACTATGATAATCAACATCTTTTATCTTTAATCTAGATAAACGCATTTCTTTAAGTGGTATTTTACTACCTGCATTGTTAAGTATCTCAAACCATTTCATTTGTTGCTTCTCATCAAGGTTTCTGGCTAAATTCACAGTATATCTATAACCTAAAAATTTATTTCTAATAAGAGAAAGGTATGTGTTTAATGAACTATCTTGTAATTCTTTATGCTTTCTTACATAATCATCAAAGATTTTAAAATCCTTATTATATATAACACCAACAGGTATTTGTCCTTCTATAGGAACATCAGAATCTTTTAATACTACAATTTTGCCAGCCTCTAAATCTACCACATAATTTTTAAAATCTTCATGCCCAATATAACACTTATAATTTGTAGAAATTCTTTGCTGACCATCTGTTAAAGAGTATACTTCTCCGCGGATTCCAATTAATTTTTCTCTAGTCATCAGACTTATTTGAGAACCATATTTTACATATATATCTTCTTGTGGGTCAAATCCAAAGTCCAAATGGCACATTGAAATTGGCGAGACTGCTGCAAATCCATTTAATTCAAAAGATAATAAATCGCTTCTTTTTACTTCAGTCCATCGCAACCCTGTTTGAAAAATTGGCATCACAATTTTACCCTCATCAACTCTTCTACAAATATCCTCAATAGTCATAATCATTGTTTCTCTAGAAGGGTCAATTTCTATTTTATTCTTAAAACTCTTCTTTAACTTTAAACTCATAATATCACCTCTCTACTTTTCTTAATTATACTGCTGCAATAAATTATTGTCAATACATTATTTGTTATTTATATAAATTTACTTAGCAGCAATACTTTTTCTTTATTTTATTCGCTTTTTTTATTGGCTGCAAAATACGCTGCGCAATTTTATCCTTTAAACAGTATGTCAAATTTCAAGAATAAATTAGAACATAAAATAGCCCTTGCCTAAATAATACTAATCAAAGGTTTCACTAGTTGAAGCGAAGCATATCAACTCAACCTAATAAAAAGTAACAGTTATTTGTGATACGATTCACCTTTCATCATTTTAATCCAACTAAATTATAGAATAAATAAAACCCTCAACTAAATTCAATTAGTTGAGGGCTTCACTGGTGGATGCGAAACACATCAACCTCCTATCAATAAAAAATCACCGTTATTTGTGATACGGTTCACCGTACCATATTATAAATCTATTTTTTCATATTCAAATCATCCATTTTGATAATATAAAAAAATACTTAAAATCCATTTCCGTTTAGTCTTTCCTATTTTGTCGTCAAACCGGCGTCACATGCTCCTTTTTTATTAAAAAATCATACTAAAATGGCTCTAGCACAATCTGCTAGAGCCCTTGATTTTGGCGGAGAAAGGGGGATTTGAACCCCCGGAACGGAATAACCCGTTCGCCTGTTTTCGAGGCAGGTACCATAGGCCACTCGGACATCTCTCCATATATTAAGTTACCTTTAATATTATACCATATAATTAAACTATTTAAAATATTTTTTTATTTATAAGTTCCTTGCCCTTTTTTAGATATATTCTAGGTTCAAAATAAATTATTGACATACTTAATAGTTCTGATATAATAAATATTGTATTTGACTGATAATGATTCTTAATTTCATTTTCATTTAAAATGATAATTTATAATTTACTTAATCATTATTTTTATACATATTAACTTAAACAATTTAGGAGGATTTCCATGAAGAAAAAAAGATTATTCGTAGTATTAACATCCGCTTTAATTTCTGTTGCTGTTTTTGCAGGTTGTTCAAAAGCTGCAGAACCGGTTAAGAAAGTAAGTGTAACTAAAGTGGTTAGTACAATGAAAGGCAATGTAACGGTGCCCACAAGTCCTAAACGTATAGTTGATATATCTGGATCAACAGAGGAATTATTAATTTTAAATCACACACCAATAGGTACAGCCAATGCTGATTCTTATAAAACTACCGAAAAGCCAAGTTACCTAAAAGATAAATTGAACTCTTCTAAACTTGTAGGTTTTTCAATGATGGAAACTATGGATATGGAAGCTATCCTAAAACTTGATCCAGATTTAATTATAATGAGCGAGAGGCAAACCAAAATATATGAACAATTAAAAGCTATTGCACCAGTTGTAATGCTTAAAGATTATGCTAATGATTGGAGATCAAAACTAACAAATATCTCCAAGCTGTTTGGACAAGAAAAAGATGCTCAAAAATGGTTAGTATCTTACGATAAAAAAGCTATAACAATAGGTAATGAAATTAAGAAAACTAATGGCACACAAACTTACCTTACCGTACTCGCTAGCGCAGGCAAATATTACATTTTTAGCGATGCAGCTATAGGTTCAATGTTATTATCAGATATGAAATTATCCCAACCTAAAAACATGCCAAAACAAGAGGGAATAAGTTTACCAGTAGTAACTATGGAAGGTTTATCATCAATTGATGCAGATCATGTTGTAGTTATAGCAACTGATGTGGATAAAAAGGATTTATTAAGTAGTTCTGTTTGGAAAAGCATGAGAGCTGTAAAAGCTGGAAATGTTACACTGCTTCCTAGTTCTCCATATTTTGCACAAGGTTATTCTCCAATAGGAAGAGAATTATTACTTGATTCAATAAAGAAAGAATTTGTGAAATAATCTGTGAGGTGCATCACTTTAATGAATAATATAATACTTAATCAAAAGAAGAAAAAGATGAATAGACTTATTATGAGTACATTTATAATTGTAATTGGACTTATTATACTGTTTTTCGGAATTGTTTTGTCAGTATCCCTTGGTGCAAAACATATAGATTTAAATACAGTCTTGAGTATCATGCTTTCACCTAGCAATGATATAAACTCAAAGATTATCCACGATATAAGACTTCCTAGGGTAATTGCAGCTGCTCTAGTTGGAGCATTTTTAGCAGTATCAGGTGCTATAATGCAAGGAATAACAAGAAACCCAATTGCTGACCCTTCAATAATGGGAATTACCCAAGGTGCAACTTTTACAATAGCTATAGCCTTTGCAATGAAGGCTAATATCGGTTCTTCAGGTTTAATGATTTTTGCTTTTATTGGAGCTAGTTTAAGTGGGATAATAGTATTTCTTTTAAGTTCTAGATCTATTAAAGGAGTTAGTCCCATTAAACTTGTTTTAGCAGGCACAGCTTTAGGTACCCTTTTAATATCTCTTGCAACTGCTATTGCAATGTACTCTAATTTATCTCAGGAACTTAGTTTTTGGATTGCAGGAGGACTTGTTACTGCGAAATGGGAAGGTGTAAAATTATTAGCCACGTTTGGTACATTCGGAGTCATTGCAGCTATAATTCTTTCTCCTAAAATAACCATTTTGAGCCTAGGAGAAGAAATTGCCATAGGTCTTGGTCAAAAAACTAACATTATAAGATTTATTGGAATAGTAATCGTAATAATATTAAGTGGTAGTTCCGTTGCAGTTGCCGGTAATATTGCTTTTCTTGGTCTTATTGTCCCCCAAATTGTAAGGAGTTTAGTTGGACCAGATTATAGATTTATAATCCCATGTTCTCTAGTTCTTGGCGCAAATTTACTAGTTTTTAGCGATATAGCCGCTAGAATGATTAATCAGCCTTATGAAACTCCTATTGGCGCATTAACTGCACTTCTTGGAGTACCTTTCTTCATATATATCGTAAGAAAGGAGGCAAAATCATTATAGAACATACACATAAAGGAAAGAAAAAACTAATTTTGATTATAAGCATTTTATCTATTTTGCTCCTTTCAATATTTATAATTAGCTTTAATATAGGAACCTTTGCTATAGGTCCTATTGATGTAATTAAAACATTCTTTGGACAAGGAGATAAAAAACAGGAACTAGTACTTTTCACTATGAGACTTCCACGAATAATTATAGCTCTACTTGTAGCAAGCGCTTTAGCAGTATCCGGAACAGTACTTCAAGGAATAACTAAAAATGATCTCGCAGACCCTGGTATATTAGGTATAAGTTCTGGTGCAGCACTAGCTGTAGTTATTTATATATATTTTATGAATGGAAAAGCATATTCTGATGTAAATTTACTTACTATATTTACTATGCCTATTATAGCTCTCTTTGGAGCAGGCTTTGCGGCCTTCCTTATTTATACTTTAGCATGGAAAAAAGGTATAAATCCCACTAGATTGATCCTGATGGGTATAGGTATCAATTCTGCTTTTTCTGCTATATTGGTTCTATTTCAATTTAGATTTTCAACGCAGGATTTTAACAAAATAATGATTTGGACCTCAGGAAGTATTTGGGGAACTAATTGGAATTATGTTATAGCAACGCTCCCTTTTGTATTCATTTTTACAGGACTTATAATTTATAAGGCTAGATACCTTGATGTTTTAAGTTTAGGTGACGAGTTATCAGTCGGACTTGGCGTGAATATAGAAAAAGAGAGAAGGACACTACTAATATATACCGTGGCCTTAGCAGGAGCAGCTACAGCTGTTGCAGGAACCATAGCATTTTTAGGGTTGATTTCTCCACATGTAGCTAGAAAACTTGTTGGACCAAAGCACAAATTATTATTACCAACTTCAGCCTTAGTTAGTTCAATAATTTTATTGTTGTCTGACACTATAGCTAAAAACGTTTTAGCTCCTATTGAAATGCCTGTTGGAATAGTTGTTTCAATTATTGGGGTACCCTATTTCATTTATTTGATTATGAAAGAATAATTATGAATGCTTAGCTTAGGAGGCTCAATATGAATAGCATAAAAACTGAGAATCTTTCTATTTCTTATGGAGATTCTGACATTGTAAAAGATTTAAATTTAAATATACCTCAAGGAAAAATTACAACTATTATAGGCTCAAATGGTTGTGGAAAATCAACCATATTAAAAACTATTGCAAGAATATTAAAACCTAAAAACGGAATCATATACATAAATGGTAATGACATTCAAAGTTTAAGTTCGAAATCAATAGCAAAAAAAATGGCGGTTTTACCTCAAAGTCCCGAGGCACCAAATGGGTTAACTGTAGGTGAACTTGTAGCCTATGGAAGATTTCCTCATCAAAGTGGATTTGGTAAATTAATGGCCAAGGATAAAGAAAAAATAGATTGGGCACTAAAGATAATTAACATGGAAGAATTCAAAGATAGGCCTATAGAGTCATTATCCGGTGGACAAAGACAAAGGGTATGGATAGCTATGACTCTCGCACAAGAAACAGAAATTTTATTATTAGATGAACCTACAACTTATTTAGATTTAGCACATCAGTTAGAAATTCTACAATTATTGGATGATTTAAATAAATTACATGGACAAACTATTGTCATGGTAATTCATGATTTAAATAACGCAGCAAGGTTCGCAGATTATATGGTTGGAATTAAAGATGGTAACATAGTTTGTAGTGGAACCCCTAGAGAAATAATGACTAATGATAATCTAAAAAAGATATTTAACATAGATGCCGTAGTTGTTGATGAACCTATAAACCATAAACCAGTCTGTATTACCTATAACTTAATATAGATTTAGTTTAATCTCAAAAATAATATTAAGGCAGGATAATCATCCTGCCTTAATGTTATTTTCTATTAATACCTTTGTTTGCAATTGAGCGACCATATAATTTTTCTTTTTCTTCTTCCGTAGCATCACTAGGACCGCTCGTCATGTTAGGCATGTTATACATTTGAGTTACCTTAGCGTTTGAAGCCCCACTAACATCCTCATTATCTCCTGATTGTTCATCAGATTGTTTTGTTTCCTTTAAATTATATTTATTCATAAATATGCTCCCTTCTAATATAAAATTACACTGCATATAACCAGTGTATTTCATAGTTTACCCAATTATGTTAACATTAATCCTTTGGTAATCTAAGTGAAAGACAAGTAAGTCCTCCGTCCATTTTTTCAAATTCAGACATATCCACCTCAATAATTTTAAACCCTGCATCTAATAATGCTTTTTTTGAATTTTTAAATCCTGTTGGAATGATAAGATACCCATTTATTAAAATACAATTTGCTGAATATGACTCGTTATCATCTACTTTAATCACCTTAAACTCTTTAAAATCTTTAAACAACTTGTGTTCTTTAAATTCTCCAGTGGCAACAAAAATATTGTTTTCTAAGTAAACTAATCCTGTTTTGAGATGAAGTATATGAAGTACATCTGCAGTAGATGATGTATATCCATATTTGCTAAGTATTTCTGTGAGCTGTCTTGCACCTTCTGCATTAGTTCTCTTAGATTGACCTATATAAAAATGATTTTCTACCCTTAATATATCTCCCCCATCCAAACAAGCCTCTCCACTTAAATATTCTATGTTGACATAAAACTTTTTCAAAACATCAATAATTCCTTTTTCTTCTCCCTTTCTTGACTCTGCACCAGGCTTTGTAATAATGGCACATTTCTCTGTTACAATAGCTACATCCTCAACAAAAGTTGAATCTGGATATCGCTCATCAGCTTCCAATACCAACACATTGCATCCACATTTCTTTAAAGCTTCTATGTAATCCTCATGTTGTTTTACAGCCTTCTTATAATCTGGCTTACCCATATCTGAAGTAGTAATCCCCTCAGCGAAATTTTTGCTTAACTTTCTTACAATTACATTTTTTATCATAGTAAAATCCCCTTTCGTTTTATCTTATACATCTTACACAGCAAAATTTATGCCAATATGCTATCAACCTACTTATTCTATAAACAGGTTAGTCTAAGGGAATATAAAAAATTTTCAAGTTAATAAAGCGAAAAAAATTTTGCCTTTACGCAAAATTTTTTTCGCTATACTATATATTATATTTTGACAATTTATAATTTAATGCTTGCCTTGATATTTTTAACATCTTTGCTGCCTCTGTTACATTTCCCGTGTTTTTTATAGCATATACTATAATGTCTTTCTCATAACTTTTTACAAGTTCGCTTAACGATTTATCAGACGCCACAAGACCTGCCGCACAATTCTTCTCACTTTTCACAGAAAACATATAGTCTGGAAGATCCTCCACTGCAATTTCATTACTATATGTTATATTAAAAGCAGATTCTATCACATTTTTTAATTCTCTTATATTTCCTGGCCATAAATAATTTTTAAATACTCTTAGAACCGATTCATCAAGCCCCTTAATCTCTTTCTTCATTTTTCGATTATATTCTTTTATAAAATAACTAGACAAAAATTCAATGTCATTTTTTCTATCCTTAAGCTCTGGAAGACTAATTTGAAGTACTCCAATTCTATAAAACAAATCTTGTCGCAGTTTATTTTCCCTAATAGATTTTAATGGAGATTCGTTTACCGCGGACAAAATTCTAACATTTACCCTTATACATTCAGTTGAACCCACTCTTCTAATTTCCAAACTTTCTATCGCTTTCAATAGTTTCGCTTGCATAGATATTTCCATAGAATTAATCTCATCTAAAAAAAGAGTACCACCATCTGCCGCTTCAAATAAACCCTTTCTATTTTCAGCGCCTGTATAACTACCCTTTACCGTACCAAACAAAATACTCTCAAGTAATGTAGCCGGTATAGCTGCACAATTTTGAGATATAAACGGCTTTGAAACTCTGCTACTATTTTTATGTATAGCTTGAACCACCATTTCTTTTCCCGTGCCCGTTTGTCCATAAATTAGAACTGGAGAATCAGATTTCGCTACTTTTATTATCTTTTTCTTAATATCTAACATATTTTCATCATTAGTTATAATTTGATCTATATCATATAGTTGCCTTTTTTCTTCCTCTCTTTCTTTCAATCTTAATGTTATATCTTTCCTTTGTTTTTCAGGTTCAATATATATTGAAACCTCTGCTACTCCTATAATCTTTTCACCTGATTTTACTGGAAATGTTGAATTAATTGCATCTATGGCTACGCCTTTATAATTCACAAGATGTTGTTGTTCATTTAAAATAGCTTTACCACTTTTTAACACCCTTAACAATGTACTGTTTTCATCATTTAGATTAGGATATATGTCCCAAAGATATCTTCCAACCAGTTCCTCATCATAAAGATTATTAATATCTTTTCTAAAATTATCAGAATATTCAATAACACCCTTTTCATTAACCATTACAATAGCATCTATATAATTATGTAAACTTAGAATTTGTTTAATATAATTCTGTAGCATAAAACCACCTCAATTTAAAATTTATCCAGCGATCTACAATTCAATATTATCAAATACGCCCCTACCTAAGAATATTATTAAAGCACTAAATATAAGATTATATGCTATAAATGATGTGTAGGCTATAACTACTCCAACAAAACTACTAGACGAACTATATAATACGGTAAGAAGAATTATAGCAGGTGTTACTATCCCAACTAATATCATAATTCTCATAAATCCCGTAGTTACTATATTATCACCACCGCCCAAAAGTCTCCTAGTTAGGATTCCTCCATATATAAAAAGAGAACCTATTGATTCAAATGCTACTATATTAAGAATAATAAGCATAATGCTACTTTTAAATAATATTCCTGTTATCAAAAACACTATAGTCCCATCAATAAGGTTTTTTATATTATCAACTACAGTTGCATAGATAATTTTCTTAAACGTATGATCAGGCAGCATATATATATACTGGTTTGATAAATCTTTTCGCCATTTGCTTGCAAAATTAGATATTAATTGAAGATATATCATTCCCCCTAAGATCATTGCTAGATCCTTAGTTGGACCATATAGGCCAACAGTTATTGCTATAACAACATAAATAACGGTCCCTATATTTATAAATCCAAACCCTGTTTTTTTATACTCTAGTATTTGTCTCCAAAATATAGCGGAGGCAAACTTTCCTTTTCTGGTATACTGAACTTTTCTAACTCTAGGTTTTTTACCAGATTTCAAAAATATTTGCTCACCATTCCTTGATGCAGAGATTGCAGTTTCTTTATACTCAGTTGAAGCTAAAACATCTTCATAGTAGTCAAGTTTCATAGAGTAAATTATGTAACAGCAAATAGCACCTAATGCTATTATTAAAATAGTATAAATAATAAACACTGTACTAATGCCATTCATTGAAGCCATTATAATTTCTCTTACCCAACCGTATACTGGAATATAAGGGATTATAGGACTATTTAGCATTGATATAATAGCCTTACCTGGTGACATAGTTACATATAATTCTATAAAATAGCCTGTTAATATAACTATTCCTAAGCCTTTAAAAATATTTCTTATCATTGTTTTGTTTTTTACACTTTTAGAAGCTGTGGAATACAATAATATTTTTAGTATTGATGTGAAAATAAGCATAATAAATAATCCAAAAACAATTACTAAAATTCCATAGGACTGAATGTTACTATAACGACTAAGAGTGTATCCTTGAAATAGAACAAAAACCACTGCTATAAATGAAGAATATATTTGTTTTATAAATCCATATATTAAGACCTTTTGGGGGCTAATAGGAGCTGTAAATATAAAATTTATATCCGCACCTCTAAAAAAAGTAGCTCCTTTATTTATTGATGAATAGATATCTGGAGCCGTAAATATTAAAATAACACATCCGACAATAGTACTATATAACATTGGATCCAAAATACTTTTTGCTCTACTAGTATCTTTATTAACAAAAAATACAAAACACAAAGATATTAAACATAATATGTATAAAACAAGCTTTAATGGTTCATGCTTTAACTGAAGCAACCAATTTTTTATAGATTTTCTTATTATATAAAATAATGGCTTCATACATTTCCCTCCGTTACATCAAAAAAGAGTTCCTCTAATGTCTCATTTCTACTCTTAAGCTCCTGCTTTGTACCAGATAGAACTATATTCCCATTTTTCATTATAAGCACCTTGTCCCAGAAATCATCAACGCTATCTATTATATGGGTGCTTATTAAAATAACTGAACCTTTTTCTTTAAGCTCAACAATTGCTTTCTTTAATTCCTTAATTGCCTTAGGATCAAGTCCCATTAATGGCTCATCAAATAATATTACCCTTGGTCTTATTATTAGAGCGCAACAAATGCTTACCTTTTGCATCATACCCTTAGACAATTGTTTCCCAAGTTTGTCTTTCTTATCACTTAAATCAAATCTTTTAAGTAATTCTTCAGCCTCATCCTTATAGTCTTCTATTCCATAAGCCGCAGCTATATATTCTATATGCTCATAGACCGTTAGCAAATCAAACATAGCTGAAACTTCCGGAACATAAGAAAATATTTTTTTTGCATCAATGCTCTTATTTGGGTGCCCACAAATTTCAATGTACCCATTATATTTTAATAATCCAGCAATAGATTTTATTGTAGTACTTTTTCCAGCCCCATTGGGGCCTAAAAGAATGGCAATTTCACCTTCGTTAACTTCAAAACTAATATTGTTTACAGCTATTTCTTTAGAGTATTTTTTAGTAAGATTTTGTACAATAAGCATGTTACTCATCTCCTTAAATAAATATATATATTTTAATTATACCAAATATTCCTATTATTGTACAAATGCATGGTTTAACGCTTCCCTATTAAAGAAATTATTATCATAATAGTTAAGATATTCTATAATTAGACGATAATATATATAAAAGGTGGGATAATACGTGAAAATAAATTTAAAAAGAATGAAAAACACAAAAATTACAACAAACATAATAATAATTTGGATTATATCATTGCTTGCAACACTCTCAGTAGGCGCTATTGGTTATACTAATACTAGTAAAATGTATGCTATTAGTAATGATGTTAACAGTACCGTTATTCCAAAACTTAAGGATTGGGGTGATGTTAATGGATATATGGGTGTCCTTCGAAATACTTTAACTAAAATAATTGATAGACCCTTTGACAAAAAAAATGAAACTGGGATGTTAGATTTAAACAGTAAGATTACTACAATTATTAATAGACAAGTCATAACATCGAGGGGTGATTCAACAGAAGCTGCTTTAGTAAAATCAGCAAAGGATGCTTATGAACATTATTACTCATTCATTCCAAGTATAATTGATCAAAGAAGACGAAATCTTGTTCCTGATAAACAAATAACAAATGTTGATATGGGTGTGTTTGGTACAATTCTTGCCAAAAACATTACAGATCTTGTAGATTATCAAAAACACATTGCCGGTCTTCAAAATGATAAGTCTAGAAACTTATATCATAGTAGTAGTATTACATTCGGAATTATATTTTTATTATCTATTTTAATTTTGTCTGCTATATCTCTACTCATTATTTTAGTATTAAAAAATTCTATTAAAGAATTTACAGATAAACTGCATATATTATCTAATGGAGATTTTACAGTAAAAATTGATACAGAACTAACTAACGAATTTGGTACAATGAATACTGCATTATTAAAAACTATAACTTCAATTTCAAATATTTTAACTAACATTAATCATGATTCGGTATATATTTCAGAGCAAGCACTGTCATTATCTTCACTATCTGAAGAAATGAATGCATCAACTAAAGAAATATCAAGTTCAATTAATGAAGTTGCACAAGGTTCCTCTAGCCAAGCCCAAGAGCTTATGGATATGAGTAGTTCACTAAATTCTTTTGGTAAAACGCTAGAAGATATTACTTTATCAATAACTGGGGTTGATAAGAATACAAATGCTATAAACTTTAAAGCACAAAATAGCAATAATGAATTAACTCATCTTGCTACTTCAATTAATGATATAGCAGTTTCTTTTAAAGATGTTAGCATCAAAATATCAAACTTAACTAATAGTGTTAATGAGATAACAAAAATAACAAATTTAATAAATGCTATTGCAAGTCAAACAAACTTACTTGCACTAAATGCAGCAATCGAAGCAGCAAGGGCCGGTGAGTCTGGAAAAGGCTTTGCAGTTGTAGCTGATGAGATTGGGAGGCTAGCTGAGCAATCTAAAAATTCTTCAGATGATATAAATAATTTATTAAAATCCATACAACAAGAAACTAAAATTGTTACTGAAACTACGGATACTGCAAATGGAGAACTTACAAAACAAATCTCTGTTGTAGATACATCTATATCTTCCTTTAAGGAAATAATAACTTCTATTGAAAATATATTACCTGAAATAGCAGGTATAAATAATTCAATACTCGGTATAAATAGCAGTAAAAATACCATAATAGCATCTGCTGAGAGTACATCTTCAGTATCAGAAGAAAATTCTGCAGCTGCTGAGCAAATATCTGCCGCTACCGAGGAAATGACAACTTCATCAAATGAGGTCGCAATATCGGCTCAGTTACTAAATGATAAAACTGCTTCTATGATAAAGCAGATTGAAAAATTCACTCTTTAGTAATTTTGTCCTTAAATTTACTGTTAACAAAAAACTATATAAAGTAGCAGAAAAACTAGGGTTAACGCTCTAGTTTTTCTGCTACTTTATTATTTTATTTTAAAAAAATTTATTTTTGTACTAGTATATCATCTCCGGCCTGAATATAACCAGCCTCTAGCACCTTAGCAAATATACCTTCTCTTGGCATTATGCAATCACCAACAAGTTTCATTATTTCACAACCAGCATGACATTCCTTTCCTATCTGTGTTACCTCTAAAACTACCTCTCCAATTTTAAGCTTAGTTCCAATAGGAAGTTCATACAAGATTATTCCCTCTGTAGTAATATTTTCAGCAAATTTTCCTGCACTTAATCCTTGAGCTCCCTTTGCTTTCATTTTATCAATGCTCTCAACCCCAAGAAAACTAACTTGTCTATGCCAATCACCTGCATGTGCATCTCCCTCTAATCCATAATTGAATTTGAAGAAACCTTTTTCGATAGGATGTTTTACTACACCTTTTTTCTCGCTTATATTTACTGCAATAACCTTTGCCATTACAATCCCTTCCTTTCAAATATTCCCGATTTTCCCCCGCTTTTTTTTACAAGCATAATATTATTTATAACCATGCCTCTATCAATTGCCTTACACATATCATATATAGTCAGTGCTGCAACAGATACCGCCGTAAGTGCTTCCATTTCAATGCCAGTCTTCCCTACAGTCTTCGTCGTTGCAGTTATCTCAATTTTACTGTTTTCGAAATCGATTTTAAAACTAATATTACAGCCTGATATCATTATGGCATGACACATTGGTATTATTTGCGAAGTGCTTTTAGCCCCCATAATTCCGCCTACCTGCGCTACCGCTAATACATCTCCTTTTGAAATAGACCCATTTTTTATTTTTTCTAGAGTTTCTGTCTTCATTGAAATTGACCCAACTGCTATAGCTTCGCGAACAGTGTCAATTTTTTCAGATACATCTACCATTTTAGCTCTTCCTTCTTCATTTATATGTGTAAATTCCATTCTTTTATCCCCCTATCTGGTACATCATCTTTTCACTTCTACTAATTTTTTCTTCCTCAAGATGATGTTCAAGTGGCTTATCAAAAATTGCTTGTTTTAAAGTATTTGTAAGCATTTCTTCATTATTTAGGTATTGCTTAAGGTTTATCTCTTCTTTTGAATGAAGACACGGCTTAATTGTTCCCGTGGATGTAAGTCTTATTTTATTACAATCCGCGCAAAATTTGCAACTCACTGGACTAATGAAGCCAATCTTTCCCTTTGCCCCTTTAATCTTGTACATTTGAGCAGTGCTACTTTTTTCATTCTCAATTTGAGTTAACTCAGGATGGTTTTTTAGTATTTCCATAAAACTGATTTTGCTTTTATCATAAATCTTTATACCTTCACCTATAGGCATTAGTTCAATAAACCTTATTTCTATTGGCATTTCGCGAGTTAAATTTAAAAAGTCTTCAAATTCTGTATCATTAAACCCTCGCATCAATACAGTATTAATTTTTACTGGTTTTAACCCAAGTGTTAAACATCTATCTATACTTTTCATTACCTTATCAAGATTTCCTATTCTTGTTATACTTTTAAACTTCACATCATCCAATGTATCAAGGCTAATATTAACTCTCTTAAGTCCAGCTTTTTTTAGGTCACTTGCCATGTCCCCGAGTAAAATACCATTTGTAGTTATGGAAATATCCTCTATCCCTTGTAGTTTTGAAGTTTCGTATATTAGTTTATCTATATCTTTCATCACCAGTGGTTCACCACCAGTATACCTTACCTTGTTAATTCCTAATTTTTCTGAGACTTTTACTATTTTAAAAATTTCTTCAAACCGCAGTATATCCACATGTTCTAATTTTTTTATGCCCTGCTCTGGCATGCAATATATACATCTTAAATTACACCTATCAGTTACTGATATTCTTAAATAATTGATATTTCTCCCATGACTATCTCTCACAAAACCATCTCCTAAAATTCAATTATTTTTGCTAGATTCTAGCGCACTCATTAGCTTCCCCTTTAAGTATATCAATACCATGTGGAATTGCTTCAATTATAAATTGAAGATTTTCTACAGCGCCTTTAGGACTACCAGGAAGATTTATAATTAAAGTTTTTTTACGTATTCCTGCAATACTTCTTGAAAGCATAGCCTTTGAAGTAATTTGGAGTGATTTCATTCTCATAACCTCACCAAATCCAGGTACATATTTTTCAATAACATTTTGAGTTGCCTCAGGGGTGACATCTCTTTGTGAAAATCCTGTACCTCCATTAGTTAGAATTAAATCCACTTTAAGATCATCGCATAAATAAATCAATTCTTTTTCTATTTCATCTTTTTCATCAGAAATCATTTTATAGAAACTTATAACATATCCCTTGCCTTCTAATTCACTTCTTATTGCAGGACCTGTCCCATCAATTCTTTCTCCGCGAGAACCTTTATCACTCATGGTTAATATTGCTGTTTTAATCATTTTCATCGCCCCATTTTTAAAATTTGCCGAATTTAATTGTATGTATAATACTACATTTTCTTTATATTCTTTACTAGAATCCATCACTTTTATATCTTGTATAAAAAAACATCACTAATCGTTTACAGTTTTGAACAAAAAATTAAATTTTCTTTAATTATTACTAAATTTAACTTTATTACATGATTATTTTATCACATTTTTAATCAACTTACCTTGTAATCTTATTATTTTTATTTGTTTTTTGTTTAAAACTTCTATAATTATTGATACAATTAGAATTATAAAACTAATTGAACAAAGATAGTGTTTACACTATCGATAAAGTAGGAGGAATAAAAATATGAATGTAGCTACCTATAAAAATTTGCTAGTCGAAGTTGAAAAAGGTAACAATTGTGTTATGATTACAATGTTAAGTAACAAAAATTATGAGAATAAACCTTCTCGTAATAAAACTTTTTATACTGAAGAAAATCTGAGCAATAAAAATCATATATCTGATCTAGATAAACTACTTTACGAAAAATCAAAGTATGCTTTAGAAACCGGCAATCTTCAATTTGTTAAACGATCTGAAAATGAAACTTATTTAATTGAACCATATTTTCCTGAGCCACGATTAATAATTTTAGGTGGTGGACATATTGCCAAACCTTTAGCTGAATTTGCCTCAAAGACAGGGTTTTCAGTTACAGTTGTTGATGATAGACCCTCATTTGCAAATAGCGAACGATTTCCTACTGCGCAGAAAGTAATTTGTGAAAGTTTTGATAACTGTTTCGACTTAATTAATTTAAATAAGTCCGCCTATGTTGTTATTGTAACTCGAGGTCATCGACATGATATGGACTGTTTAAGGCAAGTTTTAAAACATAATACTGCATATGTTGGAATGATTGGTTCAAAACGACGCGTTAAAATTGTTATGCAGCAAATGCTAGACGATGGATATTCAAAGGATAAATTAAACAAAGTCAATGCACCTATAGGTCTTAAGATAGGCGCAGTTACACCTGACGAAATAGCGATTTCTATTATATCACAGGTAATTAGTTACAGAAGACTTGGCGCTACACCTGCTATTACTAACTCTATAAAGACCAATTGGCCGGAATTTGATCATGATGTATTAAATGAATTATGCCAAGAAGCAAATTCTCCTGGAGCAATGATTACAATTATTTCTACTAAAGGATCAGTTCCAAGAAATGCTGGAGCTAAAATGCTTGTATGGCCCTTTGGAAAAATTTTAGGGAGTATCGGCGGAGGATGTAGTGAAGGCGAAATAATTAAAACCGCCCGTGATTTAATTAATGATGGTGGATATAAACTTCAAAGCATAGATATGACAGGTACCATTGCAGAAGATGAAGGCATGGTATGTGGCGGAATTATGGATGTTATAATAGAAACCTTTTGAAAATAGAATCCATGGTAATTCGTTAATTGCCATGGTCCAATTTTAATTTAAAAGATATAATTTTCGTTTAATCATTCCATTACTAATTTCAATATTATTAAGTAAGCCACCAAATTCTATGGATATATTATTATTTTTTATTAATAAACCTAAGTACTTATCTTGCCTAATGCAATTTTTAATTTCATTAAATTTTATAGGTATTTTCGGATTTACTGGCTTTACGCTTATACTAAGTACTTTATTTTCTCCCTCATTAATACTAGCGCTGTAATCAAGTACATTATCAATTCCAAACATAACTTCATCAATCATTCCTATAGAAAGAAACTTCCCATCTTTTAACTTTAAATGTTCATTAACTCTTCCTTTTACATAATCCATCCTTTTAAACAAATTACTACAAGAACAATTTCTAGGCAAGAACCTAGCAATATCTCCAGACCTGTACCTTATAAGTGGCATTGCTTCTCTCCTAAACGTTGTAATTACCACTTCTCCATAACTACCATCTGTAACATTTCGCCCAGTTACTGGGTCAATAATTTCAGTATATAAATCCACATCTCTCATATGGTATCCATTTATAGCACTACATTCCACTCCGCCTCCATACCCCATCTCAGTCATTCCATAATGAGTAAATACTTGACAGCTAAAGGCACTACTCACAGCACTACATAATGTTCTTGGCACATAGTCTCCACTTAAAAGAACGCTTTTTAGGTTCAAATGTTTATACCTAACATCAGTGAGTTTAATTTTTGCGAGATAAAATACTTGAATTGGTAACCCTACAATACAATCAATGTTTTTTGATTTTATTGCTTCTAAAGCATCCCAAACATTAAACACAGGCCCATATATAATTCCCTCACATCCTGCTCCATTGAGTCCTTCCTTTAAAAGTTGACCTATACTATGGGTACTTTTTCCTGGCATAAATATGAGCACTCTTTGACCTGGAGTTACAATATTAAGCATACCGTATTTAAAAAAATCGGATGTAGCTTTAAGATCATTTTCAGTAAAAAAAATTCTTTTGGGATCTCCCGTAGTTCCCGAAGAAGTCATTGTTACAATCCTTGAAATTTGGTCAAGTGTTGTACACAAAAAACTTTTTGGATTTTTCGCTAAATCATCTGAAGTAGTAAAAGGTACTTTTTTAAAATCTTCAAATGATTTAATCTCATCACTAAATATATTTTTTAATTTTTTCCCATAAAACTTGCTTTCTTTTGAAAAATTAATAGTCTTCCTAATTTCCCCTAATTGATATAATTTTAAGCTTTCCTCGGAAAGTTTTTTATCACCAGTTTCCATAAAGATTTTATCTTCCATCCATTTTTCATATAGTGTTTTAAGCATATTACACACTCCATATTACTTTATATATTGCAGCGAACCAGGAGATAATTTAATAGATAAAGTTTTGAGATTAATCCCTTCTACAAAAAAATCAGATCCATCAAAACTTATAATATTAATACATCCATAATCTTGCTTTATATTGAAAATATTCTTTAAATCTAAATCTAAATTTAAAAGGCTACAAATCAATGCTCTAATAAAACCTGCATGACTACAAATAACAACATTCCCTTTTGTAGAATAAATTATATAATTAAGAATCTTTATTGCCCTTTGCTGGCAAGATCTAAATGATTCACCATTAAGAGGTATAAAGTCCGCTATATTTTCGCCTCTTTTTTTATAAACTTCTGGATCTTTATTTTTTACTTCATCAAAAGTTAATCCCTCTAAATTCCCCATATTTATTTCTCTAAGTTCTTCTAAAAAAATTACTTCTCGATCTGGAAAGGCAATATTTACAGTACTCTTACACCTAACCAGATCACTGCTAAAGATATTGTTAATAATTACTCCACTCTCCATAAAAATGCGGGCTAATTGCTTTGCATCATTTATCCCCTTAACAGAAAGCCCGCAATCTGTATGTCCCAAATACCTTTTTTCTCTTCCATATTCAGTTTGTCCATGTCTTAATATATAAATATTTCTTTTCAAAACTTATCACTAATGTTTTCTAGTTTTGCCCCTAATATACTTTCAACTTTTTCCTTAAGTATTTTTGCATTAATATATTTTTCATTTACTTTTTCAAAAATATCTGGCACATCCTTATATCTACTAAATGAGTCTTCAAATCTTTCCTTTAATGTGACTAGTGTTTCCCCATTAAATAGTTTATCGCAAAGATAAACTATTTCTTTTTCACCTATTTTATATTTAGTCTTTAGCGACATATGTTCATTAATAATTTCCATTGGGCACTTATATCCAAAACCTTCAACAATTTTTGCTCCTCGCAAAGCATGGTTTTTCGATCCCTTAGCTACATCATGAAGTAGTGCACCAGCATAAATATAATTTATATTTAACTTATATCCATTATCATTAAGTAAAAGTGACACTCCCTTTGCAAACTCAGCTACGCTCTTCATATGATTTATTGTTTCTAGTTTTACATTACATAATCTTAATATCTCCATACATTCCTTATAATCAGGACATGGATATACCAAAAGATGCTCTAAAAGAGCTTTAAAATCTTCTTTAGTATCCATATCAAGTAAAACGCCCCTATCAGCAACTGGCTCATAATACCACTGTTTTTTATGCTGATTGAATAATTCTCTTAATCCTCCTTTAGGATTACTCCTTATTATTTCTTGAGTTAGTGAGTATGGAACTAATGTGGGATGACCTGTTTCCTTTTCGAATATAGGAAACATTATGCCACCTTTAATTTTATCATAACTTTCCATCATTTTCTTAACAGTGTGATCTCTCACAGAAGGGATATCTACAGGTAATATAAAGAACGCATCTGTTTCCTTTGTAAGTGATTCTACTCCAGCTATTATTGATGAATACATACCTTCACTATATTTATCATTGATTACAACCTTAATATCATTTAATCCAATTTTAATATCACACAATTCCTTTTCTATACGATCATTCAAATAGCCTGTAACTACAATAATATTATTTATTCCGCAGTTTTTGAAAAGTTCTATACATCTTTGAAGTGGAGTTTTACCATCCAAATTAATTATTGGTTTAAAGCTCCCCATCCTTGTCGAATATCCTGCTGCAAGTATTATAGCAGCATAGTTTTTCATGTAATCCTCTCTCTTCCTATCTATATAATTTTTTTTGATCTAAGGTAGTAATATTGTATGCACAAAATGGAATTAAATTGCCCTCTTTACTAACAACATGAATACAACAATCCTTTAACCTCTGCGTATCTACATTCCAAGCATCTTGAAATGCCATACCTGATATACTGAAAAAACCATTTTTTATCTTCTGATTCAATTCTTCAAATGAATTTTTCTTTGGTATGTATTTGTTTATTTTCACTCCGGACCAATTTCTCTCAACGAATCTTTTTGATTTTTTTGACCCTTCTTTACCATTTTCTTCACCACAGCATTCATTTTTTCTACTTACGGTAATCAGTTTTCCATCTACCGATATGTAATTAGCATGAAAAGAACAATATGCATTTTCACAACCAGAAGGAGCAAAATCTGAAAGCTTAATTTTATCATCACTCTGCTGGACTATTTTAGATATAACTTCTGGAAGAGTAATTCTATCATTATCTTTTGGCAACTTAGGTATTCTACCAAAATAGCTTACTGGTTGAAAATGTACTCCTCTTACAGTTGGGGCATTTTTTAATCCAAACTCTATAATATCCCAGAGAATATTATCATTTTTATTAGGCACCACTGTGCATACAAGAATTACGCCAATCCCTAATTTTGCACTATATTCTATAACTTTTAGTTTATCCTGTATTATATCTTTAGAATTAAACTGTAGAAAAATTGATTTGAGTCCTGCCTCTTTTAGTTTTTCATAATAACTATAATTTTTGAGGTTAATACCATTTGTGTTTAACTGGATAAATTTAAAACCCATGTTTGTTGCTTTAGATATAATCTCATGAAGATCTTCCCGCATCGTAGGTTCTCCTCCAGAAATCTGAAGATTGTAAGGTCCACCTGCTTCAATAATTCTCGAGTACCACATTTCTATAGTTCCCATATCTGGGTCAGTTTCATTTCCATGTGCATCAGCAAAACAAAATTCGCAGCTCAAATTACACCTTGAGGTTACTTCAATAAGTACTGTGCAAGTATGTTGACGATGATCACTACATAGCCCACAGTCATGAGGGCATCCCTTTTCTACCTTAGTATATGGCACCTTTGGATAAGCTGGGCTCTTGTTTCTTTTCCAAGAGTCATAACTTGGCTTACCCCTCCAAATAACAGTCTTAAAAAAGCCATGCTCTTCACAATTTTTAGTTAAATATAAGTCGTCGCATTCTTTAACTACGGTAGCCTTGACTATTTTTAAACACACCGGACAAATACTTTGTGTTTCTTTTATTATTTCATTCACTTTACATACCCTCTCATTCTATATAACTATATTCTTTTAAAATCTCACCAATTTTATTGTAAGATTTTTGAATCGCATTACCACATTTTATTGGATAAGCCTCATTATGATTCATATCATTAAGGACGTCTACTGTTATCATATCAACACACTGAGTGCTTCCAAACTCCTCTTCAAACCATTCTACATATTTTTGAATCATCCCTTTTAAATTACCATCACGAGTTTGAGTATCTATGCCTTTCCCAGCGTAAATTCCAAATAGACATGCTCCTCCAGTAACAATGCCACAAGTCTTTCCAGTATTCCCTACTCCTGCGCAAAGCCCAGCCATAGCCTTTACTAGTGGAACGTTTTCCATTCCATTACTCTCAAGATACATAATTATAAGTATTTGACTACAACAATATCCGGAATTCGCTAACTTAAACATTCTAAATGCATCTGCCCCCATTATAACCCCTCCACTATTTTTTTTTAGCAATAAGCAAAAAATATCCTGGTTTACATAACGTAAGTTTTTCTTGAAAATCACCACAGCTATTACAAGTTGCTACTTCCCAGAATTTTGTCATTGAACCATATTTAAATATTATTTCCACCATAAGTTGCCTAAGCAAATCCGTCCAATCCTCAAAACATATTATTTCAAAACCAACGCTTACAATAACATCTTTTAATATATCTACATTAAAAAGGCCCCTCATACAACTATTGATATCATGTTTTTCCACTCCCCCAAGGTATTCTGGTCTTCTTGCATAGACATCTGATACAATAAAATATCCATCATTTTCAAGGACTCTATAGCTTTCCCTTATTGTCTCTTCAAAATCATCCATAAGGGACATAGTACACTCAGCCATAACCCCCTTAAAAAATTCATTTTTATGAGGCAATTTTTCTCCTCTCCCAAAATCTATTTGATGATTACCATATTTATCTTTGCCAAGCTCCAGTAACTTTAATGAAGGATCAACCCCAAAAGCATTTAGCTTGTATAGTCTTTTAAGCCTTTCCACTGTTACTCCCATTCCACAACCAACGTCTAAAATTTTATCATCAAATTTAAAGTCACATATTTTAACAGCTCTATCAGTAAGAAAAACTCCACCTGGCCTTAGAGTATCTCCTGTCGCTCTTATCATATCTTCATTCTCAAAAACAGAGCAGCCTTTCATTTATCCTCCAAACTCTTTTCTACTTCAAGCATTTGACCAGCTGCCAGCTCCTGCGTTATTAGAACATTTTTACATTTAGGGCACTCAAGTAATTCAATTTCAAAATTTCCTCCAAGGTACTCTGCTTTCACAGGTCCCTCCTCAAGATTGCCCCCACACTTAGAACAAACCCATACACTTTTTTTATTTTTATTATCTTGTTTCATAGTCATACCCCCTTTACTTCCATTCTATGGCTGTAAGCATTAATAATATTAAAGCTATCATTTACCTTTTGGTACTCTACCCAGAAGGTTATATTTACAAACCTTTTCCATGCAAGAATGTGACCATTTTCCGGATTATAGAAACTATCATTAGTTCTCTCTGCATAACCTATTACTCTCTTAATATCTCCCTCAAGAATAAGCTCATCTTCAATCTTATCTCTTAATTCCTGTCCAAAAACTATTTTTAAGTCGTTGTATTCATCCTTTATTTCCATTTTCTCACCCCATAAATTATCTAGTAATTCTTTCTTAAGCTTAAATCTATTTGCTCTCCTATCAGATAATGTGGGAACTTTCATGTCTGAAATTTCCTCTTTACCACTTCCATATATAAGATCTAATATATGATAAGTCTTTTTCCCTTTTAATACAAATAGATCTCTACACATAGCACAATAAGCAAGAAAATCATTCTCTGAATCCTTTATTCTGTCCTGAGTTACTTCCCTGCTAAACTCCTTATTTGTATAATATACAAGCCCTCCATAACCACAACATTTAGTATTTTCCTTTGTAAACTCTGGCTCTTTAATTTCATAATGGAGCCTTTTAGCAATATTTCTTATACTCTCTTGAATCCCCTTCTCATTTCTGGTGGTACATGCATCATGTACTGCTAATGTTTTACCATTTCCAGGCTTAGCACCAAGTGGAATACCTTTTTCATCGAATACCTCCCAAAGAGACTTAATTCTTATATTCTTTAAACTTTCTCCAAAATTACTAAAACATGTAGAACATGCCGTTATAACAATAGGGTTCCCTAACTTTTCTAAATTTGATTTAATTTTTTCTATACTACTATCATATTGTTCTTGCCTACCTGCCCACTTAGCCGGTGCCCCACAACACCCTAAATATAATCCAACACCACCATCAAGTTTTTCCATTAAATAATTATATGATTTAATAACATACTCTGAATAACTGGCACTTAGTTGACACCCAGGGTAAAACACGTACTTACTATTATTCATGCCAGGTTGATGTTTTATTAATTCAAAATATTTACTATTAGTAAATTCCATGTCTTTTAAAGCAAAATCATGAGTTGAAAGTGGCATTTTATTTCTAGAAACCATGCTTATCCTTGTTTCATTAATTATATCTGCCATATTTATGGAAGTAGGGCATACTGCTCCACATAGACCACACTCTGTGCAAGAATTTATTGTTTTATTTGCATAATGATCTCCAAGAATAATACGTTCATTTTGGTTTATGGTTCTTATATACGCTTTAGGATCCAATTTCACCTTTTGGAGATGAACACAAGCTTTAACACATTTATGGCATTCACATTGAACACATCTTAGAGCTTCATTAATTGCTTCCTCCTTTGTAAAAGTACCATTTTCAGGCTTTATTCTCGGTGATATTTCCTCGTTTTTTATATCTACCTTAAGAATACTTTTGTAAGCCCCTTCTTTTGATCTAAGTGCTGTGAGAGATTTTTTATATACAAATCTATCTATAGACACTGCTGCGCATCTTCCTGTTTGTACTGACTGTATAACAGATTCACATCCGCTAACTATTCGTCCACCAGCAAAAACTTTTTCTATTTCTGTTTGCATAGTCACTTCATTTACATTGAATTTCTCATTCCATTCTCCACTGCCAATAAAAAATGCATCATACTCCAGAGTGAGGTCTTTTAATTTTTCAGGCGTAATTTCTTGGTTTAACTTTATTTCAATACCTTGCTCTTCTAATTTAGTAACTTCTTCTTTAATTAGTTTTGGATTAAGTATTATTTCAGGCATTTTTAAAAAGGATCCACCTATTTCATTTTCTTTTTCATATATATCAACACTATATCCTTTTTTATTAAGGTCATAAGCACAAGTAATTCCACTTATACCGCCGCCAATAATCGCAATTTTTTTATCAATCTTAGGTATAGGGAGTGTTTTGATTTTTGCCATGCTTCCATAAATTGTAACTGCTTTTTCAAGCTCATGAATTGAGATAGCATTTCCATTAATATTAGTTACGCAGAGATTTTCGCAAGGATGATCACAGACCAGTCCTATAACATTAATAAATGGCATTCTTTTACTCAGTATTCTGTAAGCTTCTTCAAAATTCCCTTTTCTTATCTCGCATATAAATCCTTTCACATCAACATGAATTGGGCACTCAGTAACACATGTAGCAGGATTATCATTTATGCATAACTTCTGCATGGAAAGAAGTTTCTCTAAATCCATATGTTATTCCTCCAATATTGTTTTAAATGGAACCTAAAATGAATTTTTTATATTTCACTTTAGGTTCCACTAATAAACAATAATTATTTATTTAATTTTTTAATTCCAGCAAGAACTTTATCTGGATAAGCTGGAAGGTGTGTTATTCTAACTCCACAAGCATTATATATTGCACTTATGATTGCTGAATGAGGTGATGACAACGGCATTTCACCAGCACCTGCTGCTCCATAAGGTCCAAGTGGTCTTGGAGTCTCGAGATATAATAATGTTATATCATCAGTTACATCTTTAATCTGAGGAATTCCACAACCAGTAAGTGTTGTATGCTTTTTAAGATCTTCGAAATCCTCATATAATGCAAGACCAATACCTTGAACAAGTCCTCCAAGTATCTGACCATCAACTAGAAGTTTATTTATAATAGTTCCTACATCTGAAATACATGTTAATTTATCAACATGAGTTTTCCCAGTTGTCATATCTACTTCTACTTCAGCGAGTAATACTCCATACATATAAACTGGGAATGGATCGCCTTGCCCTGTTTCAACATCACATGCAGTACATGGTGCAGTCCATTTTCCATCATATCTTGTTGGTTTTCCTTCTGCAATCTGTTCATCATAATCTCTGTATGTTCCATCATCTTTCTTAAGTCCTTCAAGTAAATTTTCACAAGCAACTCTAGTAGCATTTCCAGTAAGAACATTAGAACGACTTCCACCTGCAGGGCCACTATTAGGTGTAAAGTTCATATCATTTAATATAAGTTTGATATCTTCAGGTTCATAACCAGCTTTTCTTAATGTTTCATGTGCCATAGTAAGTGTACCCATATCTGCTCCCTGACCATGATCTTCCCATGAGTTAGCAACAGTTACACCCTTTTTAGTTATCTCTACCCATGCCTCTGATGAATCTGCTCCATCAAGCCCACAACTATACATAAGAACTGATATAGCAGAACCATATCTCTTATTCTCACTATTTTTATTTTTTTCTTTATCATTTTCCTTTGCTTTAGCGTAATATGGTCGGATTTTATCTAACAATTGTGGAATAACATATACATCAAGTTTACAACCGTTTGGAGTTACCTCCCCTTCTCTTAGTGCATTATCATATCTAAGTTCAAGTGGATCTACATCCATCTTGATTGCGAGCTCGTCCATCATTTGTTCTGATGCAAATAAAGCTTGTGGTGAACCAAACCCTCTAAAAGCTGAACCCCAACCATGATTTGTAGCAACAGTTCGACCTTCTCCACGAATATTGTCTATTTTGTAACCGGCGCCAATAAATTGAGATCCTCTTGTTGTAACAAGGTCACCAAATTCACAATAAGGACCGTGATCACAAGACCAATCTGTTTCTAGCGCTTGTAGTTTTCCAAATTTGTCTGCACCTAACTTTACATGCATCCAGAATGGTGATCTCTTTCCAGTATAAGTTATTTGTTGATACATATTAAATTCTAAATATACTGGTTTTCCTGTATCCATTGCAGCAACAGCAAGTAAAGCTTCAATTGTAGGACTAAATTTATAACCAAAAGTTCCACCTGTTGGATTTTGTACAATCATTACCTTATCTAATGGAAGTCCAATACCCTCAGCAATCATAAGAGCATGGAAATGTAATGCAATACTCTTTGAATGAATTATTAGCTTACCTTCTTCATCGAAATAAGCAAATCCTACATCTGGCTCTATTGGAAGATGAGGCTGTCTTCCTACATATAAGTCATCTTCGACAACATATGGTAGACTTTCCATAAGCGGTGCAGTTTCTTCTCCCTTAACAACCTTTGTTTCAAAATATATATTTGGTGTACCTGGGTGAATTTCAATAGCATCTTCCGCCATAGCAGCTGGTGCACTCATATATGCTGGTAATTCTTCGATTTCAACAATAACTTTTTTAGCAGCGTCTTCTGCATGTGTAGGTGTATCTGCTAGTACCATTGCAATTGCATCACCAAATTGAAAGATTTTCTTGTCATTTAAAATTGGTCTTTCAAGTCCATCACCTTTATTTGATGGGAAGGCTAAACCATTAATTCTGTTTGTTCCCTTTACATCCTTATAAGTTAAAACTCTATATACTCCAGGCATAGTTTCAGCATCAGTAGTATCAATAGATATAATATTTGCATGAGAAACTGTAGCTTGAACAAGTTTTATATGGAGAGTATCCTCTGGAAGCGTTAGTCCAAGATCAGCTCCAAATTCCCAAGTTCCTGTTACCTTTGCACAAGCAGAAGGTCTTACTGCCTCAGTACCTACTAAGCTTGCACCTTCTGGAAGTTTTAGCCACAATTGCTTCCTTGTAACCTCTCCACGCATAAGCTTTGCAGCTTCCATTACTGCATCTACGAGTGGAATATATCCTGTACATCTACAAACATTTCTACTTTTCTGAAACCAAGCTCTTACTTCTTCTCTTGTAGGATTATTATTTTGATCTAAAAGAGCCTTTGCACTTACAATAAAACCGGGAGTACAAAATCCGCATTGCGCTGCACCATGTATCATCCATGCAAATTGAATATCATGCAAATCATCCTGAGATCCTATTCCTTCAATTGTTGTTATTTCAGCTTCATCTGGTACTCTTTTCATTCTAACTATACATGATCTTACAACTTTACCATCCAATATTACATTACATGCGCCACATTCACCTTTTCCACACCCTACTTTGGTACCTGTAAGAAATAACTGTTTTCTTAAAACATCAGCGAGTGAAATTTCTGGACTAACAATGACTGTTCTTTTAAGACCATTAATATTCAGTATTTTTTTTAACATTTTAACTCCCCTTTTCTTTCTTTATTTAAAAGGTACAGCCTTAATTTATAAAAGCTCAGCCCTCTATTAACATTTACCAAAACTGCAAGCTGGAAAATCACACACTTCACAATTAACACATAACCCACCATGACCTAGCTTTGTAATATCTCCCCTTTTTATCATTTCACCAGCTAAAATCTTAGGAAGTATAAGATCAAATACGGTTCGTTTATTGTACATAACACATCCTGGAAGTCCAAGAACAGGTATATCACCCATGTATGCAACTAAAAACATTGCTCCCGGAAGTACAGGTGCTCCATAAGATATAACCTTTGCTCCAGCTTTCCTTATTCCTGCAGGCGTAACATCATCAGGATCTACTGACATACCCCCAGTAACAACAACCATGTCAACACCTAGTGTAAGTAATTCATTTATAGCATCAGCAATCATACTCTCACTGTCTGTTACAACGATTTGTTTGATAACTTGACTTCCAATTTCATTAATTTTATTTTTAATGACAGGTCCAAATTTATCTGATATTCTACCACTATAAACTTCACTACCGGTGGTCACAATGCCCACCTTCATATTTTTCAAGGTCTCTACCCAAATAATGGGTCCTTCTTCTTTACAAATATTTTCGATTTGTTCAATTTTATAATCTTCAATAAAAAGAGGTATTATTCTTGTACCTGCAATCGCACTCCCTTCATCTACAACAATATCGGTATGTAAAGTTGCAACCATTGCCTCATCTATCATATTAATTTTTTCTAAAGCTTCAATATTTATTTTAAGTAAGCCTTTACATTCAGCTACCAATTTAACTTTACCTTCTGATGGCTTAGTAAAAACTATTCCCTTCCCAGCTGCCGCTCTTGCCATTCTTTCTCCAGCTTCATTTTCATGAATCATTCCTTCCTGCATTTCCCAGACATAAATGTTTTTTTTACCAATATCCAACATTATAGGTATATCTTCCTCAGATATTACATGTCCTTTTTTGAATGCCACACCATGAAACTCTCCTGGGACAATTTTTGTTAAATCATGGCATAATACCATTCCTAATGCTTCTTCAACCGGAACAATTTTCATTTAAATCCCTCCCTCATATTTAACACTTTTGTTAATATCTCTTAAGTTAAATTTTAAGCATAAAATTGTAAAATTGCAAGGATATTTTAAAATTTTATTCGAATTTTGTCGTTATTAATTTCACATTGTTCTTCCTTTAGTTTATACTTATGTAATATTAATACATATACTATTATAACAACAAAAAAGTAATAAAACTAGATACTAGTCACTTTTTTTTAGTGTCTAATATCTAGTTTACAGTTCATAATACAAGAATCATCTCTTCTTTTGCTACTATTTTTATATTTATCTTACTATAACTGAAACACCATCTGGTATTACAGATATGCTAGCATCTTTACCCTTTATTTTAAGGGCTCTTTCAAGTGCTTCTTCAAATGTAAATGCATGCTGCATATGCATTTTCTTTATCATCTCTGGGTCACACATATCTGAAACTAGGATTACAGTGAACTTATCCAGTATCCGTGCAAGAATCTGAAATTCCCATTGATCTGGCGCAGTATCATTTCTTCCAACCTTAATCACCCTATCAAGAACCTCACGTGGACTACTTGAATTTGCTATATTGTCATAAAAAGACTGACCACCATGCCCATCATTACAAGCTGATACCATAATTATAACACCACCATCCTTGCAAGTTGCTTCAGCGGCTGTCATTCCTTTTACAGACTGATATATGTTTTGATCTAGTGGATATCCCCCATTAGTTGAAATGGCAATATCTGCTTTAACAGCCTTCACAGATGCAAGTTCCATTACAAATTTACATCCGCTAGCATGTGCAAGTTCACTATCTCCTGCAAATGCATTTATAACATTTTTCTCGCTATCTATTACAACATTTAATATAAATGCTAGCTTAGCTTTTTTAGCAGCATATAACATATCCTTATGAATTGGATTATTTAAAAGAACTCCAGAACGTGCATACTCACTAGCTATAAATTCTGAGCAATGATTTGCCATAACTGTCTTTGCTGATGCCACTCCAGGAAGAACACTTTTTCGTCCCCCTGAAAAACCTGCAAAAAAGTGTGGTTCTATAAACCCTTCCGAAATTAAAAGTTCAGCTTCCATTGCCACTTTATTAAGCAATAACTCTCCACCTGAGGGAAGAATTCCGACGCTAACCATATTGCTATAATCCTCAGATACATGATTTATTATCACTTCATTATCTACAATTTCCTGTCCAAATTTATTAATCATTTCATCCCTTGTTGTAGGTCTATGAAAACCAGTAGCAATTAATATTATTATAGCAATTTCAGGGTTAGCTGATCTTATTCTCCTAAGTAATATTGGAAGTGTTACTTTACTAGGAACTGGTCTTGTATGATCACTAGTTATTAATACTAAGTTTTTTTTACCTTTAACTAATTCTTCTAATTTTACACTTCCAATAGGATTATCTAACGCCTTATTTACAATGTCCTCTTGAGTAATTTCTACTTTGTAATCATGTGCTTTTGATTCTAGTATTGCCACCAAATTTTTGTCTGGTATTTCAATTTCTAAAAACTGTTTTGAATATGGTATTTTAAGTTTAGTCATTTTTATTCCTCCCTACATTGTAAAGAATTTTGATCCAAAGTACACAATTAACCCTAAGATTAATACATATACTAAACAGAATTTAAGTGTTGCCTTCAATATCTTACCTTCCGCGCCTACTATCCCAGTAGCGGCTGTTGCAACTGCAATACTTTGAGGCGAAATCATTTTACCTGCTGTCGCGCCACCAGTATTGGCTGCTGCTAACCAATAAGGACTCATATGAAGATTTCTTGCAACCTCAACTTGAAGCGGTCCAAAGAGTACATTAGCCGAGGTATCACTGCCAGTTACAAATGTTCCAAGAGCTCCTATTACCGGTGCAAATAATGGATAAAATCCTCCGGTTGCTGCAACGAGTACCACAGCAATAGATGTTATCATTCCGCTATAACTCATTACCTTTGCAAGCGATACTATAGCAAGTATTGTAATTGCAGTTTTAGACATTTGTTTGCAAGTATCCGTGAATACCTTTACTATTTCTCGTGACTTAGCTCCCTGAATGAGTCCCCCTATAAATGTTGCAATAATTATAAGTGTCCCGGGATTTGCTATCCATGTAAAAGTACTGATTTTTGCATGTGGACCAGTATATATCTGTATTGAAGTTTTTATAGCTGATAATGGTTTATTTATTGCTGGAACTAAAGTGCTTGTTATTAATATAAAAGCTAAAATTAATATAAAGGGCACCCAAGCTAATAAAGCCTTTTTTACAGGTATATTAACTGCATCTTTAGCTGCAGTTTTTTTATAGAATATTTTAGCTATCGTAACTGTTACAATAATACATATTATTGATCCAATTAGTGCTGGAAGTTCAGCTCCAAGATATTTTGCTACTAAAAGTTCTGGCACTGCAAAAGCTAGACCTGATGCAATAGAAATAAACACAACTCCTTTTATCGCCTTCACACTCTTGCCTGTGAGCATTACAAGTATCAATGGTAAAACTACAATTAACACAAATAATTGAATACCAACTGCATAACTTAAAGTAACTGGATCAATTGATGCAACCTTTGCAAGAGTTGTTACAGGTAACCCTATTGCTCCAAAAGCTGTTGGCGTTGTATTAGCAATAAGACATATTATCGCTGCAAATATCGGATCAAACCCAAGTGCAGCTAATATACTTGCGGGGATTGCAACTGCTGTACCGAAACCTGCAATTGCCTCGAGAAATCCACCAAAACCCCAAGCAACAATTAAAACGAGTATTCTTCTATCAGTTGTGATTCCTGTCATCATGTCCTTTATTACATCCATACTTTTGGTATGAATAGAAAGATTATAGGTAAACACCGCTGCTATTATTACAACAATTATTGGCCAAATTGCCATTGATGCACCTTCAACTGTTGCTGTAAGTGCCTGACCTATTGGCATTTTCCAAACGATAATCGCAAGTGCTATTGTAATTGCAAGTGTAATTGAACAAGTTTTATGTCCTGGCATTTTTAAAACACCAAGAGATACCATTAGCCATACAATAGGAATAAGTGCTATAAAAAATAATAAATACATATTCATTTTTTATTATCTCCTCTACTTAGTAAGATTAGATACAGTAGGAAACCGACTACATCGTAATATTATATATCGCCAACATCTACAAAAGACATTGACGATATTATTACTTTATTCACAAACTTTTCCTCATCTGTTTTTTTAATTTTAGTTATCTATTATTTAACACCCATCCATCCAGAAATGACCATCATTTGAACTTCTGATGTTCCTTCATAAATTTCTGTTATTTTTGCATCACGCATCATTCTTTCAATTGGATAATCACTTGAATATCCATATCCACCAAATAATTGTAAACAACGTCTTGTTACGTCACTTGCATTTCTAGAAGCAACTAATTTTGCCATAGCAGCGAAATGTGTAAATCTTTCATGATTATCCTTTGCACATGCAGCTTGATATACTAAAAGTTTTGAAGCTTCTGTATTTGCACGCATTTGAGCAAGTTCAAATTGTGTATTTTGGAATTTTGAAATAGTACGTCCAAATTGAACACGTTCATTAACATATTTTATAGTTTCTTCTATTGCACCTTCTGCAATACCAAGAGCTTGTGCTGCAACACCAATACGGCCTCCATCAAGAGTTGCCATTGCAAGGCTAAATCCCTTACCCTCTACTCCTAAAAGATTTTCCTTTGGAACTATGCAATTATCAAAGAATAATTCACATGTAGAAGACCCTCTAATTCCCATCTTTAATTCATGAGTTCCAACAGTAAAACCAGGGAAATCTTTTTCAACTATAAATGCTGTAATACCTTTTGTTCCCTTACTCTTATCTGTCATAGCTAAAATAATATATATATCTGCAAATCCTGCATTAGTAATAAAGATCTTGCTGCCATTTAATACATAATGGTCTCCTTCGAGTACTGCTGTTGTCTTTTGGAGTGATGCATCAGTTCCGGCAGAAGGTTCTGTTAATCCGAATGCACCTAATTTTTCGCCTAAAGCAAGTGGTTTTAAATATTTCTGTTTTTGCTCTTCTGTACCATATGTGAAAATTGGTGTTGCACAAAGACTTGTATGTGCTGAAACAATAACACCTGTTGTTGCACACACTTTAGATAATTCTTCTACACATTGTACATAACTTAATGTATCCATTCCAGCTCCACCGTATTCTTCAGGAAATGGAATTCCTAGTAGACCCATTTCAGCCATTTTGGGTATATTTTCTGCTGGGAAGCGCATATTTTCATCAATTTCTTTTGCGATTGGTTTTACCTCTTTTTCTGCAAATTCGCGATACATTTCTTGTAATTGTTGGTTATTTTCATCTTGTATAAAATTCATATCAATTACCTACCTTTCTTTTTTTAATTTATGTTTGTGAATTATGATTTATTAGTTGACACCATCTATTGGAGAGCATACTTTACCTGGATTCATAATAGAATTTGGATCAAAAGTCTTTTTAATACCTTTCATTAATTCCATATTAACTTTTCCAACGCACTCTTCTAAATAGCTGATCTTTCCACTACCTATTCCATGTTCTCCTGAAACAAGTCCGCCACAATCTATTGCTTCTTTATAAATAATATCAAAGAATTTCTCAACTCTTATTTTAAATTCTTCCTCATCTAAATCATTACTACATTGGTATATGTGAAGATTCCCATCTCCTGCATGTCCAAAACTCTTAATAGTTAATCCGCACTCTTCGCCAACCTTATTTGCAAACGCAAGATAAGAAGCAATTTTATTTATTGGGACTACCACATCACATTCATCTAATAATTTTGTTTCTGCAAGAATTGCATCTAAGAAACTAGAACGTGCAGCCCATGCATCTTTAATTTTTGAAGGTGTATCAGCTACAAGAACATCAATTGCTCCTGCTTCTAATACTATTTCACTTGCTTGTTCAATAAGATCATTTAATTCATCTTCACTACTTGCATCTAAAGTAACAAGTAAATAAGCATTTGCAGTTACCCCATTAATTACTTGAGGGAATACACTCTTTCCAATATATCTTTCACTACATAAAACAATTTCTCTTTCCATAAATTCCAATGCTTGTGGATTCATGTGTTCCATTTTAAATTTAGGAACAGCAGAAATACAATCATCTAAATTTTCAAAAGGAATAATTAAACTTGCAACTTCCTTCGGTGCTACAATTGTTTTCAAGGTAAGTTCTGTAATAATTCCAAGAGTACCTTCTGAACCAATCATTAAATTCAAAAGGCTATAACCTGAACTTGTTTTTGATACTGTAGCTCCAAACTTAGTAATTTCTCCTGTTGGAAGAACAACTGTCATTGCACGTACGTAATCACGTGTTGCACCATATTTAACAGCTCTCATTCCACCAGCATTGGTTGCAACGTTTCCGCCTAAACAAGCGAGCTTTTCACCAGGATCTGGAGCATAAAGTAATCCTTGTTTTGCACAATCCTCTGCAAGATCCTTGAGAAGTACTCCTGCTTCTACATGAACAACAAAATTTTCTAAGTCATAAGAAAGTATTTTATTCATTTTCGTAAGATCAATTAAAACTCCTCCGAGTAGTGGAACTGCTCCTCCTGCAAGTCCTGTTCCTGCTCCTCTTGGAGTTACTGGTATCTTATTTTCATTACATATTTTCACTACTGCAGCAACTTCCTCTGTAGAGTGTGCAATAAATACAACTTGCGGAGCCTTTTTCCCATATATAGGCATTTCATCATGAGAATAATCTTCATTGATATCATCACCTGTTAAAATATGTCCTGGAGCTGCCCCCTGTAATTGTAAGATTAATTCTTCTGTCAATTGATTATACTGAGCCATAATAATCCTTCCTTTCTAAATTTTTTCTTACTCGATATTATTTATTGGTATTATGGTATGACCACTTTATTTAAGTTTATCACAATATCTAAGACAATTCAATCATTTATACAAATTTTAAGTAAACATTTACATTATAGATATTAAAATAAAGGGAGATCATGCTTGCACTGCTTTACCAAATGATAATGCAGCGACAATGTAACAAAAACGCTCCCTTTAATGCCTTTATTTTGCTTTTACTTTTTTCATTTCTTCAATCATAATTGGAAGAATTTCATTTACATTTCCAATAATACTTATATCTGCAATTTCAAAAATTGGAGCTTCCTCATCTTTATTAATTGCCACAATATACTTAGCACCTGTCATTCCAGATGTATGTTGTGTTGCTCCAGAAAGACCGCATGCAATATAAAGTTTTGGTGCTACAATCTTTCCCGATTGTCCAACTTGGTGTGTACGACAAATCCATCCATCTTCTATTGCTGGTCTTGTTGCACCTACTTCACCACCAAGTACACGTGCTAATTCTTCAACAAGCTTAAAATTCTCTACATTTCCCAATCCACGCCCACCAGAAACAATAACCTCTGCTTCTTCTAAATTTACAGTTTCGCAAATGTCTTTTACTGTATCAACTATTTTTGCCCTAACAACACTCGCTGGAATTTCTAATTTTTTCTCTGTAACACCTGCATTTGAACCAGCCTCTGGCTTTGAAAAAGTTCCATTTCTAACTATAACTACAGCTGTTCCATCTACTTCAATGTGTTCTAAAATTGTACCACCATAAGCCGGCCTTGTGTATATAACTTTACCATCAGTCTTATTCATTCCTATTACGTCACTTACAAACCCTAAGTCCATACGTCCTGCAATACGTGGTGCAATATCTTTAGCAAGTGATGTATTTGCGAGTAGAAGAATATCTGGGTTTTGCTGCTTAACAATTTGTGATAATACTTCTGTCAAAGTATCACAGTCTGTAGCAGTTTCTATAAAAATAACTGGAATTCCAAAAGTTGCTACTGTATCTGCCAAAGCCCTGTTACCTACTATAATAGCTGTTCCTTCTGCATCTAATGCTTTTACTGCACTTATCAATTCACAACTTGCGCCTAATGCTTTTTCTCCATCTGTTTCAATAAACAATAATGCTTTCATAATTTCGTTTTCCCCCTTAATTAGATTGTTTTATCTTTTTTCATTTGCTCAATAGCAGCACTTACTGCTAGCGACGCATCTTTCTCTTGAATCTTTATCCCAGCCTCTTTCTTAGGAGGCTGCACATATTCAATACAACGTACTTTTGATTGTTTTACCTCTCCAATTTCTGCTGCGCAGTAAATTGGAATGATTGCCTTACGACTTGCCATCTTAGTTCTAATACTAGGATAACGTGGATCATAATTTGGTTTACTTACTGTTACTACAGCTGGAGATCCTATAGAAACTACATTATATCCTTCTTCAGTTTCCTTATGAACTTCCATGCCACCATCTTTCAGATTGATTTCAATTGCATTACTAACAAAGCTTGTGTCCAATTTTTCAGCAAGTATGGCTCCTACCTGACCAGTAATTTCATCTGTGGATTCCTTTCCACAAAGAATTAAATCAAATTTTTCACCTTTGTCTTTTTCAATTTTATGAATAGCATCTGCTAAAACATGAGCTGTGGAAGTAGCGTCTAAATCTGCATATAAATCATCTTTTACAGAAAATGCTTCTTTAGCTCCTACCGAAAGACAATTTTTTAATGTATTTAAAGAATCATCTGCTCCAACAGTTAATACACTAACATTTCCTCCATTAGCTTCTGTAAAACGAACTGCTAACTCTAATGCATATGTGTCAAATGCATTTGCTACCAAACTGACTCCATTTAAATTAGGTTTTTTCGTCTTATTATCCAAATGTATTTCAATAGAATCATCTGGAACTTGTTTTACACATAAAATAATATTCATACTTTCCCTCTCCTTTACACTTTTACTTTATTAAATCGTTTTCTTGATAGAACAATTGTATATTTAAATTTTTTATAAAGAATCATTTTATGAAAATTGTTTTGATTAATTTTTATAGAAATATTATTTGGTGGTAGTATGGTACTACCACTTTATTTAATTTTATCACAATATTTAAAACAACTCAATGATTTATACAATTTTCTTTATTTCATAATTTTTACATAATGATCTACCCCTACTAAACTAATCCAATATTGTTTCAATTAATTTTTGGTGATATGATTGTTTTATTTACAAACTTTTCCTAAATTTAATATATTGTTAGATACTATAATTTAATTACTTATGTGCACATACACAAAATCAACATTTTATATTTGTGCAATTGGATATTGATTATCATCTGAAAAAATATAATAATAGACTTATATCATTAAACAATCTCCTTATTTTTACTGAGTAACTATAATTAATGATATAGTGATTTGATTGTAATGATTAATAACCTACATCTTTTATATTTAAGAAAATAGGTAAAATTAAAGATATTACTTAGTGATTGCTCTTATAATATTTGAGGAGGTTTTATTTTGATATTAAGTAAATCTAGTGTCACAACTATAAAAAATGAAATTAAGGTTGTTACTTTTCAAAGCAAATCATATTATCAGTATGAAATTGTTAAATACTTTGAATATTATTTAACAAAAAAATACAAACAAAATTATATTACCAATATCTGTCTTAAAAACGTAAATCAATACATTGATTGGTATTCTTTAAACAATATAAACAACTATTTCGTCTTAAGTAAAGATAATTATAATAAGTATGGACTTTATCTCCAGAATTCAAAAGGTTATAAAAAAAGTACTATATTAAGTAAAATAGTATCCTTACGTAAATTAAATGAATTTTTAATAAAGTTCAATCAGCAAAATGGTAATAAAGAGTTTCCTAATCATCTAAAAAGAAATAATAATCAATATAATTATTTAACGGAGTCATATATAAAGTTATAATAATTTTTAAGCACATTTATATATAAGTTATTATTATATTATGAAGAGTTAAGGAAGGGTATATTGTAAAAATAAGAGCCGAACAAATGCTTTGTAAAAAGCATTTGTTCGGCTCTTTAATAGATATCATATACAAATAAAATTATCGCTGTGCATATATACAAATTTAGTGATTAATGTTTGTGCAATTAGATATTGTTTGTAATATATAAAAACATGATAATAGTTTTATGTTGTTAATCAATTTTCTTGTTTTTACTGTGATAACCAACACATATCAATTTGTGTAAATACATAAGTCAATACATATAAAATTTCAACAACAGTAAATAATTTAGATTAATGTTTAATATTAATTAAGGAGTGATAAATTTTGGTTGGTGATAAATTATTTTATAAGACTATATTGAAAAGCATGTTTACTGATCCATTTGAAATTAAGTTTTGGGATGGGATTGTAGAGAAATTCGGTGAAGGTGAGAGTAAGTTCCAAATTATTTTTAATGAACCAATATCAAAGGGAGACATTATAAATGATCCATCTATAACTTTTGGAGAAGCATATATGACTAAAAAATTAGAAATAAAGGGGAGTGTACAATCTGTTGTAGAATCTCTATATAATAACAAAGAAAGCTTTCTAAGCAAGAGTGAAAAATACGAAAAGCTAATAAAAAAGTTTAAAAGTACCATAAAAAGAAGTAAAGATAATATTCAATTTCATTATGATATTGGCAATGATTTTTATAAATTATGGTTGGATGATTCTATGAATTATTCTTGTGGATATTTTAAGAATGATACAGATTCTCTAAACCAGGCTCAGAGCAATAAAATAAATCACATTTTAAATAAATTAAACTTAAAAGAAGGCCAAACTTTGCTTGATATAGGTTGTGGTTGGGGAGACCTTATAATTTCAGCTGCAAAACAATATAAGGTGAAGTCTACTGGAATTACCATAAGTGAAGAGCAGTTTGAAAATGCTACTGAAAGAATAAAATTAGAGGGATTAGAAAATTTGGTTGAAGTTAAGCTTCAGGATTACAGAGAAATAAAGAATGTAAGTTTTGATAGAATTGTTAGTGTAGGAATGCTCGAACACGTAGGACTAGAAAGTTTATCTGAATATTTTCATATAGTAAATGACTTATTAAATGATAAAGGCCTTTCTTTACTTCATTGCATAACAGCAGTAAATGAAGGTGGTAACAATACATGGATAGATAAATATATTTTTCCAGGTGGACATGTGCCTGCAATTAAAAATATTATCACCGATATAGCAGATCTAGAACTTGAATTAATAGACGTAGAAAGCCTTAGGAGACATTATGGAAAAACATTAGAACACTGGGCTGAAAATTTTGAAAGTGTCCTACCTATAGTAGAAAAGACTAAAGATGAAACATTTATAAGAATGTGGAGGTTATACTTAAATTCCTGTGCTGCATCATTCAATTGCGGTAATATCAATCTTCATCAGATATTATTTGCTAAAGGAGTAAATAATGATTTGCCTTTGACAAGAGACTACATGGCTAAATAGGCAAAATTTTAACGAGTAGGTGAAAAAATGAAATACTTACGGCAATTAATGATTATTTTAATTCCATATATTATTGGCACGGTATTACAGATAACATTACATTTGCCAATTCCAGGAGCTGTTATAGGACTTATTTTACTGTTTTTAGGGCTACAAATAGGAATAGTTAAATTGGAAATGATAGAAGAGCTTTGCGAGTTTCTTTTATCAAATATGTCCTTTTTCTTTATTCCTGCTGGAGTAGGTTTAATGACAGCCTTCGGTGTATTAAAAGGGAAATGGATACCATTTATTATTATAGTTGTTTTATCCACATGTTTGGTTTGGATTGTAACAGCTTTCGTAGTTAAAACTTTAAGGAAGGGACGTTAAAATGAATGATTTAATTACTTCACCGGTTTTTGGTGTAATAACATCTCTCATTGCTTATGAAATTGGAATTTACATAAAGAATAAGGGAAGACTTTCAATATTTAATCCACTATTAATAGCAATTATAATATTAATATTTTTTCTTGAAAAATTCCATATCCCATATGCAGACTATAATAATGGTGGTCAAATAATTTCATTTTTCCTATTTCCTGCCACGATAGCATTAGCTTTGCCAATGTATAAGAAATTTGCTTTATTTAAAGAAAATGCTGTTTCTATACTTATAGGAATTTTTAGTGGAGCCATTTCGGGTTTTATATGTGTAGTATTTCTTTCAAAATTATTTGGATTAACTAATGTGCTTACAGAATCTTTAATACCAAAATCAATAACAACACCTATAGGTATCGCACTGTCTAAGCAGTTAGGTGGACTTTCGTCAATTACAGTTGTAGCTATTATAATGACAGGGATTATAGGATCTGTTGTTGGACCATTTTTGCATAAAATCTTCAAAATTAAAGATAAAGTTGCTTTAGGCATTGCTATGGGAGCATCCGCTCACGCATTAGGAACAGCGAGGTCTATAGAAATAGGGGAACTTGAAGGTGCAATGAGTGGCCTAACTATGGCTATTTCAGGAGTTGTAGCTGTTCTTTTATATCCCCTTTTATGGAAAATAGTTCTTGAAATATTTAAATAGTTTCTTGAAATATACTATGAATATTACAACATTAAATCAATTCTATAAATGTAATGTATGTTGATTTAGGAGGTATTATAATTATGAAAAAAGATGAGCGTAAAGGGCCACTAAACAAATTATTTAATTCAATAGACAATTTTTTGTCTGATGAGAAAGAGCAGACATTAAGAAGTAAGTTGGGAAAAGAAATACGTGAATGCATTTTTACAGAAGATATAGTTGAAAAACTTTATAAAAATGATTTTACAGGTTTAGTTGATGATAAAGAAGAAATAGTAGTGCTTTATTCTATGATATTTCCAGTTTTCGTAGAGAAAGATAATGTTATATTTAGGTTGTATAAGCATAAAATTGAAGTTGATTTGTCGGATGAAATGAGCGATAGATACATTTACATATTTTCAGATGGGAGACTTACATCAGGATTGTTTCAGTGCTTTAAGCTTTATGATGATGAATATATTTATGGAGTAAAAAAAATAATAAATATGATTCCAGGTTTTAAGAACACTGTGACGGAGGCTCTAGTAAATTTAAATAATAATGGAGATTTTAATAAAGAAGAAATAGGAAATTTAAATGGTAAAGAAATAATAGCAAAAAATAATTACAATGAATTAATAGACTACTTAAATAAATTTAAGCACTAATAATAATTTACAGGAGGTTGTTTTATGAAAAGATTATTCACTTCAGAATCAGTTACAGAAGGTTAATGAAGATGTTACGTTAGAACAAATTGAGAAAGACATAATTGAACAAGTAGTTAAAACTGTTGTTCCTTCTGAGTTCTTAGATAAGGATACAAAATACTTTATAAATCCAACTGGAAGATTTGTAATCGGAGGACCACAGGGTGATTCAGGTTTAACAGGCAGAAAAATTATTGTTGACACTTATGGAGGGTATGCAAGACATGGAGGTGGATGTTTTTCAGGTAAGGATCCAACAAAAGTAGATAGATCAGCTGCATACGCAGCTAGATGGGTTGCTAAAAACCTTGTGGCTGCTGGAGCTGCAGATAAGCTAGAGATAGAACTTGCCTATGCAATTGGAGTTGCGAGTCCTATATCTATTACAGTTGAAACATTTGGCACAGGTAAAATTAATGATGATAAAATTGTAGCAATAATTAATAGTGAATTCGATTTAAGGCCTGCCGCCATTATAGAAAACCTAAACTTAAGAAGACCAATATATAAACAAACTGCCGCTTATGGCCATTTTGGAAGAACTGATTTAAATTTGCCTTGGGAAGAATTGAGCAAAGTTGAAGCAATAAAAAAATATTTATAAAATAAAATACTGTTGTTTTGTAGTAGCTGCTGGATATAAAAATTTATATCCAGCAGCTATGTTTTTTTGTTTAATCATTAAGGATACATAATATGCAATTAACTAGACAATATAAATAACGACAAAATACGATAACATTTTGAAACAAAGATAATTATCTATATCCGTTTTTTAAATATTAAGTTATAATAAAAGCTATATAAAGACATTTTAAATCAACATACGCTGTATGTTATTTTATTTATATATAGCATCTATTTTTATAACTTAATAGGAGATGTAATTAATGGAGTTTTTAAGTACAGAATTAGCTAGAATTATTGTTGAACGGACTATGAATGTTGTTAATTATAATATTATTATAACCAACACATTAGGAATTATTATAGCTTCAGGAGATAAAAACAGAATTGGAGATATACACGAGGGCGCAAAAATAGCACTTAAAACAAAATTAGAATTTAAAGTTAGTGAAAATCTAAGTAAAAAATTAAATGGTGTATATTCAGGAACCAACTTAATTATTGAGTTTCAAAATAACATTATTGGGGTAATCGGTATTGCTGGGAAACCCAAAGATGTTTTAGGTTATGGTAAATTAATTAAAATGACAGCAGAAATGATGATAGAGCAAGAACATGCACTAAGAGAATTAGAAAGTAACAAGAGAATGAAGCAAGAGGTTATGCTAGCAGTTATATCTAATAAACAAGATACGCTTCTCTTATTAGATAAATATATTAAAAGATTTGAAATCCCATACAATCATCCTATGGCTATCTTTATAATTGAAGTGAATTTTAAAGATAATTCAGATAAGCATTATTTAAATATATTTAATGAAATAATAAAACTATTAGAAGGTACATTTATGGAATCTCTAGCAACAGTAATTGATTCAAAAACCATTGTAGTATTATATAAATGTGTGCATACTAATAATAAAATTGAAGAGTATAATAAAAAAGCAAAAGAAATTAACGAAAAAATATGTAATCAATTAGGCATTACTGTAAAGATATCCACTGGAAAAATATACAACAAGTTAAATGACATGTATAAATCTTTTAATATAGCTAAAGACACACTTATATTTGGAAAAAAGATATATCCTAATGATAATATTTATACTTTTAATTCACTAAAGTGTGAGATGTTGTTTTCTCAAAGTAGTGAAGAATGGAAAATTAACGAATTAGAAGACACGTACAAACTAATATCATTAAATGATAAAGATGGGGTGTTAAGAGAAACCTTAAAAGTTTTAATAGAAGAAAATGGAGAGCTTAATAATGTATCCAGTAGGCTATTTATTCATAGAAACACTATTAGATACCGACTAAATAATATTTATAAAATAACAAATAGAAATCCTAGAAATTACATTGACCTATTTTGGCTTTATAGTGCAATGATTAACTTTTAACAACATTTCAAAAGGAAAGTCGTCAATTCATCTTTTGCGAAGCTGTTGCAGCTCCGCAGGAAATAATTTAACTGAAATAAATTTGAATTTAATACCAAAAAGGATGTTTCTTCAAATGATCTTTTAATAAACTAAAGGGAGCCTCGTAGGGCTCCCTTTAGTTTACTTTAAATACTATTTTTCACTAGCAAGTTTTTTGTATCCTGCTAATCTTTCTTTAGCATCATTTTCTGTTTTAACAAATAATTCTTCTGCAACTTCTGGGAAACTTTTTGCAAGTGAAGAATATCTTACTTCGCCCATTAGGTAATCTCTAAATGAAGTAGTTGGTTCTTTAGAGTCTAATACGAATGGGTTCTTTCCTGCATCTTTAAGATCTGGATTAAATCTATACATAGCCCAGTATCCTGATTCAACAGCTCTCTTAGTCTCAAGTTGTGTACATCCCATTCCAACTTTAAGACCATGATTAATACATGGTGCATAAGCGATTATAAGTGATGGTCCTTTATATGCTTCTGCTTCTTTTATAGCTTTTAATGTCTGTGCTTTATCAGCACCCATTGCTATTTGAGCAACATAAACATATCCGTAAGTCATTGCCATCATACCTAAATCTTTTTTCTTAGTTCTCTTACCAGTAGCGGCAAATTTTGCAACTGCTGCAGTTGGTGTAGATTTTGAAGCTTGACCACCAGTATTTGAATATACTTCAGTATCAAATACAAATATATTTACATCTTCTCCAGATGCAAGTACATGATCAACTCCGCCATATCCGATATCATAAGCCCAGCCATCTCCACCAAATATCCATTGAGATTTCTTAACTAAATGATCTCTCTTAGCAAATATTTCTTTTAATGCTTCGTTATTATCTTTTTCAGCATTTAATAATGGTAACATTTTATCAGTTGCAGCTTTTGAACCTTCTGCATCTTCTTTGTTTTCTATCCATTCATTAATAACTGTTTTCAATGCATCACTAGTTTTCATTGTCAATGCTTCTTTAGCTGACATTTCAACCTTATCTCTTAATTGGCTAGTTGCAAGGAACATACCAAATCCGAATTCAGCATTATCTTCAAACAATGAGTTAGCCCAAGCTGGACCTTGACCACGTTTGTTAACTGTATATGGTGAAGCTGGTGAACTTGCTCCCCAAATAGATGAACATCCTGTAGCATTAGCTATTAACATTCTATCTCCGAATAATTGAGTTATAAGTCTAGCATATGGAGTTTCTCCACATCCAGCACAAGCTCCGCTGAATTCCATTAATGGTTGCTCAAATTGGCTTCCCTTAACAGTTGCTGTTCCCATTGGATTTTCTTTCTTAGGTAAGTTTATGTTAAACTTCCAGTTTGGTAATTTAGCTTCTTGCGTAGCATATGGTTTCATGATTAAAGCTTTTTCTTTAGCAGGGCAAACTTCTGCACAGTTACCACAACCACTACAATCTGCATTACTTATACCTATTGCAAAATGTTGACCTTCAAGTCCTTTTCCAATAGCTTTCTTACTTTCGTAAGTCTTTGGAGCATTTTTAAGATCTTCACCACTCGTTAAGAAAGGTCTTATTACTGCATGAGGACATACATATGCACATTGATTACATTGTATACATTTATCTACTTGCCATTCTGGTACATTAACAGCAATTCCTCTCTTTTCAAATGCAGCTGTTCCTGGCATTAATGTTCCGTCTTCTATTCCAACAAATGCACTAACAGGTAAAGAGTCTCCTTCTTGTCTGTTCATTACATCAGCAATGTTTTTAACGAAATCTGGTCTAGCATCTTCTGCTACAACTACATCTTTAACTGTTTTCCAGCTTGCTGGTACATTAATTTTAACAACTGATTGAACACCTTCATCAATTGCAGCGTTATTCATATTGATAACTTTTTCGCCTTTTTTACCATAAGATGTAATAACAGCAGCTTTAAGATACTTAACTGCATCTTCTACTGGTATTATGTCTGCAAGCTTAAAGAAAGCTGCTTGCATAATCATGTTAACTCTTCCACCAAGACCTATTTTACCTGCTATTCCAACAGCATCAAGCGTATTGAAATTAATATTGTGATTAGCAATATAGTTCTTCATTGTAGCTGGTAAATGTTGTTCTAATTCTTCTGGAGTCCATATACAATTCAATAAGAATGTACCACCATCTTTAATTCCTTTTAAAACATCATATTTAGTTACATAAGCTTGGTTACCACAGGCAACGTAGTTTGCAGAACTAATTAAATATGTTGATTTTATAGCTTTCTTACCAAATCTTAAGTGAGAGATTGTTACTCCACCTGATTTTTTAGAATCATAAGCAAAATAAGCTTGTGCAAACATATCTGTATGGTTTCCTATGATTTTGATTGCACTCTTGTTAGCTCCAACAGTACCATCTGATCCAAGACCCCAGAATTTACATTCTTTAGTTCCTTCTGGTGTTGTTGTAATAGCATCACCAATTACGAGTGATTTATTAGTAACATCATCAACTATTCCTACAGTAAATCCGTTTACTGGAGTTTTTGCTTTTAAAGCATCATATACAGCAACAATTTGAGCTGGAGTAGTATCTTTTGATCCAAGTCCATATCTTCCGCCAACTATAACTGGTCTAGTTTCTTGATCAAAATATGCGCTTCTAACATCTTGATATAAAGGTTCTCCAATTGATCCTGGTTCTTTAGTTCTATCAAGTACTGATATTTTTTTAACTGTTTTTGGTATGTATTTAAAGAAATGATCTACTGAGAATGGTCTAAATAAATGTACTTTAAGTACTCCAACCTTTTCTCCCTTAGCAATTAAATAATCAATAGTTTCTTCAATTGTTTCACAAACTGATCCCATTGCTATTATTATTCTATCTGCATCAGGTGCACCATAATAGTTAAATAAGTGGTAGTCAGTTCCGATTAATGAATTTATTTTTCCCATACATGTTTCAACTTTTTCAGGTAATGCATCATAATATGTGTTTGAAGCTTCTCTTCCTTGGAAATAAACATCTGGATTTTGTGCTGTTCCACGAGTTACTGGATGTTCTGGGTTTAATGCTTTATTTCTAAAAGTCTCTAATGCTTCTTTGTTCATAAGACTTCCTAAAGTTTCATAATCCCATGCTTCTATTTTTTGTATTTCATGAGAAGTTCTAAATCCATCAAAGAAGTTTACAAATGGAATTTTTCCCTCTAGTGCTGTTAAATGAGCAACTGGTGATAAATCCATTACTTCTTGTACACTATTAGATGCAAGTAAAGCAAAACCTGTCTGCCTAGTTGCCATTACATCTTGATGATCTCCAAAAATATTAAGTGCATGAGTTGTTAACGCTCTAGCTGCAACATGGAATACTCCTGGTAATAATTCTCCTGCAATTTTGTACATGTTTGGAATCATTAATAATAATCCTTGAGAACATGTAAAAGTTGAAGTTAAAGCACCTGTTTGAAGTGAACCATGTACAGCTCCTGCAGCTCCTGCTTCTGATTGCATTTCCATAATTTTAACTTTTTGACCAAATACATTTTTTGTTCCTTTAGCTGCAAGTTCATCACAATATTCTGCCATCGTTGATGATGGTGTTATAGGGTAAATTGCTGCAACATCAGTATATGCATAGGCAACATGTGCCGCTGCTGTATTTCCGTCCATAGTTTTCATTTTTCTCATTTAATAAGCCTTCTTTCTTAAAATTATTTGTATCGCCAACATCTATAAAAGACATTGGCGATATTATTACTTTATTCACAAACTTTTCCTGGGTTTAATATATTTTTAGGATCAAATGCCAATTTTATATTTTTCATAAGTCCTACATACACAGGTCCTAATTGTTCTAACATATATGCTTTTTTTGCAAATCCAATACCATGTTCTCCAGATACTAAACCTTTGAGTTCTCTTGATTTACTGTACATTGCTTCAAATACTTCTGCAATTTTCGTGTCCCATACTTCATCCGTAAGGTCATCTTTTAACACATATACATGTAAGTTACCATCACCTGCATGACCAAAACTTCTTATCCTTATATTAAATTCCTTTTGGAGCTCATTAGTGTAATTAATGAACTTGGCAACCATGTTCCTTGGAACAACAACGTCACATTCATCCATATAAGTTGTTGTTGCTTTAACTGCTTCAAGAAAAGCTCCTCTTGCAGACCAAACAGCTTCTTTTCTCTCATCAGTATCCGTTATAAATACATCAAGAGCACCTTGCTCTAGGCAAATATTAGCTACACCTTCATAAGCTTTTTCTATTTCTTCTATAGTATTACCGTCAAAAGTTAATAAAAGATAAGCATCTGATGAATTATCTGGGAACTTTTTACCAAGGAATTCTTCAGCAGCAAGAATAACTTCTCTTTGCATAAATTCTATAGCAGTTGGAGCTGCTTTTGATTTAACTATTAAAGGAACTGTGTTTATTGCCATATCAAGATTAGGGAATGGTATTAATAATGACACAGCTTTCTTTGGTAGTGGCAATAGTCTTAATATTATTTTCGTAACTATTCCAAGTGTTCCCTCTGAACCACATATTAAATCTTTTATGCTGTACCCAGTAGAATTTTTAACTACCTTTCCACCCACTTCAAGTATTTCTCCACTTGGAAGTACTACTTCAAGTCCTCTTATATAATCTCTTGTAACTCCGTATTTAACAGCTCTCATTCCACCCGCATTAGTATTTATATTTCCCGCAATTGTTGCTGATTTTTCTCCTGGATCTGGTGGATAAAACAGATCAAACTCTTCAACATATTTACTTATCTCCATTAGAAGTACACCTGGCTCAAGTGTTAACATTAAGTTTTCTTCATCAATTTCAAGTATTTTATTCATCCTAGACATATTTATCATAATCCCGCCCATTATTGGAACTGATGCTCCAACTAGTCCGGTTCCTGAACCTCTTGCTACAACAGGAATAACATTATCAGATGCATATTTCATGATTTTTGACACTTCATCAGTTGTAAGAACCTCAACTAACACTTCTGGCATTTTACTTATTCCACCCATCTCATCATGGCTGAAATCATCATTTATATCATCACCAGTAAACACTCTATCTTTTCCTAATATAGACACTAGAAATTCTATATCCTTTGCATCAAGTTTTTTGTAACTCATAAGATTACCTCCCGATTATTCATTTAGTAAAACCGCTAAATGGTCTCATTTAGTAAAACCGCTAAATGATTTATTACTTAAGTTAAGACTAAAAGTTGGCTTAAATCTATACGTTAGCGAATACAGTACTCAGCTCCTGAATTTTTAATATTTTGGATCAATTGAGGAACTACTTCATATATGTCTCCCACTACTCCATAATGAGCTACATTAAATATCGATGCATTAGGATCTTTATTTATTGCAAATATACGCTCTGAACTGTTCATTCCGGCTGTAAACTGAACTGCACCTGAAATTCCAAGAGCTATTATTAATTTAGGTTTAACTGTTCTTCCAGATAGACCAATTTGTTTTTTAGCATCAATCCAACCGGCTTCAATTGTTGGTCTTGTTCCAGCTACTTGGGCATTAAGTAAGTCTGCAAGCTCCTGTATCATAACAAGATCTTTTTCTGACTTTAATGCTCTGCCAACTGCAATAATTACCTCTGCATCTGAAATATTTTCTTCAACTTCTTTTTTAGTAACCTTTAATACCTCAATGTTAGATCTTAATTTTGCCCTATCTATTTCACAAATTGTAATTTTACCTTTCTCGTCACAATTTTTTTCAGGAGCATTCATAACTTTATACCTTACTGTAGACATTTGTGGTCTTGTATTTGGACATATAATTTGAGCCATAATATTACCACCAAAAGCTGGTCTTATCTGCACAAGGTCTGTATTTTCTTTCATCTTAAGTATTGTACAGTCAGCAGTAAGTCCCGTTCTAAATCTTGCTGCAACTCTTGGAGCAAGTGATCTACCAATAGTTGTTGCACCAACAAGTAATGATGATGGCTTTACCTTATTTACAAAATCTTCGAATGCTGCAGTATAAGGTTCTATCCTAAAATCCTTAAGCTCTTCATAATCGTATACAAACACTTCATCAACACCATAATGTAATAATTCTTTTGCTTTCTCTTTTATGTTGTGGCCAATAAAAACACAATATACTGGGAAATTAACAACTGATGCAAGTTCTCTCGCTTTTCCGATAAGTTCCATTGTTACAGGATGTATAACTCCTTCTACATGATCAACATATACCCCTATACCCTTCCATAAACTCTTATCAACTTGAACTACCTTCGTTTCAAGAAATTCCATTACTCCGGTTGGACCTTTTTTAACACAAATCTTACACATTTTACAGCCTGCATTAACTTCTATTTTCCCATCGTTATATTCAATAGCACCAAAAGGACAAACCTTTACTAATTCTTTAGCAATTGATTCATTTACCTTCTCTTGGTGACAAATTAACTTACTCATTAGAACTCCACCCTTCTTATATAATTTAATTCATTATACGAATTTTAATTCTTTAAGTTTTGTTGCCATTTTTAAACTAAGTTCTGCACCGCTACCTGTCCATGTTTCACGATCATTATTCACATCTGGTGGAAATATTCGTTCAACTTGTGTTGGTGAACCATTAAGTCCATATTTCTTTTCATCCTTATCTTCAAAATCATTTAATGTTATCATTTTTATTTCTCTATCTTTTGTAGCTATTTTTTTCCTATAAGACGGAAGCCTTGGTTGATATATATCTTTGTCTACAGTTAAAAGACATGGAAATTGAATCTCAGCGACTTCTATAGTATTTGCCATATCCATCTCTACAACAATTGATTTTTCCTTCAATTCTATTATTTTTAAGACGTTTGCAATATGCGGAATATTTAGGTATTCAGCCATTTCTGGACCTACTTGAGCGGTATCACCATCAGTTGTTTGCTTTCCACATAATATAAGATCAAATTTACCCATTTTTCTTACCCCTTGAGAAATTGTATAAGATGTAGCTAGAACATCTGCTCCTGCAAACTTCCTATCAGAAATTAGTGCACCTTCATCTGCTCCCATCATATATGCTTCGCGAATAACATCCTTTGCTTGAGGGGGTCCCATAGTTATAACTTTAACTAGTCCACCCTTTGCTTCCTTAATTTTAAGCGCCGTTTCTAATGCAAACAAATCGAAAGGATTCATTTTAGAATCTACACCATCTCTTTTTAAAACTCCTGTAACTGGATCCACTTCAACATTTGAAGTACCTGGAACTTGTTTTATACAAACTAAAATTTCCATATATTTATTCCTCCTACATTTTGTATAGAATTCTAAAAACTCATTGTTGGCTAGATGGTCTGACCACCTTTTAATTTATAATAACACACTATTCAAAACATTTCTACTATTGTTATTTAATTAACAGTGTTTATTTTTTTTACTATAAAATTAAAGGTGAGAGCAATATTTGTTATTGCCCTCACCCATGATTTTATAATATTACTATATTGTCCTTTCACTCTTATATTTATTTGCAAAATCTAAATGTTCTCGCATTGCTTTTCTGGCATCTGAGGAACTATGTCTTTCCATCGCTAAATATATCTCATTATGTTGAGAAAAAAGAATTTCCTTATTCCCTTCATGAACTATTATTAATTTTCTTGCATCCTTTATAAAATGATCTACAAGTGTTGAAACTGTTTTTAGAATATCAAAAATTAAAACATTACCTGAGCATTCTGCAATCTTATAATGAAACTTTTTATCTATTTCAGAATTAATATCTTCATCATCACAATTTATAAATTTTTGTGTAAGCTCCTTAAGCTCTATTAATTGTTCATCTGTTATTCTCTTTGAAGCAAGACCTGCAGCCTCAACCTCCATAATCTTTCTGAGCTCCCATATCTCTTCTTGATTACTTCCCTCTAACATAAACATAATTGATAGTGGTTCAAATAAATTATCCTGAAAACTTGCCTTTATATAACTTCCTTCCCCTTGTCTGCAATCTATAAGTCCAATGACTTCTAATGCCCGAAGAGCCTCTCGAATCGAAGCCCTACTCACCTCTAGTTGCTGCACTAAGCTTCTCTCTGAAGGTAGTTTATCACCTTTTTTAAGCATACCTTGATCAATCATATTTTTTATTTGTTCAATTACTTGCTCGTAAACTTTCGTACTCTTTATTGGACTAAACATTTTATTCACACCTGGATATTGCTCCAAAGGTTTTAATGTAGTCTTATCAATTTTATCCATTATGCGTTTCCCCCTTTAACATTCCAGATTCATACATTATATATATTATAACATAATTATTACAATTTAATATTCCAGCAAATTATGTCCAAAATTATAAATATTTATGTAAATAAATGTAATCATATTTTCAAAACAATAATATATTATAATTTATAAAAAGCAAGAACATTGATAATATTTTCACATAATCGCAATCGTTTATTTTAAATGAAATATCGGCTACAAATATTACATTTAATCTGAACATCATATTAAAAACCGATAAGATTTATAAAATCTTATCGGTTTTTAATATTCTATTTACAATTTGAATTTTTGAACCATACTATTTAATTTTTCAGCTAGTTTTGCCTGGTTTTGAGAAGCTTTTGTTATTTCACCAATGGCCATAACCGATTCATTAACACTTGCGAGTATTTCTTCTGTACTAGCTACCGATTCCTCAGCTGTAGCTGATACATTTTCAATTGCTTTTTTAATTTCTGACACTGTTTCATTTACAATATTCATCGAATCTCCAATCTCTGAAGTCAACTTATTAAAGACTACTGCATCTGTTCCATATTTTTTACTCGTATCTACAAACAATTTATAATCCGGTTTAACATTACTATCCATAAAAGCTAATACATCTTGAGCATTGATGGAAAGATTTTGGAATGCCTTTTCAACTTTCGCAGTTACCTCTTGAATTTTTTTAACCGTACTCGATGAATCCTCAGCCAGTTGTCTAACCTCATCTGCAACCACAGCAAACCCCTTACCTTGCTCTCCTGCTCTTGCGGCTTCAATAGCTGCATTTAGTGCAAGAAGGTTTGTTTGACTTGCTATATTTTCTATTTCATCTGCCATTATTTTAACTTGACTAACAACCTTTCCTTCTTCAATTGCTTTTAATATTCTTTCTTGCTTCTCATCATATATTTTATTTGAAATATTTGCATTAATTTCAGCATTTTTACTAATTTTTTCTGCATTTACTTCTATGTTACTCGCAATCTTAGTTCCGTTATTTGCTTTTAATGTTACCTCTACCACGTTATCTGCAATACTTTCTGTGGTAGCATTTACTTCCTCTGTTGTGGCACTTAACTGTTCTGCACCTATAGATACTTGTCTTACGGATTCATTAACAAGATCCATTTTTGCTGATATTTCTTCTGTTGTAGCAGATAGTTCTTCACTTGTAGCGCTAATATCAGTAGCACTTTCTGATATTTCAGAAATTAATGTTTTTAAATTCAATATTGCTTTGTTTAAAGCTTTTGCTAAAATACCAATTTCATCCTTATTGTCAATATCAACAGTTTTTGATAAATCATTTTCGCAAAGTGCACCAGCTACAATAACAACCTTCTTTATCCTCCTTGATATCGAAATAGCAATTGTTAACCCCAATGCAATTGCGACAAATAAGCCTAATAAAGTTATTATTGCAATAATAACATATGAGCTATTATATGTTACTTTACTATTATCATAATCGATTTTAGCCATACTCATAGCTAGTTTTGACTCTTTTTGTAGAACTGCGAACATGTTTAATCTAATCTTAGAAAGTACCGGAACAAGTTCATTCGCCTTTTTATAGTCGCCCCCATTAATTTGTTTAATTACGTCCTCAATGCCTGCATCATAATCCACAAGTAGTTTTTCAAATTCCGTAAATTGTTGTCTATCTAAATCAGATTTAATGGTAGTCTTGTATTCTACAATAAGTTTATTATTATTGGTTACAAGAGCTGCAATACTGTCTTTGTTTTTTTGCAAATCACTTTTATTTGTTGGAGAAGCAAGTAACAACAAATCTCCTCTTATTTCCAATAAATTTGCTTTTATATTAGAAATATCATTTACCCCTATTAAATCTATACTGTAAATGTTTTCAAGATTTTTATTAATATTTTTTATATTAGTCATTCCAATAAACCCAACAATACCTATAAACAATGCAACTAAAACAAATGCTGACACTAGTTTTTTAATCATTTTTAAATTATTAAACCATTTCATTAACAATCACTCCTAATTATATCTAGTGCAGCACAAGCTACACTGATTCATTTTTAAAATTTTCCAAACAACTATCTATAATATTTTATATTTTCCTATAGTTCTACATTTAATTTTCAAATATCATTAAATCTTTTTCTAAGTCTCTAATATAATCGTTCCATTTTCATTTAACTTTAACAAAATTTAATAATACATTAAAATTCTTGAAATTGTATTGTTAAAACCCTATTTATATATAAAATATTACAATTTTTACATATAAAAATAATAAAAAAAATACCATATAGCTTAGACTTTATTTGTCTGCTCTATATGGTAAAATTCACTGATATCATATTTTTCTAATATTTATTTATAACTTGAATTTTTGAACCATCCCATTTAATTTTTCCGCTAGTACTGCCTGCCCTTGAGATGCTTTTGTTATCTCACTAATAGCCATAACAGATTCATTAACACTTGCTAGTATTTCTTCTGTACTCGCTACTGATTCCTCTGCTGTAGACGATACATTTTCAATTGCCTTTTTAATTTCTGACACTGTTTCATTTACTGTATCCATTGAAGTTCCTATATCGGAGGATAACTCATTAAATATTGCGGCATCTGTGCCATATTGTTTACCTGTGTCTACAAATGATATATAGTCAGGTGTAACTGTAATAATAAGATAATTCAGCACCTCTTGTGCATTACTTGAAAGATTCTGAAATGCAGCTTCAACTCTTAAAGTTACCTCTTGAATTTTTTGAACTGCAGCTGATGAATCCTCTGCTAATTTTCTAACTTCATCTGCAACCACAGCAAACCCCTTACCTTGCTCTCCGGCTCTTGCTGCTTCAATAGCTGCATTAAGTGCAAGAAGATTTGTCTGGCTTGCTATGTTTTCTATTTCATCTGCCATTATCTTAACTTCACTAACAACCTTTCCTTCTTCAATTGCTTTTAATATTTTTTCTTGTTTCTCTTCACCTAATTTTTTCGCATTAATATTACTGTCCTCTGCATTTTTCATGATTTTCTCAGCTTTTATACCTATGTCACTTGCAATCTTAGTTCCGTTGTTTGCTCTTAAAGTTACACCTGCCACGTTCTCTGCAATACTTTCTGTAGTGGCATTTACCTCCTGTGTTGTGGCACTTAACTGTTCTGCACCTATAGATACTTGTCTTACGGATTCATTAACAAGATCCATTTTGGCTGATATTTCTTCTGTTGTAGCAGATAGTTCTTCGCTAGTAGCGCTAATATCGGTAGCACTTTCTGATATTTCAGAAACTAAGATCTTTAAATTAACTACAGATTTATTTAAAGCTTTTGATAAAATACCAATTTCATCATTACTCTCAATATCAACAGTTTTTGATAAATCATTTTCTCCAAGAGCTTGTGCAACTACTAACACTTTCTTTAATCGTTTTGAAATTGCAATTCCAATTATTAACCCGAGTACTATAGCAACCAATAATCCTATGGCAATCACTATATTAATTTGAACTGATGCGCTTTTATATGATGACTGACTTTTATCATAATCAACTTTTGACGTAGCAACATTTAATTTCAATTCTTTATCTAAACTCATTAACATATCATCTCTTATTTTATCAGCAGCAGGTAAGAGTTCATACGCTTTTTTATAATCTCCTAAAACTGCCTTTTCAATTAATTCATCCCTTGCAATACGATATTGTATCATTAATTTTTCAAATTCAGCAAATTGAGTTTTTTCTAGATCTGTATTTACCGTTTCTTTATACTCAGCGATAAGAATGATAGTAACATTTTTCATATTAGTTACATCATCTTTGTGTGTTTGTATATCATTTTTATTTTTTTGGTCAAGAATTAACAATGTATCGCTTTTTACTTGTAGTAAATTGGCTTTGATACTAATTAAGTCTTTAATACCTACCAAATCATTATTGTAAATATCCTTAACATTCGTATTAATATTCTTCATATTATATGTTCCAATAAATCCAACTAACCCTAGAAATACTGCTACAAGTAAAAATGCTGATACTAATTTCTGAATCATTTTTAAATCATTAAAAAATTTCATTAATCTCCACTCCTCAAATAATATATTACAATGATATATCGTTCATTACATACACAACTTTAATAATAATTTTGATAATTTACATATATCATCCTTAACATAATTAAATTTGATATTCTCCCATAAATAGTATTAAAATTGTTTTTCTATAAAATATTTCATGCTTACCTTTTTGAGTTCTTTACTACTGTACAACAAATCGTATTCGTTAATATTAACTGCTTCTGCAATTGCCATAACTACTTTTTCGCATTCCTGCTTTGTTTCTCCATGAACCATTGTAAAAACATTATACGGCCACCCTGGAAATGTAGACCTCTGATAGCAATGACTAACCTGGGGAAATAATATCATGATTTTACTAACATCTTTAATTCTCTCTTTCGGAACTATCCAGACAACCATTGCATTTGCCTTGAATCCAACATTTCTATGATTTAAGATAGTGCCAAATCTTCGAATAATACCATTTCTGCAATATTCCTTAATCTTATCGATTAATTCATTTTCTGTAATTCCAATTTCCTGAGCTATTTCTTTATAAGGTTCTGGTACCAACGGCATGTCTTCTTGAATTTTACGAATAATTTTTATATCTAAGCAGCTTAACATATATAATCACTCCTTAATATTGAAAACAACATTAATTTTAAATAAATTCACTACAGGGAGCTCAATTATCTCATCAATATCTGTTTTAATCTTAATATCATTTAGAAACTCTTTAACCTCAACTATTGAAGGAGCAATCACTGTAAACCACATATTGTATGAATGATTTCTAATATAATTATGAGTAACTCCATTGTAACTGTTTATAATATCTGCTACTTCAGTAATCCTGTCTAATGGAACTTTTATTGCACATAGAGTACTAGAATATCCTAATTTTCTTGAATCAAAAATTCCACCTATTCGTTTAATATATCCATCATTTTTAAGTTCCTTAATCATATCAATAACCTGATTTTCTGAAATATCTAACTCATTTGCAATTTTTAAGAAGGGTCTTGATTCTATTGGAAAATTAGACTGAATCAAATTAAGTAAATTTTTATTTTTTTTATCCATTAATCTATATTTCCTATATCATCATTAGAATATGAACACCAGTCTTCACCTGCCATGTAATCTCCATCATTATAATATGCAACGCGAGCGCGACATCCACCGCAGTCTTTTTTATAGTTGCAACTTCCACACTTACCTTTATAATTCATAGTTCTTAATTCTTTAAATATATGATTATCTCTCCAAATTTCACTAAAAGGTGTCTCTCGTACATTTCCAATTGGAATATTTAGATATGCACAAGGCTGCACATCTCCACTAGGACTAATAATACAATAACTAGTTCCTGCTAAGCACCCACGACTAAACCTAGGTTTCATTCCCATTTCCTTAGCAATTCTCATAAACTCAGGTGCACAGGTAGGTTTTAGCTCTATGTTTACATCCTTTTGTTTTAACATTATATCCTTTAATAACGACTCATATTGCTCTGGATTTAATGATTCTTCTTCAATATCAGCGCCTCTCCCTGTTGGTACTAAGAAAAAAGTATGATGAGCTACAGCGCCCATTCCAATCGCAAAATCGGTTATATCAAGTATTTCATCCTTATTCCAATTCATTACCGTTGTATGTATTTGGAAATTAAGTCCGGCCTCTCTACAATTTTTCATGCCAATTACAGCTTCTCTCCATCCACCTATGTAACTTCGAAATTCATCATGTTTTTTAGGATTAAGACTGTCTAAACTAATTCCTATACCCATAACCCCTGCATCTTTTAACTCCATAGCAGCTCTTTTAGTTATAAGCGTTCCATTACTCCCAAGAACCGGCCTTAATCCAACTTTTACTGCGTGCTTTATTAACTCATAAATGTCAGGCCTTACTAAAGGCTCTCCACCTGAAAATACCATTATTTTAAATCCTGCCTTCGCTACTTCCTCTATTAATGATTTACCCTCGACTGTATTTAATTCATGCTTAGCTTGAATACCTGCCTCTCTATAACAATGTTTACAATACATATTGCATTTATTAGTTGTATTCCATGACATGATCATATTTTATTCCCCCTATCCTCTTTCCTAAATCTTTTTAAACTAATCCAATTCCATCTTGCACACCAATTTCTTTATTACTCAAATAACACGCTGGATCTGATGCCCAAAAATCTCCTGTCACCGATTCAGCCCTTGTCCTAAAATTACCATTACATACACTTAACCATTTACATTTTCTACATCTACCCTTAAGCAATTTTTTTCTATCCTTTAACCCCTTCATAATTGGACTTGTTGTATCTTCCCAAATTTCTTTAAACGCTCTTTCTTTAACGTTCCCAAAAGTATATTGTGGGGTAAACTGATCCGCATGTATATTTCCTAGGTAATCAACATTTGAAATAGCAATACCAGACCTATTTCCACCATTCATCTCCATCAATTTTAATATATTATCAGCTAAATGAGGGTATTTTTTTAGAGCTTTCAAATAAAGATAAACCGTATCCGCATGATTATCTACAGTGAGAATTTCAACTTTATCCCCGAGTTCTACAGCCTTTTCCATTATTAAATCCATTGCAGCTCTGGACTGTGCGTGGGATGTATCTTCCTTCATCATCTCGCTTCCTCTTCCAGAATAAACAAGATGATAAAAACATACACGATTTATTTTTTCTTCTTTAATCAAATGGAATATGTCCTCCAATTGATCATAATTGTGACTATTAATAGTAAATCTTACTCCCACTTTCTGATTAACGTCCCTACAATTTCTTATTCCATTTAAAGCTTTGTCAAAACAACCTTTAGTACGCCTGAATTCATCATGCCTTGAGCCAATACCATCTAAGCTAATTCCTACATAACCTACTTCACTTTGTTTAATTTTTCTTGCAACATTTTTGTCAATAAGCGTACCATTAGTAGAAATAGTGCTTCTTATCTTATGCTCTCCCGCATGCTTTATTAGCTCAAATAGATCTTCACGAAGTAAAGGTTCCCCTCCTGAAAACAATATTACTGGCACTTTAAAATCATGAAAATCGTTAATAAGAGATATTGCTTCTTTAGTGCTTAATTCATCTTTATATTTTTTACTGTCTGAATTCGCATAACAATGTATACACTTTAAATTACAAGTTTTCGTACAATTCCATACAACAACAGGCCCACGGCCATTACTAACCCCATTTGTTTGCGTGCTAGCTCCGCTTACATACCTTAATTTGTCTCCAAAATTTTCAGTCCCACATAGTAATTTTGATACTCCAATCATATTTTATCTCCTCTACTTATCATCTTGGTTTCAATAGACCCTTAAAGCCATCCGCATTTAATTTTTATATTTAGCTTTGAGTAAATTTTATTTATGTATTTTATAAATTCATATAATATATTTTAATAAATTAAAATGATAACAAAAAATAGGCATTTGACCATCATCATCTATTACATTAATGCAAAACAATGTAATTAACTGATGGATGAAAATGTCTATATAAAATAATATACCATATGATCAATAAATTAACAACATGAATGCAGATGTTGATCATTTATTGATTAGTATTATACTAAGATTTAATAACATTTCAATTGTTATCTACCCCAGAGAATATATACCCTAACAAATAGAAAACTTCAGTGGGATTATAAATCTCCTTCTGAAGTCGTCAATGTATCTTCTGCGAAGCTGTTGCAGATCCGCAGGAGATTATTTAATTCTTACAAATAACAGTAAAAATAATTCAAATAAATATCTCTATGTTGCACATAATAAATTATATTGAATTATAAAAATAATCCAATTAAAAAATAGATATGAAAGAGAGTGAATTATGGAATTAATTAAAGTAGGAGATATTGCACCCGATTTTTCATTAAGAGATAACAATTACCAAAATGTATGTTTGTCAGACTTTAAAGGTAAACGAGTATTACTTTCCTTTCATCCTCTTACCTGGACACCGGTTTGCACAGACCAAGTAAGAGACCTTGATAACAATTGGGGTAAATTCCAAACATTTAACACAGTCCCACTTGCTTTTAGTGTTGATCCTGCTCCATGTAAAAAAGCTTGGGCTTCTGCACTACTTCTTGAAAATTTAATACTCCCTTCCGACTTTTGGCCTCATGGTAAAGTTGCACAGGATTATGGAATTTTTATTGAAGACAAAGGTATATCAGAGCGCGCTAATATCATAATAGATGAAAATGGCATTGTAGCGTGGGTTAAGGTGTACCCTAAGTCTCAATTGCCTGATTTAGGTGAAGTCTTTGAGTTCCTATCTAATATGTAGTTTGAATATCCTGCATATACTTTACATGTATAAATAATATTTAATATGATAAGGGCCTCATACTAAATTTAGTATGAGGCCCTTATCTTAAATGAAAAATCATCTTATATTGCTACTTGATTTATTGCAATTTATGTTTCTTATTTATACATTTTTCCAAGTGCATCTGTGGCCACTAATGCGGCGTAAACATCCCTAGGAGTAACAACAAATGGTTCATTTATCATTGTTTCTCCCGAACCGCAAGATGCAACAGCTACACTCATTAGTTCCTTGGTCGTTGCATCTGCTACTCCTAAATCTGAAAATGTATATGGAAGTCCTACACTCTTGCAAAACAATATAGCTTCTTCAATTTCTGCTAGATGTCTATTTTCAAGTACTAATTCTGTTATTGCACCAAATGCGACTTTTTCACCATGATATAACTTATGAGTTTTTTCAAGTACTGTAAATCCATCATGAATAGCATGCGCTGCTGCAAGTCCACCACTTTCGAAACCAATTCCACTTAGATAAGTATTCGCTTCAATTATGTTTTCAACCGCTTTAGTACACACATTACCTTCACAAGCGACCATTGCTTGTACTCCATCTGATAATAATGTCTCATAACAAAGTTTCGCTAATGCCATAGCTGCAAGTGTTGCTTTTTCACCTGACATATTTCCTCTATTTCCTTCCTTGCAAGCTCTTGCTTCAAAATATGTAGCAAGTGCATCTCCCATTCCAGCTACTAAAAGTCTTACTGGAGCCTCTGCAACTATATCAGTATCAACTAATACGACTTCAGGATTTTTAGGGAGTAATAAGTAATTTGAGAAAACTCCTTCTTTAGTATAAATAACTGATAATGCACTACATGGTGCATCTGTTGCGGCTATTGTAGGGACTACAATTACTGGAAGTTTGCAATAATATGCAACAGCTTTTGCAGTATCAAAAGCTTTTCCTCCACCTACGCCAACAATTACGTCACAGTTTGAAGCTTTTACTACTTTCATTAATCTTTCAATTTCTTCAACGCAACATTCTCTATTAAAAGTTTCATAGGATAACTTGCATCCACTTTCTTTGAAGCTTGTTTCAATTGTGCTTGTAGTCTGCTTAATTGCTCTGTCTGTCCCAATTATTAAAAATGATTTTCCAAAGGCTTCAATATGGTCCTTTATTTTTTTAAGTTCTCCACTTCCTTGAATATATCTTCCTGGTGACATAATAATTTTAGACATAATAATTACCTCCTTTATTTTAACATTAATTTAAATTAGCAGAGAAATTAACAATCCGTCAACTTCTCTGCTCAGTATAACTCATTTTAGAATATTATTTTACTATAACAAATTATTAAATACTTCTTTTTTAGGAGATGGAATAATCTCTTTATTTAAAAGCATTCCTGTTTGCGCTACTGCATTTGCACCTACTTCAACCGCGGCTTTAACTGAACTTACATCACCTGTCAAAGTTATATAAGATTTACCACCAATTCCCATTCCAAGTCTTATTTCAATTAACTTAACTTGTGCTGCTTTTGCAGCAGCGTCCGCTGCTACAATGGACGCTGCTATTGAAAAGAATTCTAATATTCCAAGTGCATTTACTTTATCTATTGTTGCATTACAATTAATAGCCCCAATAACATCAGGATGCACATTAGCAATCAAAACATCATCAACAACATACTGCCCACCATAATCAACACCTGACTTTTGAGCAGCTTTTACTGCCCCAACCTCCCCAGCAACTAGTATTATAAATTTTCCTGGACAAGTAGGTTTTGAAAATAAGAGTCTTACCTCTGCAGACTTTAGCATAACATCTGCTACTGCTATTCCTCTTGCTATGCTGTTAAGCTCTATTAATGCTATTGATCTAATCATAATATCACCTCACTACTTTCAATAATTATACAATCAGATACATTTGTAACTTTTCCACTAATACTTGCATGAATATTAGCCCCCATATCCTCCCGCTTAACTTCGCCAATTAGTTGTCCTTTATTAACTTCATCGCCCACTGCTACAATTGAAGTAGCGGATTTACCTATATGTTGCTTTAATGGTATGGTCACAATGTTAACCTTTACCTCAATTGCGTCATCATCAAATTTTATGTCTTTATATTTACCTAAGTTAAGTCTTTGTACAAGCCTTGATACAGGTACTTGCCTGCCATCTCTTTGTTCATCTGGGATTATTTTTAAAGTTGTATTAAACTTAACTCCCTTTTGTCTTAACTCATTTTTTATGATTATATTTACTTGCCTTGGAGATATCCCCATAGGACAAGCGTACATTTCACATATTCCACATTCGCAGCATATTAAGGCTTCTTTAAAAATTTCCTCTGAGTGATCGAGTGACATTGAAATTGCCCTCATAACTTTATGTGGTCTTAGTGGATGACCCAGTAAGTATCTTGGACACATTTGCGTGCAATATGAGCACTGAATACATGCTGATTTTGTTTGATTAATTATGTGCTGCACAGATAATGATTTTCTTTCTTTAATATAATGGTTCGTAGGAAGCACTATTATTCCACCATCAGTTTTAGTTATAGTTCTTTGCTCTACTTCATCAGAGCTTAGAATTCTTCCCATCATAGGACCGCCCATAATTACACAATAATCCTTAATATTTAAACCACCTGCAGCTTTTATACATTTTAAAATCGGAGTTCCAATTGGTACTGATAATAAACTTGGATTATTTACTTCACCAGTTACAGTAATTATTTTATCGGTAACACTCTTGCCTCTCGTTGCATCATATATACTTAACACTGTTGCAACGTTTGACACCACTGCTCCGACGCTTAGTGGTATTCCTCCAGGTGGAATTACTCTGCCAGTAACCTCATATACGATAACTTGTTCATCACCAGCAGGATATACACTTTTAAGATAAAAAAGTTCAACTTTTGAGTCGAGCTTTTTTATTGCACTTTGAAGAGCTTGTATCTCTCTTTCGTATTTTCCTTTAATTGCAATTATAACTTTATCTGCTCCTACCAGTGGTGCCATAAAACTTAATGCCTTTATTATTTCATCTGCATTATGGCGCATAATATACTTATCAGTTTGAATAAGTGGCTCACATTCTGCTGCATTAACTAAAAGATATTCAACATTGCATTTTAGTTTAATGTGAGTTGGGAAGCCAGCTCCCCCGGCTCCTACAACTCCGGCTTTATATATTTGGTCTAATAATTCCATATTAAACCCTCCTTATATGATTCTAAAAGAATCAACCATTGTACATCTTCTCTGCCTAGTAAATGATGTAGCATTTGTAATACCTTCACCTGTTGGCCCAGCTATTGTAAATGTTGTCCACCCTTCTCCTCCAAAACCTATTCCTGCATATGATGGTGCATTTTTAACAAATATCGTAGTATCTATAAGTCTTGACATCTTGGTTAAATTATCAATATTCTTTGAATGCATCATAGCAGTATGTCTATTCCCATGTTCATCTAAGACAGCTGTGTTTATTGCTTCATCAACATCTTTAACTTTAACAATTGCAAGTATTGGCATCATTAACTCTTCTTGTACAAATGGATGTAAATTTTCTGCCCTACAAATTAAACATTCAACACCTTTAGGAGCCTCTATTCCTGCTGCTGCTAAAATAACTGATGCATCTTTACCAACAAAGTTTTTGTTAACTCCATATTTTATTTTTCCACCCTTTTCAGTTTTGTTCATTACTACATCTAGAACCTTTTGTTTTTGCTGCTCATCTAATTCATATACGTTTCCGTTCTTAAGCATCTCTGCAATTAATTTTTCATATACGCTTTCAACAACAATTGCTTCCTTTTCTGCTATACATGGAAGATTGTTATCAAAACAACAACCTGCGATTATATCCCTTGCAGCTTTCACTATATCTGCTGTTTCATCAACAACCACCGGAGGATTACCAGCTCCTGCTCCAATTGCTTTTTTGCCTGATGATAACACTTTCTTAACAATAAAAGGTCCACCAGTTGCAACTACAAGTCTTATTTTAGGATTATTTATCATCGTATCAGTACTTTCAAGTGATGGTTTTCTTAACGTTGTAATTAAATTTCTAGGGCCACCAGCATCAGTTATTGCTTTATTAAGAACTCTTACGGAAATAAGACAACTTTCTATTGCTCCTGGATGTGGTGAAAACACAGCCGCATTCCCTGATGCAATCATTCCAATGCTATTACACATAACTGTCGCAGATGGATTAGTTGAAGGCGTTATTCCACCGATTACTCCAAATGGCCCCATTTCTATAAGTGTCAATCCTTTATCACCTGATATTGCCATTGTTTTAAGCACTTCTGTTCCAGGAGTTTTATTAGCCACAAGTTTAAGTTTTAAATACTTATGATCTTTCCTTCCCATTCCAGTATCTTCAACGCAAATGTCTGCTATTTTTGTAGCGTTATCAAGTATAGCTTTTCTCATTGCGGATATAAGCTCTTCTCTTTGTGAAATGCTCATACATATAAGCTCTTTTTGCGCAATTGATGCAGCCTCAATTGCTTCATCCATATCATCAAAAACGCCATCACTCTCAGAGACATTAAGATCTCTCCTATTCATTTCCTGAAGTACTTTTTCAACCATTGCTGATATTTCATCATTTTTTATCTCCATAACTTATCATCTCCTCAAACTTTTTAACCGCATAGATCGCAACTTCCATATCTTGTGAAACTGTTCCGCCACTTACACCAACTGCTCCAACTATAAGATTATTTATCTTTAACGGATATCCTCCTCCAAATGTAATAACATTATCTAGGTTATTAATCCCATAAAGTTCTCCGTTTTTTGCTAGTTCATTAAGTTCATGTGTAGGTAACTTAAATGCCACTGCACTATAAGCCTTTCCTTTTGCAATTTCAATACTTGCAAGAAGTGATCCATCCATTCTCTCAAACATTACAGGGTTTCCATGCTCATCCATGACCCAAATCACCATTGGGACTTCTATTTGTATTGCCTTTTCAATACACCTTTTTATTATCTTTTCACTAAGTTCTCTATTCATTTTCTCACTACCCCTTTTATTAATTTTTAGTCTAAGTGCCACTATTACATTTTCTTTAACCTTTATTAGAATATTTTTATAATCCTCATATCTTGCTATAGTGTATATAACATCTGATAATCTATTAAAATACTTTGATAAATTAGCACTAACATCATAACTCATGGCTAACTCTACTATATATCGCTCCGCTTCGCGTACCTTAGTTCTTGCTACATCAAGTGCTCCGGATTCAATTGTTCCACCAGGAACTATAAAACTATTAAGCTTTGGGATAATCATGTCTACCTTATCTATTACTGTTTCTAAATAATCTATATCTTCTTTAACTATTCTTTCCTTAAATTTATCAGTACCAAGCGATGCAAGTTCTGCCCCTGCTTCAAAAAGTGTTTTTTGTATTTTGAATATTATTGTCTTTATCTCTTCATCTTTTATAAAACTTCTTGCAAAACCTAAGGTCGAATTTACACTATCGCATGTTCCATATGACCATACCCTTAAATCAGATTTTGAAGTTCTGCTTCCTCCAAGCAAACTTGTTTGACCTTTATCCCCCGTCTTTGTATATATTTTCATAAATTCATCTCCTATTGGAGTTTAAATTATTATTTACTTACTTCAATGTAATCTACAATCCCTACTATAGCCGTATCAATTGGTGTATCTTTATTATCTTCTAAAAGTCTTGCTCCACTACCTGTAATTACAAGAACTATTTCACCATTTCCTGCGCCTACTGTATCAACTGCAACTAATGTATCTTTCTCTTCTTCCTCGAATTCATTAATTTTTCTAATTATCAGAAGCTTGCTTCCAATCAATCTATCATCTTTCTTTGTGGAAACAAGCGTCCCAATTACTTTTGCCAAAAACATATTCTCACCCCTCAATGTAATCTATTTCAATGTTTTCTGAGTCTATGTAATCTTTTGCAAGAGATGTAATAACCGCTCCTTTTGAAATTTTTATATTCCTACAACTCCCAATAGACAGCAAATCGGTTTTTGTTATTATTCCTTTTAATGTTACTTCTCTTATTTCTTTTGTCACAACTTTTTCACTCTTAGTAAATTGTGTTATTTTCTTTTCTTCTATAATAAGTAATTCGTTTATAGCCTTTTTGAGCTCATATGCATTAATAAATGAAACCCCAAAGCTCTCTATTGTTTTTATATGATTTTTTATCATTTCATTATATGAACCATTTTGTGAATAACCTAATGAAACATTAACTGGGTTATCAGGATCAAAACTATCCTTTACTACAATTATTTTCTTGTTTTTCATAATTGCATCCGAAATTCCTGTTGTAATAAATGTGTCGCGAATGCCAAAAGCTGTTTTTGCAAGTATATTTCTTGTCATAACTGGTATCAATATAAAATCAACTTCATCTATCTTTTTAGCCATTACTTTTTTGTCAGAAATCAAATCTGCATTTAGGTCTTCAATAAACTTATTAGGAATTATATCCTTCGCAGAGTCAGATAAAACAACACTATATTGTAAATTATCAAATTCTTTTAAAATCTTAAATTCCTCTTCTACATTTACTACCCCACCTGAAATGAAAACTAATACTTTTTTATTAACCAAACCTAATACTTGAATTGTGATTGCTCTTATTAGCTCTTCAATATCCAACTAAATCACCTCACTTTACGCTAATTGCAATTCCGAGTGGAGTTGCTAGAAGTGGATTATACGTTTTAACAGTTTTAACACCAGTGTACTCCTCTACTACATTTTCAATATTCTTAAGGCAACAAGTACCTCCAACGAGATATATTGTATCGATATTGTAGCCTTTTATATGTTTTTGTATTATCGATGACATTTTTTCAATTACTGGCCTAACCATTGTAAACACCATATTATAATTGTTAATGTCCTTTTTATATTCCTCTGCATCTTCATATTCCATATTTAGAGCCCCTGCCGTCACAAGAGTCAAATGTCTTCCTCCTGTTGGCTCATCTGCACTATAGATAACTTTTCCATCTTTGAGTATCGAAATTCCCGTAGTACCACCACCAATGTCCACAACTGCTCCAGAGTTAATGTTTAATATGTTAGCTGCCGCCGTTGGCTCATCAAGTACATTTGTAACAATAAAACCCCCACCTTCAACTACATTTTTAATAACACGTACATTACCTTCCATAATTCCTGGTGGGATTGCAGTTGCTGCATATATAAGCTCACGCCCAAGTTGCTTTTCAAGTTGAGCTTTAAGCTTTCTTATAATTTGTACTGCCCCTACAAAATTAACAACTATTCCATCACGTACAACATCTGCTGGATAAATTGCTCCTGCAACCGGAATATCATTAGAATCAAGCACTGTAATAACTATATTTGCAGTTCCAAGATCAACTCCAACCTTAAGTTTTCCCTCTACCTTTATTGGACCCTCATTAGCTATACATTTCTCCATTTGCAATATAAGATCATTTGCTTTCTCCATCATAATTATCTACTTAACCCCACAATCCTAATAAGTCCATTATTTTTTATTTCTGCTGCATTTGCCTCATCAGTATCTATATGAACCTCTAAAACTGAATTATTGCCAACTCTAACAAGTACATTTTTCAAAATAATACCTTTAAGCCCTTTAGTTTCAATGTCAACAAAGTCACCATCCGAAACTCCAAATGTAATTGCATCTTGAGGTAACATATGAACATGCCTAGTTGCAACAATTACTTTTTCATTAAAAATTTTCATTCCCTTTGGTCCAATTACACTAAGTGTTTCTGACCCTACTATGTCTGAAGAATTTCTAAGTGGGGCCTTTACTCCAAGTGTATAGGAATCAGTAAGTGATATTTCAATCTGACTTTCTTTTCTTATAGGCCCAAGTATTCTAACTTTAATTAAGCTTCCTTTAGGTCCTGCTAATGTAACAGTTTCATTTGCTGCAAACTGACCTATCTGTTTAACTTTACTTTTTACAGTAAGCTCATATCCTTTTCCAAATAGAAACTCAAGATCTTCCTTGGTCACATGAATATGCCTACTTGACACTCCAACCGGAATAACATATTCTCTATTTTTAATACATGATTTCCTTGAAACTTCTTCAACTATATCCTTTAAGAGAGCATCATCAAATTCATTCATTTCTTATCACCTTCACTATCCTTATAATGCATACATGCCTTTCTAGTCATTCCCTTCTTCCTACTACATTTAGGGTCATAACATAAATTGCAAATTCCCTCTGTTGTTGTTTCCTGCACTGCTCCATCCACAATGATTGAATTAACAACTACAACTGATTCCTCTACTAAAGCTTGCTTCTCCACTATTTTTACTTCTTTTTCATTTATTATTTCTTCTGGAATTTCTATTGTTTCTTTTTTGCCAACAAATTTATTTTCTAATCCAATAGTATTACTAGATTCAATTATTAAATCTAATTTATCAACAGGTCTTGGAATAACAAGAGTTGCATATACTGTATTTACAGCCGATGCACTTACTTTAGCCGACTCAATGGCTGCTTTAACTGCTGACACGTTACCTTTAATCTTAACTGTAACCATGCCATAACCTTTAGTCAATTCATACCCTATGAGCTCAACATTTGCTGATTTCATACAAGTATCCGCTGCTTCAATTGCTGCAGCTAATCCTACTGTTTCAATTAACCCAAGGGCAACTCTGCTCATATGTTTTCCTCCCTTGCGAAATTATGCTTTAATGCTTCCATAATACCCTCGCCCATATTTTTAAAAGGCATTATTTTATATAATCTTGCAGCATTATTACCAATGTTTCTTGCAGTATCTTTAATATTTTCATTCAAGTTGACGTCGAGAATTGGTTTATCAATTTTAAGTTTGCTAAAGTGTAGCAAAACTCTATTTTGTTTTATTCCTATCCCGACACCCATTCTTGAATACACTGCAGCCTTATGAGTGATTTTTAAAAGTTCATCACCATTAACTACATCAACTTCATATGGGATACCTTCTTCTTCAATTCCTGCGAGTATATGTTTAAGTATATTAATATCTGGTTTATCCGTAACAACAACAATGCAAGGTCTACTGTTATTCTCCATTTTATATTCCTTTCAAGCTATTGTAGTAAGATATTACAAGACCTGTTGCTACTGCATTTCTAGGGCCCTCTTTTGCTCTTATATTACCGCTTCCACAAACTATGCCATAATGAGAAAGCTCATCAGATATCATTTCAGGTATTTCAAAATCAAGTGCTGATCCACCAACGAGCACTACAAACTCAATAGCGCGAAGGTTATTCCCTGGTGCTATATCTTGAAGAGCTCTTACAACATTTGTTATAAATATCTTCTTTTTAGCTTCGCGTCTAACAATTCTTATTTTATCAATTGAATGTTTTGAATGGATTGGAACCATCTCATTTTCTTTTACAACAACATTTCTTGCAAATATAGAAGCACTAAGCGGCTTTTGAAAAAAACATACACTACCATCTTCATACCTTACATTAAATAGGCTTTCAACTTTTGCAAGAGGATACTTCTTGATATCCTCTGCCAGGTTATAGTCATCTATTCCAAGCTCTGAGTCTATGAGCATTGTTACCATCTCTCCTGCTCCAGCATGATGAATAGATTTTACATCTCCTGTTTTACTTATAAAGGCAGAATCTGTTGATCCCCCACCTAAATCAAGTATTACCATTGGTCTGTCCGTACCTGGAGTAGTTAATGCTCCAAGAACTGCCATATTTGCTTCAACTCCACCAATAATTACCTTAATACCTGTCTCCTGCTCAAGTTTTCTTGCTATACTTTCCATAGGCAGTCTACTTGTTTTAACCATTGCTGCTAGTGCAACTGCATTTTCTAAAGCAAACTCTCCTGCTATACCTCCGTTTACCTTTTGAGGTACAAATGTGTCTACTGCTAAAATATCTTGAATTTTTATTTCGCAGCTTTTCTGCTTAGTTAATTGACCCATGACCTGCTTAACTCTTTCAATCATTCCTCCAACATTTGTTCCGCTCTCACCGACCACATCATTTATTGGCCAAGCATCCCTTAACGCTTTCATTATTTTAACAGCACCTTCTTCGATGCCAACTTTTTTTTCTTGTTTTCCAAATAAAATAAGATTACCAGATGGAATCGTTCTTTCCTTTACATCTCCCTCTGGTGTCCTAATTACAACAGCTGATTTATTTCCAATCAGAGCCCTTGCAACAGGAATTATATGCTTTGTTTCATCTGGGGTTAAGCTAAATATTGTAGCTAAGCCATAGGGATTTGAAAGTACTGTTATGTTAGAACCTGGCGGCGCTACCTCGACAGCCGCAATCATTCCCATAGGTACTTTTTCTATAAGGGAAACTTCATCAACAATCGGGATAACTTTCCTTAGCCTATTGGAAATAATAACACCATCATCTGCTTGAACAATAAGTCCATTAATTTTTACATTATTGTCAAGTGCATTATTAATTCTCATAGCAGCAGTTTCAAAATCTACTGACTTTGGAATTATACAAATTACATCTTCCATACTGTGTAAATTCACTATTTCATCAATATACACAGTCTTACCAATACCAATACCTAGCCCACCTGGTGTATCTGGATTGTGTCCAATCATAGTTGACTCAGTTATTATTGTTTCTGTAATTGTTTCCATTGCTACATCACCTATTACAGGTGTTGCCTCATTGATACATATGGAATCCAATGCAGATAATTCTATATTAATCTTCTTGCATGCGTCAGTTAATGAATTTAAAATTCCAACAACGTTATCTAAAGTTCCTTTTATTCCTGTAGTTTTAGACAAACTACTAGAAACAAAATTTAGACCATTTTCAATATCCGCAATAGCTACCTCTGTTGTAGAATTACCTACATCTACACCTGCAATAAACTTCAAACCAATCACCTCATTAATCATCATCTTCGATGCTGTCGTTAAACTTTTAGCCTACTTCTTTTTTCATATACATCAGCGGCTTCTCTTACCAATGTAGCATTTATTGTGGCATTATACTTATCATCAAGTTCTGTTGCAATATCTAATAACTCCTGCTTTGTAGATCTAAAAGGCCTGAGTGCACTATAAATTTCAAGAACTCTTGCATCTGGAATTATAACCATTTCAGCAGCTCTTCTTAAATTTTTACCAAACTGAACTCTTCCAACCTCATCTGCAATTTGTGCTTGATATAAAAGAACCTCTGATGTAATTTTTATATCATCGTCTTTAACATCACCACTAAGCACACTTTTAACATCTATGTCGTCAAGGCCTTTACCATTTTTCGTTTTAATAAGTTCTTTACTCTTTATTGCTAATGGATAGTCTTTAAGTGTTAACTTCTTAACATTACTATTACTTGCCACCTTAACTTCTTGTGCTTGTGGTTCACTGCTCATCATTTTCATAACTTCTTTTACTATTTGTTCAATATTCATATTATCATCCATATAATTCACCCCTTACTTAAATACAACTTTAAGCTGCATAGGTTTTGCATTTGGCACAACATGCTGTGTTTCCTTGATATGAAGAACTGCTGCTTTTGCTTGATATTTAGGCCTTGCCATCTGATCATTTAATGTAGGAACAGGATCAGGTGACTCACCTTTTGCATATTTAGCAGCATTTTTCCCAATCGCTCTAAAAGTCTCTCTTGTAATTAATGGAGCTTGTGGAAAAAGTTCGAGATTTTCTAGCATCTCAAGGTCTTTTTGATGAATAACAGTTGTTCCTTTTGACTGAATACCAATACCAATTCCTGAGCCGCTTAAAACTGCTGCATCATGAGCCATAAAACAAACATCTGATGTACGAGTTACTCTAATAACTCTTGAAGTAACACCTTCTTCTTCAATTCCTGCCATAATTTCACTAAGTACTTCATTATGTGGAATATCAACAATAGTTTTTGTCTGATAAATTCCAAATGCAGGAGCTACTGCTATAACAACTTCATCACGCCTTGTTCCTGGTTTTGCAACTCCTACTTCAATAAGCTCTAATTTCGAATTTAAAGTGTCCAATTTACTATTCGCTATTTCCTCATGCGAATCGCCTTGTGATTGTAATTTTTTAACAACTTCATTAGTTATAATTTTTATTAATTCTTCATTAGACATTACATTCATATCACATCACTCCTCTAACTACATTTTATTAGGATCAAGAGCCTGATTAATGTTTTTGATTTCTTCCCATCTTGCTCCCTCAAGCCTATACCCAGTTCCTGGTCCCATATAATCATTAGGATCATTTACTGCAGTAATTACATTAAATTTATCGTCAAAAATAGATGAGGTGTGCAGATAATCTCCAGCAATTCTTTGTTTAACTAAACTTAGAACCCTCTCTGCAATATCTTCATTACCACTCTTTGAAAGAGCTTTAACTACTTCAAGAACTGTAATTCCATTTTTAAGTATGCTTTGAGCGGCTTTTAAATCTTCTACAACATTTCGGTTTGGAACATCCTTACTTCCATGTGCATATGTTACGGCTTCAACTTCTTCATCAGTTATTTGTGGTAATCCCATTTCTTTAAATACTCCCTGAAGCACTTTAGCAGCCTTATTTCTAACAGCAATTGCATCTGCTTCTTTTACTGGTTTGAGTCCTCCATCGACCTTTAAATCTCTTTGAAGTACAAGGTAGTCATCATAGTCATCAACATCAAAGTTAGAACCTGCAAACATGTTATCATAATTAGGAACTCCACCGTATCCTGAGAATATAAAGTCTGTTCCAGGAAGGAATTGCATCATAGTTCTTGCAGTTTTTCTTATATCTGAATGTGTGAATGTTTGATCATTTCCTGAACAAACTTCCATGTCAAGCATTGAAGTTATAAGATTTTCAGCAAGTACAGCTCTTATTCCACCTGAAACAGCTGCTGGTATACCAATACAACTTATAGAACCATTTTGTAATCCTTGAACTCCAGCACCCTTTGTAATCATTATGCATCTTGCTTCAAGATAAAGCATTGATTTACCTTCAGCATAGCCCATTAAAACTTCTGAACCAGTACCAGATGTAAACCTCATTTTAAGTCCACGAGATGCATATGCAGATGCAAGAAAAGCCTTTGACCAAGGAGTATCATCTCCATCAGTAAATACTTGCTCTGTACCATAAACTGATATAGTCTCAGCGTATGCTGTATAACCAAGCATTCCAAGTTTAAGTTCCGTTGCTTCTTCAAGAGCACATTGAGTTAATATTCCACCTCTTCCTACTTGTGCTCCAATTAGTAATCCAAGTGCATTAAATGGTGCATATCTTGTTACAGCAACTGTAGTTTCCATTTCATCAAAACCTCTTAAAGCAGCTTCTGCAGCATCAGCAGCAATCAGAATTGGATTATCTTTTACATTTGTAATATGACACTGATTAGATGGTGTTTTTCTAGCTCTCATTTTTTGTAGTGCCATCATCATTTCAACAACATTTAAATGATCTACAACTTCAACTAGTTTTGCTGGTGTAATTGATGTAGCAATAGTTACAATTTTTGCTCTAGGAACATTTATATCTGTAAGCATCCTAGCAATTTCAAGTGAACTAATCGCCATTGATTTTTCTGCATCACCAAGGTTTATAGCGTGATCTGCAAGAAAAATATCTATAAAATCAAAATCAGCTCTTTTCTTTCCATCCATTTCAACAATTTTTCCATTTTCAAGTTTTAAACTAGATTTAGGATCATTAGGACCATCCATTGCAATAAGGCCTACATCTGGCCAATCTTTTACAAACCCATCTTTATTAACTTCTCTTTTTTCTAACGCTTCAAATCTTTTTGATCTTTTCATAATATCAACCCTCCATCCTTAATTTAAATGTACGGTTCGGTAGTTGAAGTTGGTTCATCACCTAACGCATTTAAAAGTTTCTTTCCTACTTCTCTTCCTGCGATTACCGCTTGTCTTACTGCTCCTGAATCTCCAGTTATTGCAAGTATAACTTCGTTTGAATGTGATGTACCTTTAGATGGACTTGAATACGCAACTATTTCTACATTTGCAGTTTTAACAGCAGTATCCGCCATCATTACTCCAATTGCTGCCGGCGCCCCAATAACTAATCCAAAAGCCTTTCCAACAGGTGCTCCAAAAGCTTTTTCTATAGCCAAACTTGCTCTTGCACTATACTGCATTTCAAGATGGCCTGCATCATTACCATAAACATCACCAAAAGTTCTAGGAAGTTCTTTTAATGTAACTTCAACTGCACGCCTTGCATCTGATACATCCTCTGCTCCAAATATTATAAGGCAACCATGACCAGCCCCACCTTTTGTATCTCTTGGAAGTTCAATTGAAACGATTTCAGTGTTGGTAGCTTTAACAGCCTCATCAGCAGCCATTATTTGTGGACCTGCTCCGGTTCTTGCTCCTATAATACCTATTGAATGGAATTTTTTATCAATTCCCATAGCCGCGTGTAGTGCTGAATCTATGTTTGCAATAACTAAACCAATTGTATCTCCAATACCTGTTCCAACAAATTCGGTTAATCCTGGTGCCTGCATAAATTTCCCCTCCTTTTTAACTTCTTTAACCTCTATAATTTCATTTTTAACTTTACTTTCATTCTCACATTTTGCAAGTTCTTTAACTGTTTTTTCAATATCATTTGCTTTTATTTCTCCGCTAGCAATTTTACGTCTAACCTCTTCATAAACCTTTTCAATTAGCTGTGTATTCATTTACATCAACCTCTCACTATTTATTCTGAAACTGGATATTTAGGTAATATTCTTTCAACATCAGTGTGAGGTCTTGGAATTACATGAACAGATACAACTTCTCCAACTCTCTTTGCAGCTGCTGCACCGGCATCAGTAGCGGCTTTAACAGCACCAACATCTCCCCTAACCATAACAGTAACTAGTCCTGAGCCTATTTTCTCATAACCTATAAGAACTACATTTGCAGCTTTAACCATTGAATCTGCAGCTTCTATTGCACCAATCAAACCTTTTGTCTCTATCATTCCTAATGATTCTTGTCCCATAAAAACACCTCCATTTATTTTATATCTTCATTATACCGAATTTTCACACTCTTTGATGTCAATATATTGCTCTATTTAAGTATAATATTGATTTCATAAAAAGAAATTATTTTGACATTTGAATGTATTATTATTACTATATAGTTAATGCTAATATATTTTGATTATATTAAATATAGTATATTTTCATTACAATTAATGGTAATATATTAACTATATAGTTATTGTTATTAAAACTTCTTATAGAGGAGGAATATCATGGTAATAAATCCTAAATATAAGCTTAAAGAAATCATTGACGTATCCTCACTTAAAGATATTCAAGATAAATTCGCAAAAATAATTGGCCTCTCAACTGTAACAGTTAATGGAGATGGAACACCTGTTGTAACCGCCAGTTATTTTACTAAATGGTGCAGCTTAATTAGAAGCAGTGCAGAAGGATATAGACGTTGTAAACATTGTGATTCAGTTGGTGGAACAATGGCAATGGAAGCCGGTAAACCTATTATTTATAACTGCCACACTGGTCTCATTGATTTTGCGGCTCCGATAATTGTAAATGGTAATTATCTTGGATCTATGTTATGTGGACAAGTAACAAGTACAAACTTTAAAAATAAAACACTCATAGATGTTAAGAGATTATCACGTGAACTTAGTTTATCTGAGAATGATCTATTTAATGCACTAGCTGAAGTTCCCGTAGTTGATTATGAAAAGATTCTAGTATCTGCTGATTATCTTTTTCTTTTCTCTAATTTTATCGCTAAAATGGGAATAGCAACAATTACAAAATCAGAACTCTTGGACGAAACTAAAGAAAAAATGAAACTTACAGAACTTCTTAAAAATATGGAAATTAAAGCGCTTCAGGCTCAAATTAATCCTCATTTTCTATATAATACTCTAAATACCATTGCAAGAATGGCTTTAATAGAAGGTGCCCCCGACACTGAAAATCTCATTTATGCAATCTCTGACCTATTAAGGTATAGTCTTAAGAATTCAAATAACATGGTTACAATAGATTCAGAAATAACTAATATTAAAAAGTATTTTTATATTCAAAAAACAAGATTTGGTGATAGGTTTGATTACAAAATAGATATTGATCCTTCAATACTCAACTTTAAAATTCCTGTAATGACTCTTCAACCATTAGTCGAGAACTCAATAATTCATGGTCTTAAAAATATGACGATAAATGGTAAAGTTAAAATAATAGGTAAAAATTTTAATAATAGTTATCTCACACTTGAAGTTTTTGATAATGGCATTGGTATTGATAACGACAGACTTAAAACAATTTTTGCAGTTGAAAATTCTTATGAAAACCTTACCGGCCTAGGAATTAAAAATGTAGACGACAGGATTAAACACTTTTTTGGGTATAGTTATGGCATCGAACTTAAATCGACTAAAGAATGTGGAACTACCGCTACAATAAAGGTTCCTTGTATTAAATTAAATAAAAGGGAGGCGTAACTAATGCACAATTTACTAATAGTTGAAGATGAAAATATTGAAAGACGAGCGCTTAGATACATCATTGAAGATAAACTAAGTTGTATTAATATTTGTGGTGAAGCTAAAAGTGGATTTGAAGCTATTGAAATGGCTAAAACAAGTACCCCCGATATCATTTTAATGGATGTAGAAATGCCTGAACTTAGCGGCCTTGAGGCTCAAAAAGAGATAATTAAATTTTTACCAAATGTACACACAATCATTCTATCTGCTTATGATGATTTTGCTTTTACTCAGAGTGCAATTAGAATAAAAGTAATCGATTACCTACTTAAACCCATAAGACCTAACGATTTAATTGAATCTATAAATAGGAGTATATCTTTAATAAATACGCAAAATGATAGAGTCATAAGTGATAACCAAGATGATACGCTAATTAAAGAAGCTATGAAATATATCGATAAACATTATAATACATATATAAATCTTCAATCAATTGCAGCTTATGTTCATCTTAACCCACAATATTTCAGCAGATACTTTAAGAGTAAAATTGGTATTAATTTTATTAATTACTTATCTTCCTTTAGAATAATAAAAGCAAAGGACTTGCTCCTAAATACAGATAAAAACATTACTGAAATATCACAAAACGTTGGATATGTTGATTCAAGTTATTTCAGTAAAGTTTTTTTAAAAAGTGTTGGAATGTCACCTAATCACTTTAGATATCAAAACAAGAAACAACATTTCTAAAGATAAAAGCTGCATAACGAATTCGTTATGCAGCCTTTATCAATTCACTTTATTTTTATAGTAAACTTACACATTAAATTTCCGAAATTACTCTTTCAAGAATATCTAATGCTTCATCAATCTCTCCCTTTGTTACATTAAGTGGAGGAAGTAATCTTACCACATTATTCCCAGCCGCTATTACAAGCAATTTCTTATCAAAACACGACTTACAAAATTCCTTTGTATCTGCATTTATTTTTATGCCAATCAATAGACCTATACCTTTTATTTCATCTATTACACCATATTTCTCTTTTATTTTAAGTAATCTTTCTTTCATATATGCACTTTTGTCGTCAATTTTCTCTATAACTCCACCATCAAGAAGCTCTGTTAAAACAGCCTCACCAACAGCACATGCAAGTGGATTTCCACCAAAAGTGCTTCCATGATCACCTGGTACAAATGCCGCTGACGCTTTAACATTTGTAATAGTTGCCCCTATTGGAAAACCGCCACCGAGTGCTTTTGCGATACATATTACATCAGGAATAACTGAAAATTTCTTATAAGCAAAAAGACTTCCAAGGCGTCCCATACCGCATTGCACTTCATCAAAAATTAATAGAGCGTCATATTTATCGCACAAATCTCTTGCTGCTTTTAAGAACTCTATTGTTGCAATATTTATTCCGCCTTCTCCTTGAATTGGTTCTACTATTACAGCGCATACTTTATCATTAAAATTCTTTTTTAACTCTTCTACATCATTAAATTTTACCTTTTGTGTACCTCCAATTAATGGGCGGAAATCTTTTTGATATTTTTCTTGACCAGTAACTGATAATGAACCCATAGTTCTACCATGAAAGGACTCGTCCATATATATAAGTACATTTTTATCTTTAGTATTTTTTAATGATCCATATTTTCTCGCTATCTTGAGCGCTGCTTCTATGGCTTCGGTACCACTGTTACAAAAAAACACTTTATCGTGATCACAGTTATCTATTAGTTTTTTTGCGAGTAGCTTATGCGGTGTATTCCAATAATAATTAGAACTCTGCATGAGCTTACTACTTTGAGTAGTTATTGCATTTATTATAGCAGGATGGCTATGTCCAAGACAATTCACTGCAACTCCTGATACAAAATCCATATATTCTTGACCCACTGAATCATAAATTTTACATCCAAGGCCTTTCTCAAAAGTAACATCATATCTTCCATAAGTATTCATTACACAATTTTCTTCCATTATATTACCCCTTTCGCTGTTATAATTTTAGTTCCACTATCCTTAATTATATTTAATAATAAACCATGTTTTTTTCTTCCATCTACTAAGTGAACATTCTTAGCTCCCTTATCAATTGCAGCAACGCAACATTCTAGCTTTGGAATCATTCCACCATAAATCATACCCTTATTTATAAACTCTTTAGTTTGTGCAACCGTTATTGATGATAAAAGTGTTGTTGGGTCAGTTATATCTGTATATACACCATCTATATCTGTCATAATTAATAATTTTTCAGCTTTAAGTACTCCACTTATAGCAGCTGCAGCATAATCTGCATTTATATTGTAACTATCACCATTGCAGCCTACACCTACTGGAGAAACAACTGGTATATACTTGTTTTTAAGCAAGGTAAGTAAAACCTTTGTATTTATGTTTGCAACCTCTCCAACGAAACCTATATCAATTTTTTTGTCATCATCAAAAATGTACTTCTTTTTAGCTTGAATCAAATTGCTGTCTCTACCACTTATACCTATAGCATTTAGTCCTCTAAGACTTAAGATTGATGATAATCTTTTATTAACATTACCTGATAATACCATCTCTACAATTTCCATAGTATCCTTACTTGTAACTCTTAATCCTTTTATAAACTTGTTTTCACCACCGCTTTTCTTTACCCACTTGCTAATCAAAGGACCTCCACCATGTACAATAACAACCTTTATGCCTGCTTTTGTCATAAGCTCAATATCTTCTACAAAAGCTTCTTTCGCAACATCATTACTCATTATACTTCCACCATATTTTATCACAAAGGTTTTACCCTCATATTTACTCATTTGCAAAAAATCTTTTTTATTTGATTCATTATTTAATATATCCATTATAACCTCCAAACCTAATACTTAATTTTTATTAATTATATAACTGTTTAACGACATTTCAGAAGGAAAGTCTCTCAGTTCTTTACTATAAATTACATACTATAATAAAGATATAATTTCAGTATGAGTATAAATTTCCTTCTGGAGTCTTAATATTTCAGCACGCAGGTGATGATTTAATCATTTGAATAATTATACATCAATCTGAATAATTATTCAACGCATTATTTGTTTTTTTGTATGTTTATTATATTATCTTATTAATAAACGTATAAATCAAGATGATACGATGTACCCAAAACGTCCTCACTCGAGTGTATATGCTATATTTGCATTCAATTACCATGTTTTTTTTACAAACATGCAAATATTAATATTGCATCATAATACCACATAATTATGCAACAATGATATGCTTTATATAGTATAAATAATGTGCAGAAGCTAAGTTATAAATGTTACAATTAATAATAAGTTAAGAATTTAATAAATTAAAGAAGCATCATAAAAAGGAACCGTGTCTAAGCTGCTATCTTTTCTTCTGATTCTGACGCGATTTGTTTGTTCTTTTTTACAAAAAATCTCATAACTAATTTCACTACTTCATTTACTACTATTATAAGTGAAGCTAATCCAATTATCTTCAGCCACATAATAGCGCTTAAAGGCACTGCATTAAAGAATCCTGAAAATACTTCTGTCACAAATATTTGAACTACTGCTGTAACCGCTAATATTTTTAAAAATATAGTATTCTTTGCAATGTTATGTAATATACTGTTTGTGCCAAATTCTCTACAGTTAAATGCATTGAATAATGAACTAAAAGCAAATACCGCAAACAATACTGTTTGCATTTCATTTGCTCCTGTAGCGCCCTTTACAGGGAATCCAGCTCCTAATATATCAAACTTCATCTGAACCACGATAATACCCGTTATATAGAGAGCATTAGCAATCATACTTGTCATCATTTGTTTAGTTATAATGCTAGCATTTCTATTAGTAGGTTTTCTCCTGAGTACTGCATCTCTTACTGGCTCAAGTCCAAGCGATAGAGCTGGTGGACCATCCATTATAATATTTACCCATAACAATTGTATTGTAGTAAATGGCATTTGGAAATCAAATAATACAGATAAAATTGCTGTTAAAAAAGCAATTATATTTACTGTTATCTGAAATTGAATAAACCTCTGGAAGTTCTCATAAATACCTCTTCCCCATTTAATACCTTTTACAATAGTTCCAAAACTATCATCAGTTAATATTATATCTGCAGCATTCTTACTAACCTCGGTGCCCGCTATACCCATAGCTATACCTACATCAGCTTTTGTAAGTGCTGGAGCATCATTTATCCCATCCCCAGTTACAGCTACTACCTCTCCATTATCTTGAAGAGCCTCAACTATTCTCATTTTTGTATCAGGTTTTGAACGTGCTACTATTGATATAGTAGTTATTTCCTCTCTAAGTTCGTCATCTGTTAATGTATCTATATAAGTAGCTTCTACTGCTCTATTATTACCAGTAAGTAGTCCTAGCTCTTTTCCTATAGCAATAGCTGTAATTATATTATCACCTGTAAGCATTTTTGTAGAAACTCCTGCTTTTTTAGCAGTTTCTACTGCCTCTTTAACATCAAGTCTTAGAGGATCTCTTATTCCTACAAACCCTGTAAATACTAAATTATTCTCAAGTGTTCCTTTCTCTGACGCCATTGCTACCTCTTCACTTATATTTCTATATGCAAATCCAAGAACTCTCATAGAATTCTTTTGAAGTTTTCCAATTTCATTTAAAATCTCTTCACGCCTTGCCTGGTTTAGTTCTACTTCTTCACAATTAACGTGTTCGAATTTACATAATTCTAGAATTATTTCTGGGGCTCCCTTTGTTAATACTGTAGCACCTTCATCATCTTCTATAACAGTACTCATCCTCTTTCGTTTTGAACTAAAAGGAATTTGATGCGCTATTTTTGCATTTTGTCTTTCTTGCACGTAATCATAGGCATCATTGTATAAAAGAAGAGCACATTCTGTTGCACTACCTAGATACTTAACTTCATATTCATTTCTTTCAATGTCTGCTGTAGAATTTACAATGCAGTTATCTATAAAATAGTTATTTCTATTACTTAATTCATCGCAACCCTTAAACTTACCGTTTAAATAAACTTTTTCAACTGTCATTCTATTTTGAGTAAGTGTACCTGTTTTATCTGAGCATATAACACTTACTGAACCTATTGTTTCACAGGCTTCTTTTTTAGTAACAAGTGCATTTATTTTAACCATTTTCTGCATTGTTATTGCAAGTGTCATATTTATCATTGTTGGAAGGCCTTCAGGAACAGCTGCAACAATTAAAGCAACGCATACAACAAAGGCAGTTTTTATCGGTCCAACAGACTCTAAAAAAGCAAATACACTAGTTGTATCAGTTGATATCTCTTTTGCTACAACCAACTTTATAATCATAACTATAAATAATATCGCAGCTATTGCACTTGATATTTTTGAAATCCTACCACCTAAATGTCCAAGTTTTGACTGAAGTGGTGTTTCTAAATTACCTTTTTCAAGATTTCTAGCTATTTCTCCCATTTGGGATCTATCACCGGTAGATGTAACTACAAACGTAGCTCTACCATAAGCAATAAGTGTTCCTCCAAAAACCATATTCTTTTGTTTTGCAGGAATTGGATCTTGTACAATAATTTTATCTTTGGCTTTTATGTTTTCCATTTCTATTATAAGTTCGCAGTCTTTATTTACATCCTCTGATTCTCCTGTAAGCATATCCTCTCTAACAGCTAAATCTAAACTAGTTACAAGTCTGCCATCTGCTGGAATCATATCTCCAGTCTCTACTGAGACTATATCCCCAGGTACTAGTTCATTTTTATTAACCTGAATGATTTTCCCGTCACGTAATACTTTTACCTCTATATTCTCTGTCATTTTTGATAAAGCATCCGCAGCCTTTTGTGATTTTCCTTCTGTGAAAATACCTATACCAATTCCAATTGCTACAGCACATACTATTCCAATAGCATCATGGTACTGTCCTACTAGCGCACTAATTACAGCTGCAACTAAAAGTATTATCATCATAGGCTCAGTTATTGCAGCCTTAATACTATCCCATATAGACCCTTGCTTTTGTTTAGTAAATTCATTGGCACCATATTTTTCCAGTCTTTGTTTGATCTCAGAATTCGATAATCCTTTGCTACTATCAACCTTAAAATTGTTTAAAACTTCTAAGCTTTGTTCATTAAAATATTTAATATTGTCCACCCCTTTATTTTTATAAACTTTACACCTTGATTAAAATTTCAACATAATTATTCCTCCTTTACACAAAGTTATATATAAAAAACAAAGACTCTTAACACACCGAAACACCAACGGTTTCATTGTGCTAAAAGTCTCACTGTAGCAAATGCTATGATAAAGCCAGGTTTTTAAAACCAGTTATGTTGACTTTATCGCCCTTACGAGTAGTTACTCCCTCTTAGCTTGAAAAAAATATAAAAAAAATAAAAGACTTTTAACACAATGATCCATTTATAGATCATTGCGTTAAAAGTCTCACTTGACTGGAATTAGCCACGATAAAGCCAGACTTTAAGGTCTGGTATGTTGACTTTATCACCTATAAATAGGCAGTTACTCCCTTTTAACATTCATAATTATTATTTAATTAATAATATTATGATATCATAAAATTTATGACTATGCAATACGAGATTATATTGTGTCTCAAGTTTTACAGTCAGTATATTTAAAATAAATTTTTGCAGTCTCTTTTTATATACTTTTTATCTTTGCTATTCATCTTAATCTACCTACCTTTAGTTTTATTATTTATTGCAGGCAAAATAACATTATAAAGTTTTAGTATGTTTCCTTAGACAATTTCAACGTTAATTTATAAATTACTCCACTTGAGTTATTAGTTTCCTCATAATATCCTTTAATTTAAGATCATTTATATCTTCTGGAGCTATAATTATAACAAGACTTATGCCATCATCTGACTTATCCCATTTATAAGCTTTGATGTCTAGTACTGCCCCATCTGGTACATACTCTTCAATGTCCATTGCAATTTCTTCTGCAAGTGATAGATATTCTTCAAATAATTCATCTTCTGTTAAATCCTTTAAATTATTTTCGTCTTCCAGTAAATCATTTAAGGTATTAATAGCTACACTTAGATTAAAAGCTAATATATCCTCTCTCTTTGAACCTTTACTCATATCTTTAAGTACTTTAAATTCTGTGTTTTTCTCGATTGTATCTTTTATATCTTTACTCTCCACAATCGTACTATTAAATTCTACGTACATATTTTCATCTCCTATTGGTGCCACCCACGTGACAAGTGGCATCTTATACTATTTTATTACGAGAAATCAGCTTACTTATAGTTGAAGGTACTAAACTTAAGTATTCTGCTATTTCTTTTATATTCTTGCTTTATTATATCATAATCATTGTCATATGGGTGACAGCTTTAAATCATGAGTATCTCCAAAAGTTCTTCTTTTGTAAGTTTCCCAAGAATATCACTATTCGTAAGTTCCCCTGTAATTACACTATCAATTAGATCTTTTTTATTTTCTTGAAGTAAAATGATTTTTTCTTCAATAGTACCTTTAGCAACTAATTTAATTACTTCAACTACATTTTTTTGACCAATTCTATGAGCCCTGTCTGTGGCTTGATTCTCAACTGCCGGATTCCACCAAGGGTCAAAATGAATTACCAAATTTGCTGATGTTAAGTTAAGGCCTGTTCCCCCTGCCTTTAATGATATTAAAAATACAAATGTTTGACAACTTTTATTGAATTCATCTACCATCTTAATTCTATCCTTAGATTTAGTTTTTCCATCTAGATAATAATATGGTATTCCTTTTTCTTTTAAGTTTTCTCCTATATTTTTAAGTGCAGATGTAAATTGAGAAAACAATAGTATTTTCCCACCGCCCTCTACATGTTTTTGAATAAGTTCTGTTGCAATGTTTATCTTTCCACTTCCGCCCTTATATCCTTCTATCACAAGTGATGGGTCTAAACATATTTGTCTGAGCCTTGTTAAATAAGAAAAGACCTCTATTTTCCCATCAGTATTGTTTTTCATTTTATCCCTAAAAGCTTTGATATAGGCTTTATATACAGCCTTTTGAGATGTAGTCATCTCAACTAGAAATTTCTTTTCTATTTTATCTGGCAATTCTCTAAGCACTTCATTTTTAGTTCTTCTTAATAGAAAAGGTTTAATAAGTGATTTTAGTTCTCCTAAATCAACATTTTTTCCAGAAATAAATTTAAGTTCAAAAGTTTCTTTGGAATATAAATAGTTTGGCATTACAAAATCAAAAATAGACCAAAGTTCTAACAAATTATTTTCAATAGGAGTTCCTGTCAAAGCATATCTTGCTTTAGCCTTAACTTCTTTAATAACTTTTGTGCACTGCGCCAAATAATTTTTTATATTTTGCGCTTCATCTATAATACAATAATCAAAAACAATATCATCATATTGATTTAAGTCCATTTTTAAAGTTCCATAGGTCGTAAGTATTATATCATACTCTTCTAAATTATGAATTAATTCATACCTTCCTTTTTTCTCTCCATGTACAATTGCAACCTTTAGGCTAGGAGCAAATTTTTCAAATTCAGCCTTCCAATTATAAATAAGGGAAGTTGGAGTAATAATAATAGATTTTTTATTTTCAAATGATAAGAGAAAAGCTATGGTCTGAACAGTTTTTCCAAGTCCCATTTCATCTGCTAGTATACCCCCAAGTCCCAAAGCGCTAAGGCTTTTAAGCCATTTAAAACCATCAATTTGATATTCGCGAAGCGTAGCCTTTAAGTTCACAGGTACCTTTATTTCCATTTCATTTATATTATCATAGATGTCTTCTATATCCTTTAGCACTTCGCGACCCTTAATAAATTCAAATTTCTTGTTTTTTATTTTGTTTTGTAAATATAACGCCTTATTTTTTTCTATCTTTATTGAGCCATTTTCTAGTAACTCATCAGCACTTAATACTAATATTAGATCAAAAAAACTTTTAACCGTCTCATCTTCAAAGTTCAAAAAATTATTATTTTTAGTTTTATAAAATCTATTATTTTGTTTAAATGAATCAATCACAGCTTTCAATTCATTATTATAAATATTGTCTATACTATAAGAAAAATCATAGTAATCATCCATTTCCTTAATCTCTGCTTTTATATCCTTTGCATTTTGTATTTTCATATGCTTAAGTCCATTTCCAAAAGTAACATTTCAAAGGGAATAAAGATTGTTTTCACTCTTATTTAATATATCAAACAGCTGCTCATCTGACCCTATAAAAAGTAGCCTCTCATTTCTTTTTATAAATCTATATTTCTCCAGTTCCATAAGGATTTTGTCCTCAAATTTGTAATCACGTGTATTTATTTTATGCTCACGGAGCATTTTATCTTTACTCCTATCATTCTTTAGTATGTTAATTTTTTCATTACCATAAACTACTAACAAGTCACAATAAATATGGTTATCTACCTCGTACAAGTAAAATTCTACTTTTATAAAGTTTGTTGCAAAACTTTTGACTTCTTCACTAATATTTACATCACTTGAAATAGTACTCAAAAAAGATATGATTTTATTATAATTAGTAATATTTAAGCCATATAAAATTTCACGATTTTTTCTTAACCTATCACAAATAAGAATATACCTTTGTACTTGACCCTTTGATGGTAAGTACAGTTTCCAATTGAATAAATATACATCATTTTTGTCATTTAATGATATTGGGAATTGCTTATGCGTAGTTAAAACAAAATGCTTTTCTCGCATCTTTAACGTAAATGTTAGAGGTAGATCCTGTTTTACAATTAGGGCTTCAAACTCAAACCCATCATAATTTAATTTAACTTTTTTATAATTAAGCCCTGCAAGAAAATTTCTTAAGTAATTTGCCTCAATTTTTGTCTTTTCCGTACCTATTTGATGTTGAGCCTCATAATAAATTGAACCTTTCGCTACTTTTCGATTTAACTTTATAATATTACTTATGTGCTTCTTACTAGTATCATTCTCACTTATCTTCTCTGATTTTTCAGAATTACCCTTTGTATATATATTCAAAAAACTATATGCTGTAGCTGTTAAATGACTACACATAAATGAATGACCTACAATAGAGACTTCTTTGAAATCCTCACAGGTACATTTTATACTATCTAATTTCAGCTTAGCTAAATCTATTGTTATATGTGTGTTTAATTCCTTTGATTTAGTATCATTATTAACCTTTCCATAAATATGATACATATTATTTATCTTTTTTCCTTTGATTTTACTAACTAATCCCTCATTAAAAGCCTTCTTACCCTGACCTCTCATACTCTCTGAAGATGATTTGAATATTATACTTTGTAACTCCATTAACTTCACGTCTTAATCACCTCCAAATTAATAATACCCCTAAAATCACATAAATTAAACGAACTAAGCTTTTATATGCTATAATAATTATATCACTTAAGGGAAAGTTGGGTAAGAAATCGTTATCATTTGCATCTTTTTAATAAACGTGTTACAATATTGTTACAATAATTTACCAATACATTTATTGGTATAAGTATACATGACTCCCCTACTGCTCATGCGTTTTATGAGAGCACTCTTAATTGTAATGCACCCAAGAGTACTGTAGACCTAAGTGGTTAGGCATCTGTAATAATAAATCCATGATGCCTTATACTGAAATTAATAATAGGAGATGATTTTTATATTTAAATTTATGGAAGGTAAACGAATAAAATTTGTAATTGGATTCATACTGGTGGCAATAATTACAACTTCAACTATTTTTGTGTGCTCCATTAGAAAAAACATTACGGTAGTTATAGACGGTAAATCAACTAATATGGTAACTTATCAAAAGACATTTGGTAACGCCCTAAAAAAATCTGGTATAAGCATAGACGTAAAAGATAAAGTTGATAAGGCTTTGAATTCAAAAATACAAAACAACGGTGTTATAACTATAACCCGTGCTATAAACGTTAACGTCTTTGTGGATAATAAGAAACTTAATGTTAAATCTGCTGAAAAAGATGTTGCTTTAATGTTAAAGGCACAACAAATAGACATTAGCCCTACTGATAAAATTTCACCATCAAAAGAAACTAAATTATCGAGTGGCCTAGGCATAACAGTAACTAGGGTTAATTCAAAAACAATAAAACAGTCAAAACCTGTTGATTTTAAAACTGTTATTAAAGAAAATGATAGTATATTAAAATCTGAAAGAACAGTTTCACAAAATGGAGTTAATGGCTTAAAAAGCATTACATTAAATGTAACTTATGAAAACGGAAAAGAAGTAACTAGGAAAGTTGTTAAAGAAACGTTAGTTACACAGCCTAAAGATAAAATTATAGTTCAAGGTACTATGCCAGCAGTATCCGTTTCAAGGGGATCTTCAATTTCCAGAGAATCTCAGGTTGCAAAAGCAACACCCATTTCTTCCAAAAGTAATTCATATAGTAAAACTTTTTCTGTAAAAACTACTGCTTACTGGGGTTCTGAAGGAACTAATAACACTTATACTGCTTCAGGACAAAAGACTGTTAGAAATCCAAATGGATATAGTACCGTAGCTGTAGATCCAAGTGTCATACCGCTTGGAACAAAATTATATATAGAGGGTTATGGAAATGCTATCGCGGCTGATACCGGTTCAGCAATAAAAGGAAAATTTATAGATTTATTCTTTAATAATGAAGGTGAATGCGGTGATTGGGGTGTACGATACCTGACGGTGCATATACTAAACTAAATATTTTATATACTTAATTATGCAAAAACTGCTACAGATATTATTTCTGTGGCAGTTTTTATTTTTCAAGTCAATTTGACATAGCAATTAAAATATAGTAAGCTTTATTAGTATAAAACTTAAATAAGACAGTTCAAAACCATCCTGTCTATAAACAAAACTAGGACGTAACTACCGTTTTAGGTAGTTTTTTTGTTTGGTATCAGATGGTTCTTTTGTTATATTTTAGGAGGAATCACAATGAAAAAAATAGGTTTAACAACTACCGTTCCAGTAGAAATTCTAATTGCAGCAGGTTATACACCTGTCGATTTAAACAATATTTTTATAACCTCAGATGACTATTTGAAATATATAGACATTGCTGAAAGAGATGGCTTCCCTAGGAGTTTATGTACCTGGATAAAGGGTATTTATGGAGCCTGTTTACAAAATGACATAAAAGAAATTGTTGGAGTTGTTGAGGGCGATTGTTCTAACACAAAAGCTCTAATTGAAGTACTAGAACTACGAGGAATAAAAGTTTATCCATTTTCCTTCCCTCATAGTCACAAGTTAGAGGATGTAGAACATGAAATAAAAAAATTTATGGATGTCTTTAATGTAACAATAAAAGAAGTTGAAGTAGTTAAGAACCGCCTGAATAGGACTCGCGCCTTGGTCAAAGAAATTGATGAATTAACCCATATACATAATAAAGCAACAGGCTTTGAAAATCATCTTTATCAAGTAAGTTCAAGTGATTTTAATTGTAATGTAGATGCTTTTGACGTTGACTTAGAAAAAATCATTTATGAAATTAAAAACAGAAAACCAGTAATTAGAAAACTTCGCCTTGGCTATATTGGTGTACCCCCTATGACTCCAGATATCTACTCATTTGTTGAAAATCACAATGCTAGTTTTGTATACAATGAGGTTCAAAGAGAATTTGCTTTTCCACGAGCTAATAATGCCATGGATATATATCATCAATATTATGATTATACTTATCCTTATGATACTAATTTTAGGATTATAGAGATTCAAAAACAAATAGACAATCGGAAATTAGACGGAATAATTCACTACACTCAAGCATTTTGCTATAGGGCAGTTGCAGATATAGTTTTAAAAGAGAAATTAAATATTCCCATATTAAATATTGAAGGTGATAAATTAAACGTCTTAGACGCAAGAACAAAGCTCAGGTTAGAAGCCTTCCTTGATATGTTACTAGATTTAAAGGAGTCTAAATAATGCGCGTACTAGGTATAGACCTTGGAAGCCGAGAGGTTAAAATAGTTTTAATGGAAGACAATAAGATAATACAAAAAAAGAAAGTAAGCACAATGAGCTTTTACAGAAATTATTGTAACTTTAATGGTAAAATTATTGTTGATTTAGAAAAGCTTGATATTAGCCATATTGATAAAGCAGTTTCTACAGGTTATGGTAAAAACAACACTGATTTATTACTATTCTCACCAATAAATGAGATAAAAGCTCATGTATATGGAGGATTTTATCAAACAGGTTTAAATGATTTTATACTTTTAGATATAGGTGGTCAAGATGTTAAAATTGTAAAAGTAGAAAAAGGTATTACAACAGACCTAGAACTTAATGAAAAATGCGCTGCGTCTTGTGGTAGATATTTGGAAAATATGGCAAATGTGCTAGAAGTATCACTTGGCGAGATGAGTAAGCATTATGAAAATGCAATAGAACTTAATTCAACTTGCGCAGTATTTTCTGAATCAGAGTTAATTGGTAAAATAGCCGAAGGTGTAAGTATAGAAAGTTTGTGTTCTAGCGTTAATTACTCCCTATACAAAAGGCTCCTACCATTACTTAGTAAATTTCGCGGTAAAAAATTAATCTTAACAGGTGGTGTTGCAAGTAATATTGCAATCAAAAAATACTTAAGTAACAATTACGATGAAATAGTATCTATCCAAGACCCTCAATTTAATGGGGCCATTGGATGTTGTTATTACGGGAGTAAATTTTTATAAATTTTAGGAGGAATGCCCCATATGTATATTTTGAAATCAGAACATAGCTTTGATAGTGCGCATTTTCTTTCTGGATATGAAGGAAAATGTGCAAATATTCATGGACACAGATGGAAGGTTGAAGTCGAAGTACAATCGGAAACCTTAACAAAAGGCGGTCAATTAGAAGGTATGGTAATAGATTTTGGTGATTTAAAAAGGGATGTTAAGTCCATGGCTGATTCCTATGACCATGCTCTAATTGTGCAAATAGGAAGCATGAGAGATGAGACCCTAAATTGTATAAATCAGGATGGATTTAAAGTGATACTTGTTGATTTTAGAACAACAGCTGAAAACTTTGCAAAATTTTTCTTTAAAAAAATGAAAGATAAAGGATATAATGTTAAGCGAACTACCGTTTATGAAACACCTAATAATAGCGCATCATATGAAGAAAGTGAGGCACATTAAAGTGGAATATAAAGTAGTTGAAAAGTTTATAAGCGTTAACGGCGAAGGTCCACTATCAGGTCAACTTGTAGTATTTATAAGATTCGCAGGTTGTAACCTTAATTGTAGCTACTGTGATACCACTTGGGCTAATGAGAAAGATGCCAGTTATAACCTTATGACACCCGATGATATATATGAATATATAAAATCTACCCAAATTCGAAATGTAACCTTAACTGGTGGCGAACCTCTATTACAAGAGGGAATTATAGAGCTCTTAAATGTTTTGTCAATCGACAACTCCATTCATATCGAAATTGAGACTAATGGTAGTATTAATTTAAGTAAGTTTGCGAATATAGAAAATCCACCAAGCTTTAATATGGACTATAAACTACCATCAAGCAATATGGAAGGTCCAATGGATTTAAATAACTTTGCTTATTTAACTTATAAAGATACAGTTAAATTTGTGGCTAGTAGTATGGAAGATTTACAAAAATCCAAACGTATAATAGATAAATATGCACTAACAAATAAAACAAATGTATATATTAGTCCAGTATTTGGACAAATTGACCTAGAAAAGATTGTAGAATTTATGAAAAGCAATAAAATGAACGGTGTTAATCTTCAAGTTCAACTTCACAAAATCATTTGGGATCCAAATAAGAGAGGTGTATAAAATTATGGCAATTGATACAGAAGCAATTGAAAAACATATAAGAGGCATTTTAATAGCACTAGGTGATGACCCCAACCGCGAAGGCCTCAAAGATACCCCTAAGCGTGTAGCTAAAATGTACGAAGAAGTATTTGCCGGTATGTGTTATAGCAATGCTGAAATTGCTAAAATGTTTGATACAACATTTGCTGATGATTTAATAGTTAATGATGATTCTCGTGATATAGTTATAATGAAAGATATACAAATTTTTAGTCATTGTGAACACCATTTGGCGCTTATGTATGATATGAAAGTAACAGTAGCATATGTTCCTAATAAAAAGATTATCGGTCTAAGTAAAATAGCAAGAATAGCTGATATGGTAGGCCGAAGACTTCAACTTCAAGAAAGAATAGGAACAGATATTGCAGAAACTATGGAAATGGTAACAACGTCTTCGGACATCGCTGTTATTATAGAAGGTGAACATGCCTGCATGACTACTCGTGGAATAAAAAAACCAGGTACTAAAACCATGTCCACTACTTTTAGAGGAAGATTTAATACTGACGTAATTTTAAACAATAAATTAATGATGCTTTATAATAAATAAGTAAAATTCAAACAAATTAAAAGGAGCGTGTTGATTATGAATAGAGAAAAAGCAGTAGTAGTATTCAGTGGAGGACAAGATAGCACAACTTGTTTATTTTGGGCATTAAAAAAGTATAAAGAAGTTATAGCTGTGTCTTTTGATTATGGTCAAAAACATATATTAGAACTTGATTGTGCAAAAACTATATGCAGCGAGCATGACGTTGAATTTCATGTTTTAGATTTAAATTTACTTAATCAGTTAGCACCCAATTCCTTAACAAGAAAAGATATGAAAGTTGACACGTCAGCCCCAAAAGATAGTGTTCCTAATTCCTTTGTAGATGGACGTAACTTATTATTTTTAACATTTGTAGCCGTATTTGCTAAGCAAAGAGGTATAAGTAACATTATAACCGGTGTATCTCAAAGTGATTTTAGTGGATACCCAGATTGCAGAGATGTGTTTATTAAATCTTTAAATGTTACCTTAAATTTGGCTATGGGTTATGATTTTGTAATTGAAACACCCTTGATGTGGATTAACAAAGCAGAAACTTGGAAAATGGCTTATGATTTAGGTGTGCTTGATGTGGTTAAAAAGCAAACATTAACTTGTTATAATGGTATAAAAGGTAATGGTTGTGGAGACTGCCCTTCTTGTAAATTAAGAAAAAAGGGTTATATAGAATTCAAAGAAAAATATTTAATACAAAAAAAATAAAACAAACTGTTATTACATTGCTTTGCTTTGCAATAACAGTTTATTTATTGTATAATATATTTCTTTCCAGTTATAAACCCTAACTATATCAAATCATTACATAATAATCCATTACAGCAACCTCTTCAAACCCACAAGATTCGTAAAGTCCAATTGCATTTTTATTTTGGGACTCAACCTCAAGGAAAATATTGTCAGCACCTTTTTCTTTTAATATATCTAATGTAGCTAATAGAACTTCCCGTCCATAACCATTTCCTCTAAAGACTGGAATCACTCCAAATCCATAAACAAAACCCTCCTTATTAATTACACTAATATGAACCTTCCCTATAATTTCCTCTTTAAGAAGTGCCATATAGCTAATGAAATTATTACCTTGCTGAATGAAGGAGTTTTCTAAGTCTTCTTTATCCATATTAACTACTTTAACATCTTTGTCATCTATTTCATTTAATGGTTTTCCAAAGTAAATAGAAGTTTGTTTTTCAATTTCAGCTGCATCCTCACTAGTTGCGAGTCTAAGTGTAATAATACTAGTATTTACATGTAACTGTTTAACCTTGCACTCTAAAGCTTTTTTAGTTAAACACATTTTATACTCTGAGGATACATATTCACCTCCAATAGAATTTATAAATTCTAATCCAGAAGCAGATGTATGATCGCATAACGCTAGAACCTCAGCTTTAGATATTCTTTGCCATTCTTCCTTTGCCATAAGATATAATTTTCTAAATATCCCCTTTCGCCTAAATTCAGGGTGTACCATACCACTTACTTGGACAGAATTCCCTCCGAAATTACATACTCCTAAATATCCTACTAAGGTCTTATTCTCATAATAAAGAAATTCTAGCAGAGCTTCATCTTTTTTATTTTCTTTTCTTTGACTTTTTTTTAAATCAAGTTCCAATTTTAAGTAGGTCTTTTGTTTTTCATAACAAATAGAGCAAAGGGTCCTAACAGCCTTATTGTCTTCCTCATCTAATCTTAATTTCATACAAATAGTATGATTGTAACTATCCATTATTCTCCCCCCTAGTATTTACCTTAAATTCTACTTCTCTTGCTTTTACTAACTCTTTTACTATTCCTATCTCTAGAAACAACCATCCAGAAATGTTTAATAGTATGTAATCCTTCATAAAAAAAACCTGTTTTACAAAAGAAGCGCTCATCATTTTTCGTTTTTATCTGTATCCTAAATGGATAGTCGTCTAGATTACCTGAGTAACAAATAAATTCACCCATGATCCTGCAAATATCTGTAGGTGTTATCTGATATGGTTCTAATGTAGTAAGACTTATTCCAGCTTGCCTTAGAGCTTCCATAACAAATTCAGTGCATATATATGTCTTGTAAATAGCATGCCTTTTATTATTAATAAGCCCAATAGCTTGAAGAAAATTATAGTAGTAAATTTCTGTATCGTTATAAACCCCATAAATAAATTTACTTATCAATTCATATTTTTCTGCCGTTACAGGTATACGATATATTTTTATAGGTACATTCTCCTTTAATCCTATAGTAAGGGTAAATGCACTCTCACGAACTATGCCCCCCACAAGGGGATTGCTTACTGAGAATCTACAAAAGGAATACATTTGACTTAGATTTTTATCTAAGCTAATTGAAGCATGATTGTATTTTTCTTTTAAAAATTTTCTAACTATCTTTCCCGTAGATGTTGGTGTTCTTGAAATAATGACATAAACATACTTTTCCATTTCATTTCTCCTTGTATCCACTTATATAAATAGGTGACTTTCCTTCTAAAATATGTCTAAACCTTATATTTGCATATAATATTATTTTTAGAATTAAAAAAATGAAATTATTTATATTATAAACTTTAGCATAATTATTTTCCACAAAAAATTATCTTTATATAATATATCTTTATCAGTTAATATATTATAATAACATTATTATATTGTTCCCAGTTATCCAATTTTTATGTTATTTATAATTTGCTAAGTTTTTATTGACAATAATAAAATTAACCATAATATTTCTCTACTACCTAGAATATAAAATTTAAATTACATAATAAATTATGTGGTGTATCATCTTGTAATTTAAGATGTATAATATATATACACATAATCGCAAGTAAAGAGGTTACTACAATGAGAAAAGAATATATAAGTTATATGAATGATTTACCTATAAGTATCTCCCTTAAGAATATAAATGATTACCCAATACATTGGCATAACTCTATCGAAATAATTTTTGTACTAGAGGGCACTATTAATGTGCTTATAGAATCAGGCAATTATGAAGTATACGAGCGTGAAATTGAAATTATAAATTGTGATGAAGCCCACAGAATTTACTCAGAGGTTGAAAACAAGGTATTAATTTTCCACTTAGACCCCATATTTTTCGAAAAATATTATGATGATATGAAAAATATATATTTTTATACAAATTCAAGTGAAGAAGGCGCCCAACGAGAAGAAAAATATGATGTTCTACGAAAATATTTGTCCATTTTAGCTTGCGAAGTAATACAAAAAAGTGAGAATTTTGATGATCAAATAGAATCCATTTTAGTAAAGTTACTATTTCATTTAATAAACAATTTTCATTATCTTACATATGATGAAAAAGATATAAAAGAAAATGTGACACAATTTCAAAGGTATCATAGAATCATTAGGTATATATACAATAACTATATGAATAAGATAAGTTTGCAAGACATAGCAAATATAGAATATTTAAGTCCTTATTATTTATGTCATCAAATAAAAGAAATGTCTGGAACAAATTTAAAAGAATTAGTTAATAATGTACGAGTAGATGAATCTATTAAATTGTTATTAGATACTGATAAAACCATATCCGATGTTTCTTTTGATGTTGGTTTTTCTCATGCTAGGTATTACAATAAAAGTTTTAAAGATCATTATAAGTGCACACCACTACAATTCAGAAAAAAATATGATATACCAGCAGATAAATTTGATAGTTTTAAAAAAATACAAACTTGTGACCTATCTACTTCCATTCAATATTTATCTAATTATTTAGAAGACTATGATAGATTTAACTATACAAATAAAATTATAAAACTACAAACAGATTTCACGCTGAAAGGTTCGCATTTATACCACAAATGGGAAGAAAACATAAATTTAGGTCAAGCAAAGGAACTTATTAAAGCAAGGGAACAGGAATACCTAAGAACTTTTCAAGAGGCCATAGGTTTTAAAAATGGTATAGTCCAAAATCTCTTTGGAAAAGAAATGAAGATATATTTCAATGAAAATGTAAATTTTTTAAATTGGAATGAAGTTGAAAAATTATTAGAATTTTTAATGGACATATCCCTTGTACCAGTAATAATTTTAGATCAAATCTTTGAAGATAAAAGTTCTTTCATTAAACTTTTAGAGAGTTTTATATTATATTTCGCTGATATATACGGAATTGAAATTGTTAAGTTATGGAAATTTCAAGTCTCAAAAGATCTATCCATAGAATACATTGATATTTCAAAACAAATTTTCGAAAAATATCAATTACAAGATTTAATAGAAGAACCTTTTAATGGTCCTGAAGCTATAAATACTATTTATGACTCTTCATATATGCTTCCATATATTATTCATAATTTCATTAATGATACTAGCAGTTTGAATGCATTAAAGGCTTTTGACACTGTAGAAGAAAACTCAATTTTAAATAACGAACTATTTTTCGGATCTCCCGGCCTTCTTACCTTAGATGGAATAAAAAAAGCTTCGTATTATGCCTATTATTTATTGTCTAAACTAGGAAATGAAGTTATTGATAGAGGTGATGGATATATTATCACAAGAAGAGATGAAGATATCCAAGTTTTACTTTACAGTTACAGTGATGAACTTAATACACTCATTAAGCTAGAGGATTTAGCTAAAGGTAAGGGCCGTAAAAATATTACTGAGAGAAAAATATCCTTATCAATTAAAAATTTAATTCATGACTACAAAGTTATTAAATATGAAATTGGAGAAAAAGTTGGATCCGCTTACGATATTTGGTTACGAATGGGTAAACCAAAAAGACTTGGTTACGATGAGTGGAAGCTTCTAACTAAAATTTCTACCCCTAACATTTCCTTATCTTATGCTAAAAAGAACGCAGTTTATAATAATATAATAAAGATAGAAGGTTATGGTTCTACATTAATAGTTCTTCAAGAAGTACAAAAGCACCTATTTTAGGGTGTTTTTTTGTTATTTGTGTATAATACAAAGTCTCATGTTAGCAACTTTGTACTTTTTATCTAGCAACCGTGTGAATGTAAAAAAATGCATAGTAGCGTAGAATAGTATTATAGAAACAAAAATTTTTAAGGAGTAGTGGATTTAATGACGATAAGTAATATCACAGAAAGTAACAAAATGTTTGGTGAAGAAAAAATCGGGAAACTATTATTTAAATTTTCTGTGCCAGCAATAATTTCTTTAATGGTAGCCGAAATGTACAACATGGTTGATTCTATGTTTTTAGGTCAAGCTATAGGTGCTAATGCGATTGGTGCTCTAACTATAGCCTTTCCAATTCAAAGATTGTTTTTTGCCATATCTATGCTTATAGCTATTGGTGCTTCAACTTCCGTTTCAAGAAGTTGTGGAGACAAAGATTTCGAAAATCTTAAGATAATTATACCAAATGCTATAGTTCTAATGTTTATAACAATATCTATAATCGGTATTAGCATTTTTATTTTTCAAGATAAAATTCTAATTAGCCTAGGAGCATCTAAAAATACATTTTCCCTTGCAAAAGATTATATAAGTATAATATTAATCGGTGTAATATTTCAATCTTTTACTATAATCGCATCGTATATTATAACTTCTTTTGGAAACACAAAAATAGTTTTATTAAGCACTTCTATTGGAGCAATTTTCAATGTAATTATAAATTATTTTCTAGTAAATGTATTCTCATACGGAGTAAAAGGAGCTGCTATAGCAACCGTTGTATCTCAAATAATAGCTTTTATATATGTTCTTATTGTATTTATTCAATTAAAAATGAGCCTGAAATTTTCTTTTAAATTAACCCTAAACAAAGCAGTATCTGTTGGAATAGTATATGTTGGATTTTCAACATTTATAATAGAAATATCAGACGCAATAGTTGCTGCTATATTAAACAATTTATTATTCTCCTATGGTGGAGATTCAGCCATCGTAACAATTGGTTTAACTACAAGGGTTTCAATGTTTTTATTTATGACCGTAATGGGTATAAGCACAGCTATGCAACCGATCGCTGCATATAATTTTGGTGCAGGAAATTATACAAGGTTAAAAGAAGTTGTTAAGTCGTCCATAATTGCAGTATCTGTAAGCTCAACTTTCTTATGGGCAATATTCATGATTTTTTCAGATACATTTATAGGCCTATTTATAAATGATAAAGCCATTATTGAACAAACATCGAAGGCTTTTAGAATGGTTATAGCTGTATTCCCTTGCATTGGCGTATATTATCTATCAATATCTTATTGCCAAGCTATAAATAGAGTTAAGGCATCTTTCAAGTTATCAATATTTAGGCAGCTAATTGTATTTATACCCCTCGTATATTCATTTGTAATTGGTCTTAATATGGGTGTATCCGGAGCATGGCTCGCTTATCCCATTTCAGATGTGATATCCTTTATTACAGCTGCTATATTTATTAGGTACACTTATACATCCCTTGAAATACTAGAGAGGCATCAAATTTTTAAACTTAATAAGATTAAAATAAGACTTGCGAGCATTGCGATTACCGCTAGTTAATATACTTTTATAAAACAAAGACATAGCTTTATAAAAAATCGATGTATAAAATATATTATAACATCGATTTTTAATTATACTTGCTCTATTTCTCCCTCTTTTATCATATTTATATCTCCATAGAATTGTAATTCATTATTAATTACAACTATTCCATCCCCATCATTACACGTATAAACTACATTACCAGTATTATTAGAATACTTCTTTAAATCATCCAAATACTTACTACACATATTCCAATGTGGCATAAAATTAAAATCAACTAGAGCTAAAGATGATAGATTAGATAAACCTACTATATCTTCACTTCCAAATTGTGCAGCTGATATATCCTTTGCCATCATTATCGCACCTGCGCATAACCCTATAATACAACCACCATTTTGGACATATCGTCTTAACCTTGTTATAAAATATCTTTTCTTAAGATTATTTAAAAAATAGTAAGCATTCCCACCAGATAAATATATTACATCTGACTTAAATATTTCATCTATTGTATCTATACTACAAAAATCATCTATATCAAAATACTTAAATTCAAAATTTCCATATTCACGCAATTGTATTTTTGCCTTTTTAAAACTTTCTAATTTCTTATCTGTCATTGAAGGTATATAACTCAAAGTATATTTTCTATCTAAAAATATTTCTTTCATCCTCTTTATTAAATTAACATTATCCTTTTTCGTAAAACCACTGAGCAAAACTAACGCGCCCATATTATTATCACCTCACCTTCATATAATTTATAAAATTTTCATTATTTTATATATTATACCATATTAATGAAAACCTATACAGGGGTATATATATTTTTTTTAGTCTATGAGAATTTCAAACACAATATTCCTGCTCTACTAATATATGGTCTTTATCAGAAAAAGTGAATTTATTATATATTGACATCTTCTAAAAATATCTGTATAATTAAATTTAAATGTAATAAAAGATATAAGCATATATAATTTCAATTTAGGTGGTATCGCGAAAGTTTACCTTTCGTCCTGTTATATTTTAGGATGAGAGGTTTTTTATTTTAAATTATAATACTTACATAAGAAAGGATGATTAATATGGATTATTTAAAACTGGCTGATTTATTATTACCTAACGTAAAAGAAACTCCAGAATACTATAGAACTCTTTACCCAAAACGTAATCTTAAACCTAATGCTATGATTACAAGATACGCCCCAAGCCCTACTGGTTTTCAACATCTTGGAGGTGTCTTTGCTGCTCTCATATCTGAAAGACTTGCTCATCAAAGTGAAGGTATATTTTATCTTAGAGTAGAGGATACTGACAAAAAAAGAGAGGTAGTTGGTGCCATCGAAGATAGTACTAACACTCTTCGAGATTTTGGAATTAACTTTGATGAAGGCGTTATAGATTCTAATAATGAAAAGGGTGCATATGGCCCATATAAGCAAAGTGATAGAATTAATATATACCACGCTTTCGTAAAATCTCTAATAAAAAAAGGTTTAGCTTATCCTTGCTTTTGTACTGAAGAGGATTTGGATAAAACAAGAACAATTCAACAAGAACTTAAGATTAATACAGGATATCATGGGAAATGGGCAGTTCACAGGAATTCAACAATGGATGAAATTAATTCTGAATTAACTAAGGGCACCCCTTATGTTATAAGACTTAGAGCACCTGAAGCATCTGGCAAAAGAGTTGTTTGTAATGATTTAATTAAAGGGACCATAAGTATGCCAGAAAATGACCAAGATATTGTAATTCTTAAAACAAACGGGATTCCAACATATCATTTTGCTCATGCTATAGATGATTATTTAATGGGAACAACCCATGTAATTCGTGGCGAGGAATGGCTCTCATCTCTCCCTATACATTTGCAGTTATTTGAAATGTTGGGCTTTACGCCACCGCATTATGCTCATATACCTACAATTATGAAAATGGATGGAGCTTCAAAACGTAAGCTCAGCAAGAGAAAAGACCCTGAAATTTCTATGAATTTTTATAAATCTGAAGGGTATCCTTTTGTATCTGTAGCTGAATATCTTGTAAATTTAATTAATTCTGATTTTCAAGAGTGGCGGGATACACACGTAAATATTCCTTGCACAAGCTTTAATATTACCCTTGAAAACATGAGCAAAAGTGGAGCTTTATTTGATATTTTAAAACTTAACGATATTAGTAAAAATGTTATAGCTACCATGAATGCAGCTACTGTATATGAACTTTATCTTAATTGGGCTAAAGATTATGATGTTAAAATGTCAAATTTATTAATAGAGAATGAAGAATATGCTAAAAAGATATTTAATATAGAAAGAGAAAATGATAAGCCAAGAAAAGATTTTGTTAAATGGTTAGATGTAAAAGAACATATTGAGTATTTCTTTGATGATCTTTATAAAGATAGCCTTACTAAGGGATACAATTTCCCTGATCATATACCAATGGATGAGGTAAGAAGTGTTCTTTCAAGTTATATAGGTGTATATGATTATTCTCATGATAATGATACTTGGTTTGCAACACTTAAAGAACTTGCTTTAAACCTTGGATATGCCAAAAACGCAAAAACTTATAAAAAAAATCCTGAGTTATTTAAAGGTCAATTATCAGATGTTGCGACAATTGTAAGAGTGGCATTAAGTAATAAGACACAAACTCAAGATCTACATGAAGTAATGCAAGCTATGGGTGAAAAACGTGTTATAGAAAGATTAAGCCAAGATTTTAAATAATATATAATAAAAGAGGAAACCAAAATTTTGGTTTCCTCTTTTATTTATACCCTAAACTTGAAATTCGTCCACTGCCGCTGTAAGCTTTACTGCCAGATTCTTTAAATCCTGTGTATGTGAAACAATCTGATCTATACTTGCTAGTTGCTCTTCTGTTGTAGCTGCAACCTGCTGAGTCGCAGCTGAATTTTCCTCTGTTGAAGCTGAAAGGGTTTCCAAAATTTCAATTATTACATTCTTCTCTGTTTCCATTTCTAGACTATATCCCTTAATACTTTTCATATCCTCTGAAATCTTACCTATAGCTTCTAGAATCTGTACAAATATACTTTTAGCATCTATTACAGATTTACTTTGTTCTTTTGCTATTTCATTTCCAACTTCCATTGCTATAACTGCATCTTTTGATTTTTTCTGAATTCCATCAATTAGTTCTCTAACTTTTGCAGCAGATATAGCAGACTCTGAAGCGAGCTTTCTTACTTCTTCAGCAACTACCGCAAATCCTTTTCCCTGTTCACCAGCTCTTGCAGCCTCTATAGCAGCATTTAATGCTAATAAATTTGTTTGCTCTGATATTTGACTAATTGCCTGGGTTATTGCTCCAATTTCTATAGAACTTCTATCAACCTCAAGTATTATATCACTTACCTTTCCTGATGCCTTGCTATTCTCATCTGTTTTTTCTATAAGTTGTTCAAATGCAGAAAATCCTTTGCTTCCTATCACAACCGTTGCCTCTGTTACCTCATTAGTTTTTACAGAAAGCGCTGTTACAAGTTCTATTTTATCTGCTAAGATTTTAACCCTACTAACTCCATTTTGTGTCTCTATCGCTTGCTCACTTGATCCTCTTGCAATCTCATCAACAGATGCTGCTACCTCATTAATTGATGCTGTATTTTCATCCACAATGGAATCTAACACCTGAGATGATTCAAATACAACAGTAGCAGAATCTTTCACAGAACTTATTAGTTCATTTACATTCTTAACCATTCTATTGAACGACTCATTTAGCTTCCCAATTTCATCTCTATTTTTTATATTTAGATCCGGAATACTTAAATTACCTGAAGCTACAACATCTACTGCCTTACCAATCTTTTTAATTGGAGCGGATATATGCTCCGCAAATAATATAATAACTGCTCCTCCTAAAACAAGCACAGCTAAAAGTACAAGAAGTGTAGTACCTAAAATTTTGTTTGAGCCAACATTAAAATCATTTGTATAAGTCCCTGCACTAACAGTCCATCCCCAATTAGGATCCAACCTTTGGTAAGTTATTTTACTCGCAATTTTATCGGAATTAGCTGGCGTCCAGAAGTATGTTAAATAACCCCCACCGTTACTCGCTATTCTAATTTGCTCCTTAACAAAGTAAGATCCATCTTTCTTATCCTTAACATCTATTACACTCTTACCCTCTAGGGTAGGATGTGCAGCTTCTACACCATCTTTTGTATACGCTAGCAAATAACCACTTTTCCCAAGACTAATTTTTTTATTAATAGGTCTTGTACCATCTGCTTGCTTTTTACCTAACATATACTCACGTGTTCTTTCCTTAGCCTCATCAAGCGTTAGTTTTCCCTCATCTACAAGTTTTTGATTTTCACTAATTACCATAAGTGTCATTTCTACACTATTTTTAAGTAAAACTTTTCCGCTATTTTCAAGTTCATTTTTGGCGACTTTATAACTTATTAAGCCTAATGCAATTACAGGTATAAGTAATAACATTCCTGTAACTATTATGAGTTTCGTTTTAATATTCAAACCTTTTGTTTTATTATTTGCTTTTTTCATTAGTTGTATCCCCCTTAACAATCGTCTCTATATTATCGTTGTAAACGATTATTACTTAAGAGTACTTTTAAATATATTCTTTTCTGTCTTTATATTCTTATAAAGTAAATTTATTCATTTTTACTCTAAGTTCATTAGTTGAATTCTCTAATTGTAGTACTAGACCACCCATATTCTTAGTTTCAACATATTGATTTTCAATTACAGAACTTATTTTTCCAACAGAATCTGTAAACTCCCCGCAAATAATATTTACTTCTTTAAGTGTATTTATAACGCTAATATTTTCATTATTTAAAACATCAATACTAATGTCAATATTGCCAATTGACGATACTATATCCTCTGTAGATCTTAACGCCTTTTGATAACTTAAAATAGTTTTATTTATAGCATTATCTTGCTCATTAAAAACCCTATTTACCTCACCTATGCTAATTTCAGTCCTTGACATATTATTATTTACACTACTAACTATGTCTTGTATCTTGCTCATTTGTTCACCAATACCCTCTGATAAACTTCTAATTTCTCTAGCAACTACACTAAATCCAGCACCATATTTTCCAGCTGTTGCAGCTTCTATTGACGCATTTAAAGATAATATATGAGTTCTTTTAGATATGTTATTTACAACATCTACGATATTTTTGATCTTCATAAAATCTGTATATAATTCCTTGAATGATTTATTTACTCCATTTAGTTTATTTGTACTTTCTTTATTTATATGTTTCAGACTAGTGATTGAACTTATACTTGAATTATTGATAGTTTTAATGTTACCAGCCTTTAAATACATATCTGTAGATCGTTGTTTTATGCCTTGTATCTTTTCAGTTATACCTTCGACAGACCTTACGCTTGAATTTATTACACTAGTTAATTTATTTGTGTCAATAGATACCATTTGAGTATTTTCTGTAATTATCTCCATTCCAGCTACTATGTTATGTTGCGCTGTGCAAGTGACCTTGTTAATGTATAAAAGCTCCTCCGTTACCTTCGCTACGTCATAAACTAAAGATTTAATATTTTGCGTCATAATATTAAAACTTAAGCCTAGTTTACCAATTTCATCATTGCTTATTATTACGTTCACAACTGCAAGATTTCCATTTGAAATTTCTACTGTATTTTTCACAAGAATATTCATTGGTCTTAAAATTTTCCTTATACATATATAACATAAAGGTACCATTACTATAAGCATTATAAAAGTCATTAACACTATAAGTCTTCCTATTGTATTCGATGTACTTTTCATATTGTTCTCATTTACTGTGAAAACCACTAAACTTTTAAGCTCAGGTACACTAATATAAAACGCATTAAATGTATCTTTGCCTGTCTTATATGTAAACTCCTTCATATCACTCCTTTCAAAATTATTTTTATCCTTAGTTATGTTTATCAATTCAGTTATATCCAGTTTTTTATTAATAAGATGTTTGTCTGGATGATATATTATGTTTTGAGAACTATCCACTACAAACAAAAATCCATCGTCTAAGAATTTAAACTTATCAAATCTTTGAGAAAAATAGTCTATGTATACACTTTTCCCAGCTACTCCTATTACCTTATTATTTTCATCCTTAATTGGTTGCACAAATGTAACCACTGGCTTAAAATTTACAACGGATGTATATACTGAACTTACTGAAGGCACCCCCCCAAGGCACTTTTTGTATAATCATTTTGACTTAAATCACTATTTAAATATTCCTCATCACTATCTACTATAATTATCCCATCTTTATCTGCAATGAATTCATGTTCATCACTCTTGTTACTTTTAGCATATGTAATTAACTTATTTGTCATTTTTTCAATTTCATTTTTATATTTTATTTTAAATTCATCCCGCTGTGTAACATTTTTATGTTTTACAACTCCAATAACATCAGCATTTAATGCATTTTTTTCAACATCACTAGTTTGTAATTTTATTAAATTTATAAAATTTTCATATACCTCATTAGACACTAACTTCATATTTTGTTTATTAGTGCTTACCATTTTATTATAAGTAACCCTATATATAATTGCATTTTCTATAACCATAAAAAAAACTAAGGTGACAGCTACTATTAAAATGATTTTTATAGGAATGGAAATATTTTTAGCCCTTGTAAAAATGTTAGATATTGAACTTATAATTCTAGTAATTAATCTCATGACTATTGCCTTTTGTTTTTTTAAATTTAAATTCATCGGATACAGCTCCTTTAGATAACATTGGATATATTGTCAATATTATATTACTTGACGTAAGTTAAGTCCGTGTTAACTAAATGTTAAACTTTATAGGGACGGTTAATAACTTTAATATAAGTTATTAACCGTCCCTTTAATTTTTGTTTAACGACACTCTTAAGAAAACATCTCTTTACTCTCCATCTCCTTGTCCTCTAAGAGCTGATTTGTATAAAGGCTATAGTAATACCCCTTTTTCTTTAATAGCTCTCTATGGTTGCCTGATTCCGTGATACTTCCATTTCTTATAACAAGAATTTTATCAGCAGATACAATTGTTGAAAGTCTATGAGCAACTACAAAGCTAGTTCTGCTTTTTAGAACCTTTTCTATAGCATTTTGTATCATTTTTTCTGTTTCTGTATCTATAGATGATGTAGCCTCATCGAGGACAAATAATGCTGGATTTGCGAGTATTGCTCTAGCGAAGGATATAAGTTGCTTCTCTCCTGTTGACAAATTCCCTCCACCTTCACCAACCTGCGTATCATATTTCTTATCAAGTTTACTTATAAAATTATGAGCATTCACAAGCTTTGCCGCATTTTCAATTTCGAGTATTGATGCATTAAGTTTACCATATATAATATTATCTCTAATTGTTCCACTAAATAGATGTGGGCTTTGAAGCACATATCCAATATTTGATTGAAGCCATAATAATGATCTTTTTCTATAATCTATACCATCAATTAATATTTCCCCATTTGACGGTTCATAAAATCTACAAAGTAAGTTTACTAAGGTGCTTTTACCAGAACCTGTTTCTCCAACTAGAGCTATAGTTTCACCTTTATTAACCTTTAAATTAAAATTTTTAAACACCTTTTCTCCATTTTTATATGTAAAACTTACATCCTTAAATTCTATATCTCCATGTATTTTTTCCCAATTCTCTCTTTTTGAATGGAATAAATCTCCATATTTTTTTATCACATCTTTACTGTCCCATATATCAGGTTTTGTTTCTATTAAACCTATAATTCTTTCTGCAGATGCTTGTGCATTCTGAAGTTCTGCAATTGTTCCAGCTAAACGATTTATAGGGTCAAAAAACTGAACTGTATAGGCAATAAACATTACAAAAGTACCATAAGATAAATCTCCTGCTATAATTTTTTCCCCACCTATCCATAAAACAAAACCCACACCTAAACTACCCATAGATATAACTATAGGAAGAAATAGAGCAGAAAACACTGCAGCTTTCACAGATGAGTTTCTCATTTTACCTGCATCTAATTTAAACTCTTTTAAGTTTTCTTCTTCACGAACAAGTGTTTTAGTAGTTTTAGCTCCAGATACCTCTTCACTAAAATCCGCGGTTAATCGTGAATTAAATTTTCTAACAACTCTATATGATTTAAGGATTTTCTTTTGAAAATACATTCCTATTAAAAATAGAACCGGTACCACACTCATACATATAAGTGTTAATCCTACATTATTATAAAGCATTACTCCTATGAATCCAGCCATCATAACTAGTGCCCATACCATGTCAATTAGTCCCCATGATATTATTTCACTAAGCTTTGTTACATCCGATGTCATTCTTGCCATAAGCCATCCCACAGAGGATGTATCATAATATGAAAAAGATAACTCTTGAAGCCTTTTAAAGCCAATTTTCCTTATATGATAAGCCAAGTGTGTTTCTATTTTGCCTGCATGTATTATAAATAATCTTACATTTAATCCTTGAAAAACAATTACACAAAAATATACTAATGCAAATATGGGAAGCCCATCTATAGTTTTCTTAACTATAAAATTATCGATTGCATACTTAGTCAGTAGCGGCATTACTACGTCGATACCAGCCACTCCAACCATTAGAAGTGCTAAAAAAATAAGTCCATTTTTGAATTCTGACAGATATTTAAAAAGTTTTCTCCATATACCTATATCTATTTTTTGAGTTGATTTACGTTTATCTATTCTATCCATAATATTACCTGCCTTTTACTCATAACTTACTGGCGCATCGTCCGTAAAATCATCAATATTTGTTTGTATCTCCCATATCCTTTTATAAATACCATCTTTTTTAATAAGCATTTCATGGGTTCCTATGGTTTCAATCTTTCCATGATTTAATACTATTATTTTATCTGCATCCATTACTGTCGAAATTCTGTGAGAAATTAAAAATGTAGTACTGTTTTCACTCCTCTTTTTTAGTTTTCCTCTTATGATTCTATCAGTTTCAGAATCAACTGCACTTAATGAATCGTCAAATATTAGTATTGGCATATCTTTAACAAGTGTTCTTGCTATGGCCACTCTTTGTCTTTGTCCTCCTGAAAGTGTAACACCTTTCTCTCCAACAACAGTGTCATATCCCTTATCAAAGTTCGTTATAACATTATGCACAGCAGCTACACTAGCTGCACTATAAATTTCTATATCCTCTGAATGTATCTTTGCCATTTTAATATTTTCCTTTATACTTCTTGAGTAAAGAAATGGCTCTTGAAGCACTATACCTACATTACTTCTCATATGTTTTCTTTCAATATCCTTAAGTTCTATTCCATCAATTTTTATAGACCCACTATTATAGTCATAAAGCCTTAATAATAGATGTACAAGTGATGACTTACCTGACCCCGTTGGCCCAACAATCGCAACTGTTTCACCTCTCGCAACCTTAAAAGTTAAATTTTTTAGAATCTCATTACCTTTCTCGTATTCAAAGCAAACATTTTCAAAAATTATTTCTCCTTTGATCTCACTCTTAAGAGCCTTTCCATCTTCACTTTCCACTGGAGTATCGAGAATCTTAGATATCCTCTTAAGTGAAACTGACATTTTACCCATGTCAGTTAGAACTCTACCAAGTTGCCTTACTGGCCACAATAACATTCCTTCATAGGTATTAAATACCACCAAAGTACCCAAACTTATTACTCCATTAACTGCAAAATAAATACCCGAAACCAAAACTAGACCAATTTGAGTCATACAAAGTATATCAGACGATGACCAATAAATTGATTCTAGTTTTACTAATTTGAAATTTAAATCTCTATATTTTATATTTTCTTTTTCATACTTTTCAATTTCAAAATTCTGTCTTCCAAATGCTTTCACAACCCTAACTCCACTTAGATTTTCTTGAAGAATAGTTGTTAGAACACCCTCTTGTTCATCTGCTTTTTCAAAGGTACTTTTAATTTTATAAAAAAACACATATGAGAATATAAAAATAATCGGTACTATTACCATTGCAATAATTGTCATCTTTTTATTAAGTGACAACATCATTATTATTGCAAATACTACTATAAAAAATGCTCTTCCTATTTCAACCATTTGCGTTGCAAAAAACTTTCTAACGGTTTCCACATCCGATGTACACCTTTGAATTAGGTCTCCTGATTCTGCTTTCACATGATACTCATATGGCAAGTTTTGAATATGATCATAAAGCTTCACTCTCATATTTCTTGATATATTTTCAGCAGCCCTAGCTGAAAAATTCCCACTTAAGAATAAGAAAATACCTCTTATACATGTTAATGTTACAAGACTTAATGCACAAATCCATAAATTTGTTATAAGTACTTCTTTGCCACCTACTGCCATAATAATCTTTTGCAGAGGTTTTATTACATCCATTGGTTTATTACCTATTACTGAATCTATTGTTATTTTTATAATCAAAGGCTCAAGCATTGCTATAAATGTAGCTGCTGCTATTGAAATTATTGCTACGATATATAACACTCTATTACCTTTAGTTAAATTTATTAGTTTCTTCATACGATTTTTCTCCTCGCGACTTTACCCATCAAATGATGATAATACATCAATACTTACTTTCTGCTTAAATACTTCCTTGTCTCCTCTTCAGTGCTCGTATATGCCACCGTCATTTTACATTTAAACTCATCATCGCTCATGCAAAATTTTGGAATTCCAAGTGTCGTTATAACTTCATGTTCAACTTCTGGTGTTATATATGAAAATGTCATATTTAACACATCTTCATCTATTCTATCAAAATTCTCAAATTCTCGTTTTAAATCCTCTATAGTTTTTCTTGACCTACGATGTATTTTCGCCTTTCTATTGACCTGTTCCCCTTCATTTCCACTTCTTAGAGTTCTGAGTGCTTTCAAAAAATTTTCTTTATCCATGCCTCTAAGCTTTAAAATTACAAAGGGATCTTTATCAAATTCAATTCCAAGCATATAATGAACTGCAGCTATATGCTTGCATGGATTTGCAACATCTGAGCATGAACACTCACTTACTAAATGTATTTGTTTTTTAGGAAAAAGAGTTACTCCTCCTTCTTTAAAAGCTTCCTCTATGTTTTCTGGCATTTCTCCATTTAAAAGTTTAGCGCAAAAGATAGCCTTTTTCACCATAACATTCATGATTTTTTTCCACTGATCTTCTGTAAACGCACTTATTTTTATATTTACTTTATAGGAATCTTCACTGCTGCCTTGAACTCTTGCATTTATTTCTCCTATGCAAAAATCTAAATTCAGCACATTGCCTTCTCTTGCGCATTCGCGTCCACTGTCAATCGTGGAACTTTCGGTAAAACTAGAAATTGCATTATTCCACTTTTTAGACCACCAATTACTACCAAATTCATTTCTTATTCTTCCAGTCACGAAGTTACATCTCCTTGCCTCTATCCATGCAAATAACAACTATTAAAAAACCGTTTTAATTGTTATCTGTGAATTTTATATTTTATTGTCATGCTCTAATATAAATAATTCACGGAGCTCCTTATTGCTCATCTCTGATATCCAATTTTCATTTGTTGACACTACACTTTCAGCAAGTGCCTGTTTACGCTCTAACATTTGATCTATTTTCTCCTCAAGAGTTCCCATGCATATAAATTTATGCACATGCACATTTTTAATTTGCCCTATTCTAAAAGCTCTATCCGTTGCCTGGTTTTCTACAGCAGGGTTCCACCATCTATCAAAGTGGAATACATGATTAGCTTTTGTTAGATTTAAACCAAGTCCTCCAGCTTTTAATGATAATATAAATACCATAGGCTCACTCGTGTCATTTTGAAATATATTAATTAATTCTTCTCTTTTCTTTCTGCTCGTTCCTCCGTGTAAAAACAATGTTTTTACTCCTAGTTTCTTCTCAATTTCCGCCTCCAAAATATGTCCCATTTCTGCAAATTGAGTAAATACCAGTGACCTATCCCCTTCTGCAATAACAATTTCTAGCATTTCGAGGAGCCTTTCAAGTTTTCCAGATCGACCCTCAATCTCGCCATTGTCCTTTAAAAACTGTACGGGATGATTACAGATTTGCTTGAATTTTGTTAATGAAGAAATAATAAGTCCTCTCCTTTGAATACCCTCAGAATCATCAATTTTATTTAAACAATCCTTTACCACAGCTTGGTATAAAGTAGCTTGCTCCTTTGTTAAAGATGCATATTCCTTCGTCTCAATTTTATCTGGTAAATCGCGAATAATGTTTGTATCAGTTTTAAGTCTTCTTAATACAAATGGTGAAATTATTTTTTTCAGTTTATTACTTTTTTTAGGGTCTCCATCCCTCTCTATTGGGACTGCAAACTCACTTCTAAAAGTTGACCAATTGTATAGATATCCTTTATTTAAAAAGTCCATAATAGACCACAAATCTGATAGTCTATTTTCAACTGGTGTTCCCGTTAATGCAACTTTATATTCCGCCTTAAGGGTTTTTATATACTGAGTTTGTTTTGACGCACTATTTTTAATATTTTGTGCTTCATCTAATATAATCCCCGCCCATTCTTCCTTTTGAAATAAATCTCGGTCTCTTACTATTAGCGCATAGGTTGTAATAACAACCTCATTTTTATGTATTTCTTTGCTAAAGTTTTCATAACTCCATCTGCTATTTCCGTGGTGAATTGCAGATTTAAGACCTGGTGCAAACTTTTCAATTTCTCTTTCCCAATTTCCAACAACAGATGTGGGACATATTATTAAGGTTGGTTTATCAGTTAACTTCTTTTCCCGCTCATAAAGCATAAGGCATATACTTTGTACTGTTTTTCCAAGCCCCATGTCATCAGCAAGGCAAGCCCCTATACCATGGTTTCTAAGAAATGTTAACCATGAAAAACCTCTTTTTTGATACTCACGAAGAGTACCCCTAAAACCCTTTGGAATATTAACTTGCTCTATATTATTTAAATTAAATAATTTTTCAAAAAAATTTCCAACAGCTTCTTGATTATCCATATTATCAACACTAACTCCAGGAACTATTTCTTCATCACTTAAGTTAAGTCTTAATAATTCTCCCATTGGAATCTTTCCATTAAGCCCCTTATTCATTTTCATCTTAGAAAGTGACTTAATTTGATGTATATCAACCTGTACCCACTGACCCCTTAACTGAATAAATGGCACCTTTAAATTTGATATTTTATCAAATTCTTTCTCACTTATTTCATTTCCATTTAATGCTAATCTCCAATCATATTCAAGAATAGTATCCATATTAAATAGACTCTTTACCGCTAAATTAGTATTAGTAGTGTGGTTTTTATCTTTTAATTTAACAGAAAGCCGTGAAGGTTTTTTCCACCAAGCTGGTGTAATAATACCAAACCCTTTCTCCTTCAAAAAATAAGCTGATTCTCTTAAAAATGAATAGGCTTCCTCCTCAGATAACTTGCATTCTATTGGCACTGAATCATATAGACTCCTTTCAATAGGGATAAATATCTTTGATGCTACAGCTAAATCCTCAAGTAACCTCTCTTGCGGATTATTAAATTTTTTATTCAAATATGTTATTGTATCAACAGACTCTTCAAAAATCATTTTTGCTGGTAGCATTAGGCTAAGATCATCCTTATCTTGAAGCAAATACTCTATTGTCCAATCCTCTTCTCGTCTTGGTGGATTAACCTTAAAACATGTTCGAAATTTAAAGTTATTATTCTTAATCTTTATAGGTTCTATCCATTTCTTATATTCCTTTAGTATTTTTATCTGATCACTTGTGGAAATAGGCATATCCGGTAATTCTGAGAAAAGAGAAAACATCCAATTACTACTTAAGTTACTCAAACCATCCTCTAAATTATTAGTCTCATTGTTTATACCAGTGCAACTACTTCTAACCATACTATCAATCATACAATCCATAAAATTGCTTACCAATTTAGTAGCATTTGTGTACACAAATTCTTGATTTTCTAGATCAAAATATGATTTACAAGTTGCAGGCATATTACTGCATAAGATCTTTTTCTTATCAATATACTTAGGATCACTTGTATGCCATCTCCACTGAGAATTCACTTTTTTATTTACCCGATCAATAGTTAATGATGGTAAATATTTATGTTTTATTATTAGCTCAGCTGTAAATTTAGCTACTATAATCCAAAATTTTAATTCCCCTGATAACTCAATTTCGTAAAGATTGTTTCTATCTATATTTAAAATCATATCGAATGCATCTAAATTATTAAAAGCAATCCCCCTAATTTCTCTCTTAAGAAGATCCTTAGATTCAAAATCGTATTTATACTTTCCATGTTTTATGTCTACTGCTTGTTCTTTAATAATACTTCTAAGTTCAATAACTGAAGACATTTTTTCATATAGTGGAAGTGCATTTTTAGGTTTCCTACCTCTTCTTGTACATTTAGTTTCGCCACTCTCGCCCCACAATATAAATGTATGCATACCTTCTGTAGTTTCTATCCATCCGCCATTTAATATCAAATTTACTTCACCCTCTAATAATGCTGTTAACATTTTTCTACGTACTATACAGTTTACCATATTTAGCTTAAGAATTTCACTTTTATATTCTATTTTATTATTTTAAATTCGACTTTTCATTTAAAAGTAAAGTTATAGCAGTTTTGTTCGAGATATTAAGTACATATAATTTTTATGAAATACTATCTTTATATCTATTTGAAAGTGGGGGAAAATATGAATACTAATAATATACTCTTAGAATCTGGAACTGGCGAGGTTGAAATACTTGAATTTATTATAAATAATAAATTTTATGCAATTAATATTATAAAAGTTAAAGAGGTAATAAATGCAAGCAATTTAACGAAACTCCCTGAATCACATCCTGCCATAGCAGGACTTACGCTGTATAGAGATAAAATAATAACCTTAATTGACTTAAGATACGTTTTAGAGAAACAACATAAAAACGAAATTGAATCACCGATTATTCTTTGTGAATTTAATAAAATTGAAGTGGCCTTTAGTATTGATAGCATTGTAGGTGTTCACCGTATTAAATGGGAACAAATAACAAAACCAGATGATATATCTACTAATTCACTAGTTATAGGAAATATTGTTTTAAGCAATAAAATAATATTAATGTTAGATTTCGAAAAAATAGTCACCGACATCAGCCCTTCTACTGGAATTAGTGAGGACAGAATAGTTGATATAGATTATAAAGATAGGTCTAATGTTAAGCTTGTACTAGCCGATGATTCTCCTTTAATTAGAAAATTATTAAATGATACTCTTATTAAAGCCGGTTTTGTTAACTTAAAAATATTTAATGATGGAAAGCAAGCTTTAGATTATTTATTGGATTTAGTTTCAAAAAAAGGAATCGAATTTATGGAAGATGTCCAAGTTCTTATAACTGATATTGAAATGCCACAAATGGATGGTCATACCTTAACAAGGAAAATTAAAGAACATGTTATTCTAAGAAAATTGCCAGTTGTTTTATTCTCCTCATTAATTACAAGTGATTTAAAACATAAAGGAGAAGCAGTTGGTGCAGATGCTCAACTAAGCAAGCCTGAAATAGCTGAACTGGTATCTTGCATTGATGGATTTACTAACAAAACCAGTTAAAAAGTATTGTATATGATTATAAAGCTGTGAATGTCTAATTCACAGCTTTATAATTACATTACTATTTCTGATACCTCATTTTCATAGCCATTTAAGCTTTCTTCAAAACACTCAATAGTTCCTCTATATATTGCTCTATTAAAGTAATCATTGTTATTTAAATTAAAGTCGCTAGAAGAGTACCCTATAAGATTTTGTATAATGTATATAAGTTGTTTACCATATAAATCCATGTTACCTTTTGGTTTAACCCCTGGCCATGCGTTACAACTTACAACTGTCCTTTGATTAATTACTTCGATGCACTTTGGCACATCACTATACTCAATATCATTTGGGTACATAACAATTTTATCTAATGTTCCATGTGGTATACCTTCTACCGCCTTCACCTGGAAAGGGAAAACATCTGTTAAGTATGGGTCTGACGTTAAATCTAAAATTATAGAATGATCCTTTAAATATCCGATTAGTTCATTTGTAACAATATATTTTGTCGCATCATTTCTAGTAGTTGCATCCACTAAAATATCTGTCTTTGCTAATATTTTTATCATCTGTTTTTTATCATCTGTTATATTTCTTGGTAACATATTAACAAGTACACCCTTCGATTTTTCCTTAAGTATTGCTTCACTTTCTTTATTATTACCATATTTACCTGCCATTTTCGCTGCCGTAAGTCCCACTCGTCCCATACCCATTATGCTCACAATTATAGGTTTTTTCGCGCAAATATTTTCGCTTTTATAACTTTTAGCAAGCTCTGTAAATGCAACATTAATTCCATTTCCTGATGTACCCTCATAATCAACAACAATTCTTTCAAGAAAATCATTTCTGATAGAATCCATCGAAACAGCAAATATGCCCCTTTCTTTAAGCTTTTCTACTCTAGTAGCCCTAGTAGGATAATGAAGCATACTTAGCAAAATACTGCCTTCTCTCATATAGTCGATTTGCTTAAACTCTGGCGACCTTAAAACTACAACGATATCTTTTTCATAACATTCCTTATTAGATACAAATTGTATTGTTTTATTTTCCTTTAAATAATCTTCATTTGTATAACCTAATGCTAGACCATATCCCTCTTCCAGAAATACTTGCACATTTTCTTTTTTAAGTATACCAATCAATGATGGTAAAAAATCTCTTTTCTCATTTTTTTCTTTATGCATTCTTGGAAAACTTATAGTTTTCAATAAAATCATCCTCCTTATTTTGCGGTCACGAAAATAACATATATTAACTTTTATTCCCCTACCTATTCCTCTGTGGGATAAAATCGTCATCTGCATGCAACATCATTAAGCCGTTTGTTTTTTAATTTTCTTTATAATTGAATATTAGATATAACAATAAAAGATTATTTTGAAGTGTTTAAACTTTGAGTGTATTTATAGTTGAATTGTATTATGAATAACTATAATATTACTTTTTATTAATTTTTGACAAGTAACAATTTGAACCGTATAATTAAGTTGTTGCTTACTTACAACTTGATTATACAATGCAAGTTGTAAGTTTGCAATATTATATTAGGAGGTAGTGATAATTTATGAAATATTTTTTAGATAAGTATCTTAAAAAAACAAATTTTGATTTTATTTTAACTATAGATTGTGAAGGATACAATTTCGATAAAAATTTAAAAAACAATGTCCTTAACCTAGAATCGTTATTAAAATTAAATTCTGAAAACAATATATATACTCTTTTATTTATAACTCCCTACTTCGCTCAAATGTTGAAAGAAGTGAATCTAATTGAAAAGATAAAAAACAATTATAAAGTTATATTTGGCCTTCATATTCATCCAAATAATCTACCGGAAGAAATAGAAAAACATTGTACATTTATAAAAAGCGATGAAGATTTATTATCGTACTACTCTTATGACCAGCAAAAACTTATAATAAAATATTGTTATGAATATATTTTAAAATTAGGAATTGAGCCAATCCAGGCTTTTCGCGGAGGATATTTTTCTATAGATGATAATACAACAAAGATATTAAATGAATTAACTGACATTAAGTATGAATCCCACAATGTTTACAGACCTGAATATAAAGTGATAAAAAATGAATTAACTCCATTATCTGTTTACGCACAAAATGAAACCGAAGAATTAAGACTTGAATATTTTAATACTAAAAAGCTTTCAGAAATGCTTCAAAAAGGTATTGATGAAAATAAAAAACTATTTGGAATAACTCATAGTTACCTATTAGATCCAAATGATTTGCATTATAAACGTGATAATATAAAGCCAAATATCCATGAAAGAATGAAGATTTTAATAGATATTATAAATAAAAACAGATAAATTTCTACATCAAAATAAATAGCAATTTTTTTGTTTTATTAATATTTTCTAAAGGAGCTTGTTAAATCAGACTCCCTTTTGATCCATTTGATACTTTATTGGATTTATACTCAAAGAAAATAAACATAAGTAGTGCATCTACTCCCCATTGAAATGCAGTTATCCACCAAACCGCTGTAATTGAGGAATTTAAAACATTAATAAAATAATATGTTAATGGTAACCTTATAATCCAACTTGTAAAACAGCTAATTAAAAATGGACTCTTTACATCACCTATCCCCTTTAGTGCTCCTGCAAATACTAATGATAAGCCTATAAAAGGCTGCTCTGCTGCTCCAATTGCAAGACACTTTCCTGCTAAATAAGCAACTTTTTTCTCATTATTATTTACAAATAAATCCACTAAAAGATTTGGCATAAATAAGAATATTATTGCAAATATACTCATCATAGCTGCTGCGTAAAATGCGCAGTTAAACGCAACTTTTTTCGCTTGCCTATAATCTCTTTTCCCGACATTAATACCTACTAGAGTAATAACCGCAATGCCAAAGCCAATACTTGGCATAACTGAGATACCCTCTATCATGTTAGCTATTGCATCAGCTGCAAATGAAACACTCCCAGATTTAATTATAACAGAAACGCACATAAGCTTACTGATACTAAAAGCTGCTTCTTCCATTGAACATGGAATAGCTAGTACTAGTATTCTTTTAATATCATTAAAACATACAGAAAAAACATAGATTAATTTGAGTTTAACTTGTGATTTAAATACAGTATAATAAAAACAAAAAACAAATCCACATAAATAAGCCACTGTAGATGCTATAGCTGACCCATCTATTCCCCTTGTATTAAACACGATACCAAAAACTAATAAATAATTCAGAATAATCTTTATAAAAAGTACAATTAAAGAACATACAAATGGTATGAAAGTATTCCCATATCCTATTAAAATGGAATTTAAAAGCCTCATACTCATGAAAAAAAATAAGCCTACAGAGTTTATCTTTATATATGAATATCCTATTTTAAGTATTTCATTCCTAGCCCCCAGTAAATAAAGAAGCTCTTTACCAAAGAAAAAAACTACTATTGTAATAATTAAACAAAACCCAATTCCTAAAATAAATCCTAATGACGCGAATCTCTCAGCATTTTTATATTTCCCCGCACCCACTAGTCTAGAAACTAGCGAAACAATACTTATACAAAATCCTCCTGAAATAAATACTTCTATAAATGCATTTGTTAAATTATTACTTAACCCTACAGCACTTACCGCTATATTTCCACCATATCTCCCTATAATCATTAAATCAAATATAGACATTAATGTATATATTGTTATCTCCGCAACTACCGGTAGCGAAGTATTGAGTACTTCATTCATTGTATACTTATTCGCCATACATAAGCTACCTCCTAATGATTAACTTTCATTATTAAGTATATTAACTAAATCTCTTTTAATGAATACTTCTGAAATGTCTTTAAATCCATTTGATATATATATCTGTGACTAAAATATTTAGGAATTGGATAAAGTATATATATAGTTAGTTATTATAATATAAAGGATATTTAAAGACATTTCACAAAGAAAGTCTCCCACTATTATAATTGGAAGTTACATACCCTAACAAATAGAAAACTTCAGTGGTGTATTAATCTCCTTCTGAAGTCGTTAATATTGCAGCTCCCCAGGAGATGATTTAACTTATGAATACAAATGATTTTTCAAATATAAAACTATCAAAATCCTTAGATGAAAATATTAATATAATAAAAAATATTTTCATTAACGATACAACCGTCGTATATAGATCTCTATCAATTGGAAAACATAACAACCCTAAGTGTATGATTATTTATATTGACGGAATGGTAAATTTAAAAGTAATTAACGAGGATGTTATAAAACCACTCCTATTAAACGATATACCAGTAGTTGACAATAGTAATATTATACATATTCTAATACAACGGGTGCTTCTAACTGCGGATAACAAAAAAAACTCCTCTGTTGATAATATAATCAATGGAATTATATACGGTAAAACTATGCTTTTCATAGATGGAATAGATCAGGTAATTTCTATAAACACCATTGGATGGCAAACTAGATCAATTTCGGAACCTCAAGCAGAAACTATAGTTCGCGGTCCTCGTGAAGGCTTTACAGAATCAATGAATTTAAACCTTACACTTCTTAGGCGTCGGCTTATAAATCCAAATTTAAAATTTGAATTTATGAGAATTGGTAAACAAACCAAAACGCAAATATGTATATGTTATATTGATGGCATAGCAAAAGAAGATATTCATAAAGAACTAATGACAAGACTAAATAGTATTGATATTGATGGTATTTTAGATTCTGGTTATATAGAAGAACTTATAAAAGACGCTCCCTATTCTCCCTTTAGGACCATTATTAATACTGAAAGGCCTGATGTGGTAGTAGGTAAGCTCCTCGAGGGTAGGTTTGCAATTATCTGTGATGGAAGTCCTGTTATTTTAACTCTCCCAACTATTTTTGTAGAGGTATTTCAGAGTAATGAAGATTATTATGACAACTTTTTATACTCCTCCTTTATTAGAATTTTACGTTGGTTATGCTTTTTTATTTCAACAAGTATTCCAGCAATTTATGTGGCCCTTGTAACTTTCCATCAAGAACTAATTCCAACTCCGCTCCTTATAAGTATATATGCTGCAAGAAAAGGTGTACCTTTTCCTTCACTTGTTGAAGTGCTTAGTATGACCATCATATTTGAAATACTTAAAGAGGCGGGTCTTAGGATGCCTAAAAATGTTGGTGGAGCTGTTACCATAGTAGGCGCCTTAGTGCTTGGTGATGCTGCAGTTAATGCAAGACTTGTGAGTGCCCCCGTAGTTGAGATTACTGCAATAACTGGGATTGCAGGTATTATGCTACCTCAAGTTTTGGGTGTAGTTTCTATACGAATAATTTTTTTAATTTTATCTTCTTTCCTAGGCTTTTATGGTTATATTTTTGGCGTTATGGGCTTAGTTCTTCATATGATGTCACTCCGTTCATTTGGTATACCATATATGACTAACGTACCCTCTTTTTCTGCTCAAGATATAAAAGATACAGTAATTAGGGCTCCCTGGTGGGATATGTATTTAAGACCGAAGATGTTTTCAAAAAATAAAAAACGAATGAAGAAATAATAAAGATAAAAAACAAAAGGATGGCATTCACATGAAGAAAAAAATAGTAATAATAATTTCTATTATAATTATATGTCCTATTATGTTTTGTGGGTGCTGGAACTATAGTGAAATAGATAAATTAGGAATAGTAGCCGGTATGGCAGTAGATAAAGATATCCTATCAGGTAAGTATATCCTTACAATAGAACTTATAACTTCAGAATCTCAAGGCGCTTCCTCCACCACAAGTTCTAAAACCTACACCTCAGAAGGTTACAGTATATTTAATGCAGAAAGAACTATGGTATCAAAAGTTGGGTTAGCACTATTTTGGAGTCAAGCAAAGGTAGTAATAATAAGCGAATCAGTGGCAAATAGTGGTGTACTTCCTGTACTTGATTGGGTAAATCGTGATTCTGATCTTAGACCAGATATGTGGCTTCTGATATCAAAGGGTAATAATGCCTCTGAAATTTTAAAATCAACTGTCAACCCTAATCAGATAGCTTCTTTTAATCTTGACGATACTATGAATCTGCAATACCTACTTTCTAAGTTTCCTGCTTCGAGAGTATGGTCCTTTGTTGACAAATTATCATTAAAAGGACATTGTCAAACAGTAGCTACAGTTAAAAATGAACTTGATGATGATATAATAACCTCCCATGTGGATGGATCTGCTATATTTAAGTCTGATAAGCTTGTAGGATATCTAGATGGTACTGAAACTTTATACATGCTTATGATTAAGAATAAAATACAAGAAGGTTTAATTCCCTTAAAAAAAGTTGCCGGTTCTGACACAAACGTAACCTTAGAAATATTTGAAAACAAGACTAAATTAACACCTCATTATAGAAATGGGAAAGCTTCTCTTACAATTGATATAGACCCAGTTGTAATTATAGCTGAAGTTGAAGGTAATAAAGATTTTATGAACGAAGAATATTTAAAAACACTTCAGAGTGAAACAGAAAAACAAATCGAAAATAATATTCAATCTTTAATTAGTAAAATACAAAAAAATTATGATAACGATGTTTTAGGTCTGGGTGATATCTTTGAGAAAGAGAACCCAAAGGCATATGATGACTTCAGAAATAAGGGAGAAAACCTTTTTACAAAGATAAAAACTAATGTTAATGTACACTTACAAATAAAGGGTAGTGGTAGAACAAAAAAGCCTATCCCTATAAAAATTAATTAAAGGAGATTTTATAAATGTTTTTACTTATAATAATTTTCTATGCCATATTAAGTTTTTTTGAATCCCGACTATTATTTAAAGAAAGAAATAAAAATAAATTAATATTTTACTTTTTTCTAATTCTATCTTCAATGATGGTTAATGTTTTTCTATACTTAGGCGTTCATTTGCCTAGTCCATCAAATCTAATAAAAAATATTGTATTATCTATATTGGGTAGTACTAACTAGTTTTCGTATTACTGTTTATAATTATGGTAATCAAGATGGGAGAAATAAATGAAAAACGAAATGATATCTGTAAGGCAAGGAATTATACTTATAATAATGTTCTTAATTGGAAGCACTTTTTTGATTGGTTCAGGTGGCATTGCAAAACAAGATGCATGGATTTCAATAATTATCGCTATCTTATGGGCTTGTATATTATACCTTATGTATTCTAATATTTTATCTTTATATCCTGGACAAGATTTATATGATATAACAAAACTGCTTATGGGAAAGTTTATAGGAAATATAATAAATATACTAATGATCTGGTTTGCCTTTCATCTTGGAACCTTAGTTCTTAGGAACCTATCAGAATTCACCAATGCCTTAGTCTTACCCGATACACCAGTAATATTACCTATGTTTTTTTTAACAATTTTGCTTATATGGAGTGTAAAAGCAGGTATCGAAGTCTTAGGAAGATGGTCTGAGTTTTTTATTTTGGTTGTATTTATAATATTTATTTCTATATCTTCTTTATCAACATCTCTAATAGATATAAGCAATTTAAAACCAATACTTAGAGATGGTATCGACCCAGTTTTAAAAGGGGCTTTCTCGAGTTTTGCTTTTCCATTTTCTGAAGCTGTAGTTTTTTTGATGGTATTTTCAAACATAGCTAAAATAAAAAATTATAAGAAAACATTTTTATTAGGCTTATTATTAGGTGGAGGCTTGGTTTTCGTAGCAACATTTAGAAATATCTTAGTGCTAGGAGGTGAAACCATATCTAGAGTATATTTTCCATCTAGCTTGGTCATAAGCCTTATCCATTATGGTGATTTGATTCAAAGACTTGAAACCACAGTAATCGTTGAATTTTTAGTATGCGTGTTTGTTAAAATAAGTATATGTATACTCGCAGTTTGTAATGGTATTTCTAAAGTGTTTGGGTTTAATGATTATAAATTTATTGCATCGCCTGTAGCTCTTTTGATGTTAAGCTTTTCATTATTCATTTTTAAAAGCACCATGGAAATGGAATCTTGGGCTTCAGATATATACCCATATTACGCTTTCATTTTTGCAGTTATAATTCCTTTAATTATTTTTATTTTAGCAAAAATTAAAAATAGAAATTCAAAAACCACAAAAGTAATTAAATAATGTTCTTTATTATGTTCATATATTTATTACATTTTACTATCTATCTATCAGATGATATACTAATACTATAGATTTTTCATCAAAAGGAGGCATAAATTATGTTTGATTCAAATGTTAAAAATGTAAGTGCAAAAGAAGCTTATGATCTTATAAAAGATGACAAAGAATTTGTTATTTTAGATGTACGAAGTAAAGAGGAATACGATAGTGGTCACATTCCAGGAGCAAAACTTGTTCCAGTTCAAGTTCTTACGTCAATGATTGATGAACTTGATAAATATAAAGAAAAGAAAGTACTTGTTTATTGTGCATCCGGTAGAAGAAGCCCAATAGCCGTAGATACTTTGGCAGACAATGATTTCAAAAATATATATCATCTAAGTCGTGGGATAGCTTCTTGGAAATACGATAGATCTAAATAGTTAAATCATCTCCTGGGCCGTTAAAACATACTTTGGAAGGGCGTGTTACATATGTTTAAAGAATTTAAAGACTTCGCTCTTAAAGGAAATGTTTTAGATTTGGCATTAGCTGTTGTTATTGGCGGTGCATTTTCTAAAATAGTTGCTTCTTTAGTTACTGATCTTATAACCCCTATACTTGGTATAATAATAGGTGGAATCAATGTTTCTAGTTTAAAATATAATATACCCTCATCCATATCTGGTGGAGTAGCTGTATCAATCAATTATGGATTATTTATTCAATCTGTAATAAACTTTTTAATAATTGCATTTTCACTTTTTATCTTTATAAAAGTTATACAATCTGTCCAAAAGAAAAAGACAGAAAAAATAATTGTAAAAGGTCCCTCCAATGAAGAAATATTATTACGTGAAATCAGAGACTTATTGAAGCAAAAATAATAGTATAAAAAGTTTCAAGTAAAATTTATGCTTGGAGCTTTTTATACGACTTATTCTAGCTTCAAATCAATCTATATAATTGCAATATATACTTATAATGTATGAAAGGGAGTTTTTTATGAAATTTTCTTTATCTAGAAAACAATTATTTTTAATTTTACTTTTACCAATAGGTATTTCACTCACTCAATTGTGTAGGGTATATCCAAATTTTACAGAGAGATTTTATTCCTTATTTATTTATAAAATAATTGTTACTACTATAAGTTCTATTACAGACTTTTTCCCCTTTTCTCTTGCAGAATGTATAATTATATCTTTTTCAGCGTTTGTATTATTGTATATTTCTAAAACAATTTTTAGTTTGTTAAGACACAAAAATAAAAGAAAAAGAATTCTAAAAAATATGTTATTAAATGCACTTGCAATATCAGGACTAATATATTTTTCATTCCAACTTTTGTGGGGTTTTAACTATCAAAGGCTTCCACTAGCTAAAACACTCAAATTAGATGTTCATAATTCAACCACAAATGAACTTGCACTTCTATGCAAAGACCTTATAACTAGTTCAAATACATTAAGGGAGAAAATAAGTCAAAATAAAAACGGTATAATGAAACTTTCCAATAACAAAAAAGCCATTTTGGAAACTGCTCACCTAGGATATGATAAGGCCTCATTACAATTCGTAATATTAAAAGGCACTTATGGAGCACCTAAGGGCATATTATTCTCACATCAAATGTGTTATACGGGGATTACAGGTTTTTATTTTCCCTTTACAAGTGAAATAAATATCAATATAGCAGAACCTGATTCATATCTACCTTTTACGATATCTCATGAGATGGCTCATCAAATAGGCTTTGCAAAAGAAGATGAAGCAAACTTTATTGCTTATATAGCCTGTATAAATAATCCTGATATAAATTTTAAATATTCTGGTACACTTGCAGCATTAACATATTCACTTGGTTCATTAAGACAATATGATCCTCAAAAATATAAGGAACTGATTTCAGTTTGTAGTAAAGGTGTGCTTAATGATATGCTCTATAATGAAAACTTTTGGAAAAATTATTCTGGTCGTATTGAAAAAATTAGTGAAGGAATCAATGACACTTATCTTAAATCTGCAAGTCAAAGATCCGGCCTAAAAAGCTATAGTGCGATGGTGGACCTGCTTCTTGCTAATTACAGAAAAAAATAATTTCTTTAACACCTTATTTAAAATGAAGCACGGTATTAAAGAAATTATTTTTATATGAACAAATTTATCTATTCATTTTTGTTATTATTGTACGATATATTATTTAAATCTTCTTGCTGACATATAATCGCTTCTTGTCATCTGTGATATTTTTACTACTTCACCTGTTTGAGGTGCATGTATATATGAACCATTTCCCACATAGATACCAACATGATGAGGACTTCCTGTTCCAAAGAAGACTAAATCTCCTGCTTGTAAATTATCTCTAGACACATATTTACCCTGAGTTATCTGGTCATATGTAGTCCTACCCATACCGATTCCAAAATGAGCATATACATATTTAGTAAAGCCTGAGCAATCAAATGTATTTGGGCCATTAGCACCCCATTGATACGGTGTCCCTAAAAATGTCTTAGCATATTCTATTATTGCATTTGAACTAGTTGATGATGATTGCCCTGGTGCACTTCCTTGCGTGCTAGGTTCAGCTTCCACTTCCCTTACCACATTACCTCTTGATGGAGTAATTTGTTTAACACTCTGAGTATTCATAACAACATCCTGTTTAGATGTTTGTGATATTTCATCCTTATGTAATTCCTGCTGTTTTTTAGATTCAACAATTAATTTACTTTGTACTCTTTTCTCTGCACTAAGCTTGTCCAATTTATTTTCATTATTTACCTTTAATGCTAGAACTTTTACCTTATTAGCATTTAGAGATTTTTGAGTAACTTCAATAGCTTCTTTTTTGTCATTTAATCCTTTAATAATTTTGTTATCATATTCTACAATATTTTTTATATTCTCCACTCTAGAAATAAGATCCCCTACTCCATTTGAGTCGAGTAATATTTCCACGTAGCTACCTGCACCATTCATATACATGGATCTCATTCGCTCATTAAATAGGGCTTGTTCCACTTTTATATTGCTTTGTGCAACTAGTATATCTTTTGTATTTTGATCTATTTTCTTTTGAGTACTAATGATATCATATTTTGCTTTGTCAATCCCAGAGTAGATATTTTCAATATTAAAATCTAGATTCTCAATAGATAACTCTAATTTTTCTAAATTCTTCTGTGCTAAACTATAAGAGTCCTGTTGCTGTGATAATGGCGCAGCTATTGCTGAGATACTTACAAACATAGTTAACCCAATTGATATAAGTAATGGTAATATTTTTCTTTTCATCATTATTCCCCCACATTAATTGTTTTAAAATCATCATAAACTTTCATTTTACTTCATTAATAATATTATTATAGCATTATATTATAACAACTCCTAATAACAAATTACGCAATCGTAACCGTTGCCAGAGATTAATATAAGTTAACTCCCATAATCGCCTATTAATTTGATTTAACGACATTTCAGAAGAATGGTATATTCTTTTTAACTCATTGAGCTATTGAACTAGATATTCCTTTTGTCGGAACTACCCTAATTGTCCTTGTCGGTTTCTTTATAAATTCCTTTATAGAATTTTGTTCTATGCTTGATGATCCCACTATAGGACTAACTATTTCTTTTGCATCTGCAGTATTCGAAAGTGTACTTTCTTTTTTATTCCCATACAAAATATAAATACTCGCTATAATTGCAAATGTAAAGCAGAAAAAGATCCTAATAGACCTATCGTACATAGACTTATTTATAATTTTAATATTAACTTTTTTTGTAATTACACTTTTGCTGATATTAGAATTATTTAAGATTTCTAATTTTACTTTTTCATTCTTTGGTAATATATTTGAAATAGCTTCCTTTAAGTCTTCTACTAAGGCATATCTCTCATTAATATCAATTTTTACACACTTTTGTATTATCTTTTTCAGTTTATTATTAATTTCCGGTCCATAATTTTCATCCAAAAGAGGTTCTATGCCTGTATACGGAGTCCTCCCCTTTACCATAAAGTATATTAACATTCCAATTCCATATATATCTGTTTGCATGCAACATTTCCCTGAACCGTATTGCTCTGGAGCTGCATAACCATTAGATCCCGCACATATCATATCTATATCCTGTGACATATCATTCTTATAAACTTTCGAAATACCAAAATCTATTAACACAACTTTTCCACTTTTCATTATCATTATATTAGATGGTTTTATATCTCTATATATAATGATTGGATTTTGATTATGTAAATAGCCTATAATATCACATAAATCTGATACTATCCTACAAATTTTTTCTATTTGTATTATACCGTTTGCCTTAACATATTCCTTTAATGTTTGTCCATCTACATAGTCCTGAACCATATATAAATTGTTATTCGAATAAAATGTATCAATTATTTTCCGAATACCTGGATGATTTAAATTTTTTAAAATATTAGCTTCTGTTAAAATATCTATATTTTTTTTATCTTGTATTACTTCTTTTATCGCCCAAAGATTTCCAAGTATTATGTTTTTGCATAAATAAACAACACCCATTCCACCTTTTCCTAGGGTTCTAATTACCTCATATTTTCCGTCTAATATATCTCCACTATTTAACATAATCCACCTCTTGTATATTTGCTATTGCACTTTTACCAGAAATTATTTTGTCTTAAAAATAAGATTACAAATACAATGCAATTGTACCAAACTTTCAATGAATTTACCATATGTTATAGATATTATTTCTAAATTTATTACAATGTTTTTTTCATTATTTAAGTACCATTATTAATATTATGAATATAATAATACTGTAAAACTAATTGAGGAGATGACTAAAGATGGCTTACAGTGCTAGAGAGTTATTGGCTCGAATAATAAAATGTGAGGCTGGTGGGGAGGGCGAAAATGGAATGAAAGCCGTTGCCTCTGTAATTATGAACAGAGTTAATGTAGCCGATGGTGAATATCTTAGAATAGGTCAAGGTGATTTAAGAAAAGTTATTTTTCAAACAGGCCAATTTGATTGTGTATCTTCTGTACTTGGCGGTATGGCTAATCCTCAAACAATTTGGTCAAGTCCACCAGAACAAATACATTATGATATTGCTGATTGGGCTTTAGCTGGAAACAGATTATATTCAACAGGTGAATCCTTATGGTATTTTAATCCATACCTACCTGGTTGTCCATATGAATTTCCATTTAATGGTAGTGGCACCTTTCAAGTCTCAGTTCTTCAGCATTGCTTCTACAATCCAACAGCACGCTATTACACTACTTAAATAAAATTGAACTTACCATATTTCAAACAATAATATAATTTCTTAAGGAGGATATTTATGTTTATATCACCACCTAATAATTTTAATCAATCTCCAATGTGGAACACCGATTCATCGTCTTTAGAAACACCAATGACTCCTATGCCAAAATTTGGTATGAACGATGACTCCAGGCAAGGGCCTATGCCTGGAGCATCTACTGCTAGTCAAACGCCCACTACTACACAAGACTTCGATCTTGGCCCTACCTCACCCATAGTAAATAATCCACTCTACAATCAAGGCTGGTTGAAATCTCAAATTGGTAAATATATAAGAGTTGATTTTTTACTTGGAACTAATACATTTCAAGATAGACAAGGCCTTTTACAAGAAGTTGGCATTAGTTTTATTGTCCTTAAAGAAAGTAGTACCAATAATTTAATAATGTGTGATATATACTCAATTAAGTTTGTAACGGTATTTGGTAATCAAAATCAAATTCCTAGGTAACATAAATTATAAATATAATTTCATACAAGTATCCATAGTTATAAGTTCTATGTTAAAGCTAAAATATCCATAACTATTTTTTTAAAAAAAGTATATTTCCCTATAAATTCATTTTATAGGAAGATATACTTTTAATATTTAAAATGATTTAATTATTTTACCTTTTGCACTTCGCCATACTTAACTCCAAAAGTATCTACAGTAACTTTTTTCATTTTTTGATCTTTTTTCGGTTTTGACTTTTCTACACTTCCCTCAGGAACTACCGTCTCTACAGAAACTATTTTATCTACTATTTCCATACCCTTTGTAACCTTACCAAATGAAGCATATTTACCATCTAGAGCAGTAGAACTTGTGGAATTTGCAACCACTATAAAAAATTGTGAACCAGCCGAGTCCGCGTCAGTACTTCTGGCCATAGAGATAACTCCTCTTTCATGTTTTAATGCATTATTAAAATTATTTTCGCTAAACTCACCTTTTATTGCATAACCCGGTCCACCTGTGCCTGTTCCTTTTGGATCTCCCCCTTGTATCATAAACCCTGGTATTACTCTATGAAAATTTAATCCATTATAAAAACCACTATTAACTAAAGAAACAAAATTTCTAACAGTGTTCGGTGCAATTTCTGGATATAATTCTACTTTTATAGTTGAACCATCCTCCATTACAATAGTAACCAATGGATTTTTATCTTTGACTCCTTTTTCCGTAACAACCTTCGTCTGCGTTTTAACATCTTTAGAGGTTGTATCATCTTTTTTCTGCACTATATTACCACATCCACTAGTGAAAACAACAAAAATCAATGTAAATAATATCATACTTTTTTTAAGTAATTTCATTCGTTTCATTATTTAAACCCTCCTTTTAATAACTTATGTCACATAGGTTATATTTTTTATTTAAATTCTTTTACACACTTGATTTGAGTAATTCCATATTTCCTTCAAGTACATATTCTGTCCCTTTTGATATGTAAATTGTCTCTTCTTCTTTTAGATTCATTTGATTTTTGTTAGCTTTTATTATTCCCTCACCACTTATTACTGTATAGCTATGGAAGCTTTCATTAACAATATCTATAAAATTACTTTTAACAGTGATTTTTTCAACTTTAAAATAAGGAGTTTCGAGTTTTACAAAGCTTTCGATTCTTCCACCTTTATTTTTTCCTTCGTAATCTATAACATCTAGGGATTTTTCAATATGTTTCTCTCTACCACGTCCCCAGTCATGAAGCCTATAAGTAATATTACTGTTTTGCTGTACTTCAATAAGCTTTACACCAGACTCTATAGCATGTACTGTACCTGCTGGTATATAAATGAAATCCCCTCTTTTAATATAAATGCGTTCTAAATACTCTTCTAATTTATCTTCTTTTATAATTTGTCTTAACTTTTCTTTATTTAGGCCCTTCTTTATTCCCGATACTAAAGTTGCACCCTCTTTTGCTTCGAGTATATACCAACACTCTGTCTTTCCATTAGCGTTTTCAACCCTTTTAGCATAAGCATCATTGGGATGTACTTGTACAGATAAAGTATCTTCCGCCTTTATAATTTTATTTAATATAGGGAAATCATTACCACAACCTAACAGTTTAGATAATTCTTGCCCTTTATAAATCCCCTCTTTTACTGTCGATTTTCCATCTTCATGACATGAAAGTACCCATTTCTCCCAGCCCCATATCTTTTTGCTTAAATATGGCTCTAGTTTCAAAACCATTCCTTTCGACATTACAATTCCTCCATTCACTCTTAATACTTTATTATCATTAATCATTTCTTTCTAGTTTTGTTATAATACCCTTTGCCTCTTCTCTTGTATTACTTGGTCCACAAATATCAAATTTACTATTGTATTTACTGTCTACATCATCTAATTTTATAAGTATTTCATTGAAATTTTTCGATGTATTAACTGTTCCATTTACCTCGTATTGACCACTCTTATCATTTTTAGTCTCTATAAAAGCGCTATATTCTACAGTTTTAAAAACATTGTATTTTGCCCATATCCTCTTTAATACAACCTGTTTTTTTAGACCATCCACTTTTATACTTCCTGTAAATACATAATTAAGGGATAAGTTCTTTTTTAATTCTCCATCCAGATTAATTTCTACTGCTTTATCGAGTTTACTATTCTCATCATACATATATCCACTATAGTTTCTATTAATGCTTACCGGTCTAAAATATATGACTGATATTAAAATTATACCAATAATTGCAATTACTATTGATGCTTTTAAATTTACTCTATCCATATCCATCACCTCTACTTAATAATATTTCTCTATGCTTTTAACTACACATAATATTATAATCTAAATTATCTTATAGTGCATTATAAAAATCTAAACTAAATATAAAGGTTAAACAATTATTAACTGTTTAACCTTTACACTACATGCAAACACAAGATGTCACTATATTTATTTTTATTTAGCTTTCCAAGTTGTCCCTTCTTTAGAATCAAGAAGCTCAATATTCATAGCTATAAACTCATCTCTTATCTCGTCTGCTCTTGCCCAATTTTTACTTGCTCTTGCAGCATTTCTTTCAATAATAAGATTATTTATAAGTTCCTCATCTATATCTGTAGTTTCTTTTTCAATTATCATAAGATTAAGTGTGAATATCTTATCAAAATCTTCTATAAGAATAGATTTTTCCTTATTATTAAGATTAGTGTCCTTTAAAACATCAAAAAGTACAGTAAACGCATTCGCTATATTTAGGTCATCGCTGATAAATGATGAAAACTTTTCTTTGTATGATAAAATCTTCTCGCCACTGACTATATCATTTTCATTGATAGCACTTAAAACAATTGCAATTCTTTCTTTAAGTTTTTTATAACCATTCCTTGCATCATTTAAGCTCTCAAAACTGAACACTAATTGTTTTCTATACTTAGATTGAAGACAGAAATATCTATAATCAAGAGGGCTATATCCTTCTTCTTCAAGACTAGATATTGTTAAAAAATTTCCACTAGACTTTGACATCTTTCCACTGTCGAGGACTAGGAACTCTCCATGCATCCAGTATTTTACCCATTTATGTCCAAGTACTCCTTCTGATTGAGCTACTTCATTAGTATGATGTATAGCAATATGATCAATTCCTCCACAATGGATGTCTAAATATTCACCAATATATTTAACAGACATAGTAGAACATTCTAAATGCCAGCCTGGAAATCCTTTGCCCCATGGTGACTCCCACTGCATAATTTGATTAGAAAACTTAGAATTTGTAAACCATAATACAAAATCAAGTGGATTTCTTTTATTAATGTCTACTTCTATTCTACTACCAGCCTCAAGTTCATCCAAACTAAGATGTGCAAGTTTTGCATAATCCGGAAATTTATCAATTTCAAAATATACATTTCCGTTTGAAACATATGTGTATCCTTTTTCTTCAAGTTTTTTTATAAATCCTATCATATCTTGAATATGCTCTGTAGCTCTACATACGATAGTTGGTCTTTTTATATTTAGCTTTTTACAATCCTCAAAAAAAGCATCTTCATAAAACTTAGCAATTTCCCACACAGTTTTATGTTCACGCTTTGCTCCTAAAGCCATTTTATCTTGACCTTCATCCCCATCTGATTGTAGGTGTCCAACGTCAGTAATATTCATTACATGCTTAACTTTAAACTTTGAATACTCCAATGCTTTTTTTAGCACATCTTCAAAAATATACGTTCTCAAATTACCTATATGTGCGTAGTTGTAAACTGTAGGACCACAAGTATACATTCCAACCTTTCCTTCTACATAAGGTATAAACTCTTCTTTACTTCTGGTCATGGTATTATATACATTAAAACTCAATTCATTCACTCCTTCTTAAATAATACAATAATATCTAAGGCTTTGCAGAAACCATTACTAACATAATCTTTGTTTTTAAAAATATAAAAAACTACAGACATGCTGCAGCTCTAGACTTCACAGTATAAACGTAATATTAAATACTTACTCCTAAAATAGTCATATATAAATTCTAACATAGTATTAAGATAATGCAATAAATAATCTCTTATTTGTTATAAAACCACAAAATTTTCATATGTAAATAAATTATCTTTTGTTCTATGTTTTTCTTCAATATAAGAAAAGAAGCACATAAACAACGTTTATATGCTCTAATGCTTTTATTTTCTATCAGCAGATTGCTTTTTATTTGTAGCATTTTGATTTTTCGCAGTTTCACGAGTTATAGGAGTATTATAATTACTCTTTACTAATCTAGAAAACTTATTATCTGGTTGGCTATCTTTAGGCATAAAAACATCTCCCTTTTTTGTATTGTTATTCATAGGTTTTACTATTTTAAAAAAAATATTCTACTTAGTTAAACCTACCTAATAAATTTTTTAAAAATACACGGTGCTCCCACTGTGATCCACAATCCAATTACAACATATCTAAGAAAGTCAGAAAATATATTAAGTGGAAGAATTACCTTTAACATACCTTTTAAGGTCACGAGAATTGCTAATCCAAATACCAATTTCATCAGTTGCTTTAATATACTACTTCGAACTTCGTACAACACATATCGGGACTCTAATATATATCCAATAAAAAATCCTAATACCGTTCCTGCTATTGTATAATATGTTTTTTCTCTAAAGAGTATCATTCCAATAAGTGTAGGTACAATAATTATCATTAATACCCATGCTTTCTTGGTTTCCTCTGCATAGTCAAAAATATAATTAGAAATAATAACACATATTATTCCAATTACTATTCCACCAATTACATCTCTTGGATAATGAAGTCCAAGATAGAGCCTTGAAATACTCACTAAAATGATTGCTAAAATTCCAACTATATAAATCCACTTTCTTTTCACTTTAATAATACAAGAAATCCAAAATGTCGTAGCCCCCTGTGTATGACCACTTGGAAAAGATTGTCCTGTAGCTGTTTCTATTCTAAGCGACCTTATTCCAGTCACTCCTATTGGCCTAGCTGCATTAATCATATCTTTTAAAATAATGTTTGCTATTGTACTTGTAAGTAATGCAAAACCTAATTTATACCCAAATTTTTTATTTACACACCAAAATATTATGGCAGCTGCAATAATATAAAAAGATTCCTCTCCAGTCATTGTAACTAGTTGAAAAAATGTATCCCAAAATGGAGATATAATAGTTTGTACATATTTTATAATTTCTACCTGCATAGCGCCCTCCTTATATACGTCATAAAGTTAATACCTTATTGCTTCATAAACGTTTTATTAAATTCCTTTATATTATAAAAAAATAAAAGGCCAATCTTATATTATAGATTGGTCCTTTAACTATAGTTATAGACTTGATTTTTTCATTATATTACCTTTTCATAATCTACATCAATAATAACACTATCATCGTAATTAACATCATTAGTATTTGTTATATCTGCATCACTACTAAAAACATTAGATTTTGTTGTAGCATCTTTTTTTGTACTTGATTTGTAGATAAACTTCTTAACACTTTTTACTAATTTTAAACTATACCATACTAAAACTCCGAAAACTACAATTACAAATAAGGCTCTAATAGCAAAGATAGCTATAAAAGGTATTGTTATTGCTAATACAATAAAAGCACCTATTGTTAAAGCTGTTTTGAATAACTTTGAAATTACATCTTTACCCTTTGCATATTCCATAATAATATTAGCCTTCTTTCATTTCATACGATTTATTCAATAAATGATAGTATGATTATAACATATAAACAGATTCAAATATTAACTATTCATTAAGAAAAAATGAATAATTTAATAAATATGTTAAATATGTTAAAATTATTTTGGATCAACTATAAGAATCCTCCATCTATAGTTATTACTTGTCCTGTAATATATTTTGAGTTTTCACTTGCTAAAAACGTTACAAGCATAGCAACATCTGAAATTTCTCCAAATTTCATCATAGGTATTTCATTTATTAAATTTGTACGTTCATCTTCACTTAGCCACTTATTCATTTCTGTATCTATAACCCCTGGTGCAATAGCGTTTACTCTAATATTAGAAGGTGCAAGTTCCTTAGCTAATGATTTTGTAAAAGCATTAATTGCTCCTTTAGATGCAGAGTAAATAACCTCGCAAGAAGCACCAACCTCTCCCCACATTGAAGACATATTAATTATGCTACCGCTCTTTTGTTTTATCATTTCTTTTACGGCATTATGAGAACAGTTAATAGTACCCTTTAAATTTACATCTAAAATATTATTCCACGAGCTAGGCTCCTGATCCATAAATAAACCAACCTTCGAGATTCCTGCATTATTTATTAAAATATCTATTTTCCCTAATTTTTCAACAGTGGTTTTTACCATCTGCTTTGCAAACTCATAATTGCTTACATCACCTTTAATCATTAAGACATAAGCCCCTAGTTCTCTAATTTCCTTATAAGTTTTTTCAGCCTCTTCATCATTACTTTTATAATTTATCACAAGACAACACCCGTTTTTGGCAAGTTCCATAGCAATTCCTTTGCCTATTCCTCTAGATGCTCCTGTAACTATTGCAACTTTCCCTTTTAAGCTCATAATATCACCCCTCTTAGACTATTTTATATTTTCACACATTTTGTATAAAAATCTCATAATAATATTTTTAACTCATATCTCTTTATTATCATATTATTAAATATATTTTGCAACTATAAATTATATAATTTAGCTATAATAACCTTTTATAATATATGGATTATGTTATAATTATAGGTGAATTATTAAATAAATTACAATTTGTAATGCTTTTCTTAGCACAATAAGTAAATCATATGATAATTAAAGGGGAGAAAAAAATGGATAATTTTTATGAGCAACTTCTAACAACATCTAAAACGACTACTTATAAACTAGCAAGTGGATCAACCTATGTATTTGGATTAATTGGACTATTTTCCGCTAGTGTAAATATGATTTTTGCTATATTACTAATTGCTTTGGCTGTAGCATGTTATTTTTACAAATCAAAATTATATGTAGAATATGAATATCAATTTACAAATGGTGAAATTGATATAGAAAAGATATTGGAAATGAAAAAAAGAAAAAAGGTCACTACTTTTAATATAAAAGAGGTAGATCTTTTAGCTCTTAATGATAGCGATTTTGTAAAAGATTATTCAAATAAACCTAATTCTATAGTAAAATGCTATCCCACAACCGCAAAAGGACCAATATATGTTGCAATGATTACAGAAGGAAAAGATAAAATGCAATTGATGTTTATGCCTGATGAAAAATTTATTAATCATTGTTTTAAATATAATCCAAGGGCAGTAAAAAAGTAACATAATAAATTTATAAATATTTTATGTTATACTGAAATTCGAATAAGAGGGATGGATATTATGGTTGATTTAAAAGGTATGAGCAAGCATAAAAAAGCTGAATATATCTGGGAGTATTACAAGTTTCATATTATTGGTGCTTTAACTGCCATATGTATAATAATTTCTATTATACATAGCCAAATAACAAAACCAGATTATGTATTTAATTTAACTATGATTTCAAACATTGCAGATACGAATAAGGTAACTAATTTAGAATCGTTACTTACAAAAGTCGTTGTCAAAGATGGAAGTACCAGAAAAAAAGCTATAGTAAGTAGTATGCCAATTGATACTTCAAAAAATGCAAACCTTCAAACAACAAGCCAGTATATGCAAAAACTTACTGCTGAGGTATCCGTTGGAGAACTTGATGTTATAATTTTAGATAAAACAATGTTTGAATCCTTCGCAAAACAAGATATGTTTTTGAGATTAGATAATATAAGTGAACTCAATTTAGATTCTTTAAAAGGTGAAAAAATTCACGCTATCGGAAGTAATAAAAAGAACGATGTGTATGCTATAGATGCCAAAGATATTACGTTATTAAAAAAATTGGGATTTGATCTAAAAAATAAGGTGATTGGAATTGTTGGATCAACTAAACAAAAATACAATTCAATTTTAGTCCTAAAATATTTGCTAAGTAAATAAATTAAAAAGTCTGCTAAACAAGGAAACGTATATTTCACTTGATTAGTAGACTTTTTCTTATGCTATATTTTCACCATCTTATTTTAAACTTTCCAAACTAGTTATCATTTTATTTACTTTATCTTTTGTTATTACAAAATCAGATTTTCCATTCCTAAATACTGCATAAAACTGATCATTATAAGGTACGAAATCAATGATTTCCTGCTTTTCACTCTCCTTATTAAGACTATATGTAATGCTAATCACTGGTTTATTTTCTAGTTTTTTGTCATTTTCAGCATCTACAGTAAGCCCTATTATTTCTTGATATTCAGTTTTAAACTTATTGATTTCTATATTCTTACCATTTACCTTAGAATTTGTAGTTACAACATCTGAATCTCCAGATTTTTCAGCTTTAGCCGAAGTTCTAGAAACTAAGACTGTATCCTTTTTTCCTTTTCCTTCTACAACTATCTTATTTACATCATCTAAATTTACAATGTACACAAATTTAGTTATCACATCAAAAGATTTAAATTTAAAGAGATCAATTACGGTCTTATCTATTGTATATATTGTGTCACCTTTACCTTCTTTAAAGTATACACTACTATCATTCTTGTTTTTACCTATAAAAAGTTGCAATACATTTTTACTATCCTTTAGTGTAAGTTTAAGAGATGGTTTATCTAATCCATACTTGCTTAAATCTTTCGGATTATCATCAGCTATATCACCAGCTTTAAGACTTGCAATAGCCGCTATTACAGGAGAAATTTTCTCAACCTCTAAATTTACCGGTGAATTATATGCATCCGTAAGCATCCAAGTATTTATATTGTATTTAGCTTCATCTTTGCTTTGATGTGCATTCTTTATTATCACAACCGGTAAGCTTCCAGCTTTAACAATTTTCATGTATGAAAGCGAAGTCGTATCTATAGCAGTAATTGTATTATCTCTGTATTCTGACTGCTTTAAAGAAAGACCATCTACAATACTAGTTGCTATAAAATATACTTTTTGGGTTCCTTTCTCATTTACATAATAGCTAGTTCCGTCTGAAGTTTTGTCTCCAACGTGTAGTGTTTTATTCAAATCTTTCCCAACTATCACTATATTTATAGTTGGTTTAGCAAGTCCATACTTCCCCATATCATTAGCATTTTTTTCCACAAGGGTTCCTGATAAATTTATTACTGAATCTGTAATACCATTAATAGTAGTCTGTTTGATCTTGTGATTATAATTTTCAATAACCCATTCTTTAGATTTTTTAACAAATGTATTCCCCGAACCGCTCTTTTTAATAATTACCTGGGAAACTTTAGTGTTATCAATCTTCCAAACTTCAACGATGCTTGTACTTACATTGGTAGAACTTGCATCTTGCTTATCTGTTTTGGGATTACTTGAAACATAAAAATATGCTCCGCATAATAAGAGTAAAATAAGAGCGAGTATTATAATACTCTTAGATTTCTTCATAAATGTCTCCTCCTAATCCATACTACAACCCCCATGATAAGAACTATAGCAGGAATTACTATTATAACTAAAGCAGAAAATCCAAGTGTTTGTGCCTTAGTGATTTCTAAGGTTTGCGTTGTTAAATCTTTTGGCGTAATAGAAATATTTTCCTTAAGGTCCTGTACCCAATTCATACTATTCATGAAAAGGTCTAGATTACCACCAGCTGCTACATTAATAAAACCTGAAGATGAAAAAACAACAATTTTAGCCACACTTGTTTCTTGGGTATCAGTTATAGCAACTGCTACATCAAAAGGACCGTCTATGTCCCCAGATGCCTTTTGCGTTGTTGTGCTATTTATATCTTTCTTTCCAAAAGACTCTTCTGACGTCGTAAGTAGAGGCTCAACTTTTAAAGAAGCCTTCTTAACTTTTAGTTGCTCAATTGGTTGTGCCACTGGAAAAAGAATAGGTAGATTTGCAGAAACCATTGGATCAATAATTGCATGACTATTCATTCTAGGAATAAGGTATGCAGGTTCCCTATAATATTTTTTTGAATCTCCTTCTACTATTAAAGAATGTTCAATTTGAATTCCGAAAGTGCTCATAAGATTGTCAAAATTTAGGAACTTACCCTTTTGAACATCCATTAAAAATATTCCATGACCGCCTTTTGAAAAGAAACCTTTTAACTTAATTAATTCGTCCTTGCTTATATCAGCTGATGGAGAACTAACAAGAAGCATGTCTCCAGCCTCCGGTTTCCAAACGTTTGTTAATAAATTCAATTGTTTTACTATAAAGTTTTGATTACTTAAGTCACTAGAAACTTCAGTAGCTAAAGCTTTTTCCTTATGCCCTTGTAAATTGTAAACAACTGAATTTTTATCGCCTGCAACGTACATTATAGCTCCTGTGATTTTTTGTTCCACTGCAAGAGATTTAACAGATGTTTCACCAGTAGTTTGATCCTGGGTGGTATTATATAACTCACTTTCCTTAATAGCTTTAAATTTACCAGCGCTCTCAACAACTATACTACCATTTGCAATCTCATTTTCAGTGCTACTATATTTTTTTGCAACTTGAGGATTAGTAGTTGGGTCTATATATTTTACAGTTATTTTCTTAGATTTACTAGGATATTTATTTATTATTTCTGTCATTCCTTGATCATAACTACTCTGCTTTGAAAAGATAATAATATTAATATCACGGCTTAGCTTGTCCATAACCTTATAAGATTGATTTGATAATGAATATAATTTATTCTTTGTCATATCATATTTAAAATCCATTTTATCAATTACTAAGTTAGCAACCAGTAATATTACAAGTACCATAGATGTAATTAGTGCTGCATAACCACCATATTTAAACTTATTATTTTTAAATGTGTTTTTAATTTGTAACTTTTTCATATTCATCCACCCCTTAACTCCATCTTCTCTTGTCAACCATTCTTATAGTTAAAAATATAAATGCCACAATAAATGATAAGTAATACACCACAGAATTCAGACTTAATATGCCTTGCGAGAATAAATCATACCGTTTTATTAAAGAAAACCATTGGAAAACCTTTTGAATCATTCCATCAAAAAGTTCCTTTTTTGCTAAATATATTCCTATAGTTATAATTATGCCTGCTACTGCGGTAACTGATGCTGCATATATGTTTTTAGTTGAAAAATAAACACCAAAAGCAAATATCCCCACCATAACTAGAACAAAAATTATGCTAGAAATTCTAGTGCTAGGAAGTGCCTGTTCTATACTATCTATTAAAAATATAAAAAGTAATACTCCAAAAGATATTACTGCTGATGTAACTTGATTTTCTGTTAAACTTGATACAAATAAACCTATAGATATTAAAGTTGCTCCAAGCAAGAACATACCAATATATCCTGTAAATATTTCAGATGGTGAGACATTTCCAAACATACTTAAAATTAGTGGGTATAAAACCGTTATCAAAAGAGAAATAGTAAAAATAGCTACAGCTGCAAAATATTTACCCAATATAATATCTCTTATTTTTAATGGTGAAGTAAACAATAATTGATCTGTTTTAGTTTTAGTTTCTTCAGATATAATCTTCATGGTTAATATCGGAATAATAAACAAAAATATTGTAATTAGACTTTGAAGCGTATTATTATACGTTGGACTTGCTGCTAATAAATTATACATTGTAAAAAAGATTCCTGTTATTAATAGAAATGTTCCTATAAAAATATAACCAATAGCTGAAGTAAAATATGATCTAAATTCTTTTAAAAATACAGCTAACATTACATACCTCCTACTTTCTTGTTTGTTGTAACATCCAAGAATATTTCTTCAAGATTAATTTCCTTGCTCTTCATCATTAATATAATAAACCCAGCTTGGCTAAGCGTAACAAATAATGTTTCTCTTATATCCAAATTATTTTTTGCCTCAACTAAAAGATCTACCGTACCATTCTCATGAACACCTTGCTCCTCAACTGATTTAACATCTTCCACTGCTTTTATATGTTTATATACATCCTCTTTTACCCCTTTAACCCTCAAAAGGACTTTGTTACTGCTATTTACTCCTTTTGATAATTCTTCTGGAGTTCCAGAAGCAACAATCTTGCCCTTATTTATTATAATAACCCTATGACAGATTGCACTAACTTCTGATAATATATGTGAACTTAATATAATGGTACACGTATTTCCTATTTTCTGAATTAGATTTCTTATTTCTATAATCTGCTTTGGGTCTAGACCTACCGTAGGTTCGTCTAGAACAAGTACCTCAGGGTCTCCAACTAAAGCTTGAGCCAGCCCTATTCTTTGTTTATAACCCTTAGAAAGATTTTTTATAAGCCTTCCTCTAACATCTAATATTTTGACAAGTGACATTATTTTTATCATACTTTGCTCAATAGAATCAGATTTAACCTTTTTTATTCTAAATACAAACTTAAGGTACTCCTCAACAGTCATATCCAAATATAATGGAGGTATTTCAGGAAGATATCCTATTTTTTTCTTTACAGCTTCTGGATTTTCAAGTATGTCAATACCATCAATTCTTACATTACCGTTTGTTGCGGATATATACCCTGTGAGAATATTCATGGCAGTTGATTTACCAGCACCATTTGGCCCTAGAAATCCCAATATCTCTCCTTTTTTCACTGTAAGATTAAGACCATCTAATGCTACTTGATTTCCATAACATTTTGTTACATTTTCCATTTCTATCATTTTTTTCACCCCTATAATCGTTTTTTCACATGTTTTTTTTATAAATCATTTTATTATTCTCATAATATAACTTATTTGTGTCAAAATGAATTTTATTTTATGATCATTTTGTAAACAATTTCAATTATAACATTAATTATATTAAATTCCAAAATTAATCATTATATTAGAATTTTATATAAACAAAGGGAGGACTTACCTCAAGTTTTTTTGGTAATCCTCCCCTGTTTTATAATCTTCATGCTAATGATCTACCTAATTTTTTCTGACATCAGTTGGACTCACTCCAAACAACCTTTTAAAAGCCCTCCTAAATGACTGTGCACTATTGTACCCAACCATCTCAGAAATCCCTGTAATTGTTAATTCACGATTTTTCAAAAGAATATTTGCATTATTAAGTCTAGTTTTTTCTAGATAATCTGTAAAATTAATATCTGTTTGTTCTTTGAAAAGATGTGAAAAATAACCCTCGCTTAAATTAAATTCTGAAGATACTTTATAAAGACATAAATTTTTATCCATATAATTTGATTCAATATACCTTTTAATTTTATTCATTAAATTTAAATTAGAATTGCCTTTCTGTACTAGTATTAAATCGCATAAATTGTAATAAGCATTCGCTACCAACTTAAAATTAACATCATAAGAATTTTTTGAATTTACTTCTCTTAAAATATTATTAATATCCTTTATATCCTCATTATTTTTACTATCTTCATTATCCTTAAAATCAGGCAGCATTTTTCTAATAGTACTTTTTAACTCCTTTACAACATCATAACTTTTACAAGAATTTAAATTTCTAGTCTCAAAGTTTTCATAATAAATGAAATCTAAAAGTTTATTAACCTGACCTTTATCTCCTATTTTTGTATGATTTAATAATTTTTGCTCAACATCTAGTGGATAATAGTAATTTTCAGTTTCTATCTCAAGATTGTGAGACCAAACTATTGAATATTTACCATCAAAATTATCTAAAGCATGTACAGCTTGTTCAAATGAATGCCAAAGCTCCAAAGGATTTGAATAAGGTTCTCCTCCAGAAGCATCAACTTTTAAATTAATATTATCTAAAAGTTCTTTTTTAACATTTGCTACGTTATCCTCTATTTTCTTATAAAAAGCTTCTGTATCTTTTATATCAGAATTCAATATAATAGCAATTGTTTGTTGGTCTATATCATGAAAAAATACATTTCCTGTGAAATGTTTTGTTAATACCCCTCTAATAATTGCTTTAGAAATATTTAATTCCTTTATAATTTCATTGTTTAGATTTATTACAGTTGACTCATTGTTAAATACTTTAAGTAATATTACAATACTTTTACCTTTTGAAATATCAATCCCTACATAAGCAGAAATTGCTAAGAATTCTGCCTCATTATATATTTGCCCACGTATAAGCTTCTCAAGAAAAGCTGAATGAATTAAAGACTTCTGATTATCTATATCCTTTTGAAGTTCATTGTTTGTTAGGATCAAATTAGAAACACTCCCATTTATTGAAGAGAATGTATTCTTATTAACAACCGATTCATCTGAGTTAAATTGTTTTAACTGCTTAACAATATCAAAAACTGGTTTACTGTTACGATAAGCAAGAATACTTGCAACTAAAATTCCTACTAAAAGAGTTATTAAAAACAATTTAACTGTAATAAACGTAAAGCCGTTTAAATTAGCAAATACCAAATCAGCTGGCAATACAATAACATATTTCCAACCTCTTTCTTTAGATGTTATATATGTAACCATCATTTTCTTGCCATCAATATTTTTGGAGAAAAATCCTTCCTTTTTTGTTAACTCTTTTGAGTCCATTCGATTACTTAGGTTCATATTCTCAGGTAAACTGGTTATTAGTTCTCCCTTCTTATTTTCAACGTAAACAAATCCTCCTTTTGATATGTCAATATATGAAATTAGTTCTTTTATTTTTTCATTTTCAAAAGATATTGTTACTGCACCCATTGGTTTTTTATTATATCCAAAAGGAACTGATTGAACGAAATTTGTATTATTAGAACCTAAACCCTTTACGTCATATGATTTTAGTGAAACATACTCTGGAGCAAAATGATTACTCATCAACATATTAACCCATGTTTTATACTCTAAATCTTTAAATTTTAAAACCATATTATAATAAATATCTGCCTTATACAGAGTATCTTGAGTTATAATATAATTGCTATTCTTTAAATAAATATAATAACCAGATAAGTAATCCATATTGCTAGTATACTTGTTGAGTTCTTCAATTACGTTTTTAATTTTCAAGTAATCACTATCTAAAAGTGGTTCCTTAAGGTCAAATAGGCTAGCTAATTTATCATTGGTCGCTAGTTGAATAGATAAATGATCTATTTGCTGTAGTTGTTTTTCAACTATATTCTTTGATTGGTTAAGCATAGATATATTTGATTCTTTGATATCTTCCTTAACAATATTTGCAGCTATTCTATAAACACCAAACCCCATGACCAATGGAACTGCTAATATAAAAATATATGGCACAATGAATTTTAAAAAAAGTTTATTATCAAAGTTTTTATATATTTTAAACAAAAATACCCCCCCAAATGTATATTAACCCTTTACAAACCTCGAAAGTGGCTCAATATTATTTTCTATTATTCCTTCAACAACTAGCTCCGCCATCTTTTTTGCTCCATTTTCACAAAAATGAGTATTATCCTTTTTTCCTTCCGGATAATTTAATGACTCTGAAGCATCAACCCACAAGAATATTTCCTTAGCTTTTTCTTCACCAATAATTTCAAAATAGTTTTTACTCTTTTCTTGCATATCTATAAGTGGAAGATTAAATTGTCTTGCAACTTCTCTCATTGCTATGGAATAATCACCATGAGTATCTGGCATAGTTCCATTCTTATTAAATACTCTTCTTTGTATTGAAGTTAAAAGCACCGGATTTGCTCCTGAACTTTTGGCTACTTCTATATATTTTGAAATGTAATCTTTATATGTAGTAAACGGGTCTGTATGTCTTTCTATATCATCTTTTTCATCGTTATGACCAAATTGAATAAACATGAAATCTCCACTGCAAATAGCATCAGATATTTCTTTCAAACGTCCTTCCTCTATAAAACTTTTTGAACTTCTACCATTGACTGCATGATTTTTAAATTCTACTTTCCCATTAAAAAACAGATGTATCATTTCACCCCAACCCGTTTCTGGACGTTTTTCAGTAATCTTTTCTGCTGCTGTTGAATCTCCTACAATAAAAACCTTTATCTTTTTACTCATTTTACACATCTACTCCTTTTCAAATATAATACATCTAAATTATATTATAGCCGTATAATTTATAATTGCTATATTATAAAGCTACATTGTCAAATCTTGTTTTAATTAAATATACCTTCTCCACCAAGAATTATAATAAAAACTTATTGGTACTCCTAGGTTTAATTTCATAATTCATTAATATTGTATCATATGTAAACGAATGTATCATTAATAATATTAGTATAAACTCCATTAATTTCTATGGAATTGTATGTCATATTGAGAACTGCTCCTTTACAAAAAATTCACTAAATAATATAATTCAATTAAAGTTGGAAACGTTAACAACTGAATTTTTTTTTATAGATTTAAAGGGGGGAACATTATTAATGAAAAAATCAATTTTTAGAAACTTAAGTTTAGCTTTATCACTCACTATGATAGGTGGTGGTTTAGTAGGATGTGGATCTAAAGCGGACACAGCAGCTACTAGTACATCAAAAGCAACAGACACAGCAGTAGTAAAACCAACAACAATTAAGATGACTACCGATACTTTCCTAAAACCAGAAGATGGAATGGCTGATTTTGTTGCAGGATTCAAAAAGCAAACAGGAATTGCTCTTCAAATTACACAACCGGTTCACAATCAATATTATGATAAACTCAGTCTTCAATTTGCATCAGGTGATGTACCTGATGTAGTAGAAATAGCCAGCTCGTACCTATCTTCTTTTGGAAGTAATGGAGCACTTTGGGATATGACTGATGCAATCTCAAAATCTAAAACTCTACAGACTATTGATCCAAAATATGCGAATTCCATTAAAGTAAACGATAAATCGTTTGCCTACCCAATTCAAACTGGTGGTGGTTGTATTACTTACTTAAGAAAAGATTGGCTAGATAAACTTAATTTAAAGGTTCCAACTACTTATGATGAGTTCACTGCCGTTTTAAAGGCATTTAAAGATATGCCAGATGCTAACGGTAAGAAAACTATTATTCCATACAGTGCTGCTGGAGTAATAAATACAGAGGTTCCTTATTCTATATATTTGAGAGAATTCTATCAAGATGCAATACCTAACTTTACTAAAGTTAACGGTAAATGGGTAGATGGTATGTCACAACCTAATATGAAAGCTGCTCTTCAAAGGATGACTAAAGCTTACTCTGATGGATTAATTGACAAAGAAATAGTTACAAATAAAACTTCAAGTGTCCGTGATAAATTTTATGCTGGTAAAGTTGGAGCGTTCACTTATTGGGCAGGAGATTGGAACAGAATTATGGAACAAAAATTACAAAACGCTGTAAAAACTGGAACAATGATTGCAATACCAGCAATTAAAGAAACTAAATATATTGAAAGAGCTCCTGTAGCCCTTGGAATAACTAGCAAAGCAAAAAATCCTACTGGAATATTCAAATATCTCATTGAGTTTATGCATGATGGTGGTGAAGGTGAGACGTTATTTACAAATGGAGTTAAGGATTTAAACTACAAAGTTACAAATGGAGTTACTAAAAAAGTACCTAGCAAACTTGACCCTAAAATAGATTTCCCAAAAATATATGAATCACCAGAATTATCTTTAACAAAATTTAAAAACCCAATTCCTCTTGATAAGAGAGTAACTAGTTCACTTGCAACATTTACTAAAGACTCGGCTCTAGAACCATTACTACCTGCATCAGATGTTCTTACCAAAGCAATTCCAGACCTATTAACACTCAAAAATGAAGTCATTTCCAAGGTCATGGTTGGGACATTAACAGTTGATGCTGGATTAGCTAAATATAATAAAGATTCAAAAGCATTAGTTGATAGCGTTTTAGCTGATCTTAACAAATAATAAATTATTATATAATTGGAAGTAATTTAACTTTTACTTCCAATTATATTTTACAAGGTATACAAGCTCTAAATTCCAATAAAACATAAAGGAGGACAAATTAATTGCAACTTAAAATAAGGAAACCCCAAAAAACATCAGATACTAGTCTTATAAAAAAATCAAACGCCACTGTGCTAAAAAGAATGTTAAGATACAAGTATTTTTATCTAATGGCTCTTCCAGTAGTAGTAATCACATTTATATTTTACTACATGCCTATGTATGGTATAAAATTTGCATTCACAAAATATGGTCCTTTTGCCCCTGCAAAATTTATAGGTTTAGACAATTTTAGGACTTTATTTAAAACGCCTCAATTTTTAAGTGCTTTTAGAAACACTATTACCCTTAGTTTGCTTAATCTTTTTGTCGGCATGTTAGTAACAATTGTTTTTGCTTTGTTATTAAATGAGGTAAAAAACAAATTTGCTAAAAGCTTTGTTCAAACATTGTTATATCTTCCACATTTCCTTTCCTGGGTAGTTGTAGCTTCCATATTCACTATAATTTTATCACCTCAGGACGGATTTATAAATCAACTACTTGTACAAACAGGTCATAAACCTTTTTATTTTTTAGTGTCAGAAAAATGGTGGACCCCTATATTCGTCTTTATCGCAAGGTGGAAGGATACTGGTTGGGGAACTATAATTTACTTAGCCGCACTATCTGGTATAAGCCCAGAACTATATGAAGCAGCATCTATAGATGGTGCTAGTAGACTTAAACAATGTTTTCATGTTACCATTCCAGGAATTATGAATACAATACTTGTAATATTTATATTAGATCTTGCAAAAGTATTAAACTTATTTGATTCAGTATTTAATCTTATGAATCCTTTGGTTTATAGTGTTTCAGATACTATTCAAACCTATACATTTAGGGTCATGTCTCAACAAGCAGACTATGGTTACACTACAGCCGTGGGATTATTTAAGTCTGTAATAGCTTTAGTGTTAGTTCTTGCAGCTAACAAAATCAGTAAAAAAATTAAGGGTTCAAGTATTTTATAACGAAAGGAGATAGTTATTAATGAATGATAAATTTAGCTTCAAAAAAGGATACCGTGGAAGAGCTTTTTTCAAAATATTCAACGCATTATTTCTACTTGCGACTGTAGTTGCAATACTTGTTCCTATTTTGAAAGTAGTATCTGATTCTTTAGATACCACCGGTTCATATGGTTTGAGACTTATTCCATTACATCCAACAATTGCAGCTTATAAAGCTGTTGTTACACAAACAACCTTGTATACTCCTTTTCTTATTTCTGTTTATATAACTATATTGGGTACACTTATTGGTTTATTCCTAACAACACTAGGAGCATATATATTAATTCAGGATGATATGCCCGGAAGAAAGATATTTGCATCACTCCTATTTTTTACAATGTTATTTAATGGTGGACTAGTTCCTACATATTTAAATATGAAGAACCTTGGATTAATGAATAGTTTATGGTCGATTATTCTTCCATTAAGTTTAAATGTTTATAATTTGATACTTATGAAGAGTTTCTTTGAGGGAATACCTAAGGCTTTAATGGAATCAGCTGAAATAGATGGTTGTAGTCCTATGGGTATATTCGTAAAAATAGTGTTGCCTTTATCAAAGCCAGCACTCGCTGCCATAGGATTATTTTTCGCTGTTTCCTTTTGGAATGAATATTTTAACTTTATGTTGTACATTTCAGATCCGAATAAACTTAACTTTCAAATTAAAATAAGGGAAATGATAATAGAGAGTACATCCACTCAATCAACTGCATCAAATGGTATATATAGTAAAACTCTTCAAAATGCAGCTATAATTGTTACAATATTACCATTTGCTGTTATATATCCTTTTTGTCAAAAATACTTTGTGCAAGGTATAACCCTTGGCGCAGTTAAAGGATAATTCCCGCCCTAGAATAAAAAAGGAGGTTTTTATGAATACTTCGCCATATTCAACAATATTCAATGTTACAGAATTTGGAGCAATTCCAGATGGTATTACCTCTTGCAGCCATGCTTTCGCTCTAGCTATAGCATCATGTAGCAAGGCTGGCGGTGGCAGTGTGTACGTACCTGCTGGCACTTTTCTTACAGGTTCTATTATGCTTAAAAGCAATATTAATTTAAATTTAGATTCAGGAGCTATTTTAATATTCACGAATGATATAGCGCAGTATCCTATTGTAGATTCAAGGTGGGAAGGAGCTGCGCAATCTGTATTCTCCTCTTGCGTATACGCGCAAAATGAAGAAAATATTTCTATTACCGGTCGTGGAAAACTAGATGGACAAGGCGCCTTTTGGTGGAAAATATTTAAAAATAAAACAAACATATATCCAAGGCCTAAATTGATAAGTTTTCATAATTGTAATAACGTACTTATCGAAGGAGTTACCTTAATAAACTCACCAAGCTGGACAATAAATCCTATTTGCTGTGATAATGTAACCATAGATAAGATTACAATTAAAAACCCGAATGACTCACCTAACACTGATGGAATAAACCCTGAATCTTGCAAAAATGTTCATATATCAAATTGCCACATTGATGTCGGTGATGACTGCATAACTATAAAATCTGGAACAGAAGCTACCCCCCTTAGAGTTCCATGTGAAAATATTACAATCACAAATTGTACTATGGTACATGGTCACGGTGGTGTAGTAATCGGTAGTGAGATGAGTGGTGATGTTCGATGTGTAACCATAAGCAATTGTGTATTTGAAGGAACTGACAGAGGTATTAGAATGAAATCTCGTCGTGGTCGTGGTGGTGTTATTGAAGATATACGAATCAATAACATAGTAATGAAGGATGTGTTATGCCCTTTTATAGCTAACCTATACTACTACTGTGGACCTAATGGAAAAGATAAATATGTTTGGGATAAAGCTCCTTATCCAATAACAGTAGAAACTCCAGCCTTTAGAAGAATTCACTTTTCTAATATAACTGCTAGAGAAGTAAGGGCTGCCGCTGGGTTTTTCTATGGCCTTCCTGAAATGTATGTCGAAGATGTATCCTTTAATAATATTTCAATATCTATGGCAGAAAACGCAGAGCCTGGCATGCCAGATATGATGGCAAATCTTGCTCCAATGAAGCAAAGAGGTTTCTTCTGCTCAAATGTTAAAGACATTTTCTTTAACAATGTTACTATAAGTAATAATGAAGGACCAGCTTTTTATGTAGAAAATAGTATTAACGTTGAATTCTCAAGATGTAAAACCAAAGATGCAAAAGGCAATGATCCTATGGTAAAACTTAATAACGTTATATAGAAAATAAAATTGAGGGGTGTTGCAAATGGAAAATTGGGCCGCTAGGATGACTGATTCCGTTATGATTCGAACTCCAGAGTTTAATTGTAAATGGGAATATGATAATGGTGTTATTTTTAAAGGTATCGAGTTATTATGGAAAATAACTAAGGACAAAAAATACTTTGATTTTATTAAAAAAAACATGGACTTTTTTATCGATGAAACTGGTGATATTAAGAAATATAGTGTTACTGAATATAATATAGATCACGTAAACAATGGAAAACTTTTATTTCTTCTTTATAAGGAAACAGGGCTTGAGAAATATAAAAAAGCTGCTTTTCTATTAAGAGAACAATTAAGAAACCACCCACGAACTAGTGAAGGAGCCTTCTGGCATAAGCAAATCTATCCTTATCAAATATGGTTAGATGGCCTTTACATGGGTTCACCATTTTTAGCTGAATTTATAAAAGAGTTTGGTGAAACTTCTGAATTTGATGATGTTACAAAACAATTTTTAATATGTGAGCTTCATGCAAAAGATTCCGTAACTGGATTGTTATATCATGCATGGGATGAAAAGAAAGTTCAGCCCTGGTGTAACAAAGAAACAGGCCTTTCTAAAAATTTTTGGGGTCGTTCAATGGGTTGGTATGTTATGGCTATAGTCGATGTATTAGACTACCTACCAGAAAACCATAAGGATAGAGCTAGAATAATCGAAATTTTAAATGAAGTACTAGAAGCTCTTCTTAAAGTTCGCGATGAAAAAACAGGACTTTGGTACCAAGTATTAGATAAAGGAACCCAAAAAGGTAACTATATAGAATCCTCGGCATCATGCATGATACTATATGCTATTGCAAAAGGATCAAATAAAGGTTATATACCAAAAAAATGGGTTGCTATTGCAAAAACAACATATAAAAACATTGTTGATGAATTTATTATGGTTACAAAAGATGGCCTAGTGAATTTAAACAAAACCTGCGCTGTAGCTGGACTTGGTGGCGCAACTAAAAGAGACGGTACATATGAGTACTATATAAGTGAACCAATTGTTACAAATGATGCAAAGGGCATTGGAGCCTTTATCCTTGCTGCGGCAGAGATGGAAATTCTAAATTAGAGAAGCATTATAAAATTATTAATAAATAAAACAGTAAAGCTAGCAATTTATTTTGCTAGCTTTTATAAAATTCATAATTAAAATCAGGACCAAGTATATTATCTATATTATAATCTTTAACTTCCTCGTCACTTAATACTTTTGCCCATATAGCTCTATTATCTAATTTCCCCCCAGGACCCGAACTGTTATATTCCTCGTAACTAGCCGTTTGCTCAGTGACCGTGCGATCCCAGTTATGCCACCCTTCCCTTATAATATGTTCTCCCATAAAACAATTTATAAAAGTAGTTTTAGCATAATCCCTCCAAGGCCTTCCTAAATAAACGGAATTAGGTGCAGCATCACTTAGTAACTTGCAATTTGTAAATATATAGCCAAACCTTTCTCCTTCACTTGTAGATGCTGCAGTTATATATCCATTTACCTCCCGATCCCTATTATTTGAGAATATTACGCATAGATTAAACACAGCTGTGGCAGATCCAAAAATAAAATCTATGTCACCTCTAATATAACAATCTTCATAATACTGGCGTACAGGCCTTCTTGGTGCTCGATCTTTAGGCCCGCCAAACCAATTACCTTTCTTGGGTTTTGGTGGTAAAGGTCCTGTAAAAATAGTGTCCTGACACCCAATAAAACTACAGTTTTTAAACTTAGCTTTGTCACCATCCACATAAATAGCAACTGCCTGACCATATATATCTCCGCTACCAGATGAATTTTCAAAAGTTATATTTTGGGCGCAAAAATTATCTCCCCCTACGAAAGTAGAAAATGAATTAAAAGTACCCATCTTTTCTCCGCTTATAGACTCCTTATATGCATAATCATCATAGGTTAATATTGTATTAGCTTTACTTTCACCTAAAAGAATTACATTATCTACATTAATATATATCTTTTCTTTATATATTCCATTTTTAATATTTATAACGATCTTTTCTTTATTTGTAATAGGTATAGAATTTATTGCATCTTGAACCGTCTTAAAATCTCCACTTCCATCCTTTGATACTATCATATGTCAAACCCCTTTCGCCACTTATTAACAAAATCATATGTTTTCTCTCCGTTCCACATATGAGGACCATCAAATATATGATGATAGATATTGTCTTTTTTATTAAATATATTATATGCCTTTCTAGTTATATCCACCTGCTGTATAGCATTAACAATTCCCCTTGCGCCATTAAGTTTATCCTTAGTACCACTTTCAATTAAAAGTGGATTCGGTGCAATTAAAGCTGCTAAATCACCAAGCTCTATATATTCCCAAAGCCTTGGTACAAAATTACATCCACATAAATGAGTATTTAATATAGAATCTTTAAATCCATAAAAATAACCACTAACAACGCTACAAGTTATTCTCTCATCTATTGCTGATAACCATAATGCTTGCAGTCCTCCTCCTGAAAATCCACAACATGCTATTTTTGAGCTATCGCAATAACTAAGAGTTTCGATATAATCTATAAGCCTCATAAGGTCCCAAGTCATCATACCCACCAAAGTTTGCCCTATGCTAATAGCAACATTATTTATATCATTACAAGAAGTACTCATAATTGCTTTTATATCTGTGCCTTGATGTTTATCTTCTCTTCTTTCACCTGCTCCTCTTGCATCACTGCAAAATACCACATACCCTTGCCTCACGAATTTCAAACCATAGTCGTAGTTATATTTATCTATGCTTTCTTTAATGTCCGGAGTATCAATTTTCCCTACAATTGAATCCTTACCGCCTCCTCCATGTCCATGAGGTGCAATAACACAATCTCTCTTTTCATTTAGCTTAATTCCATCAGGAATCAATATATAAAGAGGCATCCAAACTCCTGGCTCTGTTTGAATAATAGCTTTATCTCGCCTGTAATCTTCAAATTTTTTTGACTCTACTATTTGTGGTTTAAGTTCACATAACATCATACTATTCATTCCCAATATTTCTTTAAGTTTTGTTTTCAACTCAGCTTTCCATAATCCATATTCCAAAACATTTTCTGCTATAAATCCTAATTTTTTAGATTTTAGAGAATAAAAATTTTTTAGATGATCGCTGATTGTAAAATATTTCTCTTCTTCTAGCATAAATTGCCCTACTTTCTTTTGATATTTCATTCCGTCGTAACCGTTACCATTTAACCTAAATTATACCACTATTAAACATTTACGACAATATATTCATCTATTAAATGAAAATTTTATGTTGATATCACCCTCTATTATGTTAATATGTAGAAATCACCAAAATCTATTTGCCTTTTTTATAACTTCTACCTATTTGCATTTAACTCCTTTTGTGTTACATTTTAATTGACTATAAAACAATTTAATTATTATAATAATTTACATAAATGCATTTTATAAATGCAGTTGGAGGAAAAAAATGGCTAAATCAAAAAGAGAATTTGGTGAGGGACCTTTCTACACAATAACTAATTATATATTTTGGTTCCTCCTAGGTAATTTATACTTTCTACTTCTTAATATTCCATTAGTTATTATGTTCATTATACTTTTTTCTGTTGGAACAAATAAAATTCCACAAGGTTTTACTTCTATCCTTATTGTATGTTGTATTCCTATAGCACCTGCAGCAACAGCTTTATTTAGTGTGATGGGAAAACTTATACGTGAAAAAGATGTAAATATTACAAAGGATTTTTTTAAAGCTTATAAAACCAACTTTATTCAATCTTTATTTTTCGGCGCCTTAGAAATAATGCTCCTGTGCATACTCTCTATTGATATTAAATATTTTATTGCAAGTGCTTACCCAAAACCATTAACAGTTTCTTTTTTTGTAATAATAGTTCTTGTTTTTTCAATAAATCTATATGTATTCCCAATAATCTCAAGATTTTATTTAGGCTGGAAAGATATTCTTAAAACAGCTGCATACTATACAATTAGAAAATTCAATGTTACACTTTTATCTCTTTCAAGTTTTCTAATTGTAGGCTTTATATTTTTTAAAATATCTACCTTTATATTACTATTCATATCAAGTATTGTTTGTTATTTAATAATGTATTATCAAAAAAATGTATTATTAGAAATTGAAAATAAACTAAAACTAAATACTGATAAGCCTAAACTAGAAAATCTCTAATAATAGGGGCAGTTCATTACTATTTAGTAATAAACTGCCCTTTTAATTTCGTGTTTTTTTATTATACTCTATTATAAAGTTGTTCAATAAACTTAATACTTCTATCCATATCCACTTCTTTAATATCCTCAAGCAAAATATTTATAAATGGTTTCCTCTTCTTAAGCTGTTTCAGTATCAATTCATAATTTAAATTTCCCATGCCCGCAGCTACAATATTGATTTTATCATTACAAACTACAAAATCCTTTGCATGCAAAACTACCATTCTATCACCAAATAAATTAAAGGCATCTTTAATAAGATCATTTTGATCCTTAAAGTTTAATATTGATATATAATTAGTTGGATCGTAGATAACTTGTAAATTATTTGACGGAATCAAATCTAGGACTCTTCTCATTCTTTGAGGCGTAGATACAACCTCATTTTTCCCTCCCTCAATTCCAACTATGACTCCAAATTTTTCAGCTTCACATGTGATCTCTTTTAAACTTTCAATTAAAGTTTCAAAAGCTGATTCTGACTCGTTATCATAATCACTTAAGCCATCAACCTTTAAAGTTCCAGTTTCTGTTCCAACTATACTACATCCAAAATCTCTAGCAAATCTTATATGTTCTTTAAACCTATCTATATCGGCCCTTCTCTTTTGGATATCCGGATGTATACCATTTATATAACAACCTAAAACAGCAATCTGAACATTTTCTTTCTTGAAACTATCCCTAATATAATTCCCAAGGCCTGGACTTAACTTACCCAAACTACAATCTATTCCATATATCGCTTTACTTAAAGCCAATTGAATATATGAATAACCCTGCTTTGATACTTTCGCTGCAAGCTGCGCAACAGGTAATTTGCCAAAATCATGAGCTCTTCCACCTATTATCAAAATTTTTCGCCTCCATTTTTTTTATCACATTCTTTAAATTTTAATATTATTCATTTATTATACTGCTAATTTAATTAAGTTTGCTTCTTATATATATTTGTTTGTGATAAAATGAATATAAGACATACATCTTTACAAATAATTTAAATAAATATAGAAATTAAAAACCATAAGGAGGAATTTACATTGAACAAAATTGAACAACTAACAGTAGATACTATAAGAGTATTATCAGCTGAGGCAATACAAAAAGCAAATTCAGGCCATCCAGGTCTTCCACTTGGAGTTGCACCAATGGCCTACACATTATGGGCAAACCATATGAAACATAACCCTAACAATTCAAAATGGCAGGATAGAGATAGATTTGTACTCTCTGCAGGTCATGGATCGATGCTTGAATACTCACTTCTTAATCTTTTTGGGTATGGTCTAACTATTGAAGATTTAAAGAACTTTAGGCAATTTGGAAGTTTAACACCTGGCCATCCTGAATATGGTCATACAAACGGCGTTGAAATTACCACAGGCCCACTTGGACAAGGAATTGCTAATGCAGTTGGTATGGCAATAGCTGAAAGTCATCTTGCAGCAAAATTCAATACAAAAAAACATGCTATTGTAGATCATTATACATATGCTATATGTGGTGATGGAGATAATATGGAAGGGATATCTTCCGAAGCAGCATCCCTTGCAGGTACTCTAGGGTTATCTAAGCTTATTTTAATGTATGACTCAAATAGCATATCTATAGAAGGATCTACAGATATTGCCTTTACAGAAGATGTAAGCAAAAGGTTTGAGGCTTATGGATGGCAGGTAATAAACGTAGAAGATGGCAATGATATGGATGCAATAGGCAAAGCTATTGAAACTGCAAAACTTGAGTTAAATAAACCTACCTTTATTAAAATTAAAACTATTATCGGATTTGGCTGTGCTAAAAAACAAGGCTTAGCATCAGCACATGGCGAACCACTTGGTGAAGATAATATAACTGAAATGAAAAAATGTATGGGCTGGAATCTTGCTCCATTTACCGTTCCAGATGAAGTAGCTAAGCATATGGAAATTGTAAAATCAAAACTAAGCAAAAAAGAAGAAACTTGGAACACACTTTATGCTGAGTATTGCAAAGAAAATCCTAAACTCGCTAAAGAATATGAATTATGGCAGAGTGGTGATCTTTCTGTTGATTTACTAAAAGTTGAAGAGTTATGGAAATTTGAAGGCAAGGCAGCAACAAGAAACTCTTCTGGTGCTATAATAAATACATTAGCAAAATATGTACCAAACTTTATAGGTGGTTCTGCAGATCTTGCTCCTTCTAATAAAACATATATGAAGGGTCTAGGTGATTTCTCTGTCGATGATAGAAATGGTTCTAACCTTCATTTTGGAGTACGTGAGCATGCCATGGCAGCCATTGCAAATGGTATATATGTTCATGGAGGTCTTAAACCTTTTGTTTCAACTTTCTTCGTATTTAGTGATTATATGAAGGGTGCAATGAGACTTTCTTCACTTATGGGTCTACCTGTAACTTATGTGTTAACTCATGATAGTATAGCTGTTGGTGAAGATGGTCCAACTCATGAACCAATAGAGCATCTTGCAGCTTTAAGGGCTCTACCAAACTTTAATGTGTTTAGACCAGCTGATTCAAGAGAAACAGCTGTTGGTTGGTATGCCGCAATAACTTCAAAAACAACCCCTACCGCATTAATACTAACAAGACAGAATCTTCCTTTATATGCTGAAACATCAATCGAGGCTTTAAAGGGTGCATATGTATTAAAAACTTATGAAACACCTGGTCAAAAACCTGATATCATTTTAATGGCTTCTGGATCTGAAGTAGAATTTATTTATGAAGGTGCTAAATTATTAAATGATAAAGGTATTAAAGCAAGAGTTATAAGTATGCCATGTTTAGATTTATTTGAAGCTCAATCAAAAGAGTATAAAGAATCTATATTACCGTCATCTGTTAGAACAAGGCTCGCTGTAGAAGCTGCTGCTTCATTCGGTTGGCACAAATATGTTGGACTTGACGGAGACGTAATTTCCATCGATAGATTTGGAGCTTCAGGTAAAGCTGAAATTTTATATAAAGAGTTTGGATTCACAACAGAGAATGTTGTAAGTAAAGCACTTAAACTACTAGGCAAATAATTTTAATATAATATAATAACAAAGACCATCTACTCAATATTGAATAGATGGTCTTTGTTTAATAGGATAAAAAAAGATACAGGAATTTTATTTAATCCTGTATCTTTTTTTATCATTTAAATTTTTTCATATTATTTAGTTTTCCAATTTTCAAGTAAATATTTCTCTGCCTCTAAAGACCAAAGTCCCTTATTGTTTTTTGCAATTTCTGATAATTTTTTGAAACGTGGATCTTTTTTTCCTTTTTCTTCAAATTCATCTATTGCTGTAATATCCATAAATATATTTGTATATATTAATTTTTTACCAGCTGGTACTTCTGTTAGTCTAATAGTAGCATCTGCTGCACTATCAAGTCCTCCGACATGAGTAACCATAACTGCTGGATTTATAATATTCTTTTCTGTCATTCTTAATGATTCAATCATATCATTTGTATTTCCACCAGTGGTTCCAATAGTATGAGTTGATTGATAATGAACATTATAAAAATTAAACATCGCTGAGAATTTAGTATCTGTAGGACCTGCGAAGAAGTTTAAGCAACCATCTCTACCTAATATTTTATCGCCTTGCTCAACTACTGGTTTAACTGGAGAATATACAAATACATCATCAAAACCTGTTCCACCTGTTAAGTTTCTTAAATAAGCCGGAACATCTTCTATATCTTTTGTGTTTACAAATATTAATTCTATTCCGACTTTTTTTGCATCTTCTTTTGTGAATATTGCCCTTGCTCTATCTAATCTACCTTGTTCTATATCTGTTACTACTATTAAAGCCGGCCTCCTATCACAGTGCATAGCATAATCAATTGCGCCTAGGCCCATAGGACCAGCAGCTGCAAGCATTGCAAGCTTTCCACCTTCAACTATTCCCATCTTGTGTTCATAACTACCCATTACAGTATGAAAACTTGCATGAAAACCTCCAATAATACAAGACATTGGTTCTGCCAGTGAAGCTTCGTAATATGCTTTACCATCGTAGTTTAATAAACAACCAAGTTCCATTACTTCTTGTGGCATTATTACATAAGTTGCATCTCCTCCACAATATCTATAAGAATATCCTGGAGAATCCATACTTCCTTTGTAATTAAGTGCTGGTTGCATAGAGAATTTATTGCCTGGCTTAAAGTCATTCTTCCATTTAGAACCTACTTGTACTATATCTCCTGCCATTTCATGTCCTACAATTACAGGATTAACTGCTATATCACTAGGTACTCTCTTATGATCACTACCTAGTATTGCTGCTTTATAAGTAGACATACATATACTGTCCGATACTACTTTTACTAATATTTCGTCTTCTTTTATTTCAGGAAGCTCAAATTCTTCCATTCTTAAATCTTTTTTACCGTATAATCTTACTGCTCTTGTTTTCATATATATTACCACCTTTTTTATTTATTATAAGTATTCAAATACAACTTGTTTTTCTAGTTCCATAATTGTTTTAATATCGCTTGCCTTTGTACCCTCTGTCATTACATTCGCAGCTCCTGTTGCAACAGATAACCTGACTGTTTCTTCAAAGCTAAGATTCTTCTCTAAAGAATATGCAAGAGCTGCAACCATTGAATCGCCTGCTCCGACTGTGCTTTTCACATCTACCTTAAGACCATGTGCATATATAGCACATTCCTTAGTTACAAAAACTGCTCCTTCGCTTCCTAATGAAACCGCTACAATAATTATACCATATTCAAGCATTTTTTTCGCTATTTCGACAATTTCTACAACACCTTCTATTTTTTTGTTAAACATAGCTTCAAGCTCATCGATATTTGGCTTAACGAGGTAAGGTCCTGCTAAAATACCTGCCTTAAGCATTTCACCATCAGCATCTAATATTGTTTTTGCTCCTTTTTGTTTTGCCTTAGTAATCCAATTACCATAAATTTTCTTGTCTACGTTACTAGGCACACTTCCTGATAAAATTATAGTATCACCACTATTTATATTATTAAACATTTTATCGCATACGTCATTCAAATCCTTTAAACTTGCCTCTGGACCAGCCTCATTTATATCAGTATTAGTATGATTGATCATGTCAACAACTTTTATATTTGTTCTAGTTTCACCTTTTGTGAAAACAAAGTCATTTAAAATATTTATTTCATCTAAATATTCCTTTATAAATTGTCCTGAGGTACCAGATAGAATTCCCATTGCACGACTTTCACCGCCCAAATTTTTTATTACTTTTGATACATTAATTCCTTTTCCGCCAGCATCCAATCTAACAGATGCAACCCTATTAACATTTCCTACAGTGAAATTATTTATTTCAATAGTCTTATCAACTGCTGGATTTATTGTTATAGTTGTAATCATATTTTCACCTCTTATTTTTTAATATTTTAATCTTCTGATTTTATTGTAAATAAATCATAGATGTACTGGATATTCTCTGTACTTTTTAGCTTATCAGTTATACTTTCATCTTCTCCTTCAATTGCAATTGCAATATTAGAAAGTATTTGTAAATGTTCATCCCCAACTCCAGCAATGCCAATTACGAGATATGCTAATTCTTCATCGAACCTAACTCCATTTGGAAATTGAAGCACTACCATTCCTGTTTTATTAATGTTTTTCTTAGCTTCACCAACCCCATGAGGAATCGCTATACCTTTACCAATATATGTGGAAAGATCATTTTCTCTTTGAATCATAGCATCCATATATTCTTCTTCTACATATCCTCCATCATATAGTAATTTACCAGCCATTTTAATTGCAGTATATTTATCTGTGCTTTCCAGTCCTAATTTTATATTTTTCTTTTCAAGAATTTTACTTTCATTCTTTACAACATTTTTAGGTTCAATATTAACTTTAGTATTAGTATTAGCAATTGGTTTTAATCTTGCCGAAAGAATCTCAAACGCAGGGTTATTAAGAAAATCCTTAACTGATATATGTTCAGCATTTGGAGCTACACTCTTTGCTCTTGCAGTTAGTGTTTCGTGGGTTACAACAATCTGAGCATCCTTTGGGATAGCTTCAATTGCACAATTTACTACCTCAATATTATATCCTGCTCTTTTAAATTTAGTTCTTAAAGTTGTTGCCCCCATTGCACTTGAACCCATACCAGCATCACATGCAAATATTACTTTATTAAAAGTTTTACCTATTACTCCATTTGTCTCACTTATCTCATCTTTTTTCTTTAATTTTAGTTCACTAGATTTCAATTTTGCTTCTTCAAATTCATTATCCTCTGTTTTTTTATTAGTACTCTTTATTATTACAGAGGATACTAAGAATGAAACCACAGCTGCTACAAGTACGCCTGCAAGTACTCCAAAGTAACCACCTCTAGGAATCATTGCCATTAACGCAAGTATACTTCCTGGAGATGCTGCTGCAGTTAATCCTGCTCCAAAAATTTGGAATGTAAATATTCCACTTGCTCCACCACAAATTACTGCTATTATAAGTAGAGGATTCATTAAAACATAAGGGAAATAAATTTCATGTATTCCACCTATAAAATGAATTATTATTGCTCCTGGTGCTGATTCTTTAACAGCACCTTTTGCAAAAACCCAATAAGCGAGTAGTACTCCTAGTCCAGGACCTGGATTTGATTCTAATAAGAAAAACACTGATTTTCCAAGTGCTTTAGCTTCTTGTGCACCTATTGGAACCAAAATCCCATTACCTATTGCGTTATTTAAAAACAATATTTTTGCTGGTTCTATAAATATAGCTACTAAAGGTAATAACCCTGCTTTTACTATGACTTCTACTCCATCTTTTAGAAGACCATTTAATCCTAGGACTACTGGTCCAATTCCTATAAATGCAACCAATGCTAACATTGCTCCAAGTATACCTGATGAAAAGTTATTAATTAACATTTCAAAACCAGCTGGTACTTTTCCTTCAACAAGTTTATCAAATTTCTTTATAACATAACCACCTAGTGGTCCCATTATCATTGCACCCATAAACATTGGAATATCTGCTCCTACTATAATTCCCATAGTTGCTATTGATCCAACTACTCCACCTCTTACTCCACCTACCATTTTACCACCAGTGTAACCTATTAATAATGGTAAAAGGTAGGTTATCATTGGGCTAACTAATTTAGCAAAATGAGCATTAGGAAGCCAACCAGTTGGTATAAATAATGCCGTAATTAGCCCCCATGCTATAAATGCACCTATATTCGGAAGTATCATTCCGCTTAAAAATCTACCAAAACCTTGTACTCTTTCTTTAGTTTTTCCTTTATTTTTTATGTTCGATGTATCATCCATAACTCATACCTCCATTAATTATTTACTTTTTGTTTATAAAATTCTTTTAAAATATCATTTAATTCATTAAATGCATAATCTCTTTCTCCATCCTTTAAATATTTAAGGAAGTCAACTCTTTCAATTAGCATTTTACTTACATACCCTATTACTTCTATTTGTAGTGCGCTACACTCTTCTGGTGCAAGCATTATAATTCCAAGCTTAATGTTTTCTATTTTACCTTCACCATTTAAACATTCTAATCCCTTAGACAACTTTACCGCCCCAAAGTATAATTTTTGTACAATATCCGTCCTACAATGAAGCAATATCATCTCATGTCCTGTTACAACTGTATTCCCTTTTTTTTCTCTACTCTCTAGAGCCATTCTTATTTTTTCTGTCGTCTCCGAATCTTTTTCTATTGCTTTACTAGCCTCAATTATTAAAGCATCAACGCTACTCATTTCTGGAATTTCTTTCAAGAAAAAATTATCCAATATCTGTATTATAGCTTCACTATATATATTTAATGAAATTAATTTGTCTTTGAATTTAATTTTCTTATTTTTGTTCCATGAATGTTTAATATTTGTGTTTTGAAAATTCTTTATTTGATTTGCAATTTTATCTTTATCTTCCTTAAAAAGCAATGGATTCACTATTACTACTGGTTTAAAACACTTTTCTATATTAACTGTAGATATAATGAAATCTATCTCATTCTCTTTTAGAAAACTTTCTGCAATGTGAATTGTAGATATAATATCCACAATTTGAATATTGTCATACTCATTTTCTATTCTTATAGCAAGAAGTCTTGAAGTTCCCATACCCGTAGCACAAGCAATTGCAACCCTGTAAATAGGTTTAATTAACGTTTCACTATTTTCAATTGCAGCCCCTAAATGCATGGCGATGAATGCAATTTCAGCTTCAGGCATTTTTATTCCTATATGTTTTTCAACTACTTTTGCGCATTTAGTACTAGTCTTCATTAAATCAGTATAATTAGTCTTAATTTCTTCTAGAAGTGGATTTCTAATATCAAGTTTCATCTTTAGCCTTGTAATTGCTGTTCCAAGATGATTTACTAATCCATTTAACAAATCCTCATTATTCCCAAGGAATTTCCCTGTTTCAATCTCTGCGGTTTTAATAATTTCCTTCGATAACTTTATAAGTTCAAAGCTTCCTATTATCTTATTTCCTGTTTTATATTTTTCCTTGTAATTTTTGGATCCTTTAATGTGCATTGTTATATAACCTATTTCATCCTCTGGTATTTCTACTTCAAAACATCTTGATATATTAATAGACAAATCAGATGCAATTAAATACTCAGCACTCCTCTTAAGTTCTTTTAAGAACTCATGATCTATGGTTATTTTATCGCCTTTTTTTACCCTTTCAATAGCAAGTGCAATATGAACAATTAATCCAACAAACGCGCTATCCACTAACTTATAATTTCTTTCTTTCTCCATGTCCTCAATTAAAACTTCTATTTTCCTTATCGTTTCATTATCTATTAAATTAAGTAACCTATTTCTAGAGGAATCTTCGATATCTTTTGCTACAACCACTGAATTATCTAAATTTTGCCTTATTAGGTTTAAAAGCTGACTTTCATTTGTATTTTCATAAATTAAGCTAACCATGGCTTTTCTTATATGATTTTCTTTTCCTTCTACATATACACCAAGTCCCTGCTTTCTAATTAAATTTAAACTATGTTTTTTAAACCATTCATCTGTTTTTTCTAAATCATTACTTATAGTTGCTTCTGTAACTTTTAAAGTTCTAGTAAAATTGTATAACTTAACCGGCTCTTGGTTTTGAAGTAGTTCACTAATAATTATATTTTTTCTCTCTAGAGGAGAATATATTGTTTCATCCTTTTCTCCATTTAGTAAATTAACAATAATTTGTTTCTCTCTTAAAGAACCAATTACTTTGATACCAACCCCAGTCTTTTTATCGAGCTTTAATCCATTTTGGTTAAGAAACTTTTCAACATCATGTATCTCTCTTAATACTGTCCTACCACTAACATCTAAATCTTTTGCAATTTTAGCAGTAGTAATATAATCATTCTCGTTACATATAATTTGCAAAATATTCTTTATACGTAAATTAATCTTATGACCCTTCATAATATTCCTCCAAAATTATTAAACGATTGTATCAAGTTGCTTATACCTAAAATTTAAGTTTGCCCTGTAATTTAAATCCTATTAATTAAAGTCTATAAAATAATAATTTCTTGATTACTTTAACTTTATTATATTCTAGTAAACAATTACATACAATTCAAAGATAAATTGAATAGTCAGTAGCTAATGATGACAATATTTAATATTCAATTAATTTAGCCTTTTATGTTATTCCCATATATAGCTCATTATATAATATAAAAAAAGTAGAACAAGTTCATGAAATTACCAACTTGTCCTACCTTTAATTTTTAGTTTTCCTATCTGTTCTAATTATGTTGTCATTACCTTTCCCTTAATCTTCGCATAAAGCTCATCATCAGTTAACTGATTGGTAGTAGTTGCAAGCAACATAATATTTCTATCCTCATTAGATAGAACATATCGTTTTTCCCAGTTATAAAAATTAGAACCATCACCAAGTACACGAATATACCTTCTAAGAGTATCTAAACAATATATTGTGAGTTTAACATTTGTGAGACAATCATTTCTGTAGAAATTTATCCATTTATCATGCTCTGATTCTTTCATTTTGCTAAGTGCTTTTTCATATTCTTTCATTGAAGCGCAAACATGTATAAATGAAAGAGAATAATTTTCTTCCATAAATGCATCATAACCCTTGCAAAGATATACTGAGCCTTTACAACCTGTTAGATGAATTATTACCTGCAATAATAAACTATCGCAAAAGAGACTCTTCTCTTTTCCTAATAAAGACATTATCACATTATCACATTGATTTTTTAAAACCTCCCACTTATTCAAATTTGCTTCACACTTTTCCTTATACCACTTAATCTGCTTTTCAAAGCAAACATCACCCGTGGCCCAATTTAAAGATTCTATAGTATCATTGTTTTTATCTTTAATCCAATGACTAATTATTTCTCTCGTTGGATAGTGATAAAATTGCTCTCCTGCTCTTTCATCTTCATGTTGTCCATATTGAACAGGTGTATTAAAATATTTATTAAAACATTCTTGCACAATTTCACTTCCAGAAGGAAAATAGCGTTTCATATAATTTTCCATGTGTTTATTTGTATCTAAATAACCATACTTCCAAAGTTCACTCATTAAATCTAACATATAAGTATGAGGTCTAATATTTCCACTATTTATAATTAAATACTCATTAGCTCCAACCATAAATGCAGTTTCTAATTCCGACTTCACAAATTGAGGTGTATTAGGAAGCATAGTCAAATGATTAGATGATTGCAGGTCATAAAAGGTAACATGATAATAAACACCATGAGGGCCTATTTCATTTTTACTTGGTAATGAATATATTCTAGGGTTATGATTTCCTTGTCTTCTTGAAACCATTTTCCCATATCCGCTATCTGCCCATATTTTTATAACACCCTCTGGGAATTCTATGTATCCCTCTTTATACAGTTCCATTATTTCACCGTACAAGTTTGTACAAAATACCGGTTTCTCAACATACTCTTTAACTATTTCATATTGCTTTTGAATTACTTTACTTATAAGTTTACCTCTTGCCTCAGGTGTTTTATATGTTGCGTCATATTCCCAAAACGCTTGATCTCCCTGCCCTCTAAATCCAATATTCCATATAACTTTTGTGTCTTTCTGATCTAATACGGCGCTTCTCCAAAGTTCCTCAAAAAGTTTATTATTTTTATCATATATAGGCTCCTCGCCTGGGTATGCTCTTAAAAACATTTCTGCCCCTAAAGGCTCTGCATGATGATGGGTTATCCACAATCCCATATCTGACGCCAGCTGCTTGTTTATTTTGCTTGTTTTATCTGTACCTGGTATAACCATATTTCCACCGCATCTAAGTATAGTTTCAAAAACTAATTTCCAAACTTCTTCATCTGTTGGACTCTCCCTCCAACCTGATAATAATACTTCATCATTTACAAACCATCCTCTATATTTAACCTTTTTAGTAAATGACTTATAATCAGACATAGGAATTCTAACATATGGTAAGCATTTTGGTTCTTTATCATTCCAGAACCAAAATGGATCCACGCCCAAATATGTTTTACTTATATAAATCAATGCATATATTATTCCTAATTCATCCTTTGCATTTATATTCATAACACTTTTTTTATTATCATCGGTCTGAAATTTCAGAGTAAACTCTTCTGACTTTAAAAGAAGCTCAGTATCATCTAATGAACATCTTATAATTATTTCTGTCCTTTCATCTCCGTTTAAATTACTTTCAGCTTTAAATACTTTGTTAATATCACGTAAAAAAATATTTATAATATTTTTAATTGCCTTACTACTTTCTCCTATTACTTCTATCTTTGTATTTTTATTTAAAATAAAAAATTTATTTTGTTTCATTAATTTTACCCTTCTTTTTTATTTTATTAATCCTTAAGTCCACTTGTTGCTACACCTTCTACCAACTGTTTTTGAAATATTAGAAATATAACAACTACTGGTACTAAAGACACAACAGACATTGCAAGCATTCCCCCATAATTATTAAATGAGTTTGGGTCAAGATATAAATTCAAAGCTAAAGAAACAGTAAAATGCCTTGGATTACTCATAAAAATTAGAGGTTGAAAAAAGTCTTGCCATATCCAATAAAAAGAAAATATTGTTGATGTAATTACAGCTGGAACTACTAATGGAAAAATAATTTTAGTAAAAGTCTGAATTTTACTACATCCATCAATTTCAGCAGCCTCATCTAGCTCAATTGGTAATCCACGAATAAATTGTACAGTTAAAAATATAAAAAATGCACTACCAAAAACCCATGGAATTATTAATGATGCAATATTATTTATAAGCCCTAGTTTCTTGAATATAATAAATTGTGGTACTACCATAACTTGGTTAGGTACCATCAGCGTCATCATTACACAGAAAAACCAAAAATTTTTACCAAAGAATTTTATTCTAGCAAATGCATAAGCTGCAATCACTGAAGAAAAAACCCCTCCAACGGTTCCAATTACTGCAACAATTACTGAGTTCCACATGAATGTTCCAAAAGATACTCCTCCAATTCCTTTCCATCCTGAAGAGTAGTTTTTCACAATGTCCCAATGTTTAGGTATTAATGAATATGAATTAACAAATATTTCAGAATTCGTTTTAAATGAACTACTTACTAACCACAACAATGGATAAATCATAATAAGACCTAATATTATAGTAAAAAAATGAAACATAAATGATCTTAATTTTTTATTTTTTCCCACCTTTATCACTCCTTTGATTCGTAATGTACCCATGCTGTCTGGGATTTAAATAATACTGCAGTAAATATTCCAATTATAGCAACCAATACCCAAGCCATAGCACTACTGTATCCCATGTCAAAGTAGGTAAATGATTTTCTATATAAATTTAATACATAGAATAAGGTACTGTCCATTGGACCACCTTGAGTTATGATATAACTTTCTGTAAATGCTTTAAATGCATTAATTATTTGCAGAATTAAATTAAAGAAAATTACTGGAGTGAGCATTGGTATTGTAATTTTAAAAACCTGCCTAAAAAAACCAGCGCCATCAATACTTGCGGATTCATAAATACTTTTTGGTAATTGTTTTATAGCAGCTAGAAATATTAACATCGCCGATCCAAATTGCCATACTCCCAGTGATATTATTGTCCATATAGCAGTTGATGGATTACCTATAAAAGATATTTTTTGATGTATCCCAATAATAGAAAGAAGCGCCATTGCAACTCCATCATTTCCAAAAATTTGTTTCCAAACTATTGAAACAGCTACACTTCCTCCAACAATTGAAGGTACATAATACACTGCTCTATATAACCCTAAAAACTTTCTTTTACTATTAAGTAACATCGCTACTATAAATGCAAATATTAACCTTAAAGGCACTAGCATAAACACATAATAAAATGTTACACCCAATGACTTCCAAAAACTTGGATCGTTGAAAAACATTCTTTTAAAATTATCTATACCAATGAATCTAGGTGCACTAAGTAAATTATATTTTGTGAAAGAAAAATATAACGATATAACCATTGGTATTGCATACATAATCAAAAATCCTATCAACCACGGCGCAATAAGAATATAACCAGTTACATTATTGTTTCCAAATTTTAAACTCTTCTTTTTTTTACTCATATAAATTCACAACCTTCACAATGTAATTTTTAATAATGCTTTACAGACTGAATATTATTCCAGCCGTAAAGCATTGATTTTATTATTTAGAATTTCTTCCGAGTATTTCATTGGATTTAGTTCTAAAACTGGCTGCTGATTGTGCAGCCGTAGTTTTACCATATAAAAATGAATTTACTGTATCTGTCAATGCTTTAGTAACCTCAGCTACTCCTGCTGGATCTGCTGGATCTGCTTTTGTTGAATTTTTAATAATAATATCAGCATAATCAAACATATCCTTTTGTTGTGCTGTTAATGTAGGCTTTAGTGTATCTCTTACTGTTGAGGATACTGGTATTCCACGTTCAGCATTTATAACTTTGTTTGCTTCTGGGTCATTTAAAAACCAATTAATAAACTTAGCAGCTTCCTTCTGATTTTTTGAAGATTTAGATACTGAGAAAAACGATGCTGGTTTGTTCCATAAAGCTTTAATTCCTGTACTACTATAAGGAGGTGTTACAATCTTTAAATTAGGGTTTGATTTTGAAACTATTACACCATAATTAGACCAATCCATTGTAGCTCCAGCTGTGCCTGTAACAACTGGCTCAGCTTCCTTTCCTTTTGCACTAATTTGTGCCCATTGATCAGGATTAGGCAATGCTTTTGCATCTTGAAGTCTTTTAAGCATATTAGCATAATCTATGAAAACACTATCATTATCGTATCCTAGTTTTGTACCATCTGCCGAATACATTGTTTTACCATATTGTCTTACCCAATATGGAAAAGTACTTATATTATCTATTTTACTTTGGCCATAAGATCCAGTCTTTTTATGAATTGTTATCATATCTTTTTCAAAGTCAGCCCAAGTCCATGCTGATGTTGGCATTGCAAGCCCCGCTTTTTTAAATACCTCTGGATTATAAGTTATTGCAAGTCCTGTAGAAGCTAAGACAACTCCTGTTAGCTTCCCACTTACTTTACCTGTATTCACCAGATTTTGGTCAGCGTTTGTTAAATCAATAGTCTTATCTGTTACATAAGGTGTTAAATCCGCTAATGTATCATTGTTAGAATATGTTGATATAAACGAGTAATCCATTTGCATTATATCTGGCATGGTATCCCCTGCCGCCTGAGCTGAAATTTTATCAAAATAACCATCCCATCCAGAAGGTGTTGCCTGAAATGTTACATTTGGATATTTAGCTGTATACATTGATAGTAATTTATTAGTATAGTCATGCCTTGACTGTGATCCCCACCAAGTTATTGATAGTTTAACTGGCGCATTAGCATCCGCTTTCGGTTGCGTAGTTGCAGTATCACTTTTCCCACAACCACCTAGTGCTAAAGAACCAGTTAAAACAGCCGCTAAAAGTATAGACATAGATTTTTTCATTAATATTTGCCCCCTTAATGTTTTTACTAGCTTTTTCATTTATAATTTTATTATACAATTGTTTTTTTAAAAAAAGAGTCAAAAAAAACGCTGTTTTTGTTTAAAAATCAGCGTTTTTTGTAAACCGTTACAGTTTTCTATATTCAGATGGAGTATAACCCGTATATTTTTTAAATACTTGGCTAAAGTATTGAGTGTTATCACCAAGTCCTATTTGCTCTGTTATTTCATAAAACTTATAGTCTTTTTTACTCCTAATAAGTTCTTTAGCTTTTTCCATCCTGATCCTAACAACATATCTAGAAAATTTTTCATTAGTGTGTTTGTAAAAAAGCTTACCTAAGTAATTTTCATTTATAAATAATACTTTTTTTGCTATCCAATTTAGTGATAACTCATAATTTTGTATATTATTATCAACGCAGTTTATAACTGTACTAATAATAGCTCCATAATTTTCTGTATTATTATCATAATTTTTTTTAGCTATTTCATTAGCTATATATTTTATATATCCACTAATTTGTCTTAAAGTACTTTTATCTTGGATTTCATATAAACCCTTTGCATATCCTCTAACTTTTTTATGATCACCTTGCCTTAGTATAATCAAAAATATTTCAATACAATAATTTTTAGCCATTTCTATTTCTACTTTTTCTTGATATATCATATTAAAAAAGCTGTCTAATTGCAAGTTTAATCTTTCTATATTGCCTGTTTTAACAGAAACCGCAATCATTTCATTGTAAGTTGAATCACTTAAATTATCTTGTGACTTATTAAACTCAATAATTTTTTCTGTTATTATTTTGTTATCACCAAGATAAAATTCACATTTCAAACATTCCTTAACCTCTAGATACATATTTTGTATACTTTCAAAACTATTTTCATTACTTACCCCTATACAAATATTATATTTAAAATATTTATTAAAAATATCTTTAATTTGGGACAATAAATCTGTCAGTATAGATAAATCAATAGACTTAATTAGCAATAAAACATTATTATCCAATATAGTGCTTAAGTAAACAACATTTTGATTCAATATATCATATGCTATATTCTTTAACGCAAACTTCTCTAGTAAATCAACTCCATTATCCAGTTTAAATACAACAAGCTTAAACTTAGTTTCTTTTATATCAAAGAGTCTTAAAAAATATTCACATTCAACCTTACTATAAGTTACCCCAATTATAAAATCTCTTAAAAACTGTTCTCCGACTTGTGGTAAAACTTTTTTAAAATTATCATTTATATCCGTAAGAAATTTATCTTTTTTTTCTTCTTCTTTTTTTTCTATCTCTATTTTTTTTAAAATATTAATTATTTCATCCTCATCACATGGTTTTAATAAATAGTATTTAACGCCGTATTTCATCGCTTTATTTGCAAATTTAAATTCTCCATATCCAGACAAAATTATAAAAATAATTTGAGGATATTCCTTATATATTCTAGAAATTAATTCTAATCCCCCCATTCCAGGCATTTTAATATCCGTTATAACCGCGTCTGGAACAATTTGCTTAATAATTTCATAAGCATCTATTCCATTCTGGGCCATTCCGCAAAGTGAAAAACCATATTTGTTCCACTCAATGGAATTTGCAATACCTTCTCTTATTATTCTCTCATCATCAACAATCAAAACTTTATACATTCTATCACCTCACTTTGTATGGAATCCTAACTATAACTGTGGTTCCCTCACTTAATTGACTTTTTACTGATATTCCAAATTCTTTACCAAAAAACAATTTTATCCGTTCATCTATATTTTTTATACCAATGCCGGTACTCCTAGATTTATTCTCACCAATTTCTAACTCGTGGAGAAATTCCTTAGTCATACCAATTCCATTATCGATAACTATTACCTCAAGAAAATCTTTTTGCTTTTGAGACTTTATTGTAATTTTACATACACCAGTTAATTGCTCCAGTCCATACTTAATACAATTTTCAACTAATGGTTGCAATGTCATTTTAAGAATATAACACTCCTTTATATCCTCATCTACCAAATCGCTAAAATCTAGTCTTTCCTCATATCTTATTTTTTGTATATTTATATAATCATTTAATAACTTTAGTTCATCTTCAATTTTTATAATACTATCCTTGCTAGCTATTGACGCCCTAAATAAATTTGAAAGCGATTTAACCATTAAAGATATCTTATCCTGTTTATTTGCTTTAGCAATCCAATTAATTGAATCAAGAGTATTATATAAAAAATGAGGATTTATTTGAGATTGTAAGGCCTTTAATTCTGTTTCCTTAACTAATATTTGTTTAATATAGTTTTCCTTTATTAACTCATTTATTTTGTTAACCATGACAATAAAATCATTATTTAACTGTCCCACTTCGTCACATTTGTCATCAGAAATTTTATCTATTTCCATTATTTCAAAATTACCATTTTCAACTTTTTTCATTTTTTTACTTAATGTAATTATTGGTTTTGTTATACTACCCGCAAAACCGAGTCCCATAGAAACTGCTAAAATAAAAATCATTAAAAAGCAACATAACATAATAGTTCTCATTAATTTTATATTTTGAAAAATATTTTCATAGGACAAAAAATTAACATATGTCCACTTAGAATAGTTTGACACTTCACGATTTAGTAAGAATTTTTTTCCGTCAATATTATATATTTCGTTTGACATATTATTTAATCCAATATCTATTGCCTTCGCTGAAGTTATTTTTTTATCTTTGTATATCATATTTTTATTTTCGGACAATATTATTAAATTTGCTTTATATTGTGGAGACATATTTGAAACCGAATTCACTAGGTTATCAGCATCAATTCTTATTATAAGTGTGCCTATTACCTTAAAATTGCTAATAGATCTTATCTTCCTAGCTAAAATAAAATTTTTATTATCCTCTTTAGGTTCTATCCACACAAACCCTCCAGATTTTTTTTCTAATCTTTTCATAACTTCATTTTGAATTGTATTTGCAATTGTAATTGTGCTATTTCCAACTGTGTACATACTACCATTTATATCAACAAGACTAACAGATGATATATAACTTTCAGATTGAGATTGATTTCGCAAAATATCTTCCATTTTTGAAATAGCTACATATCTTTCATAAGATGATTTTTTATTATTAATTGTACTCAAATATTCCTGCGTTTGATTTGAAGTTATAACACCAAAACTTAGACTTTCAACCTTTCTAAGTTCATTTTCAATATTAGTAGAATATATATTTAGAATTTCTGATGAATTATTAATTAATTGCCTATCATATACTTTAAAAGTTACCTGTAATAACAGAAACGATAACATACTAATTATTAACACTAATGTTGCTAATATAATAAAAACCTTTCTTTTGATAGTCATTATTTTATAAAAATTAATAATATATGTTTTTACATTACTTAAATAATTATTTATTACCACAGTTTTCCTCCTTAGTAATTATTAAAACGAAATCGTTATCATGATATCTGTAAAATCTATTTCAGACCTATTTCAAAGTTTATTACTTCAATAATACAAAAACCTTATATTATATTTACATTTATTAGTCTACCACAAAAGTATTATAAAACATAAACAATCCTTACTGTAAAATAGTTCTTAATAAAATTAAATAACCTGAGTTAGTATTTATCACTAACTCAGGCCAATTGTTCATTATTAAATTTTAATTCCATCCATTAAGATATTTTTTTGTATTATCAAACATTTCATTAAAAAGAACCTGCGCATCTTTTAATGAGATATTGACTAAAAGAGGATCATTTACAAATGCAGCAAAAGCTAATTTCTTATCTTTAGCTAAAGTCGCTGTGAGTATTGTTTCTTGGTTCATAACCACTCTATGCACAAGCCCTAACACATTACTTGGTAATTTTCCTGCCATTACAGGTTTAATACTGTTTTTTGTAAAAACAGCATTTGTTTCTACAATAGCGCCTATTGGTAATCCAATTACTTGACCATAGTTTGGCATGTTAACATTAGTTACGAGGTTCCTGATTCCAAGAAGTGCCTTAATTATATTAACACCCTCTTCCCCTGTTTCCTTTAACTCAAATTTTTCAGAGCCAGAAACTAGTCTTTCACTTCTTTCTAATCTCTCTTTGAGTTGGCTTTTTCTGAATTTTACGGTTGTTAATCCGAATTTCCAATTTTCAACAGTCTTTGGGTCCTTTAAGTACCAATTTCCTGGAAGGAACTCAGCAAGATGTCTATCACCAGCTGCAGCAATAATTCCATATCTTAAAAATAGATCAAATTTAACTCTTTCAGCTGATTTAAATGTATCATTCATCCAATGCCCCCCCTCATTTCCAACAAAACCGTTTTCATAGTTTTTATTGACAAATTTTGAATAGACTTCGAATAAGTTTATATCTTTGTAATAAGCTTCATTAATCCATGTAAAATGATTTATACCAAGCACATTAATTTTAATTTCTGATCTTTTTGCTTCTTTAACGCCCATTATATCACTTAATGCATTGATTAAAAGGTTCTGAGTTGAAAATACCTCATGACAACACCCAAAGGCCTTGATTTCAGGAAATACCTCATATAAAGTTCTAACACATAGTGACATGGGATTAGTATAATTTATTACCCATGCATCAGGACAAAACTTTTTTAAATTCTCTGCAATTTCAACATACATTGGTATTGTTCTATGAGCCCTAAATTGACCACCAGGTCCAACGCTATCCCCTACAGATTGGTATATCCCATATTTTTCAGGAGCATGCACATCTGATTCCATCTCATCGAAAGTTCCTGGTAGAATAGATATAATAACGAAATCAGCATCTTTCAAAGCCTCTTTTAATGATTTAACTACTTTATAGTTCCAATTACTTTTAGAATAATTTTGACCTTTAATCGAATTGCCGATAATTTCATTACACTTAGCTGCTTCATAATCAATGTCGTATAAATATACTGTACCTGAAAGTTCTTCTTGTGAAGCCAAATCACTCATAAGACCCCATGCCCAGCCTCTAGAACCACCCCCAATATAAGCTACATTAACATTTTTAACTTTATTTTCATTTAAAATCATAAGTAATTCCTCCCTATAACTATTCTCTTTTTAATATCTTTATAATTGCATTATAGAGCAACAATTGATAGCTTTCAGCACAAAACTTGCTCTAAAAATTAATTTTCTACAAATCTTGTTGTAATAATAATTAGTAAGCACTATAATTTTATTAGGTGATGCTATGAACGAAAATATTAAAGATCATGATAGAATTGAAAAAGCCTTTGAAATAACCAAAATAAAACAAGTTGGAAATATAAGTATGAAAACGAATCACTACCATGATGACTATGAGATCTATTATTTATTAGATGGTAAGCGACATTATTTTATAAAAGATAAGGTCTATGATATAAAAAAAGGAGATCTAGTATTTGTTGAAAAAAATGAGATTCATAAAACTTTTGATGCCGGGGCTCCATATCATCAAAGGATTTTAATAACATTTAAAAAATCATATTTGAATAATATATTAGTTGAAGCAAAAAATTACGATCTACTTTCATGTTTTCATGGAAATGCTAATGTCTTAAGGCTAAAAACTGACGAACAGAAATCTATCGAAAGTTTATTATCTAAAATGCTTTATGAAGATACACATCAAGTTGATAGTTCTTCAATTTTTTTAAAAATGATGCTTACAGAGTTTTTAATCTTAGTTGAAAGATTATTAAAAAATGCACCTAGTTATCACATTGAAACAACAAATCTTACTCATAAAAGGATATCTGAAATCATTACATACATTAATAAAAATTATGGAGAAAATTTAACTTTAGAATTTTTATCAAAGCGCTTCTTTATTAGCACCTACTATTTAAGCAGAACTTTTAAAAAGGTAACTGGTTTAAATTTAAACCAGTACGTTAACACTATTCGAATAAAAGCAGCCGAAAAATTATTGTTCTCCACGGAGCTAAATATTACCAATATATCCGAAAAAGTCGGTTATCGTAGTATCACCCACTTTGGGAGAGCATTTAAATCAATAACAGGTGTCTCCCCCTTAAAATATAAAAAAATACTTTCTTAATATCAATCCTGTGTTCAATAACACGTGCAAGTTTTAGCTACAAAACAAATTTATAATTTTTTTTATTTTATATTGAATACTTAGGTGAAATCCTACACATAATATTATCAATAGTTATTAACTCACAGCTACATGGATGAGCTCATCATTAATATAGATACAGCTAAAAGTTACTAACTACCATAAGTGTTAAATGAACTGTGTTAAATTTAGTTTTTAGCTGTAACTATTATTTAATTCAGTTCATTTAATACTTTCCCCTTTAAATTTATATGATAAATAATCGTCCTCACTAATTTACCATAGATTAATCTCTATGGTTATTATTTGTTAATTTTTTAACAATATACTCTATTTTTAAAAAACGCTTTATTTATTAGTCCAATTATGATACTATGTAGTGAATTAGTAAAAAAAGGAGGTCGTTATTATGTCATATAAAATTACTGACGCATGTGTAAGCTGTGGAGCTTGTGAACCTGAATGTCCAGTTAACGCTATAAGCCAAGGAGATTCACAATTTGTTATTGATGCTGATACTTGCATCGATTGTGGAGCTTGTGCAGGTGTTTGTCCTACAGGAGCACCAGTTGAAGCTTAATTAGAACATATTTAAAAACAATCTATTGGCTTTCGTCAATAGATTGTTTTTTTCATTTTTTCATTCATCTATATCTTTAAAACCTTCTCCAACCGTTTCATGTACATTATATGTGATTATAAAAGCCATTTTATCAATTTCTTTTATATGATTTTTTAATTTTATAAACTGCTTTTTACCTAAAACAGTAGTTATAATTTCTTTTTCATCATTAGTATAAGCTCCCTTAGCCATGTAAAGTGTTGCCCCTCTATTTAAATCTTCAATTATAAACCTTTTTATCTCTTCCCCTTTTGAACTAACCACTTCTACCTTTTTACAATTATTAATTCCAGCAATAACTGCATCAACGGTATATCCATTAATAATAACTCCTAGTAAGGCATACATCCCTATTCTAGGACCAAATGCTACACCTGCAAGTATCGTTATGAAAAGGTCTGCTATAAGCAGAGATTTACCTATCTCTAAGTGAAAATACTTATTAAGCATTTTAGCTATTATGTCAGTTCCTCCTGTGGATGAATTTTGATTAAACACCATACCCATCCCTACGGCTCCAATTAATATACCAAATATCAATTCTAGAAATATGTCATTTGTTATACTACCACTCATAGGAAAAAGTTTTTCTAATACCCATATCATACCAGATAATCCGAAACTAGCATACATTGTCCTTACTCCGAAACTTGACCCTATGAACATAAATCCTACAACAAATAAGACAACATTTAATACAAACATTAAAGCCCCGATAGTAAGACCTGGCATATACTGATTTATAACCATAGCAAGGCCACTAACACCCCCTACTGCTAAATCATTTGGTATTAAGAAAAAGTAAAGCCCTAAGGCTACGAGTGCTATTCCGATAGTTATCAGTATATATTCTTTAATAATTGTTTTCATGATTTATTCACCCCTTATTTAAATTATAATATTTAGATATCAGAATAATAACACATTTTAAAAAAAATCTCTCAGCTTAAGGGCTAAGAGATTAATATTGTACTTACATTTATATTTTATTATGTTATTTCTTAGATTAAAATTCAGCAGATCCAGTTGTTCTTGGGAATGGAATAACATCTCTTATGTTACTCATACCTGTAATATACATAATAGCTCTTTCAAATCCTAGTCCAAATCCAGCATGCTTAGTTCCGCCGTATTTTCTTAGTTCTAGATACCACCAGTAATCTTCTTTATTAAGACCACATTCTTCCATTCTAGCTTCTAGAATATCTTGTCTTTCTTCTCTTTGGCTTCCACCTATAATTTCACCTATCCCTGGTACAAGTAAGTCCATTGCGGCTACTGTCTTACCATCCTCATTTACTCTCATATAAAATGATTTTATTTCTTTTGGATAATCAGTTACAAATAGTGGTTTTTTGTATACCTCTTCTGTTAAATATCTTTCATGCTCAGTTTGAAGATCACAGCCCCAAGTTACTGGATACTGAAATTCTTTCCCTGATTTCATTAAAATATCTACAGCTTTAGTATATGTAACCTGACCAAATTCTGAATTTACAACACCATTTAATCTTTCAATTAAACCTTTATCTACGAAACTGTTGAAAAATTCCATTTCCTCTGGTGCATTTTCCATAACATATTTTATTATGTATTTCATCATGTCTTCTGCAAGTTTCATGTCATCATTTAAATCTGCAAAAGCTATTTCAGGCTCTATCATCCAAAACTCAGCTGCATGTCTTCCTGTGTTAGAATTCTCAGCTCTAAATGTTGGTCCAAATGTATAGACATTTCTAAAAGCTAAAGCAAAAGACTCTGCTGCTAACTGACCACTTACAGTTAAGCTAGTCTCCTTGCCAAAAAAGTCTTGTGAATAATCAACCTTTTTGTTTTTATCCATTGGAATATTACTAAAATCAAGGGTAGAAATTCTGAACATTTCACCTGCACCCTCGCAATCACTACCTGTAATTATTGGTGTATGAGTATATACAAACCCTCTTTTTTGAAAAAACTCATGAATAGCAAAAGCAGTTAATGAACGTACTCTGAACACTGCAGAAAACGCATTACTTCTTGGTCTTAAATGTGCAATAGTTCTCAAATACTCAAAAGAATGTCTTTTCTTTTGAAGTGGATAATCGGTATCTGACATTCCTTCAACTATTATTTTAGTAGCTTTAAGCTCAAATGGTTGTTTAGCATCTGGCGTTACAACTAATGTTCCTTCAATGGTAAGTGATGAACTTATAGGTAATTTAGATATCTCTACAAAATTATCCAACTTTTCTTCAAAAACTACTTGAATATTCTTAAAGAAACTTCCATCATTTACTTCTATAAACCCAAATGCTTTAGAAGCCCTTAAAGTTCTTATCCATCCTGAGATAGATACTACTTGATCTGCATATTTTTCACTGCCTCTGTAAATTTGTTTCACTAACAATTTTTCCATAAAATTGCCCTCCTTATAATTTAATGCTTTTGTACATAATAAAAAAAGCCTTTCTTCCCATAATAATAAAGGGACGAAAAACTATAATTTCGCGATACCACCCAATTTGTCATAAACTATGACCACTCTAATTAGTACAAAATTATGTATTCAATGTTTCGAATTATAATTTGATACTACCCAACTATTAACGGATTGGACCCGTCTAAGCCTACTCTCTACTGATTTCGGTTAGAAACTCAAAGATGTTTTTCAATATAAATTTCGTATTGGTCTCTCACCATCACCAAATCGCTAAAACTACCTTTTATATCTACTCTTCTCGTCTTAGTCTTTACATTTAACTTATAAACACTAGTATATTCATTAATTACTTTATATATACAATTAAATTATAATGTTTTTAATAATAAATGTCAAATCCTTATTATAACTGATTAATATATATAAATATCCTATAAAGTAAACTTCCATTGTCTACTTTATAGGATAAGGTTTAAAATTTAATATTATATATCGTCTCTTTCGATTTCGCCTGAGTCTACTTCATCCTCATCTTCAACTATTTCACCAATAACTGCATCTCTCTTAGCTATTTCTCCAGTAGCCTTATTTTCAATAACAATGTTGGATGTTACATGTCCATCAACTTCGTTAATAAAGCTTTTTGCTGTAACATCTCCTTCTACTAAAGAAACTCCCTCTGTAAGTTTTTCTGGGTGATCAAATGTAATTGGTTTACTATTTAATCTATCGTTCATATATATACACTTCCTTTCTAAATCTAGTCTGTGCATGAAGACTTCGAAATATACTTTGGAAATGTTACCTAATTTTCAACTTTAAAACATTTTAAAAATATTAGTATAATGATAACTTATTACCTCTTACTCCGAAAATCCTTCTCCTAGAACTTCTCTCACATCTGCAATAGTAATAAATGCTTTGGTATCTATTTCCTTAACCATTTTTTGAAGGGGTACTATTTCATCTTTACCAACTACTACAAACAATACCTGCTTTTCCCCCTTTGAATACATACCTTTAGCATGTATTCCTGTAACACCTCTATTTAAATCTTTCATTAGTATTTCTGCTATTTCATTTGAATAATCCGAAATAATAAATACCGCTTTCGAAAAATTTATCCCTTCAAGTATACTGTCTATTACTTTAGACACTATGTATGTTGATATTAATGCATACATAGCCTTTTCAATTCCAAATACAAAAGCACCTAATAATATTATAGTTGAATCAATTACTAATATGATTTTGGCAATTGGAACGTTTTTCAAATAAACCTTTATAATATTTGCAGCAAGATCTGTTCCGCCAGTACTTGCAGATGCTCTTAATACAAAGCCTAAGCCTATACCAACAAATACACCACCAAATATACTAGCTATCAACAGATCAACCTTTGGTACTGGAATAAAGCTTGTATAAAACAATGCAAAAGACAGATATGCTGCAGCAAACATAGATTTACCAACAAATGCTCTTCCCTTAAGTTTTATAGCAATAGCAAGTAACGGTATATTTATCACAATATTAGTAAACCATAAAGGAATGTCTACCCCATAATTCTTAATAGATAAATACTCTATAACAATAGCAAGACCTGATACCCCACCAGTTACTAATTTTAAATTAGCAAAAAACATATTTATACCTGCTGCAAGTATTGTGGCTCCAATCATAATGTATACATAATTTAAAACATTCTCATTTTTTGTTTCTCTTCTCATCCTAATTATCCTACTTTCCAATTTATACTTTATCCAAATACATAAATCCTTTTAATATATTATCTCCTGACCTGGATAATTTATTAGAGCAGCTTTTATATTTATCTTATTCATTCGATTTACAAACTGCTTAGTAATATCCACATCATCTCCGAAATGCATTGGTATAAGTACCCTTGGCTGAATATTTTTCGCAAAATATTCTCCCCCTATATAATAATCCCCGCAAAGTCTCGGATCTACTGGAAAAAAAGCTATATCTATAGGTTTTTCTTCTTTTATTTTTTCTATATGAGCCTTAAATAATGACTCCGCAAGTGTTTGTTCGTCTAAACTATCTTCTTTCCAGTGCCACCAATTTAGATCTCCAGCATGGAAAATAGTTAATCCATCTACTTTTACTAAGAAAGATATTCCAATATCCGTAGAACCATAAGCTTTTACATAAATATCCTGGAATACTTTTTCGTCACCTTCCCCCATAAAATTATAATTTGACTTATCTTTATCAGTTTTTATATCATCACTAAGTATATATTGTATATTATCATTATATTTTTCCCATTCTAAAATTTTAGGATTATAATGATCTGCATGACTATGGGATGAAAATACATAAACATTTTTCATTTCTTTGATATTTTCAGGTGATAGCAAAACTCTGTTCTGATTTTCTATAGGTTCTTTATAATAATCAAATATCAGAAAATGATTTTCAGTCTTAACAACAAACCCACTATGGTATATATAGTATATTTTTGCTTTTTTCATAAATTATCGCTCCCTACATTAACAATATTTTAGTTTAATTATAATCATACTAAAATTATATACAAACTTAGGTTTCAAGTAAATAAAATATCAAATAATATATTTATTATTTAAAAAATCCTATGAATAAAATTCATAGTAAGTTTATAATAAAGATATAGTATATATGATATATTAAATTTTATTAAAAAGGTGGTTATATTAAATGAAGTTTTCTTTTGACCATAATAATATAAATGTTTTAGACTTAGAAAAAAGTGTAGAATTTTATAAAGAGGCCTTAGGATTTGTAGAAACTAGGCGCCATCATCCATCAGATGATAGTTTTACTCTTGTGTTTTTAGGTGATGAAACAACGCAACATAAATTAGAACTTACTTGTATGAAAGATAGAACAGAGCCATATAACTTAGGTGAAAATGAGTTTCATCTTGCAGTAGTTGCTGATAATTATGATGAAGCTTACGCATATCATAAAAAAATGGGCTGCATATGTTATGAAAATAAACCTATGGGGATATATTTTATTATGGACCCAGATGGCTACTGGACAGAGGTTATTCCAAAAAAATAGCATTAGCAAAAACAAACCTAAGCTAATATTTTCAAGTATCCGACTTTAAAATCTACAATATTATTGACTTCAGAAGGAGATTTATACTCCTTTTGAAGTTTTTTTTATGTTTTAACTCAAATTAAACAATAAATTACTATAAATTGAATAAATTTGGTTAAAAGGCTAAATAAAAAATAACTTTGTCCGAAGATTATTATATGATGTTATTTTATTTCTAAAATATTAAACTGTGTTTACATCTTATTATAATAAATATATTATGATGTAAGCTGCAAAATAGGAGGTTTTTATGAACATTTTTTCAATTATATTTATGATAATAAGTTTTGGCTCCATGTTAGGTGGCTTCATGCTGGAAGATGGAAGCCCTGTTATGCTTGCAAGTAAAAGTGCTGCTATAATAGTATTGGGCGGTACCATTGGTGCTGTAGGACTTGGATTTTCTTTTAAAAAATTAAAGAATGTTCCAGCAATGATAAAACTAATATTTACAGCCAAAGATAAGGACTTGGTAGAAATAGTAACATACTTTAAACAATTATCTTTTAAAACTAGGAAAGAAGGCTTACTTAGTATTGAAGGAGAAATAACCGATGAGTTAGATCCTTTCATAAAAAAAGGTTTGCAACTAGTAGTAGATGGAGTAGACCCTCAGATGGTAAAGACTATATTAGAATTCGAACTTGAATCAACTTATGATAGACATAAAGATGGTGCTGCTATTTTTGAAGCTGCAGGTGGATTTGCACCAACTATGGGTATTATAGGTACAGTAATGGGACTAGTTATGGTTTTAAGTAATCTTGCTGACCCTGCAGTACTCGGCGAAAAAATTGCCTCAGCATTCATAGCTACACTGTATGGTGTTGGTTCTGCAAACTTATTGTGGCTTCCTATGGGTGCAAAACTAAAAGATTTAAATAATGAAGAAATTAAAGAAAAACAATTAATAATAGAAGCTGTTCTTTTAATGCAAGAAGGTGCAAACCCTAATATATTAGCAGAAAAATTAAAGGGATTCCTAGATAAAAAACAAATAAAACAATTTAATGATAAAGATAATGAAAAGAATAATGGAGGCGCAGCATAATGAAAAAGCGGGAAGAAAAGGAACCCAATGCTGAAAGGTGGATGTTAACTTATTTAGACTTAATAACATTACTTATGATATTCTTTGTTGTTCTGTATGCATCAAGCAATGCCGACACTACTAAATACAAACAACTAGCCAAATCACTTAATGTAGCTATTAGTGGTGGTGGTGCTTCTATTATTGGTAGTGATACTGCTACAAGTGTTACAAATTCAACAGTCACTGTAGTTGATCCGCCCGAAACTACTACAAACGCTGCAAATAGTAAGACAGCAGAAGAAAACAACATGGAAAGCATCAAAAAAAATGTTGATACATATTTGAAACAAAATGGCTTAGCAAGTAGCGTTTCTACTAAAATCGATGAGAGAGGGCTTGAAGTAAGTCTTAAAACTTCATTGCTCTTCGATGTTGGTACAGCAGGTGTTAAAGAAGATTCAGCTAAAAAGCTAATCAGCATAGGTAAAATATTAAATCATGTTAATAATTACGTAAGAATTGAAGGACACACAGACAGTACTCCAATGAGCAATAATGAATTTAAATCTAATTGGCAGCTTTCAGCAATTCGCGCAACTAATGTTACTGAGCTACTTATTTCAAAAGCAGGAATTTCTCCTAAAAAGATATCAGCAGTAGCATATGGAGAGAATCGACCAGTGGCTACTAATACGACCGAAATTGGAAAAGCTAAAAATAGAACCGTAGATATTATTATATTAAGTAATCAATTTTCAAAAACAGAAAAAATCAAATAAAAAGATGTTGCCGTTTTGTTAGCAACATCTTTTTATTTGATTTTTTATTTGTCCCTTTTCACTTTTCTCTTTTTACTTATCTTATCGGAATTATCTTTTGTTATTGTAAGTTTATCATCCACAATGTCAACTATTGCACTACCACCTGTACTAAGTTCTCCAAAGAGCACCTCATCAACAAAATAAGTTTTAATTTCTTGTTGAACAACTCTGTTAATTTCCCTTGCACCATAATCCTCTGAAAATCCCTTTTTGCTTAACCAAGCATATAAGGCATCAGTTACCTTTAATTTTATATTTTTAGTTAAAAGTTTCTCTTCAAACAACTTCATTGCCTTCTTTGCAATTTGAAGAGCCATAACCTTATCTATTTTATTAAATTCAATTACATTGTCCAATCTATTTCTAAACTCCGGAGAAAATACTCGCTGAACCTCTTTAATAATTGCCCCGCCAGCTCCCACTCTTTCTCCAAATCCAACTATATGTTTACTAGATTCTCTAGCTCCTGCATTTGAAGTCATTATTAAAATTACATTTCTGAAATCTGCCTTTTTACCAGTGTTATCTGTAAGTGTTGCATAATCCATAACCTGCAAAAGCACATTAAAAATATCAGGGTGAGCTTTTTCAATCTCATCTAAAAGTAAAACGCAATAAGGCTTCTTTTTTATGGCCTCAATTAACATCCCACCCTCTTCATACCCTACGTATCCTGGCGGTGAACCAATAAGCCTTGCTACAGTATGCTTTTCTTGATATTCACTCATATCAAATCTAATAAGCGGTATATCTAAACTCTTAGCTAATTGTTTACTTATTTCAGTCTTTCCCACTCCTGTAGGGCCTACAAAAAGAAGAGATGCTATTGGTTTATCTTCTTCATTAAAACCGGCGCGAGATCTCTTTATAGCCTTTACTAAAGTGTCGATAGCATCGCTTTGTCCAAAAACCTGTTTCTTCAAATTAAGATCCAAATTTTTCAATGTATCTACTTCATTCCTGGATACACTTTGCTCTGGAATTTTTGCAATAGTAGCTACTATTTTCTCCACTGCACCTACCGTTATAACAATATTATCATTATCACCAGCATAAAGCCTTGCATAAGCACCTGCCTCATCCATAATATCTATAGCTTTATCTGGTAGAAACCTCTCCTTAATATATTTACTAGATAATTCTACTGCTGTTTTTAAAGCCTCATCTTTGTATGTAACATTATGGTAAATTTCATATTTATCTTTAAGTCCCATAAGAATACTTACAGTATCATCAATTGATGGTTCTGGAACTTCAATCTTTTGAAATCTTCTAGCTAATGCGCTATCCTTTTCAAAATGCTTTTTATACTCATCATAAGTAGTTGATCCAATAAACCTTACCTTGCCATCCGCAAGAAATGGTTTTAAAATATTTGAAGCATCCATAGACCCTCCAGAAACTGCACCTGCACCAACTATAGTATGGATTTCATCAATATATACTATAGGTTTCTCTTCTTTACTAATTTCGTTTAGGACTTTTTTAATACGTTCCTCAAAATCACCTCTATACTTTGTACCTGCAATTAGAGCTCCCATATCCAAATAATATATCTTACTTCCTTGCAATACCTTAGGTACTTTATTTTCAACAATTAATTGTGCAAGTCCCTGAGTGATGGCAGTTTTACCTACTCCAGGTTCCCCTACATGAACTGGATTGTTTTTAAGCCTTCTACATAATACCTGAAGTGTTCTAAAAAGAATATCTTGTCTCCCAATAAGCGGATCCATTTCTCCTTTTTTTGCTTTTTCCGTTAACTCTTCCGTAAAATTACTTAAAAAATCTCCTTTTAGATTTGGATTATCCATATCCTCGTCATAAGTATATTCTATTTCTTCTTCGTCTTCAGTGAAACTCACTTGATCTTCTCTTTCACTATCTATACTAGATGAAAAATCAAGCGTATCCACTACAGATATACCATGCGCTATATAATTAAGAAGATCTCGCCTTTTCATTTGCTGTTGTCTTAAAAAATAAGAAGCAAAACTTTCCTCATCATCATACATAGCAACAATAACATCACCTATCTTTACTAACGCTTTGCCAGATAACATAACATGATCTGCAGCGCTTGATAAAATTGTTTGTATCCCAACTGTTTGTATAGGTTCTGTGTCTTCTACAACCTCTATATTTTCTTTTAAAAATTTTTTAATTTGGTTCTTAAGCCTTTTAACATTACCGCCACTATTTTCTATTATTTCTATACCCTCTTCGAAAAACAAAGAAGCATAAAGAATATGTTCAGGGGTAAAGTACTCATGATTTGACATTTGAGCTTCATTAAAAGCTGCGGTAATAATTTCATTTACTATATCATCTAATTGCATAATTACTCCTCTTCTAATGTTAATTTCAGTGGAAATCCACTTTCTTCACACATTTCCATAGTTTGATCAATTTTTGTTAAGCCTACATCATGGCTATATATTCCAGCGACGCCACTACCTTTCTTATGGACATCAAACATAATTCTTGTGGCTTCCACAACCTGTTTTTTAAAAACTCCAACTAGAACCTGCACAACAAATTCCATACTTGTATAATCATCATTGTGAATAACTACCATATAATTACTAGGTTTCCTAATTTTACTTTCTATTTTTTCTTTAATATCAATTTTCTCTTTAGTTTCAATTCCCTCATTAAAAATCCTTTTTTCTGACATATCTAACAACCCCACTGTTTACCTTTAAATTTATTTTTGAATATTTTAAAAAACAACTAGCCAGAATGCTAGTCTACCTTTTTTATGAATATTGGTATAAGACTATTATATCCTACTTAATTATATATTACTGCATTTACGTATATTTTTTCAACTATTGTTCACTTTTATCTTTCATATTTAGAATTATTAATTGTTATACATCATCTATGAATAAAAATATTCTCAAAAAAAATAAAATAGTATCAACCCCAAGGTTATCCTGGAATTTTTACTATTTTAATGTTCTCTACTATATCATTTACATATTTAAGCAAACATAGGCTTTTTTATTGTAATCTCATTTTAGTAATTTCTTTATAATAAGTAATACTTCCAGCCTCATCATCAGTAATTAAACCATCTACAAGTAATATATTATCTATGTCAATCATTTTGAAAGCTTTGGTTTGTTGATTATGTGCATCACAAATCTTAATGCTTAAATTTTTACCTTTTTTATCACCAGTCTTAATTAAAAATAGTACATTTTCGTCTATTCCGGAAAGGTCTTTAAATGTATTAAAATCCTCACTTATTAATAATGATTTAATTACATCTTTTCTTAAGTCTTTTTTTATTATCGCTATAGTATCATCATGTTTGATGAGATATTCTGATATAAAACCTACTAATTCTGTTTTTGATTGAAATAATTGCATATTTGACATTTATATTACCTCCTGAATTAATAGAATAAACCGCTTACTATTTATATACATTATATTGTATTTAAATGCATATGTCAATAGACTGCCATAATAATTTATCAAAGTTTTAATTCTTTGTATTAAGCCATTTACAGAAGATATCATAAAAAACATTAGTTGATAAATCGATTATTATGTATATTTAACTGCATAATTATACGTATATTCGTATATTATTTTCTTTATCAAATTCTATAAGAACGTATCTTCTCTATTCTAATATATTATCATTTATCAAATATAAATGAATTTATCACTGCTAAATATTCCCTTGCAAAGCAAGTAGGAACTAGCATCGGGTGAAGCGGTGCAGGATAACCATATACCTTTAATCCTTGTCTTTGCGCTAAAAACTTAGCTCTGAACATATGAAAATTATTTGTTACAACAGTTACTTCTATATTTTCTTTTTTATCTAATTTTTTCAAGATCTGCGTTGTGAACTTCATATTTTCAAAAGTGTTTGTTGATCTTTCTTCTTTTATAATATTATTTTCTGAGACTCCATGTTTCATTAAAAATCTTTTCATAGCTTCCGCTTCAGTAATGCTCTCACCGGAACCTCTACCACCTGAGACTACTATTTTAACATTAGGATTAATTTCAATATATTTAAGACTTGCATAAAGTCTTTGAAAAAGTGCCGTCGATGGAACTTCACCTCTAATACCTGCACCTAAAATCATAAGATAATCACTTTTTTCCTTATGTTTTGATACAGCTGATTGAATTATTAAACCTTCTATAATTACAACAGATACTAATGCAAGTAAAAAACATATTTTCACCATATTTTTAATCTTGCCTGGTCTTATTAACATATACTTCTTCTTATTTTTTTTCTCTTTTAATCCTAGTGTTATTAATACTATTCCAACCCCTAGATAAAACCATGCAAAAGTTACTATCCCACCAAATATTATTGTCCCTATATAATATATTTCACATAATATACCTAAAATTATATATATATATCCTTTAGTTTTTATTAATCTTCCTAGTCTTCCTATAGGCATAATAACAGCTCCTTCTTAAAATTTTTAAACCATAATTTTTAAAATAATCAAAAATAAGATAAGCATAAATAATTATCTATACTTATCTTATAACATTATTTTCTAACTTGACCATCTCCATATATAAGATACTTTGTAGTTGTAAGTTGTTCAAGTCCCATTGGCCCTCTAGCATGAAGTTTCTGATTGCTAATTCCTATCTCTGCTCCAAATCCAAATTCTGCACCATCTGTAAATCTTGTAGAAGCATTCACATAAACACAAGAAGCATCAACTTCCCTTAAAAATTTCTGAGAGTTCGTATAATTATTAGTTATTATAGCCTCTGAATGTTTTGTTCCATATTTAAAAATATGATCTATTGCATCTTCTATTGTCGAGACAACCTTAATTGAAAGTATTAAATCTAAATATTCAGTAGCCCAATCTTCCTCAACCGCAACCTTTGAATCTTCTATAATTTCCAGGCCCTTTTCACATATTCTTATTTCTACACCTAATCCACAAAGTCTCTTTGATAGTTTTGGTAAAAACTCTCTTGCAATATCTTTATGAACTAGTACTGTCTCTACTGCATTACATACCCCTGGCCTTTGAGTTTTAGCATTAACTATTATTTCTTCAGCCATTTTTAAATCAGCATCTGAATCTACATATATATGGCATATACCTGATCCTGTTTCAATTACTGGTACTGTTGCATTTGCTATAATAGCCTTTTTAAGTCCCTTCCCACCTCTTGGAATAATTACATCTACATAATCATTAAGTTTTACTAATTTATTTACTAATTCCCTATCCACCATCTCAATAAGTTGAATACACCCATATGGAAGTCCTACTGTCGTGGTTGCTTTAATAATAACCTTAGCTAAAGCCATATTAGTATTTATAGCTTCTGACCCGCCTCTTAGTATTATTGAGTTTCCTGCTTTTATACATAAAGCTGCTGCATCTACAGTAACATTTGGTCTTGACTCATAAATCATGCCTATAACACCAAGTGGAACTCTCACCATTGAAATATCTAAATCATTTGGTCGTTTCCACCTTTTCACTCCCTCACCTATTGGATCTGGCAAAGTTGATACATTTCTAAGTCCTTCAGCCATCTTTTCAATTCTCTCCTGATTAATCATTAATCTATCAAGCATCGCAGTAGATAAATTATTTTTTTTCCCAGATTCCATATCCTTATTATTAGCTTTTATTATAGTTTCTTTGTTATCAATTAAAGATTCAGCCATATGCAAAAGTGCATTATTTTTCATAGTGGTACTAACAGTAACCATAATCCTAGACGCAGCTTTTGCATTTCTACCTATATTTATAATGTAGTTATCAAAATCCATTCATACCCTCCTTTTGTCCTTATGTATCTAATAACAGTCACTAACTTCAATTTATTAATCCGTTTTACATTGTATTTTTATTCCTAGCCTTTCCTTTAAATAATGTACCTATTTCAATTCCTTCTAAGATGTCAGTAATAACATTAGGTGTGGAGCCTTCTGCTATAATCATAGCAGCATTTCCATCTACTACAATTTCTGCTGCATTAATCTTAGTTGCCATACCACCAGTTCCAAGCTCCGTTCCTGCTCCCTGTGCTGACTGCTTAATTTCATCAGTAATATTTTGTACATTATATATTATTTTCGCATCAGGATTTACCCTAGGGTTTGAATCGTATAATCCATCAATATCAGAAAGTATTATAAGTAATTCTGCCCCTATTAGATTTGTAACCATAGCCGACAGAGTATCATTATCTCCAACCATTATTTCATCAACGATTACAGCATCATTTTCATTTACTACGGGAATTACCCCTTGTGATAATAACATCAAAAATGTATTATGAGCATTTAAATGTCTCGCTTTATCCCCAAAATCCTCTTTTGTCAAAAGAATTTGTGCCGTGGTTTTTCCATACTCTGAAAAAAACTTTTCATACATGTGTATTAATATACCTTGACCAACAGCTGCCGCTGCCTGCTTTTCTGGTATTGTTTCCGGTCTTTTTGCAAGACCTAATTTTCCCATGCCAGCTCCTATGGCACCAGAAGTTACAAGAACTACCTCAATTCCTTTATTATGAACATCCGCGAGTTGTCTTATAAGACTTTCAATATGTTTGTAATTTAATAATCCAGTAGAATGAGTCAATGTTGAGGTTCCTACCTTAACCACAATTCTTTTTACACTTTCTAAATATTCTTTTCTAATGTTCATACAGACACTCCTCATCTAATACTAATACCTTACTTTTTTTTCTATAAATTTGCTATAATAATCTAATTTTACACCATATAAAGATAAATTTCCATTTATATATTCCGTAACAATTGTAGTTTACCTAGACATATTCATATGATATATTTTAATTAATAAGAATTGCTAATTTGTAAATATGTATATAATGACACATTTTGTTTAAGATAAAGTATAAATACTTAAATAATCCATAAAATAAATTCTCTAGGAGGTATAAATATGAATGCTATAGATTTAATGATTGAAGAACATAAACTTATAAAGAGGATGCTCACTGTAACAAGGAAAATCTCTATTAAGGTGCTTAACAATGAAGAAGTTGATTATAATGATTTTAATAAAGTTATTGATTTTGTACGTAATTTTGCAGATAAACATCATCATAATAAAGAAGAGGTTATTCTCTTTAAAAAAATGGGTGACGTTTTAGGAGAGCGAATAGCTAATGGTCCAATTATGGGTATGCTTGTTGAACATGATTTAGGCAGACTTTTTATAGGAAATCTAGAAACAGCTTTAATTAAATTTAAGGGTGGAGATAATGATTCTAGAGTAGATATAATCGCAAATGCTATAGGATACACTGACCTTCTTTATAGGCATATAGAAAAAGAAGATACCACCATTTATACTTTTGCACAAAGAAAGTTAAACAAAGAGCAACTAAACGAAATTGACCTTGCCTGCCTTGAGGTAGAAAAAGAAGCTAAAAAAAATAATCTTCAGGATACCTATATTACCTTATTAAAAGAATTAGAATCTAAAATTGGTTAACGTTCTTTCCGAACATAGTCAATTTATGATATAATTAATTTATTGTCAGTAGTCATCCCTAGAAACGGGGATGTAGTCATCCTAAGGAATAGATTTAATTTTTATTAACAAAATTTTAAGATGATATAAATTATGACTAAATAAAAACTGTAAAGTGAGAAGATTAAAATGAGAAATGCAAAATTGGAAAGAGCAATAATTAAGATAGATAATGAAATTTCTGCTATGAACATAGCTAAGAAATACTTAACAAATTCAGAAGAAATTAACGCTGTTCAGAATACCATGAATAAAAAAAGACAGTTAATCGCTGATGATTTGTATGTTGATGATAAGAAATGTTATGAGCTGTGTTGTGACTTTATAGAAGAACAACTTGATAAGGAACTGGGACAAGAGGAGCAACAAGAATTACTTGAAGTTATAAAACAAAATTTTGGAAGACAATCTCCAAATGTATCAAAAAAAAGTAATGGCCTAAATGCCTGGTTAAAAGAACTTTGTATTGAATACAAATGGGTTAAAAATGTAGAAACTGATTGGGATCTTTTAGTTATTACTGGATTTGGATTATACGAATAAACTTAATTTGAAACACCAAACCTTGGTAATACTAGGTTTGGTGTTTAATTAATTTCATATTTTTTTTATTTACCTACTACTGGAACATTTTTCGCATCATTCCTCTTCATTTTTTTGTTTTTATCACCTTTACTTTGAACCTCTGGTGACATAGGTCTACTCATTCCCTTTTTAGCCATAATATTTCCTCCTTAAATTTATTTATTATCCTCATTACATATTATTTTATTTAAAAAACTTATTTACTATTTTTCTCCTCTAAAGTCATTATTGATTTTTAAAACTTCCTCTTCATTTAGACTTGTTGATGTCATAACTTCGATAATACCACTTCCACTCTCAAGCATATTTTTTACTAATTCAACTTGCTCTTCATGTTGTCCTTTTGGTAATTTTGTTTTCTTCATAAACATTTCCTCCTCTAAAATTAAAATAAAGTATTGTAACGTTTTATTACAATACTTTATTTTTACCTAGAAGATAATTTTTATTCTACTTTGTTTGGCACACTAACACTTTTCTTCTCTTCTATAGCAACTTTATATAAACTTTGTTTTTCTTTTAACAATTCTTCAGCCACCCTTATTGCTACCACATCACCAGATTTCTTCGCTTGCTCTAAACTAACTTTCACTAATTGATATTCTTGTCTTGTGGCGTCTAACTTATTTCCCTTTTCTAATTCTTTAATCATATCTTTCGCCAATTTATATTTTTCTTTATCTGTCATATCATCACATTGTGCTAATCTTTCATTTTCAATTTGTAAAATTATTTCTGTTTTCTTAACATCCTCAAAGTTTAAAAATAATTTTAGATTATACAATCCCGTATTAATAAAATAGAAAATGCTATCTGTTATGATTTTTGTTTCCTTATTTACAACCTCATTTATATTTATTTCATTACTTGTACTATTAGAATTTTCAACACCTATTGCAAACACCTGTGTATTTATGATTATTGTAAATACTATAGCTGCAACTAAATTACTTACTCTCTTCATGTTAATTCCTGGTTAATTAAATCTAAACAAATCTGAACATGTCAGATTATTTATAATCTAAGCACCTTATCCTTTCAAATAAATTTTGTTTAGTTGTAAGAAAATAGATGCGAGCTTTTCACAGGTTTTTCGCTCAGCTCCTAGATTCCGAAGAACCATCAGCAATGCCAACGTGCCTTTAGTTTTCATAAAGCTAAAGTTCAGCACCATTGGGGCAGTTAACCCAGCATAGTAGGTTGCATAAGCCTTTCTCAACGTGTACTTATGCAATATTCTATTTTAAGTTATTACTTGTATTAAGCAAGTATCATATCTCTTATATCTTTACGATTCTTAATAACAAATCCTGGGTAACAATCCTTTTGAAGTATCATTTTGAATCTCGCAGAAACATTAGACCAATTACTCCATTCGTTAGAATAAGTCGTATTAGTATAAGTTAATTTTCCATCTTTAATAATTGGTATTGGCTTAAAGAAACCCTTATATAGCTTCGGAACTTTTTCTTTAAATCCATAACTTCGCCTTGCTATAACCATAGCCGCTCCGTTATGAACATCCATTCCATACTGGTGACAATATTTATATAAACCAATCTTACTTGTATATTGTGCTTTAACTTTAATAAATTCAACACCATTTTTATAACAAGCTGATTCAATCATAGTTAGTATTAATCTATAACAAAACTGTGATGTTTTTCTTGCAATTTTTGAGTGAACATCCTTATCATTAATAAACTCTAAATCCTCTACAGCAATGCCACATCCGTAAGTTTTTGATGCCCAAACTACTGATTTAGCTAGTTCCCCGCATAGATTTACTCTGCGGGTACTACTTGCGGTTAAAAGTTCTGTATTTTTTAAATAATAATGCCATTTATAATTGCCTTTGTTATCTATCATAGTTAATGCTAAACCATCTGGATTAGTATCAATTCCGATAATGAAATTATGGCAAGTATTAGTAACTTCAGTTTTTTCTAGTTCAAAAGTAACATGTGCATATATCTTTCCATCTCTAAGAAGTAGTTCAACTTGATATGAATTTTCATTTACTACTTGCATAAGTAGTTTATCTTTATAGTTAAATCCATTTATCTTGCCAGTTTTTTTAGATAATTTTTGTGGAATGTATATTGGCGTTAATATTTTTTTGTAAGTTATTTTTGATTTTGTAAAGCTACCGTCAAATTTTAACCGAGAATCCATTTTTGTTGATTCAAGTGTTGTTATTTCAAGATAAATATTTGTATCTTTAATAACAATTCTAAGATTAGGATTACCTTTCTTAGTTTTATCACCACGAGAAACAAATTGATTATTTCTACGTAATTGATAGTCTTCCTTAGATATTGTACCCTTGCAACGGTTGTAGAAATTTTCTTTGCCTCCAAATATAACTGAAGGTAACGTATTATTTGTTTTGTGAGTTAAATAAGTACAAAGCTTTCTAAGCCTTTTATTTAATTTAGTTATTAGACCATGTCTTTGTTCTAACTTAACTCCTTTATCAAATTTCTTAAGAAGTTTTTCTACTTTGCCTTCATATTCTGTTATTCTTAAATTTAATAGCTGTACCTGGGAAATCATTGTTTGTCTAGCTTGTTCCACAGCATCTTTAGATTGCCTTGAATTTAAACCGTAGTTTTCAGAAACACTTTTACTCAATTCATGGATTTTAAAACCTTCTGTAAATCTATTTTCTTCAAGACGCTTATAAGCAAAATGCTTAGCTTTGCAAAAATGATTCATCATGTCACTTATTAACTCAAAGTCTTCGTTACTTGGATTATAAAGTAGACATCTTAGAGTCGCCTTCAATTACAGTCACCGCCTTTTCTATTAATTTAGGCATGGCTAATTCATCTAAGGTTTTTTTTACTTTTCTTCCACCTGTAGCACCATATAATTTAGTAGAAAAACACGTTATTATACTTATAATATCTTTGGTCATATCCTCATTTATAGATTTACTTTCAGCATCTTCGACAAACTCCACGGTAATACCTATGTTTTTTAGCATTAAAATTAGATAATTTAAACCAAATCTAGCTAATCTATCTGGATATTCAACTATTATTTTACTTACGCCCTCCAAATTAGATAGCATTTTACTTAGCTTGGGTCTTTTATCATTAAGACCAGAGGCAACTTCGTTATAGATTTCAACAACTTCATAATCTTTATCTAAACAATATTTTTGTAATCTTTGTGTTTGTCTATCTAAATTACCACTTTCACATTGTTTTCTTGTTGAAACTCTTGAATATATATAAACCTTATTATCTATATTAACAACATTAGATACTCTTCCCAGTGCTAATGACTCAATTTCATCTAAAGAGTACCTTCTATGACCTTTTGGTGTTTTATAACTTTTAAGCACACCTTCATTGTCCCATACTCTCATAGTTTTAGGTGTTACACCTATTATTTGAGCAGCTTTTGTTATACTTACATATTCATGCATATTTACTCACCTCTAATACTATTTTACCCAATAGTATTAATTACTATACCTTTTGGTTCATATATGTCTATAAATGTACAAGTATTTTATTACTGCTTATACCTCCTCATATTATTCTTATATAAATAATAGTCATTAATTTTTATCCTATATTTTAAATTTCACTTTATATACGTTACATGATATGATTTATTAGAGGGTTTTTCTATTTTACTTAAATTGCAGTTTATTTTTCTTTACCCTCTTAAAATTAATAATATTTACGTATAGAAAGTATAAGGGGTGCACAAATGAACTTAAAACTTCTTTTTCATAAAAACAAAAAAATAGTCTCGGGGTTAGATGAAGAACAAAGTTTTAATATAGATGATTTATTTATTGAAAATCGTAATAATTTTATTGAAAAAAGCAAAGGTTTTATTTATTCGACTACAAGTAAGATATGCAAAAGACATTTAAGCTGGGAAAATGATGAAGAACTTAGTATTGCACTTACTTCCTTTAATGTAGCTTGTGACAAATATGATAAAACAAAAGGAAATTTTTATGGTTTTAGTAAAATTATTATTAAAAATTCCTTAATAGATTTTTTTAGAAAAAATGCAACATGCCCTAGTCTAATGTTTTCTAATAATGAATTTAATATAGATTATATAGATGAAAAAAATTCAATTACTAATTTTGAGATTCAAATAGAGAATGAATTTAGAGTTGATGAAATAAACTTATTTTCTAAGGAATTATTAAAATATAAAATTAATTTTGATTCACTAATTAACTTATCCCCGTCTCACAAAGATACAAGAAATAATTTATTAAATGTTGCATTTTTATCATCTAGGGAAGAATCAATATTAAGGCATTTAAGGACAAAGAAAAGACTACCAACCAAGGAAATAATAATACTAACTGCCTCCAACAGAAAGTTAATAGAAAAATGGCGTATATATATAATTTCTTTAATACTAATAATTACTAACCCGGAATATGTGTATTTGAAATCCTATCTTGATATAAAAGAGGGTGACATAAATGAATAAAACAGGTATTGTGATAAATATCATTAATAAAAAAGCTGGCATTATGACTTCCAGTGGAGAATTTTTATATATAAAAATTAGCAAAGGATTACCTAATATAGGTGAAATTTATACAGGAAAATTATACAATAAAAATTTATTTATTTATAAATATGTTATAAGCGTTGCATCACTGATGTTTATGATTGTTTCTAGCGCCTATGCGCATTCCTACTATACCCCTGTTTCAACTATAATTCTTAGAATTAACCCTTCTATTTCTATAGACGCTAATAAATGGAATAAAATTATTAGTTCTAAGCCACTGAATTCTGATGGTGCCCAAATACTTAATAATATTAAGTTAAAAAATAAATCTATTGACGTTGGTCTCGGCCTTTTAGTTAAAGAAGCTAAAACTGAAAACTTTATAAACGAGAAATATGTAAGTGATAAAAAAGTTGTTAATCTTGACATTAAAAGTACCAAACCCATCTCTATAGATATTTCTAACTTTGAAGATACTATAGGTAGTAATAATTTAAATGTTAAAATTAATCTATCTCCGAGCAACACTAAGAACATTGATATAATAATTAATAATAAAAAAATAAATACTTCAACTTTAAATAAAAGAAAAATTACAAATAACCAATCAAATATAAATATAAGCGAAAATAAACCATCTAAAATTAAAGATACGTTGAAAGATAACACCAAACCTACAATAAAAAAATATAATAAAATTAGCAACGATATGAAAATCGAAAACAAAAATTCAACTAGTAATTCATCATCTAGTACAAAACATGAAAATTCAAATAAAATCAGAAACAATGGACATACATCTAAAAATAAAAACATTAAAAATTCTAATTTGCCTATTAATACTAACATACAAAAATATACTAATAAAAAACAAAATAGAAATAGCAACTAAAACAAGTGAATACATAAATAACAATATATATATTATATTCTATATATTTCACTGTATTAACATTCTCTCTTTTGTGAAAGATATTAATATGTTATTAAAAGGAGGGTTTTTAATATGCGTGAAGGATTAATTCCAACGATTTTAGGTACAGTTGTAAGCGTTGCTGGTGCATCATTTTCAAAGAATAACATGAAGAAGAAAACTATGCTTCCCATGATAGAAGCTGGTGTTGTAGGCTTTGGACTTGCTCACATAGTGCTTGGAGCAATTGATCTTGTTGAACACAGAAAATAGTATTAAGATTTCAAACACTATAATCTAAAACAAGAGGACTGATTAAAGTTAAATTTAATCAGTCCTTTTGTTTTTTCACTTAAATGTACATTTACATAAACAATATCCTAAAATTAGTATATACAATATTCTACAATATATAAAGATGTAAAAACTATGTTATAATTAATGTAACATTATTGTTATATTCCACAAAGAAATATGGGAGGGCTCATTTAATGAGAATGATTTTTTTTGATACAGAAACTACTGGCATAAGACCAGGCAATATATGTCAGCTTAGTTATATACTCGTTGATACTGACTATAAACCTACGAAAACAATAGGTAAAAATATATTTTTTACTGTAGATTATGTAGAACCATCTGCAGAGGATGTACATGGTTTTAGTGTAGATACTTTGTTTGCACTAAGCGAAGGCAAAACTTTCGAAGATTCTTATGAAGGTTTTATTGAAGATTTTATAAATGCAGATATTCTTATAGGGCACAATGTTAATTTTGATATAAAATTTTTAACTCACGAACTTGAGAATTGTGGACATGCTCTAAACCCTAAACATACATTTTGTACCATGAAGTATTATAAAGACATATGTAAACTCTTCACTTCGCGTGGAGGATACAAAAATCCAAAATTAGCAGAAGCCATTAAATTTCTTGATTTAAACGAAGATCAAATAAACTTAAAAAGCAACAAGTATTTTGGAGACGCTGCAAATTTTCATGATGCTAGATTTGATACTACTGCAACATATTTACTAGTTACAGAAGGTATTAAAAAAGGTTTCATACCAAAACATTATTTCACGAATCTTGCTAAATAATTAACGTGAAAACTATTTGAAGCATAGAATTTCTATTCTTCAAATAGTTTTTTAAATTTACTCCACATATCAATGTTAACTTTTCTAAGATTTACGACTCTAAATTTTTCATTAACAAAAGCATGTGTTGTACTACCCTTAGCCAAAATTTTTCCATCCTCTGACCGAACTACATTATAATTAAATATTACCTTAGCACCATTTAGCTCTTTAATAAATGTTTGGATAATAATTATATCCTCGTATTTTGCCCCTTCTATGTGCTTACATGAGCTTTCCACAACTGGTAACATAATATTATCTTTTTCCATTTCTTTATATGTCATTCCTATTGCTGTTATAAATTCTGTTCTACCTACTTCAAAATAAGCGTAATAATTTGAATGATGAACAATTCCCATTTGATCTGTCTCAACATACCTTACTTTTAGTTTTGTTTCATTAATATACATATTCATATCTCCGATCAGAATTTTCATTAAAACTCATATATTATACCATCGCAAAATATCCTTTTAACAACCCTGTTACTTACATACATCTCAATTACATCGCCTATTTTTATGTATAGCTCTACAGGCAAATTAAGTTCATATGCAAAGTTCCCTGATTTTATTTTTAATTTCGTCCTATGTATATGACTTCTTCCTACCAAATCAGCAAGATCTGCCCCTAATAACAACCCTTGACCTGACATTAGACTATCAATTTGTATTACAGGATAATCAGTTATTTTTGCAACAATAGGAATTAGATTTTCTATTTTTTTATTACAAATATAATCTATCTCTTCATCTATAATTATTGAATCATTTTCAATTATAGCATTATTAATATCCACTAAGAAATATGCATTTATTTGTGTTAAATCTACTTTTTTATAATTAAAGTTTTCTTCAGAACGTATTATTCTAAGATATACTAGTTTTAATAATTCTTCATAGGTATTATCTTTGAATTTTTTAAATTCTTTAATTATTATATTCTCTATGCTTTTACTTAATCTTTGCTCATTAATTTTCCCTAAAATACTTTTACATCCTAAAAAACTTGCTAACTCAGATTTTATTTTATTTATATTAAAGTCCTTCTCCGTAAGCTTAATATCTGTACTCGCAACCATAAATACATTTGTATATTGCGGATATGCAGATTGAATGAATCCTAAATATTTTCCGTTTCTACTGTATACATTAAAAGGCATATTACGTCACTTCCTCCAAAACTATTTTTTCAATGATAAAAATAAATAAAATACTCACTATTAATATTATACATCTAACCAAAATTCATACATATAGATTTGGTAAAATATTATTTTGCTTTGTTATAGAAAATGTTGAAAATTTTCTGGTGGTTTTTTATAATAAAGATATTAACAAATAAATTCCAACCAAAAATAGTTTACTTTCGAACTTTTCCTTTTATAAATATCAATATGGCAATAATAGATATGTACGTTATATTAAATAAAACTATTTTAGGAACAATATACCCAATGATTGCTCTTCTTTGAACTTCATTTTTAATTAACATACATAAGCAAAGAATAATTGGAAATGTGATCCAATATGTCTTATTTATATCTTTAATTTTTAATAAACCACTCAGAATATACGTAAATGCATAGTGCTCATTTGCTATAATCTTAAACACTACCATAGACCCTACTAATAAAAATAAGAATCTAAAATTATTTAATACTACTATATTTACCCCCCCTGTTACTATTAAAACGGGCCATAAGGCTATAGATGTAACCTTGTATCCTAAATAATAGATGCATGCAATTGTAACCCAAACATAAATCCCCATAGTGATTAATAAGGCATTTAAAGTTATCCTTTTTATTTTATTTTTTTCTTTCAAAACAGGATAAAATAAAAATATAGCTTCCATTCCTCCATAGGCAAATGCTGATTCAAGACTGCCACTGAAAATGTTTTTAACCCCTGTCCCAAATATAGGAAACAGATTTAGATAATTTCCATTTTTTAGTGAAAATACTAATATTAAAGGTAAAGCAACTGTAACATATAATGAAATTTTATTGATTCGTCCTAGTACTTTTATCCCTTTACTACTTAAATATAAGGCTAATAGTATAGTTGGAATAAAAACTTTTATTGGTGTTAAAAAAGGTGTTGCATGCACTCTAAAAATATTACTTAAACTAACAATTTCGGCTATAGCAAATACACCAAACTCAAGCATAAATAAAATATTGCATATAGTTCCTATGACCTTGCCTAAATATAAGTTACTTAAAGCCAATATATCCTGCTTGGGGTGTTTTTTTGCATAATATATAGCTATCAAAGCTACATATAGAGGATATATACCACCAATTAATACAGATATCCATCCATCCTGCTTTGCATCCTGTACTACTCCATTAGGCAATGCCAGAACGCTTGCTCCAATTATAAATCCCACTACCATCGCTGTAGCTTCACTTTCTTCAAGCAAATTGTTTTTTGCCTTATCCATCTTATTTACTCCCCATATTCATTCAATACTGACCCTTTCCAATATTATCAATTTTCACCACTACATTTACTTTAATATCTGCATTACTTACCACATCATTCCAATCTACTCCAGTTTCTCTGCCATATTGAGCTACAGCATCCATTCCTAAATTTAAGCAATCTATTTTATATACATTTTTCATCTTTCCTAAAAAATCATAACACATTTTCTCTATTTTCTTTCCCATAAGCTTTTCAAATTCTTTTTCACTTTCTTTATTAATACTTTTATATAATGTGTTCTCTATGATGTCTCCCCTAAAATTCAAATCAATGTTAAATTCATATTTATCTTCTATCTTATTGCATTTTACCTTCCTTTTAACCATTGCATCGTAATTTATATATTTATCTGGGCCTTCCTGAAGCGTTAATATTCCTTTACCTTTTTTCTCCCTAAGCATATTCATAATTTTACTTTCATCCATAGGCAATACGTAAGCCATTTTATTCCCTTTAAATAAAGCCATACCCGTATAGAAGATATTGTTATCCTTTACTTCTAGGTAAGGAAGTACTAAATTTTTCCCTTCCGAATCCAATGTTATATATATATTAAGTAAATTATATTCTAAACTTAAAAAATTATAGTTTGTAGCACCTTTAATCATACCCTCCATATAGTCTGAAGAACTAGGATATCCTTCTACCTTAAACCTTAATATATCTTCTGCCTTCCCCTTACACACTGAAAAAATATCTGAATCATTAATATTTGCATTAGAAAAAAGTATATTTACCATATTAAGTATCCCATAAGCTGCCTGCTCTTCGCCTATTATAGCCATTTTTTCAGTTCCGATTGTGTAAGCTTTACTTGACTTTAATTGTCTCTCTTCCCTTGTATCTCCAATAGTATTTGACTTTTCCATTATAATACTACTAGTTCTTTCAATATTTTCTCCAGGACTACTTGCCTTTTTAGTAGTGATTGGTAGACCACTTTTTCCCTTACTTTTAAAACCATATATAGAAAATGGGACACTATATTGCACATTACCATTTACCTCTTTATTAATATCAAAACCAATTCCTGAAATTATATTTAAATCCTCCATAGGGCTTACTTTATATTTTTCTGCATAAATCGAAACTATAAGCACCACCAAAAACATAATTATTATTTTTTTCTTTTCCAAAGTGTCACCTTCTATTTTTTCTTACTTACCTATATTTAATACTGTCCTCTTCCTACTTTATCAACATGTACCTTTACATTTACTTTAATCTCAGAGTTAGAAATAACATCATTCCAGTCTACTCCTGTGTCTCTTCCATATTTCGCAGTAGCCACCCATCCTAGCTGAAGTAGATCTACCTTATATTTGTTCTTCATCCTCCCCAAAAATCCATTGCACATTTCTTCCACTTGTTTTGCCATGTCATCTTCAAACCTTTTTGTTACCCCTAAGTTTGTTGCTATACCTTTATATAATTCATTGTTAACAATTTCTCCTTCCAAATTTAAATCAATAATAAAAGTATATTTATCTCCTATTTTCCTGCATGTAATTTTTCTTTTAGATGACCCTTGATAATTTACATACTTATCTGAATCCTTTTGTATGGTTAATATTCCTCTTACTTTATTTTCCCTAAGCATATTCATTATTTTCGTATCCTTCATATCCAAAATAACAGCTAGCTTATCCTTGTTAAAAACTGCCATGCCTTTTATTTTAATTCCATCTTCCATTATTTCAATATAGGGACTAACAACATTTTTGCCCTCCGCATCTATTGATAAAAATGCATCTTTAAACATGTAGTCTTCCTTAAAAAAATTATAGTTTACTGAGTTTTTAATCATATCGCTTATATACTCTGCTGAATTATCGTAACCTGGGGAAGTATAATTAAGATAATCTTCATTCCTACCTTTGCATACAACTAAAAATGCATTGTCATTAACCACAGGATTCTTAAAATTAACATCTATTAAACCTCTTAGTCCATATTTAGCATATTCCTCATCTACTATATAAATCTTTGATAGTCCTAAAAAAAATTCTTTTCCTATTTTTTTTTGTCTATTCTCTCTTGTTTTCCCAATAGTGCTACCTATTCCAGTACCTAATAGTGTTTCAATAGTGCCGTCTTCTTTATATTCATTAGCAGTTGTGGAGACCCTATATATTATATTCCCTTCACCATTTTTATTTATTCCCATTCCTACACCCACAGAAATACCTAAATCCTCCACACTCTGTGTTTTTGTATTTTCTCCTCCAAAAATAACCATAATTAGAGTACTACATAAAAAAACAATAAATATTATATTCATATATTTTTTCATTTTACCCATCCTTTTTTTATCCATATTAAACTGGCGATGAGAGTTATATATATCAAATTGTAAATAACGCTGAATGGAAGGGTATATTTTATAATTTCCTCCATTGCTAACTTATCTGGATAATATGTGTTTGTAATGATAATAACCAAAACAGCTATAACAACATATATTAATTTTTTATTTTTTATTTTCTTAAAATCATTTAATAAAAATAAACACACGTAATTAAAAATAGCGACAGATTTAATTGCTATAATTATCCAAAAAAACACAAAAATATATTTAAAATTGTTTATTACTTCAACCTTTACTGCCGATGTCACTGTAAAGAAACTCCATATCGTTTTATGAATAATATCTTTTCCCATATAATATATGGTTATAAAGGTAATCCATGTATATATAATAGCCGTAAATCCTACTGCCTTTAAAACGGAACTCTTTATCTTGCTACTATCGTTTATAAAAGGATAAATTAAAAATATAAGCTCCATTAATGAGTAATCATAAGCAGAATACACGCTCCCTTTTAAAATATTTATAATCCCCGCTCCAAATACAGGACTTATATTTAAATAACTTCCTTGTTTTAAAATAGAAATGGTAGGTATAATGACCCCTAACACCATCCAAAAGGTGATAGCACATGTCCTTCCCAGCACTTTAATCCCAAGGCCAGCAGCGTATACTCCTATAAAAAATAAAACTACATAAATTTTAAAAGGAGTTAAAATAGGTGATGCTTCCGTTCTTACGATTAACGTGATTGTTGTAATTAAGGGTGGAAAAAAGCTAAAAAAACTTAGTAAAAAAAGAACATTTAATATGCTCCCAAATGGCTTGCCTAAGTATCTTTTACTAAGCACTAAAATATTATCCTTAGGATATTTTCCACTTACATATATAGCTAAGATAGCTACATATAAGGGATATAAAGCCCCTATTATTACAGAAATCCACTCATCCTGTTTTGCAATATCTATTCCCCCATTAGGTAAACTTGTAGCCGTTACATCAAGCACAATTCCTATTAATATAAAAGTTACTTCATTTGGAGTTAGTAGATTTTTCTTTTCTATCTGCATGATTAATAGTCTCCTCTACCCTGTAAATCTGCATTAACCACCACATTTACTTTAATATCTGCATTTGAAACTACTTTATTCCAATCAATATTTTTCTGCCTTCCATACTTTGCAGCCGCTTCTCTTCCAAGAGTAATACAATCCATCTTATAATCACTCTGCATTATTTTTATAAAATCAACACATTGCTTTTCCATATCTTTTTCCATATCTTTTTCAAATTCTTTTTTTTTGTTTATATCCTTTAACATATTAGCGTACATTTCATTATTAGTAATTGTACCTGTGAAAGTTAAATCAATAATAAAACTGTATTTATTTCCTTGCTTATAACATTTCACTTTTCTTTTACCAGTTTTTGCATCAAAATCAATAAACTCTTTAGGGCTCTTTTGTAAAGTTAGTATCCCGTGTACATCATCGTTTTTTAACAAATTAAGTATTTTACCCTTTTGTATATCCACAACTTCTACCATTTTATCTCCATTGAAAATAGCCACACCAGTGATTTCTATTCCTTCCTGTGTTATTTCTATATATGGAAGCACCAGACTTCTACCCTCAGCTCCAATCCTCACATATGCATCTATTAACTTGTAGTTATTAGAAAAAAAACTATAATTGCCATAAGATTCTACAAGCCCCCCTATATATTCTGAAGAGTTACTATAACCTTTTTTTTTGTACTTTAAATAATCCTCTGCTTTCCCTTTGCATACTACCATATAAGCCATATCGTTAGTTCGTGGATTTCTAAATCTATCATCTATTAAAGTTTTCAAACCATACCTTGCATAATCCTGACTGACAAAAACCACCCTTTCCTGACCTTGTACAAATTTTTTATCCATCTTTTCTTGCCTTTTCTGAGTTACTTCTCCTAAATTTTGACCTTGCTCATTAAATAACAAATTCGCTTGCTTACCACTTGCCTTATAAACATTTGTATTAATCGGGACACTATATTCAATGATATCTTCACCTTTTTTTTCTATATCATACCCAATGCCATTAATAGTTACTATCTCCTCAATAGGTACCCGGCCTTGATCAAGCATAATAAATACATAAATAAAAATGCCAATTATTATGATGAAGTATTTTTTTTTATTCAAGCTCTACCTCCTCCCTTAAAAGATATAAATATAGCAATAGATGTCATATATAATAAATTAAATATGATAAACCATGGTAAAATAATCTCGTTAATATTTTGCCTACCTATTTCATTACCAAACTTTAGAGCTAAATATACAAGTAGTGGATACATTAAAAAGTAAATATTTTTAGTCTTTATTTTATGTGCAAACTCTTTTAAAATATATATACTTGCATAACAGTTAATGCTCATACTTTTAAATGCAACTAAACTCCAAAATGTCATAAAAATGTATCTATAGTTATTGATTACTGATACGGTTATGCTTTCTGTTACCACCAAAAATGACCAAAAACTTTTGTCCACAATATCTGGGCCTAAATAATATATAGTTATAAAAACGCACCAAACATAAAGAGTAATAGCAATAATCACACTTATAAGGGAAGATTTAAGAATTTTCTTTTTCTTTTTTACAAAAGGATAGATAAGTAGGATTATTTCCGCTCCTCCATAAGCAAAACTTGACTTTACAGCTCCCTTTGCTATTGAACTAAAACCAGAACCAAATACAGGATAGATATTTGTCATGTTCGGAAATCGTAAAGCTATTATAGGTGATAAAAGAAGAATGATTGTAACGTAAAAAGAAATCTCACTTATTCTTCCTATTACTTTTAACCCTCTCGAAGCCGCATAAATAATGCAGATAACTAGGATAGCTATAAGTTTAAAAGGAGTTAAAAATCCCATCATATAACTTCGCATTAAATTACTATAATAACAAGCAATCATCGATGTTATAAAAATAAAATAAGAAGCAAAGATTAAATTAAAGATACTCCCAAGAATTTTACCAAAATACTTTTTACTCAAATTTAGTATGTTATCATTAGGAAATCTTTTACTTATATAGTTGGCTATACTTACAACATATAATGGATATATTCCACCAATTAAAGTGCAAATCCAACCATCCTGATGAGCAGCTTTTACTACACCATTGGGAAGTGATAAAACACCCACTCCAACGATGCTACCAAAGATAATAAGGGCAAACTGACTTACAGTTAAGCTTTGTTTTTTATCAGAGCTTCTCTCCATTTTATTCACTACCTTTTTTTCTTAAACTTATTTCTAAAATCCGTCTGCCTTATAGGGTCACTATTGGGAATTCCCTCTGGGCGCTTGTTCATCTTCCAAAGCGGCGCTCTAATAAATGTATCCTTCATGTCATTTTTATGAAACTCAAAATATGGTACACCTAGACTATCTAAAGATGAAAGATGAACTAAAATTAAAAACCACCCCACTGCAATTCCAAATATGCCCATAATATTTGCTAGTACCAGCATTGGAAATCGTAACATTCGAATAGAAAGAGACATATCATAATTAGGAATTAAGAAGGTAGTAATTACGGTAATCCCTACTATAAGTAAGGTAGTCGGACTAACCATTTTAGATTGAATTGCCGTATCACCTATAATAATACCTCCTACTAAACTTAATGTTTGAGCAATTTTAGTAGGTAGCCTTAAGCCACCCTCTCGTAAAAACTCCACAACTAGTTCCATAGCTGTAATCTCTAAAAATGGAGTTAGGGCAATTCCTACCCTTGACTGAACAATGGGAGTTACAAATTTTATTGGTATAAGCTCTACATTAAACTTTATAAGTGTTAAATAAATAGAAGGTAGGGTAATAACAATAATTGCCGCCAAAATCCTTAGAAGTCTTACAAAAGAGGATACAACTGTTCTTTCAGTATAATCCTCCACAGCCTGAAAAAATTGCATGAATATTGCTGGATATACAAGCACCATTGGCGTTCCTTCTATAATAAGAACTATTCTCCCTTCTAGCATATTTCCAATAGCTCTATCTGGTCTTTCCGTGCTATAGGCTTGTGGAAAAACAGTATAGGCATAGTCTTCAATATATTGCTCAAGCTTTCCCGCTGAAAGTACGGCATCTAAATCAATAGCTTCTATTCTCTTTTTTAATTCTTCCAATACATGTTTATCCACTATATCCTCTATATAAACCATTGCCAAATCACTCTGCAATCGACTTCCTACATTAAATAACTCAATGTTGAGATTCTTATCCTTGACTTTTCTTCGAATAAGGCTGATATTCACTTCTAAATTCTCTACGAACCCATCTCTTGGACCTTTTGCTGCAGTTTCATTCATGGGCTCCATAATAGCACGTTGTACTCCACCTGTAGTGTCAGCTATTATTACTTCCAAAGCGCCATTTATTAACACTGCTGTTTTTCCTCTTTTAAGATGATTAACGACTCCATTCAAATCTGATTCTACCAATGTATTGCTCATAGAAATATATCTTTTACAAAGGTAATCTCCTATATTTGCTCTCCCATTTAAATTTTCTCCTATATGAATCATCAGAGGATTTAATATATCTCTATCAATAATATCCTTGTCCGCAATTCCATTTATATAGATAATTGCAGCTTCTAAAGGCTGATCACTTCCGATATAAAAATGCTTTACCACTATAGGACTTTGCTTGCCTAACCCATTCCTAATTAAATCTATATTTCCATTTAAATCTCCATTTTCCATTGCAATCACCATGGCCTTTTCTCATAAATAGACAGATTGAATTATATATTGATACCTCAATTATAATTTTTATATTACTTAGTTTCTCTTATTTAATCTAAAATATCCGCTTTATTTTTTATATTCCAATTTTAAATGTACGGCTACTCCCATAATAGATATATCAGTTATTTAGTAAATAAATAAGCTTCACAACTTAAAATATAAGAGCACTAGCCCCTTACTGTTATACAGTAAAGATCTAGTGCCCTTATTTAGTATAAATTTAAATCATTAAAAAAACCCTATAAAACAAAAGTTTTATAGGGTATACTTACTTAACTATCTTCCGAAAGATGAGTTATTATTTTGTTGTTTTCTTGCTCTTCTGCAATCAACACATCTTTGTGGTTCATTTTCGAATCCTTTTTCTTTGTAGAAAGCTTGTTCGCCCTCAGTGAATACGAATTCTTTTCCACAGTCTTTACAAATTAAGTTTTTGTCTTCCATTTTAAATATTCCTCCTTTTATTTGAAAATTAAGATCTAAATTTGATTAACAATAATTTCCTAAATAAAAGGGGATATGTTGTTTATCAGATTAGATTCTCTTAAATAGTAACTTTAAATTACTATTACATACTTATATTAACATATTTAAAAAGCATGTACAATATAATTTTAACCATTCAACAACTTTTTTTATACATTTTATTACATATACTTAAAATGCAAAGTTTCCTTTTTCAAACACAGATACTTCTTTTCCATCTGCTGTGATACCAATTATTTGTAAGTCCTCTGTACCAACCATAAAATCTTCATGTACAAATGAATCATTAACTTCTAATTTGGAAAGCTCCTCATTGCTTAAATTCTCGCCATTTTTTATACATACTGGATATGCTTTTCCTAGAGCCAAATGACATGATGCATTTTCATCAAAAAGCGTGTTATAAAATAATATATTAGAGTTTGATATCGGAGAATCATATGGTACTAATGCTACTTCACCAAGATAACATGATCCTTCATCAGTTTCAATAATACTCTTTAAAATATCGTAACCAGTTTCTGCTTTGAAATCTACTACTTTTCCCTTCTCAAAAGTAAGTGAGAAATTTTCAATTAAATTTCCATTATAATTTAAAGGTTTAGAGCTTACTACAATACCGTTAACTCCAGTTTTTTTAGGTAATGTAAATACTTCTTCAGTAGGCATATTTGCTATAAACTCAACACCACCAGGAGTATAATCCGATCCTCCAAGCCATAAATGATTTTCTGGAAGTTCAATTTTTAGATCCGTACCCAATGAGTTCTTATATTGTAGATATTTAAAATTATTTAAGTTCAAATAATCCATGCTTTTCTTTAGATTTGATTTATGAGTTTCCCATGAAGCAACAGGGTCCAACGCATCTACTCTCACTGTTTTAAATATAGCATTCCAAAGTTTTTCCATTGCTTCATCCTCTGAAACTTTTGGGAAAACTTTATTTGCCCAAGCTTGTGTTGGAATAGATGCAACGCACCAAACATTTTTATTACTCATCATTCTATCTCTGTATTCTTTTATTGCAGTACTCGCAGCCTTATTTGATTTTGACAATCTTTCAGGATTAACATCCTTCATAAGTTCTGGGTCAGAAGCTGAAATACTTAAAAAAGCAGCTCCCTTTCGCGCACTTGAAACATAAAAATCTCTTTGCCAATCTGGATATTCTGAAAATATCTCTTCCGGAGCGAACATGAATTTGATTTTTGTAGATAATTCATCCCTCCATGTTACTACTACCTCTCTAGCACCTTCTATATATGCTATTTTAGAAACAATTCTAGTAAAAGCAGCACACTCAATAGGCGAATTAATTACAAGTGTTTGATCCTTTTGAATATTAATTCCTGTCTTAACCAGTAAAAGAGCATATTTCTCTAATAATTTATTATCCATAATATACCTTTAGCGGATTAGTACACAATACCCAAATCCACTAAATACTCACTTCCTTTCTTTATATATAAATTAATTAACACATTAACCCTGTTTATAATATATTATTCATATCATACATGAAAATTATACCATAAAATTTTATTGAAGAAAAATATTTAACTCTCCAAAAATCAATTCTTTACCATATCTGATGATTTAGACTTACTACTATATAACCTTGAAAAAGTTAACACAGCCCCAATGAAACAAATAATTGCTGCCGTTATATATACAATTCTCATGCCATATATAAACGCATCATTTCGTCCTACTATATAATTAGTTACACGATGTCCAATTTTAAAACTCATTCTATTATATAAAAGTGCAGTTGATAAAGCTATTCCACATACCATTCCAAGGTTTCTTACAAGTCCATTAATACTTCCTGCAATACCTAACTTATCCTTCGGTACTGTGGACATTATTAAAGAATTATTAGGCGATTGAAATAGACCATTACCAATGGTCATAACGACTATATAAAAAACCATACTCATTAGACTTGTTTGCTCATTTAAAGTTGACATTAAAAGTAGACCTATACTATTTACCAAAAGACCTATAAAAGTTAGAATCTCGGATCCTATTTTATCTGATAAATGCCCACTTATTGGTGCGACAACAGACAAAACTAAAGGGGATACCATAAGTACAAGTCCGGTAAATGCAGGTGAATATTTAAGTACATCCTGAAGATAAAAGGGTTGAATAATAACTGAACAAAACATTGCCATAAAAGATATAAATCCACAAAATATAGAAAGTGAAAATAATTTATTCTTAAATATTTTTAGTTCCAATAAAGGGTCTTTACGTTTTTTCTCCACAAATATAAATAGTATGAATGAAACAATTGATATTAAAAACCCTATCAAAATTATAGGATGTGTAAAACCAATTTCTTGACCCTTACCAAGAGCTATAAATAAAGGAATTATAGTAAATGCAAATAGTAATGCTCCATATCCATCCAATTTACCTTTTTCTGTTTTGTTTGCTTTAGGAAGTATTTTTAATCCATAAAACAAAGTTATTATGCCTATTGGTATGTTAATTAGAAATATATATTCCCAACTAGTAGCATCGACTATAAATCCTCCGAGTCCCGGTCCAACCATTGCCCCAAGTGCCACAAAGGTTCCTGTAATTCCAAGGGCCCTACCTCTCTCATTTGCTGGAAACACCCCTGTTATAATACCTTGACTGTTTGCCATAGTCGCTGCAGCTCCTATCGCCTGAACAACTCTCGCTAAGACCAAAACCGTAAGAGAACTTGTTATTCCACAAAATAAAGACCCCATGGTAAATAAAGCTATTCCAAACTTGAATACCTTTGTTTTACCAAGCATATCCCCTAATTTACCAAAAACTAATATAGCTGCTGAGATAACAATTAAGTAACTTGTTACTACCAATTGAATACCTGCTGATGTTACATGAAGCGCTTTAGCCATTACAGGTAAAGCTACGTTTACAATACTACTATCTAAAGTGCACATAAAAGTTACCATTACAACTATAAATAAAATTGCCCATCTGTTTTTATAATTACTATCATTCGCTGAATTCATTTATATTCTCCTCTTATCATTGTATTTTCATTTTTTTTACACTATTTAGGACCTTACTCAATGAGTTTATGGTAGTTCTCTTCTCCTCCTCATTTAAATCTTTTGTTATTAATCCTACCAACTTATGTATTTTATAAAGTACTTTTGGAATTATAACCTTAGCTTTCTGCGTTAAATATAACTTATAGGCTCTAGAATCATCTTCATCTTTATTTCTAACTATGTATCCAATATCAATTAGTTTTGTTATGGTTCTAGCTGACATCGCCTTATCACAACCTACTTCCTCGCTTATTTTATTTTGGCTAATACCTTCATTTCCCCTTAACATTAGTAAATAAGGATATGAACCACTGCTTAAATGATATTCTTTTAGCATCTTATCCAAATGAACTTGTGTATTTCTTAAAATTTGATTATTAAGTTTTAGCAAATGCATTATGTCTTCTTTCAAATATTACACCCCTATATTAAGAATATTATTATATTTTTCATTTTAGTTGACAAGTCAACCTTATTATATTGGAATTTTGTTGACTTGTCAACCACTTAGCCATTCCTGTATTATAATGTTATACTTAAAATGTTTAAGTATATTTATATTTGGTTAAGTTAACTATATAAAACAAATTTTTCTATTAAATTTAAAAACTATCTTGTATTAGTTAAATATGTATAAACTTTTGGTAATAGTTCTTGCAAACCTCTTCTAAATAGAGCATATTGTATTATGTAATAAAAAATGTACAAAAGATATATTATGTTGGAGGGATTACATATGTTAGGTTTTATTATTATTTTTTTTGCTAAAATAGTTGAGGTTTCATTAACTACGATTAGAATAGTTCTTATAACTCGTGGTGAAAAATTCTATGGTTCTATTATTGGTTTTTTCGAAGTAATTATATGGTTATATATAATTGGTACAATGCTTGTTGGAATAAATGAAGCACCACTTAAAATGATCACTTATGCCTCAGGCTTTGCTTGTGGAAATTACATAGGTTGTATTTTAGAAGAAAAACTAGCATTAGGCTTAATTACTATAAATGCAATAGTGTCTGTTAAAGATGGGTATACATTAGCTGAGCTACTTAGAAAAGAAAATGTCGGTGTTACTATTGTTGATGCTGAAGGATTAAAAGAAGAAAAAAAGATGCTTATATTACATGTTAAAAGGAAAAGAAAATGTGAATTAATAAAATTAATATCAGATTCCCATATAAATGCTGTAATTTCTCTAATGGATACTAAAACTATATATGGCGGATATGGTATTAGAAAATAACTATCTAACTAAGGGGTGTATAAAATGTGTGAAAAACAAAAGATGCTAAATGGTGAAATCTATAATGCATATGATAAAGATTTAGTCCTTTTAAGAAATAAAGCAAGGCATCTTACAAAATTATATAATAATACTGAACCAGAAGATGTTACTGATAGAATAAATATTCTAAAAAAACTATTTGGGAAAATAGGTGATAATTTTGAAATAGAACCTCCTTTTAATTGTGATTACGGAAGTAATATTCACATTGGAGAAACCTTCTATGCCAATTTCAATTTTTTAGTTTTAGATGATGGACTTGTAACAATAGGAGACAATGTATTAATTGCTCCTAATGTAAGTATATTTACTGCAACTCACCTTCTTGATCCTAAGTTAAGGCCTAAAAATGCCGATTATACAAAAGCTGTAACTATAGGAAACAATGTATGGATTGGCGGTGGATGTATAATAAATCCAGGTATAACTATTGGTGATAATAGTGTAATAGGTTCTGGTAGCGTTGTTACAAAGGATATCCCAGCTAATGTTGTCGCTGTAGGAAACCCTTGTAAAATACTAAAAAAAATTGATTAGTATTCTAAAAAAGAAGGAGGTCAAACTACTGAAATATATTTCAGTAGTTTGACCTCCTTTTTTAATTTTAACCTACTCATTTGGATGATTATATATCATCCTGTCGTATACATGGTTAAAGCCCATTTTACGATAAAGATTTTTAGCCCTTTTATTATCAAGATCTACATGAAGGGACAGATTACCATCTGTTAGCTCAATTGCACGCCCTATAAGTTCCGACGCCACACCTCGCCCTTTATTACCCGGCTTAACACCAATATATGCAAGGTGGTAAGTTGGAATAAATCGTTCAAACCCCATATTTACTACAATACAGATACCCTGTTCTTCACCATTTCGTTTCGCTATTAATAAAAAGCCTTCCTTCATAGCTTTTTCTATAGCATCCACAGTCTCTCCCACTGAATCATTATAAGTAGACAACCAATCACGTGTCATCTCAAGCAGCTCTTCTTTGTTTTTATCATTAAAACTTTTAATCTCACACACTTCGATTTCACTTCTTGCATCATTTAAAATAATTAAATGTTTTCCATTACTTAGTTTCCCTTGATTTGCCTTTTTGATAAATGCTGCCATTGCATATGATTCCTTCCTGGATACCATAACACCTTCAACGTCTCTTAACATGTTAGCCGCATTTTTTAAATCAATTTCTTCAATCTCAATCATTTGGGCACGTGTATCCATAATTATTTTCTCAACTGTTGCAACTATACCTGTATAATCATCTTCCATGTATAAATTAGTTTTTGCAGTATCTTTTTCCTTGCTTTTAATCCCACCGATTTGCATCTTTCTAACGTACTCGTCCATTGAATCTTTCCACGACGGATTTGAACCACATATTAATTCAGGTAACTTACATAATTCTTCATGTACCCAACTCTTAATTAATCCACTATATACACTTGAAAGTGTATATCCAAGGCCTAATTGTATTGTAATTGTATCAGCTTTAAAATCCATACGTTCTAGGCACTCTCTTGTCATATCCTCTAGCACAAGATGGCTAATAATATTATTCAAATTCCATTCACACATCAAATACATGTTGTTTTTTTCTGCTATCTCTCTTAAATTAGAACGCGTAATAGTATCTTTTTTATCACGCATATCAAATAAAATAGATTTATCTATTCTGGAAATCTTCCATTTCTCTTGTTTAAATAAAGGAACCTTAATCTCAAGTTCATTTAACTTTGCAAATAACTGGACCGATTGTATGTAACACTCAGACCCATCAACTAAAATTTTTTTAAATCCATTAGCAATCGCATCTTTAACTAGAACTTCTGAAATACGATCATATTTATGTCCTGATGGATTAGCTCCTTCAAGTTTTAAATATATCTCTGAAATACCTAATGCCTTCTCTAATTTTTTTGCTCTCATTAACGGTGTTCTTCCACTTTTTCGCATAATCTCTCCTTCAACACTTAATTGTGATTAAATTCAAAAAACACTCCAACTTTTTAAACCTTTATAGTTAGCGTGCCCATTTTATTAAGCTATAATTATTTATATTATAACATTTTAAGCTTAAATCAGCAAATACAAGGTAAATCATCATCATCATCATTATATTAACACTTTTCAAAGATTAGTTAAAATTTACATTATTGTATAATTATAGCTGATTATGGACTTAATAAAGGATTGATTTTTTTCTTGTTTTATATATAATTATATTAGTAGAGTAAATTTATTTACAAGCTCGTTAGGGGGAAAGAAATGTCAGAAAAATCAAAAAATATTAAGCATTTAACATTGGTACCATTGGTATTAATGATTTTTACTTCAGTTTACGGATTTAATAACATTCCAAGATCATTTTATAAAATGGGTTATGCTGCTATTCCTTGGTATATCTTATCAGGAATAACGTTTTTTATACCTTTTGCTTTCATGATGGCTGAGTTCGGTGCAGCTTTTAAGGATGAAAAAGGTGGAATTTATTCATGGATGGCAAAGTCCGTAGGAGCTAAATTTGCCTTTATGGGAACGTTTATGTGGTATGCATCTTATGTAATCTGGATGGTTAATGTTGCGTCAACAGTTTGGGTTCCAATATCAAATGCGATATTTGGTACAGATACAACAAAGACTTGGGGTTTATTTGGATTAACGGGTCCTAAATTTTTAGGAATACTCGGAATATGTTGGATATTATTTGTTACAATTATATCAACTAAGGGATTAGATAAAATAAAAAAAGTAACTTCACTTGGAGGTACTGCAGTAGCATTATTAAATATAGTTTTATTTATTGGAGCTATTCTAGTCCTTGTAGGAAATCATGGTCATTTAGCTCAGCCAATAACTGGAATTAGTTCATTCATAGATTCACCAAATCCTAAATTTGTTGGGAATATACTTCAATCATTTGCATTCGTAGTATTTGCTATATTTGCTTATGGTGGTATTGAAGTTGTTGGAGGACTAGTTGATGAAACAGAAAATGCTGAAAAAAACTTCCCTAAAGGTGTTGTTATTTCAGCAATTATTATCTCAATTGGCTACTCACTTGGAATATTCCTTGTTGGTATATTTACTAACTGGTCTACTGTTATGACTGGCGATAACGTTAACTTAGCTAATGCTGGTTATGTAGTAATGAACAACCTAGGATATTCTCTTGGTAATGCATACGGTGCAACCCAAGTTACTTCAATAGCAATTGGACATGGTGTAGCTAGATTCGTTGGACTTTCAATGTTCCTAGCTTTATCTGGTGCTTTCTTTACACTAATGTTCTCACCATTAAAACAATTAATTGAGGGTACGCCACCTAAATTATGGCCTGGGAAAATGGCAGAAATGAAAAACGGAATGCCTCAAAATGCAATGTGGATTCAAGCCATAATAGTTTGTGTTATGATTTTCCTTGTTTCTGTTGTTGGTGGAGCTTCTATGAAAAAGTTCATTGAAATATTAGTTTCAATGACTAACGTAGCTATGACTCTTCCATACATGTTTATAGCATTTGCTTTTGCACCATTTAAGAAAAACAAAGCTATTGTTAAACCTTTTGAAATATTTAAAACTAACACAAGTGCTTTAATATGGACAATAGTAGTTATGTTCACTGTTGGATTTGCAAATTTCTTTTCAATAATACAACCAGCACTCGAAGGAGACTTACCAACAACCCTTTGGAGTGTAGGTGGTCCAATATTTTTTGCTGTAGTTGCAATAATAATATATTGGATCTATGAATGGAGATATATAAACAAATAACTAAAAAGTAAAAAAGATGATTTCTATATTAGTTAGAAACCATCTTTTTTTATTTTTTTAGGTTTACTTTATTAAATCAGCAAACTCACCATCTACGATATCTTTTAATAAGTTCGGGTTTAACTCTATTTGAAATCCTATTTTCCCAGCACTTACAATTATCTTATCTATTTCAAGTGCTCCTTTGTCAATAAATGTTTTATACTTTTTCTTCATACCTATGGGTGAACACCCACCTCTAATATATCCTGTACACTTTTGTAGATCTCTAAGGTCTAACATTTCTATGCTCTTTTCATTAGTTACTCTAGCTACTTTTTTAAAATCTATTTCTTGTCTGACAGGAATCACAATAACATAAATTTCTTTAGAATTTGCATGTGTAACTATGGTTTTATATAGGTATTTTTCATCTCTACCTATCTTCTTTGCCACAGATATCCCATCTACTTTATCATCTTTAACCTCATAGGTCATAACATTATATTCTATATTCATTTTATCTAAAATACGCATAACATTTGTTTTTATCATTGTTATCCCCTTTGTTTAAATTTATTTATAACATAAATTATTTCGTGGTTCTCTTCATTATATCCTCTTTCTGTCCCATCTGCACTAATACTCATAAGTATGTGTACTTTACATAAAAAAAACTGCCAACATGCTTCAGCAGTTTTTTAGAATATAATAATAACTTAACTTATAATACTTAATAAAATTTAATCATATTAATATCCGTAATTATAGCCTCTGCCTCCAAGTAAAGTTCCGATAATTAATATTCTAGCTATATCTTGAAGTCCCCCACCGCTGAAGCGACGTCTTCTCCTCATCATATCATCACCATCACCATCATCTCTGCAATCATCCTCATCATAATCATCCTTATGGTGCTCTTTGTACTTGTCAGCTATTTCTTTACAGACATGATCCATTTCCTCCTTGCTAGGGCAATACATCTTTCCATGTCTTGCAACCATCATATCGCAATGATGCTTTACCATCGGATGCATCCTATGGTAAACCTTAGGGTACATGCTTTTTAACTCATCATCATCTTCCTCACACATAGGCATATTCATCATTGGCATGTTCATCATTGGCATGTTCATCATGGACATATTCATCATAGGCATATTCGCCATAGGCATATTTCCCATAGGCATATTCCCCATTGGCATATTTCCCATTGGCATATTCGCCATAGGCATATCCTCCATTTCCATATCCTCCATTGGCATATTCTCCATTGGCATATTCATCATAGGCATATTCATCATGGGCATATTCATCATGGGCATATTCATCATGGGCATATTCATCATGGGCATATTCATCATAGACATACATTGTCCAAGATTTTCACAATTTTTACAACGATAATCGTACATAAGTACCTCCAAAATAATATTTATACTTTATATTATTCTATTTCCATTGTTTTGTTACCGCGAGCAGTACTTATTTGTTATAATATCACATTTACCTTTTATCTAGTTTTTAATCGACAATTTATTTTATTTCTGTACATATTAGTCTGTAAATTTGTTTTTAGACTATTGACAATATTCAATAAAAGCTTTATCATATCTTTAACAACTTAATACAAAATACTTATCAAGAGAGGTAGAGGGACTGGCCCGATGATACCCGACAACCAGCATTTATAGCGAAATGCAATGGTGTCAATTCCATCAGATTGTAAAATCTGAAAGATAAGGAAGATAGCAAATTTTATTATACAATTTTATTGTTTATTAAAGTTAATCGTGCTGCTTTCCTTATAGGAGAGTTGCTTTTTTTTTATAAACCTTTACGTATAAAAAACGAACATATATTTACAGTATAATTCAATAAATTAAAAATAATATTAAAGAGGAGAATTAATATGAGTGAGAGAAAATTAAGTTTCGAAACATTACAGGTACATGCAGGACAAGTCCCAGACCCTACTACTGGTTCAAGAGCAGTTCCAATTTATCAAACATCATCTTTTGTCTTTAAAAATGCAGATCATGCAGCAAATTTATTTCAATTAAAAGAGCCAGGTAATGTATATGCAAGAATAATGAATCCGACTACTGATGTTTTCGAAAAGAGGGTAGCTGCTCTTGAAGGTGGCGTTGCTGGACTTGCTACAGCTTCCGGACTAGCTGCAATATTCTATGCAATACTTAATGTAGCTAGCTGTGGCGATGAAATCGTAACTGCAAGTACACTCTATGGTGGTACTTATGAATTATTTAATGTTACACTTAGGAAACTTGGAATTAACGTAATATTTGTAGACCCAGATGATCCTGAAAACTTTAGAAAAGCAATAACAAACAAGACAAAAGCACTTTACGGTGAAACAATAGGGAATCCAAAAATAAATATTTTAGATATAGAAGCAGTAGCAAAAATCGCACACGAAAATAAAATACCACTTATTATTGACAGTACATTTGCAACTCCTTTCCTATGCCGTCCAATTGAATTTGGTGCTGATATAGTTATCCACTCCGCAACAAAGTTTATTGGTGGACATGGAACTACTATTGGTGGAATTATAGTTGATGGTGGTAAGTTTGATTGGAGGGCAAGCGGTAAGTTTCCTGATTTTACAACGCCTGATAAAAGCTACAATGGACTCGTATATGCAGACCTCGGTGCACCAGCATTTGCTTTAAAAGCTAGAGTTCAGCTTCTACGAAATACTGGCGCTACTCTTAGTCCCCAAAGTGCATTTTTATTTCTTCAGGGACTTGAATCATTGTCTTTAAGAGTTGAGAGGCACGTTTCAAACGCTAGAGCCGTAGTTGAATTCTTAAGTAAGCATCCAAGTGTTTCATGGATAAATTACCCAGAGCTCGAAGGAAGTAAATACAAAGATTTATCTAAAAAATATCTACCAAAAGGCGCAGGTTCAATATTTACTTTTGGAATAAAAGGCGGACTTGAGGCAGGAAAGAAATTTATTAACAGTGTAGAGTTATTCTCACTACTTGCAAATGTTGCTGATGCAAAATCACTTGTAATTCATCCTTCAAGCACAACTCACGCAGAGCTCAATGAGCAAGAACAAAAGGCTGCTGGAGTTACTACAGATTTGATAAGACTTTCAATTGGTGTAGAAGGTATTGATGACATTATATACGATTTAAATCAAGCCCTAGAAAAAGCAGTTAAATAGTCACAAAAATAATTTATGAATCTGTCATATTATAATACGCAAGATGCATTACCTAAGGAGGATTTAGATGCCAATAAAAATACCAGACAATCTTCCAGCATATAAGACTCTAAATAAAGAAAATGTTTTTACTATTACAGAAGACTGCGCATTTCATCAAGATATTAGGCCATTAAAAATTATAATTTTAAACCTAATGCCTACAAAGATTGATACAGAAACGCAACTTCTAAGACTTCTTGGTAACTCACCACTTCAGATTGATATAGTGCTTCTTCACCCAGAAAGTCATGACAGCAAAAATATATCACCTGAACATTTAATTAAATTTTACAATACTTTTGATGAAATAAAAGATTCTAAATTTGATGGAATGATAATAACAGGAGCACCTATTGAAAATGTTCCTTTTGAAGAAGTAGATTACTGGGATGAGCTAAAAAAAATCATGGACTGGAGCGTGCGCAATGTATTCTCCACCCTACATATTTGTTGGGGTGCGCAAGCTGGGCTTTATTATCATTATGGAGTTCAAAAACATAAACTATGCAAAAAACTGTTTGGAGTATTTAAACATACGGCAACGCAGAAGAATGTTAGGCTATTGACTGGATTTGACGATGAGTTTTATGTTCCGCATTCAAGGCATTCTGAAATAAAGAAAGTTGATATTGATAAAGTCGATGAACTTAAAATTATATCAGAATCAGATGAATCAGGAATTTACATTGTATCAGCGAAAAAAGGACGGCAGATTTTTATAACAGGACATTCAGAATATGATCCATTAACGCTCAAAACAGAATATGATAGAGATATCGCAAATGGTTTAAATATTGATGTACCAAAAAATTATTATCCACAAGATGATCCAACTAAAACACCTATTGTAAAATGGAGAGGTCATTCAAGTTTACTCTTTTCAAATTGGTTAAACTATTACGTTTACCAAGAAACCCCATATAATCTGGTGTATTTAGAATAATAACAAAAGCGGCCCACAATCTATGGCGCCGCTTTTGTTATTACAATCTATTAAATTATAATTTAAAATATTTTAAACTTCTTTAACTATCTCATCGTACCCTCTTCTATATGCTCTTGGGTAAAGTGTATTACTCTCATCTAAGTGACCAAGTGAAATTAGCATAACTACAGTCTTATTCTCATCAAGTTCAAATTCTTTTCGTACACCTTCAAAGTCCATTCCGCTCATTGCATGAGAATCAACTCCAAGACTCTTAGCTGCATACATTATAGACATTGCGAGCAATCCTGCGTTACTTTCAGCAAACTTTAATTTATTTTCGTTTGATGTGCCGTATAAACCAGCTGCCATTCCTTGTGTACCTGCTAATTTTTCTTTATCTCCACCCATTAACTTTAACATATCATTCCAAGTAGGGTTTGATGCTTCATATCCTGTTTTGTTACCTACTATAATTAAAGTAACTGGAGCTTCTAATATCTTAGGTTGAGCTGCAAATTTATGCAATCTTTCTTTACCCTCTTTAGATTTTACTGCTATAATCTCCCAAGGTTGAAGATTAAATGCTGATGGTGCTAGAACCGCAAGGTTAATTATATCTTTAAGTAATCCAGCCTCCACACCTTTATTAGTATCAAAAAAATTAATAGCTCTTCTACCTTCATAAACTTCTTTTAAATTCATTTAAATTCCCCCGATTTCTTTTATTTATCACATTATCTATTAGTAATAATTATTATATACTTTATATTATTATACTATTACTATCTCAGCAATATGTCAAGTAAATGATAAAATCACTTTATTATATGAAAATGCAAAAAAAGGTAGAGCAAATTCTACTCTACCTCTTTTGTATTTTTAGAAACGGAAATCTCTTTTTCCATCTTTAAGTTCTTTCAAATACTCCGTTGCAATTTCTCGAACTTTTTCACTTTTTATATTTGGAATCTCATTTTGAATTAAGATCTCACCCTTTTTCTTAGTATCCTCGGATGCGTAATCCTCCAAATATTCTTTAAGTGTCATTAGTGCATTTGGCTGACAGCAGTTTCCAATCTGACCTGATTTTACAAGTTTCATAAATCTATCTCCTGTACGTCCCTCTCTATAACAGGCGGTACAAAAGCTTGGAATATAACCAAGTTCTAAAAGCCAATTTACTATTTCATCTAATTTTCTAGTATCTGTTACTTCAAATTGTTTTGAATTATCATCTTCTGACTCTTTCTTTGAATATCCCCCGACACTTGTACATGATCCTCCACTTACCTGAGATATACCGAGTTCTAGCACACGCTCGCGAGTTGATTTTGATTCACGAGTTGAAACAATCATGCCTGTATATGGTACAGCAATACGAATAACAGCTACAATTTTTTCAAACATCTCATCTGATATTGAATTTGAAAATGCATTCGGATCAATATCATCAGCAGGACAAATTCTTGGAACACTTATAGTATGTGGGCCTACACCCTTAGCTGCTTCTAAATGCTCTGCATGCATAAGTAAACCTACAAAGTCATAACGATACATATTTAAGCCGAACAAGACGCCAATTCCAACGTCATCAATACCGCCTTCCATCGCACGGTCCATTGCCTCAGTATGATATGCATAGTTATGTTTTGGTCCCGTTGGGTGAAGCTCTTCATAACTTTTCTTATTATAAGTTTCCTGGAAAAGTATGTAAGTTCCAATTCCAGCTTCTTTGAGCATCTTATATTCCTCTACAGTAGTAGCCGCAATATTGACATTTACACGTCTAATATCTCCATTTTTATGTTTAATACTATAGATTGTCTTTATACCCTCCAAAATATATTCAATTGGGTTATTAATAGGATCTTCTCCTGCTTCCAAAGCCAATCTCTTGTGTCCCATATCCTGAAGCGCAACAACCTCTTTAACTATTTCTTCTTGCGAAAGTTTTTTACGATGTATTGTTTTGTTTTTAGAATGATAAGGACAATATACACATCCGTTTATACAATGATTTGAAAGATATAAAGGCGCAAATATAACAATACGATTACCATAAAGTTTTTGCTTAAGTTCCTTTGCAAGTTTGAACATTTTTTCTTCTTCATCTTTCAAATCACATTCAAGTAGAACAGCAGCTTCCCTATGTGTTAACCCCTTGCCTTCACTTGCACGTTTTATTAGACTATCAATTAATTCACGATTACTCTTATTTTCCTTAGCATATGCAACGGTAGATAAAATTTCATCATCATCAATAAACTCTGTTGCATTTTTTGACATAGAATCATACATAACATAATCTCCTTTTTATTTAAAATAATTTATTATTTACTTGCTTGCGGTGTAACTTTGGAATAAATTGTTTTAGTGTTCACACCGGGTATCATTCCTAGCTTACCTGATAGAGCACTGATAACATCATTTGGTGCGTCAATAACGACACTTATTACTGAGATATCACGTTTATGATATGGCAAGCCCATTCTCCCTACAATATACTCACCATATTCGTGAAGTATAGAGTTAATCTTTGGAGCTACATCTGTGTTTTCAACTATAATTCCAATTAATGCAATTCTTGTTTCCATTAATTAAATCTCCTTAATAAATTAAACTATCCCTATACCTCTAAAGGCATAGGGATAGTTTCTTATAATTAAAGACACACCATTAAAAGTATGCTCCTTAACAATATTACAACTATTCTCTCGCCTTCTCATTCGGGACGAACCCTCATACCTTCAGAACGATATTTTTGTAATTATAATTTATTGTTTAATTTTTAACAAAACCTATCCTAATTTTAGAATTTACCTAGAACACTTATACAATAACACTCTGTGTTTTAAATTGCAAACTTACCTTTTGTTTACTTACATAGGCGTCCCATATACTAAATACATAAAATTACTTGTAAATTGTAATATACTGTTATATAATTAAATAATAATAAAATATGTGCTAGGGGTGCCTTATGGCTGAGATATGAATATTCAATTCATTGACCCTTATACCTGATCTGGATAATACCAGCGGAGGAAAGCGGTAATGATGTATAAATACATTAACTATATTCCTTTTGTGAATATAGTTTTTTTGTTTTCACCATAATACCTCTAAGGCACAATACATGGAGGTTATATAAATGTCTTTAAATGAAAGAATCACTGAAATTACCAAAAGCCCCATTGCTCTTTTTGCACTACTCGGAGTTTTAATATTAATTTATGTTATCTTAAAAGTTAGAAAGATTAAGTTTACTACGCAAATGATAACTTTAGTTGGTGTATCTATCGCATTAGCTACTTCATTACAATTTATTACTATTATGAAATTACCACAAGGTGGTAGCGTAACTGCTGGAAGTATGGTCCCAATAGTACTAATAGCATTGTTTTATGGCCCTGAAGTTGGTTTTCTAACAGGCTTTTTATTTGGAATAATAAATTTCATATTATCTCCTTTTGCAGTCCACCCAGTCCAAGTATTATTTGATTATCCTCTTCCTTTTATGGCAATTGGAATAGCAGGATACTTTAGATCCTTTAAAATTACAGGAATACTTATCGGAGTAATCTGTGCAATGCTAGCAAGATTTGCATGCCATTTTATATCCGGCGTGGTATTTTTCGCTACCTCTGCTCCAAAGGGAACTTCAGTTTATTTATATTCCCTTTTATATAACGGCTCATACATGGGTCTCGAAGCAATAATCACCTGTATAATTATTGCTATTTTACCTATAAAACGTTTATCAAAACTAGTTGTAAACAAACCTAGCTTAAGTTAATTTTTTACTCAAACATTAGAGCAAGGTTCATAAAATGATCTTTGCTCTTTTTTTCATTCTAACTTAGATTTATTATCTTAATATTTAGCTTTCCTAATTAAATTTATTTCCGCTTTAACTGGTGATTTAGAATTACTATTTCCCCTTACAGTAACTTTATCCTCTGAAATATTAAGTTCTCTTGCTATTATAGCCTTAACTCTTCTTTGACAAAAATTACCTTGGCAAGTTCCCATTCCTGCTCTTGTACGTCTTTTTATAGCGTCTGTAGAATTAATTGGTATATTTCTGTGAATAGCGTCAATAATTTCTGACTCTGTAACCTGCTCACATCTGCATATTATATTCTTTTCTTTATTTTCATCATCAACTTTTCCATCAAAATTCTTATCTTTCTTTATTACTATTCCATTTCTATTTGGATTAAAACTATTTTTCAGTTTAAGATTTCCCTCTAAATTCTTAATTATATCTACAACCATCTTCGCAATTGCAGGTGATGATGTAAGTCCTGGTGAATCTATCCCAGCAACATTTACGAATCTTTTAACTCTGCTTTCCTCAATGATAAAATCCCCTGTACTACTAGTGGCTCTTATACCTGAAAAAGTAGTTAATGCCTTTTGAATATTAAAATCAGGTATGGACATTCTAGCAGCAGTAATTACATCCTTTAAACTATTCTCATTAGTTGATACATCTTCTGTATTATCAACTTCCTCTGCATTAGGCCCAATCATAAAATTACCATGATATGTTGTAGTTACAAGTATTCCTTTCCCCTTATCTGTAGGAACTTGAAAAATAACAGTATTTACAAGATGACCTTGATCTTTTCCCATTAAAATATATTGACCTCTCTTTGGTACTATTTTAAAATCATCGATTCCTACCATATTAGATATTTTATCACTATGAAGTCCGGCAGCATTTATAATGTACCTTGATTCGATATCTTCCTTATTAGTATGAACCATAAATTTTTCTTCCAATTTTTCTATACTCATTACTTCATTCTCTAGCTTAAGTTCAACACCATTAGTTATTGCATTTTCAACTAATGCAATTGTAAATTCATAAGGTGATGTAACCCCTACACTTTTAGCATAAAGTGCTACCTTTACTTCACTATTTAAGTATGGCTCTATCTCTTTTAACTTCTCACCTTTTATAATCTCCAAATCATCGCATCCAAGTTTTAGACCGTTCTCGTATAGCTCAGTAATCCTTTTCTCATCACTCTCATTAAATCCAATTACCAAAGCTCCTGTTTTCCGATATCCAAAATTTAATTCTTTATCAAGTGCCTTATACATTTTATTCCCTTTTCCACACAATTGTCCTTTTAATGTACCATACTTTGCTGCATATCCACCATGAACTATCCCACTATTTGCTTTCGACGCCTTGGTTGCAACATCATCTTCTTTTTCTAAAATACATATTTTTAAATCATACCTTGAAAGTTCTCTTGCAATAGCTGCTCCAACTACTCCTGCTCCTATAATAGTTACATCATACATAAAAATCACCTCTCAACATATTATTTTTATAGTCTTTAATACTTATTCTTTATTAATATCTATTATAGTATAAGTTTTTATATTATAATAGATATTTCGCAAAAAAAATTATTAAATATAAAGGTAATTGTCTATGACTTGTAGAAAGATTTATTATGACCAGATATTATGACACTTAAAACTAAGGGAGGTTATATTTATTTTGAAAAATAAATCTAAACTAGTATTATGTATACTTGTTTCAATGTTTTTTTTATCCCAGGGGTGTGGCAAAAAAGTTGATACTACAATACAACTCAAACCAAAACCCGCTGTAAAAACCTCTCAAAAATATATCTCACCCTATACTGGTGAAGAGGTAACAAAGGAAGTCTTCTCTAATATTGCTGCACTTGCAATAATCGAAAACTCTTTAGATGCAAGACCTCAATCTGGATTAAATGATGCAGACATAGTTTATGAAACCATGGCAGAGGGTGGAATTCCTAGGTTTATAACATTGTTTCAAAAGGAGAGTCCAAAAAAGATTGGACCAATTAGAAGCGCTCGGGCTTATTTCTTAGATATTTCAAAGGAATATAATTTGCCTTTTGCTCATTGTGGTGGAAGCGAAGAAGCTCTTCTTAAAATAAATGGAGAAAAATTAATGAGCATGAACGAAATGACGAATGCCTCTACCTATTGGAGGGATTCGATAAGGAAAGCTCCTCATAACCTTTATACCTCCACAGATAAATTAAGAGAGCTTATCAAAATTAAAAAATTTGTGTACTCACCTAGGGATACATTAAAATTTGATAAAAGCTATTGGGATAATACTAAACTAAATAAAGCATCAGATATATTATTAACTTTAAATAAATATTACAATACTAGATACACTTATAAAAATGGACTTTACCTAAAAAGCATGGATGGAAAATCTTCTACTGATAAAGAAAATAAACTTCCCTTAAGCGTTAAAAATGTAGTTGTCCAAATAACTACAATTAAAACTCAAGTAGATGGGAGTCATTTAGACATTAAACTTGTGGGCACAGGAAATGGTTATGTTATAAGTAATGGCAAATATGTTAAAATGTTTTGGACTAAAAAAACTACAACTTCAAAAACACTACTAACAGATGAAAAAGGGAATATTTTACCTTTAAATCCAGGAAAGACTTGGTGGAATATCGTAGATAAAAACGCAGTTATAGATATAAAATAATTTATAATTTTCAAACTAACCATAAAAAAGGTCTCGCCCTAGCTAATTGCTAAGACAAGACCTTCCTTATTTTTAGTCTATATTTTTTTGAGTTTTATCCGATATTTCTTCTGGATTAGTTGTTTCTATATTTTCTACATTAGCAACATCTTGATCTTCACAATTTTCATGAGTAATATCATCGCAAATCTCTTTTTTAGTTAAAACTGTTAAATATTTAGAAACTTTATCACTGATTTTACCCACTGCTACTAGAAGTAATGCAATTCCACCATACATGGCAATTGGTTGGAATATTCCTGGTAACAATTGTGATGTCATTAATGTCTTTCTTACCGTAGCAACTGGATAACCTTGAGTTACAGCTTGAGCAAAACTAGTGTTATACAAGTAGATATTATCAACTAATAGTGCCACTCCTAAGATTGCTACAATTATGGCAGATATAAATAAAAGGATTGAAAAAGCAGATTTTTTTGATGTATCTTTTACGTTATGTTCCATATTAATTTGTCTCCATTCCGCCCTTAAAGGCTATATAATTAATTGCTTTTGATACTCACTTGATATTAATCTTTAGTGATATGTTGATTATGTTGTTTCGAGGATTTATTATTTAGTTCCTCTGTATCTATTAATTATAGTAACAAATAATTATTGCATTTAAGTGTCAATTTTATGAACAATCTATGACTAGTTTTGTGGAACGCTTTGAAAATGGGTGGTTAGGCTAAAAATATGTTCTTATAAAATTTTATTCTATTTCTTTGAGAATAGATTAGTTAACCACGTAATACACAATTCCATCCAAGTAGCAACATTGGGATAAACCCCTTTTCCTTCTTCCCTAGTTTCTTCATTAGCAAGCGATAACCCATGTGGTCCTTCTGGGTATATGTGTAATTCAAAAGGTATTTTTTTGTTTCTTAACGCCTTAGCAAATAACAATGTATTTTCAACCGGTACTGAGTCATCTTCAAATGTATGCCATAAAAATGTAGGTGGTGTTTTCTCTGAAACATTATGTTCTAATGACATCTTCTCCTTTAATGACTCGCTGGCATTATCTCCTATCAAATTGCAAAGTGAGTTTTCATGAGTAAATACTCCTGATGTTATTACAGGATAACATAAAATTTGAGCATTTGGATTATTTTTACCTACCTCAATTCCAGGTACCCCTTTTAAATAAGACTCATCCCAATAAACTCCAAGACTTGAAGCTAAATGCCCACCTGCGGAAAAGCCACACACCGCAATTTTATTAACATCTATTTTCCACTCTTTAGAATTTTCACGAAGTATACACATTGCCCTTGATAAATCTAGCAATGATTGTGGATACTTGTTTGGAGCAACACTATAATATAAAACAAATGCATGAAAGCCCGCAGCGTTAAATTTAATAGCTATAGGTTCAGCTTCTCTTAATGATGTATAAGCATATGCCCCTCCTGGGCATATTAAAACAGCTCCCCTTATTTTATCTCCATTAAGTAAATATGTATCTAAAGTTGGTCTAAAATCATCATTTCCTTTATTTTTATATGGAAATTCACCCCACAAATCAATAGTCTTATTTATCATATTCATATCTCCTTTAATCATAATTTCAAACTAAGAAACTACCGATACTTTTTTTTACAAATTAAGTATATTATAATAAAAATATACCAAATTGTCTATATTCGTATTATATCCCTTTATATTAAAAAAATATCCCTTTATATTAATAATATATTAATAATTTTTACTACTATTTTACTTGTTATCCAAATAAAATTAAAACATTTTGTCAATGTTGTAACTGCATATTAAAACTTAGAAAATGTCATTATATTATAGTATTATATATATAATCAAACGAATTAGCTTAACAAGCTATATTTAACCCTTTCTAATTTTTCAAATTTTCTATATAATGAATTCTAATAATATTTTTTATGCATAATATAGTATTACATTCATTTCTTTTTATAGTTTTAAATACAAATAATCCAAATAAAGAACGGACAATATTAGTACATAAAACTTTAGTTTTTATATCAACAAAATAATTTAAGTAAAATTAAAATTTAATTAAAGGAGTGAAAAAATTTATGGATATTTGGAAAAAGAAAACCTTAGAACAAATGTTACATTCAGCCGAAAAATCAGATTTAAAGAAGAATCTTACATCAAAAGACCTTGCAGCACTTGGAATAGGTGCAGTTGTTGGTACAGGGATCTTTGTTTCAACTGGTGTTGGAGCTCATCTAGCAGGGCCTGCAGTTGTTTTATCATTTATAGTAGCCGCGGTAATAAGTGCCCTTTGCGCTCTTACTTATTCTGAACTTGCTACAATGTTTCCAGTTGCGGGAAGTACCTATGCATACTCTTATGTTGCCTTTGGCGAATTAATAGCTTGGATTATAGGATGGGACTTAATGCTTGAGTATTTGGTTTCTTCCGCTGCAGTTGCATCTGGATGGTCAGGAACCTTTGTAGGTTTATTAAGTTCCGCAGGTCTAAATTTGCCTAATGCAATAATTAAAACTCCCTCAGCTGGTGGAATTATTGACATGCCTGCTGTTCTTATAACTATGTTTGTAACTTGGATATTATTTATAGGCATAAAAGAAAGTGCAAAATTGAATAATAAAATTGTTTTGATAAAAGTCGGTGTAATTATTTTATTTGTGATACTTGGAGTATTCCATATTAATGTAGCTAACTATAAACCATTTGCTCCATTTGGTTGGAGTGGTGTTATGGCTGGTGCTTCGATTATATTCTTTGCATATATTGGTTTTGACGCAGTTTCAACTGCTGCCGAAGAAACTATAAACCCAAAGAGGGATGTACCACGTGGACTTGCAATTTGCCTAGGTATAGTAATTATACTTTACATTGCAGTTGCACTTGTTATAACTGGTATGGTTCCATATAAAGAAATAATTGAGAACAATGCTGTTCCAGGAGCTCTTGCAAGATTTGGCATCAATTGGGGAGCAGCCCTTGTTGGAACTGGAGCAGTTATCGGTATGATTTCAACACTACTTGTAATGCTTTATGGACAAATTAGAGTATTTATGGTTATGTCAAGAGATGGGTTACTTCCAAAGGTTTTTTCAAAGGTACACCCTATTCACAAAACCCCTACTCTTTGCACAATAATAACAGGTAGTATTGCTGGAATAATGGCCGGTTTTCTACCATTAGATGAAATAATAAAACTATGCAATATAGGTACATTATTTGCATTCATTCTAGTTTCAATAGGAGTTATAGTTCTTAGAAAAACTATGCCGAATATTGAAAGAAAATTTAAGTGTCCATGGGTACCAGTTCTACCTATCATTTCTGCACTTGCTTGTATTTATTTAATGTCAGCCTTACCACTAGTTACATGGATTAGATTTATAATTTGGTTATTAATTGGAATAGTGATTTACTTTGTGTATAGTAGACATCACAGTTTACTTCAAAAAGAAAAATAATATTACAAAAATAAAGTAGACAGACTACCGTTTGGTAGTCTATTTTATTTTTGTAATTTATTCAATCTTTATTGTGTTAAATCATCTCCTGGGGAGCTGCATTAACGACTTCAGAAGGAAATTTAAAATCCCACTGAAGTTTTATTTCTGCTAAGATAAGTTACTCCCACTTATAGAAGTGGGAGACTTTCCTTCTGAAATGTCGTTAAGATATAAATTAAAATTAGTAAATCGTTTTAGAGAATTTGTATCTTTTTTTATAAACTCCCAGGTATCTTTATACTCAGCATTAATAGCAAATTCCGGATTATTCATAAATTCAATAAAACTAATGGGGTTTGTTATAAATTCGTCTTCAAATTTTTCAGCAAACCGCCGTTTATCATCATCATTAACGACTTGTATATTATGAATTACATGTTCTAAATTAGAAGAAAAGAAATATACCCGGTAGCTTAAGTTTGCATATACCATATTCGTAGTTGCGAGCTTACTTAGAATTTGTGATTTTTGTTTATTACGCTTTTTTATATTATCAGTATTTTTTGCATATATATTCTGAGTGTTATACTCAATACTACCATTCGTGTCCTTTTGCAGAACTTGTTCATCATTTATAAATGCACCGTCAGTATCTACTAAATGAATTACGTTTGAAATATCACTTTTCTTATACATGTCACTAGATATAAACTCCTTTATATAATCTGTAATTTTAGCGTAAATATTACTCGCACTAACTCCATTTTGCGTTGTAATATCACCGTGAATAACTTTAAACCTAACAATTTTATCTTTTTCAATTATTTTAGATAAAACCAATGCAAATGAATTTCTATCAGTTACTCCCTCAACTATAAATAAAACAATTTTTTTACTCTTCATAAAGAATGTCACCAGCTTTTCTAAATGCGTGTGCAATCTCAAAACTATTAGTCTCTTCATATATACACTCATTAAGTCCACCCAAATCAACCCCACGCAAATATACATTTCGTAGATTATTGTTACTTTTTACATTCATTATTCTTATAAATCTGTTCTGAGGATTAGTCGTACTAAATACCAATGATTCTTTTTCTAACATCTCGAGTGGTCGTAGATTGTGTGACGTAAATATAAATTGACCTTTTCCTTCTTGCTCAATTATCTTTAATAATTCCCCTAACAAATACTCAAATATACCAGCATCAAGTTCATCAACTATTAAACAAATTGCTGGGTTATTAAACATGGAGATTAAGGTGCTTAAAATAGAAATTATCTTTTTAATACCTTCAGATTCATATTTCAAAGGAATCTTTATATCTTTTTTAATTGAAAGTAATTGTATTCTTACTACTTCTTTTCCATTTTTAGATATCTCATTTCCTAAATTATTAATCTCTAACTGTAAATTAGGAATAATAGTGCTTAACACCATATTCAACTGTTTTATAATTCTTGTCGCTATATTATACCTTTTTTTATCTATATTTGACGTTCCGAGTAGGTTAATTGCGATATCTCCACTAGTTACACAGTCCTCATCCTCCATTCTAAAACTTAATGGCATATAATTAAGGCTTATAGTTGCTGAATGTTCATTGGTTATTACAAATAAATTTACTCTAGCAAAATGTTTAATAACATTAATAACATTAAAATAATCATTGCTCATAGAATTACTTTTAAAAATTTCTTCCAAACTATCGTTAAAAATAAAAGATGTTTTTTCCTTTATCGATAACCTTTTACCCACTTCAAGATTAAATTCATTTTCTTTATTATTTCTTATTAACTCGTTATAACGAGCCTTCGGCAATATATATGTATCCTTTAAATCTATAAGATATTCGATTATATCAATTTTTCTTTTTTTATTATCCTCATTTATTTGAGAATAACTTAACTTCTCATTATATAATTCTGCAAACCCTTCTTTTCGCCTTAGGGAAAACTGGTAATACACTAATAACCTTTGATCTTTTAGTTCAATATAGAAAACAAATTTTAATGTAGCTGATTCTTCTAATTCGTGTATATAATTTTTAATATCTTCTGGTAATTTTTCACCACTTGCTATTATTTTAAATAATTTAAAAGCTTCTACTATAGTGGTTTTTCCTGAACCATTTTGTCCATAAATCCCAATTATATCTGATTTAGCACTATAATATTTTTTTTGTCTATAACCTGACAAATCTATAATTCCCTCCTGAATATTCTTAAACCCCGTAAGTTCAATCTTTTGTATTCTTATAATTGTTTTTGTCATATATTCCACTCCAATACATATATATTACACGCTTCTCACTATAATATAGTAATACTTTTTATCTAATTGATACAAAATGTTTCTTTAAATGCACTCGCTTATATTATATCACATTCAAACAATATTATTCATTATGCTCTTAATTAGAATAATTAAAAAAAGTTTTTGTTTTTTAAAGGGATTTACTATGTTTATGTAGAATATAGTAATAGATTACGTTTACAAAGGAGGCCATAATGAAGAAAGTTAAAAATATTACAACATTTGCTCTTGCTTTATTGCTTGCAGGTTCAATAAGTATTACTAGTAAGCCTGTGCATGCTGAAGCACTTGTATACACAACAGAAATTACTCAATTAGCAGCAAGTAAAAACAAGCTTACAGGGACTAATATCGTAGACTATGCAGAAACATTTATAGGCATCCCATATAAATATGGTGGAACTACCACGGCAGGTTTTGATTGCTCTGGTTTTACTATGCATGTTTATAATAATTTCAAAGTAAATTTGCCACGCATTGCATCATCTCAAACATCAAAAGGCAGTGTAATTAGTAAATCTACCCTTAAGAAAGGAGATTTAGTTTTTTTTGGTAATCCTGTCTATCATGTAGGTATTTATGTTGGAAATGGCAAATTCATACATTCCCCTAAAACTGGGTCATCGGTTAAAATTATAGATTTAAAATATATGCCTGATTATAATACAGCCAGAAGAATAACGAGCAATTAGGAAAAAGGAGCAAACAATAATTTGTAATTATTGCTTGCTCCTAAGCTTTTGTTTGCTACTTAACAAATGTTCCATCCTCAATATCTTTAAATGCCCTCCTAAGTTCCTCTTGGGTGTTCATTACAATAGGTCCACCCCATGCAATCGACTCATTCAATTTAGCTCCTGAAAACAACAGAAAACGAAGACCTTTTTCTGTTGCTCTAGCTACTAATTTCTCGCCATTATTAAAAAGTACTGCACTCCTACTTGGAACCAATTTATCATTAGAATCATCAAAACAGCCTTCGCCTTCCACTATATATATAAACAGTGTTGTGTCAGTCATAGTTTCTAATTCCCATCGTCCACCAGCTTTCATTTCAACGTCTAAGAATAACATTTTCACATGCTCACCTTGCACGGCTCCTGAATTACCTTTATAATTCCCTGAAATAACTCTAATGATCTTATCATCTTCGTCAATTTTAGTTACCATATCTTCTCTAATATCTCGATACTTTGGACTTGTCATTTTATCCTTCTGAGGTAGATTAAGCCAAAGTTGAACGCCAAGCATTCTATTTGATTTTTTTGGCATTTCCTGATGAAGGATTCCACCACCAGCTGTCATCCATTGACAACAACCATCTAATATGCTTCCATTATTACCCAAGCTATCTGTATGCTCAATATCTCCACTTATAAGGTAGGTAACTGTCTCTATTCCCCTATGTGGATGCCATGGAAAACCTTTAGTATAATCATCAGGATCTATTGAGTCAAAAGCATCTAACATCAAAAATGGATCAAATTCTTTTACATCAGGTAAACTAATCACACGAACAAGTTTTACTCCAGCTCCATCATACTGAGTTGTTCCTGTTACTACTTTACGTATTTCCCTTGTTTTCATAATATCCTTCCTCCCTATTAAATCTAATTTACTTTATATTACTAATTATTTATTCTTCTCAGCCATATAATCACTATATCATATAACTAATATAAGTACATTTAATTATTTTTCATTTTTTTCTTCTAAATTTCTATATTTTCGAATTAATTCCTGCTTAACTAACCAAAGTTCATGAGATAAATCAACAAAATACTTGTGTGGATTAGAAAATCTCTTAACTTCATCCCATATGCTGTCTACTTGATTTTTGCAGTAATCTCTAATTTCCTCTATAGTTGGTAATTCATATACACACTCTCCGTTAAGAAATATTGGTACTTGAAGCTTTTTCGCGTAGAAATTGGTAACTTTTTTCTTTTTCCAAGTGAGAACTGGGTCAAAGATAATATATGGAGCCGCCTCATTTATAACCTCCCCTGTAAGTGTAATAACATCCGCAATTGCCTTGTGAGTGTTTTTATCATATAATCTCCAGCACATTTTATATCCTGGATTAATAATTTTTTCTTCACTTTCGCTCAATTTAATTCTTGGGACAACTTCTCCCTCTTCTTCAACTGCCACTAATTTATAAACACCGCCGAATACTGGTTCTGATTTGGCCGTTACTAATCTTTCACCAACACCAAATATGTCTATTTTAGCATTTTGATTTAATAATTCAGTTATAATAAACTCATCTAAGCTATTAGATGCTACTATTTTGCAATCTGTAAGCCCTGCTGCATCTAACATAATTCTTACTTTCTTTGAAAGATAAGCAAGATCTCCACTATCAAGTCTAATTGCTTTTAACCTTTTTCCAATTGGCTCTAAAACATCTTTTGAAACCTTAATAGCATTTGGTATACCACTAGTTATAACATTATATGTATCAACAAGTAATGTACATGTATCTGGGTAAGTTTTGGCATATGTTTCAAAAGCTTTATATTCATCTCCAAAGAATTGTATCCATGAATGTGCCATTGTTCCAGTAGACGGAATCCCGTACATTTGATCTGCAATAGTTGTAGCCGTTCCACTTACTCCTCCTATATATGATGCTCTTGCCCCCATTATAGCTGCATCAGCACCATGGGTTCTTCTTGCTCCAAGCTCAAGTATTGGTCTCCCCTTTGCAGCTCTCACTATTCTACTGGCTTTTGTAGCTATTAAGCTTTGATGATTGATTGTTAAAAGTAACATAGTCTCTATAAGTTGTGCCTCAATTACCTTTGCCTTAATTGTGACTATTGCCTCATTTGGAAATACTACCGTACCCTCTGGAATTGCATATATATCTCCTGAGAATTTAAATGCTAATAAATACTCTAAAAACTCCTCTGACAAAACGCCCTTACTTCTTAAAAAATCTACATCATCTCTCGTGAATTTTAAGTTCTTAACAAACACTACAAGTTGTTCCAGACCCGCCGCTATTGAAAAACCTCCTCCATCTGGGTTCTTTCTATAGAACATATCAAAATACACAATTGTGTTTGAAACCCCATTTACAAAATACCCATTTGACATTGTTAATTCATAAAAATCCATTAACATTGAAAGATTTCTTTCCTCGCGAATATTGAATTCATTACTCATTTTCATATTTCTCCTTAATTTCATATTTTATTGGGCTTAATCATTTTTAGCTTTATCTAAGCATTTAATAAATTTAAGTATTTATTGTTTTGATTATTATTTTTAAGTTCTAGTATTTTATCTATTATATAATTAGTAACATCTTTAACTTTCTTTCTACTAAATATTTGACTTATCGTACTACAATGTTTTATTACTTCGATTTTTGAACTAAATGAATTTGTTGTTATTGTAAACGCAATAGTCTTTTTAAATTGCTCACCCATGTCAACAAGGAAAATTAAATCCAAGCTATATTCCTGATACTCGTTACCTTCAATATAAACCTTTCTGTTATTATCCTTTGCAATTCCGGATAGACTATTTATTCTCTCATCATTTACCAATTCATTTAGTATTTTTATCATATAATAATTCATCATATACTTTCACTCCTTACTCATTTAGTATCAAACTAGTACAAAGCCTTCGTAAAAAAATTAAAACTTATTGTTTTTCTTTTTATACCTAAAATACTTTGTACCTATGTGGTACTATTATTATACCATATACCATTCCATTGTCAATATGAATATTCCACACTATTGGTTTATATATAAAATTAGTTCCTTTAGACAATAAAAGGAACTAATTTTATAATCTACACTATTAATGAAATAACTATAATATAGTATCAACTACCTCTATGCCATTAGATTTCATTTCCCAAAGAGATATAACTTTCATTAAATCACCATCGTGAGTTCCAGTGTCAAAGGTTTCTACTGAATCTATTGGTACAATAATTCTTCTATCAATATTTTTTTCATTGAAATATGTTTTTAATGTTTCTGTAAAATGCTTAACACATATATCCGTCGAACATCCTTCTACAATATAGTTTTCAATCTGCGCTTCATTTTCATGAAGCCATGTTTTAAATTCTGGTGCATGGAAGCCATTAGTACTATTCTTATGGATTATTGTAGTATTACTATGAAGTGTAGCTCCACAATTCAATGAAGAAATAAGCTCTGCCTCAGTACTATTTTTTAAACAATGTCTTCCGTAGATCTTAAACTCAGTAGAATTTTCATCATGTTGCTCCAAAAAAAACACCTTTTTATATCCGTATGTACGTTCATTAATAGCTACAACATTATCTATAATAGTTTCAACTCTTGGTGAAGACATTATTCCAGCGTGGACAAAACCATTGACCATATCCATAACTATCAAAGCTGTTTTTTCTTTTGGAAGGTCATTTAGATTAACTACATTTCCCTTTATTTCATTTTGCATATCAAATATTTTATTTATTAGTAAATTTATCATACATATCATTTCCTCTCTTTTATTATTTAGAGCCAAAGGTGATAATTAACCTATTAGTCTAAAAAATTATGTTCCCAGTTTTCATTAAATATATAACAGGTTGCCGGTCTTCCTGCAGTTGTTTTTTCTTTATCAGTTTCTACAACCATCTTCTTGATCTTGCGCCTAAAATTAGCCCTTGATAAAGGTTTTCCTAAATTAAGAATAGCTTCATATATTTTTTGAGCTTCCCTTAACGTAAAATATTTTGGAAGTAATGAAAAAGCAATTGAAGTGTATTCTATCTTATTTTTAAGTCTATCTAACGCATAATACACTTCGTCAATATGGTCAAAAGCAAGTTCATCTTTACTCCACTTAAGTGGCTCATAGGATGGTACTTTAATTGTAATAATGCCATTCTTAACAAATCTTTCATAAACAACATAACCTATTTTAACCTCACCATCATCAGAAATAAGTGTTATATTATAAACATCCACTCTCTCTATTCCAGAATTATCTGATGAAACAAAGTCCTTCTTTACCGTAAACCATTGCGCATAAGTAGCATCGTCACCCGCTACTGCCTTAATGTTTGTTTTATCGGCAAGTGCCAAATAAGCTATCGAAATAACCCTCATCCTCGGATCTCTATCTACTAGATCCCCAAAAGTTTTTAACTGCTCAAAATACACACTATCAATATTAGTTTCTTCTTTTAATTCTCTGTAACAAGCAGTACTTAATCCTTCATCAATATTAACGAATCCACCCGGAATTCCATAACACCCAATATATGGGTGATCGCCTCTCTTTACCAAAAGCAATTTAAGCGCTTTATCAGGATCTTTCCCCTCTACCGGTATATCATCTATCGTAAAAAGTAACATATCCACTGTATTAGAGGGTCTATCATAATTCCCTGGCACATAACTAGCCAAAAACTCTTTTTCAGTTAATCCATCCTTGTTTTTTATATCTAAATTTCTCATAATCATTTTTCCTTTCTATATTGATTATTATTTTATGACTATGCTCATCTAATCTACTTTGTATTGTTATAATACTATAACCTTAGCACCATATAGATACAAAGTCAATGCTTTTGTAATAAACACTAAAAACATTGTATTATCTAAAAAACGGGCCTGTAATTTATTACAGGCCCGTTTTTTTAAATACAATTTTATTTTTTTAATAAGTTCTCGATATCTGTTTTTATATTTAATGGAAGCACTGTTGGCGCATATCTCTTAATTACTTCCCCTTCTGTATTTATTAAAAACTTAGTAAAATTCCATTTTATTTCCTTACCTAAAAATCCTTTTTCTTCATTCTTTAAATATTTATATAAAGGGTGTGCATTTTGTCCATTTACATTTATTTTTTCAAACATAGTAAAACTAACTCCATAATTTAATAAACAAAACTGTTGTATCTCTTCATTACTACCAGAATCCTGCTTTGCAAACTGATTACAAGGGAATCCTAGAATTTCAAAACCTTGATCTTTATATTCGTTATATAATTTTTCAAGACCTTCAAACTGAGGTGTTAATCCACACTTACTTGCAGTGTTTACAACTAAAACAACCTTACCCCTATATTCCTCCATCTTTATATCTTGTCCATCCATTTCTTTTGCTGAAAAATCATAAAAATTCATATTATTTACTTCCCTTCAAAATTAATTTTTTAGTTTTGTACAATTAAATTTGACTCAACTTTATTATAGGTTTAATTATTATCATTGTCAACCTAAATTTTACAAAAAATAAAACAAACGTTAAAATTCTATTTAAAGAACCTAACGCTTGTTATATTAAATCATATCCTGGGTCGCTGCAATACTAATAGCTCGCTTTTTTATAAATGGAACAATTCCGTAACGTCTACATCTGGGTGATGATAACGACCTCTTTTTATTGTTACCTTTTTATATTGAATTGATTTTTGTGGACACCACTGCATACAAGCAAGGCATTGCTCACATTTATGTTGCCATTGTGGTTTACCCTCCATCATTTCTATATTACTCGCAGGACATACCTTTGAACATGTACCACAACCATTACAGTTTTTGTCTGTCCAAAAATCTTTATCTTTTTTATAAGGGCTAAAACTGCCATAAATCATTCCACCAACTGTCCTCATCAAGCTTTCCCCGAGTCCACTAAACCCAACTATCTCATTATTATTTAGACTTTTAACAATTCCACTTATTTTTTCTTTTTCATCGTCAAAACACTCCTTCTGTTTTTCCTCAGAGTAAGGTGCGTAAATAACTTGATAATTTCCTGGCATTTTGACTTTAAACGCAGCGCTAAGTTTAATACCCTTGTCAGTTAACAGCTCTTCTAATTGTTTTATAGAGGCCCCCGCTGCTGATCCAAAAGTTACAACGGTATAAACATAAGCATCCTTTTTAAGTCTAATTTCTTTAATAAACTTTTTAACTAAAAATGGAATTCCAGAAGCGTATACTGGAAAAATAAATCCAATTTTATTTGATAATGTATTATCAATATTCATATTATTTGTACATATTTGTACTATTTCTGTATCTTTTAATTCAAGAGCTATATCCCTGGCTACCTTTAAAGAATTACCCGTACCACTAAAACAATAAATTGTAGATTCCATAAAAACACTCCTATACTCAATATTATTTTCATTGAAACAATTTCCTTTATAACTATTATATACAATGCTATTGTATATAATAGTTAATGTCAAGATTTTATAAAAAAATATGGAACCTTTCTTTTAAAGAAAAGTTCCATACTTTATCTATATACTTTCATTATTATTTTCCGAAAGTTTCTTTCCAATCTTGAGCAAATTTTTCTATTCCAGCATCGGTCAATGGATGTTTTATCATCTGTTTAATGATTTTAAGTGGAACAGTCGCAATATGAGCTCCTGCAACTGCAACATCTGTGACATGCATTGGAGTTCTTATACTTGCAGCAATTATTTCAGTGTCTATAGCGTGTACTTTAAAAATTGTAACAATAGTTCTTATTAAATCCATAGCATTAGCATTTATATCATCAAGTCTTCCTACGAAAGGACTTACATATGATGCTCCTGCTCTTGCCGCAAGTAATGCTTGTCCTGCTGAGAATATTAATGTTACATTTGTTTTTATTCCTTCTTTTGAAAGTACTTTAACAGCCTTTAGACCGTCCTCTGTCATTGGAATTTTAACAATCATATTTTTATGTATTTTTGCTATTTCTCTTCCTTCTTTTATCATACCTTTTGAATCTAAAGAAATAACTTCCCCACTTATTGGTCCGTCTACAATAGATGCTATTTCTTTTATAACTTCATTAAAATCTCTACCTTCTTTTGCAATTAATGATGGATTAGTAGTAACACCACAAATAACACCCATATCATTCGCTTCACGGATATCTTCTACATTAGCTGTATCAATAAATAATTTCATACAATTAGCCTCCTTATAAAAGGCCAGCAAAACTGCCAACCTTTTATATTATTTTTCTCTAGTTATTTATTCTATCTTGTTGTATCTTTCATAATATCTCTTAATTTTGTATCATGATCTATTATAACAGTTTCTAGCCCAACCATACGGCTCCAATCATAAACTTGATCAACTGTTAACATTAATGTAACAACTGTATGATGTCCACCACCAGAATATATCCATGCTTTAACACCATCACTAAAGTTTGGTTCTGGCTTCCATACCATTTTAGCTACTGGTAAATTTGGCATATCTTCAGTAGGTTTAACTGCTGTTATTTCGTTAATAATTAGACGATAATGTGTTCCTAAATCAAGCATAGATACTGCAACTCCAGCTCCAACTGAGCCATTAAATATTAAACGAGCTGGATCTTCTTTATCACCAATTCCGAGTGGTTTAACAACTATGCTAGGCTTGTCTGAAGCAAATGTTGGATCAACTTCAAGCATATGTGCGCCTAAGATTCTTTCATTACCATTACTGAATTCGTACATATAATCTTCCATAAATCCTGTTTTCTCATTATTTGTCATAACCTTAAATAATCTAGACATTGCTGCAGTTTTCCAATCTCCTTCTCCAGCAAATCCGTAACCCTGCGCATTCAACCTTTGAACAGCAAGTCCAGGCAATTGTTTCATTCCATATAAATCTTCAAAATTTGTTGTAAATGCTGTGTAATTTCCTGCATCTAAGAAAGTTTTTAATCCAATTTCAATTCTTATTTGTTCTTTTACATGTTCCTCATAGTACTTAGGATCATTTTCTCCAGCATCCATAATGTATATTTTCTTAAATCCTTCATATGTGTCATCAACTTCTTTTTCTGAAACTTTACTGATCTCGGTAGTTAAATCACCAATAGCAAAGTAGTCAACTGTCCAGCCAAATTGAATTTGAGCTTCTATTTTATCTCCTTCAGTAACAGCAACATTACGCATGTTATCACCAAAACGAGCAACTTTTATCTCGGAGCTTATAATAAACCCTACGGCTACATTCATCCAATCAGCAATTTCTTTTTTAATCTCATCTGTTTTCCAATATCCAAAAATTACTTTATTATGTTTTTTTAGTCTTGTATTTATAAACCCATATTCACGATCTCCATGAGCACTTTGATGTAGATTCATATAATCCATATCAATTGTTTTCCATGGAATATGTTCACTAAATTGTGTTGCCAAATGTAGTAGAGGTTTTTGTAATAATTTTGTACCAGCTATCCACATTTTAGCAGGTGAAAAGGTGTGCATCCAAGTAATTACGCCAGCTACCTTATCATTATAATTTACTTCTTTCATTAAACTAGTAATTTCATCCGCAGATGTTGCAAGGGACTTAAATACTATAGTGTAAGGTAATTTTCCACTTTTATTTAAACCATCTGCAATAATTTGAGAATCTTGTTTTACTTCATCCAATGCATCTTGACCATATAAATTTTGACTACCTACTATAAACCAAAATTCCATCTTTTTGTTATCTAACATAATAATTTGTTCCTCCTTTTATTTTTTGTTTTGACCATAATATGCATTTTTTCCATGTTTGCGATTAAAATGTTTATCTAACAAAACTCCATCCATTTTAATATTATGTGAATTAAGCTGCAGCGAATGATACGCCATTTTTGCAACTTCTTCTAGTACTACAGAGTTATGAACTGCATTTACGGGATCCGTGCCCCAAGTAAATGGTCCATGGTCATTCACGAGTACCCCTGGTACCTGATCTGGATTAATATTGTTTTTATTAAAAGTTTCAACTACAACATTTCCAGTTTGTTTTTCATAGTCTTTAATTATTTCATCTTCAGTCATCGCCCTAGTTACAGGTATATCTCCATAAAAATAATCACCATGTGTTGTTCCAGCAGCCGGAATAGAAACACCTGCCTGGGCAAAAGAAACTGCCCAGGGAGAATGTGTATGAACTACGCCCATAATATTTGGAAAAGCTTTGTATAAAGCTAAATGAGTTGGTGTATCACTTGAAGGATTTAATTTACCTTCAACTATGTTCCCATCCATATCAACAACAACCATATCGTGAGCTCCCATTTGATCATATTCAACGCCACTAGGTTTTATAACAATTAACCCCCTTGAACGATCAATTCCTGAAACATTACCCCAAGTGAAAGTTACTAAATTATATTGAGGTAACAACAAATTTGCTTCAAATACCTTTTGCTTTAAATCCTCTAACATAAATTAACCCTCCTTAGATACGGATTCCTTAATCTTCTTCAAATGTTTCATTACATCATTGGCACCACGACCAAAGTAATCATGTAATTTTACATACTCTTTATAAATTGCTTCATAATGTTTAACATTTTCTGGAATTGGTTTTATTGAGTTTTCTTTAAGTCTTGCCATTTGCTTTGATGCCTCTTGTATAGTGTCGTAACCAAAAGCTTCTTTGCCAGCTGCAACAGCGGCAAACATTGCAGCTCCAATTGCAGGTGCTTGATGATGCTCTGATATAAACATTTCTTTATTAGTAACATCAGCATAAATTTGATTTAACATCTGATTTCTGTGAGGTAACCCACCACAAACCGTTAAAGTATCAATTGGCACACCATTTTCTTCAAAAGTATCTATAATCAAACGTTTGCCAAATGCTGTTGCTTCTATTAAAGCTCGATATATTTCTTCTGGTTTTGTATCCATGTTCATTCCGAGTACTAAACCAGTTAAATCTGTATCTACTAGAATAGAACGATTCCCATTCCACCAATCTAATGCTATTAATCCACTTTCACCAATTTTTAGCTTTTTAGCCTTTGCTTCAAGTAACTGGTGAATATTTAAACCATTTTTCTCTGCCTCTTTGAAATATCTTTCTGGAACCTGGTTATTAACAAACCATCCAAAAATATCTCCAACGGCATTTTGACCAGATTCATAAGCATAAAATCCCGGTACAGCACCATCCTTAACTACACCACACATACCAGGTACTGGTATTTCTTTTTCTCCAAGTGTGATATCACAAGTAGATGTACCCATAATATTAAGCATTGTTCTTGGCCCTATTACTCCAGTAGGTGCAACTGAAACATGAGCATCAACATTTCCAACTCCTACAGCAATTCCTATATTGAGGCCTGTAGCCTTAGCTATCTTTTCAAGAAGTCCACCTGCTTTAGTTCCTACAGGATAAAACTTAGTACCAATTTTATCTTTAATTACATTTTCCATTAATGGATTTAGCTCTTTAAAAAATTCATTACTTGGGAATCCTGTTTCAGCATTCCATATTGCTTTATAGCCTGCAGTAGTTGCATTCTTCATCTTTTTACCAGTTAACTGCCATGTCAACCAGTCTGTTGCTTCTATAAAGTCATCCATAGCTGCATATACATCAGGTGCTTCTTCAACAATTTGCATTAGTTTTGGAAATAGCCATTCTGATGAGATTTTACCACCATAATACTTAAGCCATGGTTCGTTACGTTTTTTAGCAATAGCATTTAATCTATCTGCTTGATCTTGCGCAGCATGATGTTTCCAAAGTTTAACCCATGCATGTGGGTTATCATGCCATTCTTTTATATTCATCAAAGGAGTACCATCGTTCTTTACAGGAAGTACAGTACACGCTGTAAAATCAATAGCTACACCTATAATATCATCCTTTGAAATTGTTTTTGTTGCCTCACTAACTGCCTCTTTAACTGTTGCTATAAAACATTCATAATAATCATTTGGATCTTGAAGTGCCCAATTATTACCTAATTTAATCGTAGTTCCCGGTAAGGTTTCATCAATTACCGCACTTGGGTAATTTTTTACTGCAGATGATACAACTTTTCCATTATCTAAGTTTACAACCACTGCCCTTGAAGACAAAGTTCCGTAGTCAACTCCAACTGTATATTTTGTTGTCATTTTATTGACCCCCTTCTTAGTAATCGCTTTCAATACAAACTATAATATTTATTCGTATAATTGTCAAGACATTTTTATTATTTATACGTACTAATTTTAAATATCATTGTGAATGCCCCTATCTTCTGATATAATATTTTATGAAATAAATTATTATAGGAGATACATATGAAGCACAAATACGAAGAAGTAATAGATAAAATTATTAATTGGGCAATTACTGAAAAATACAAACCAAACGATAAGCTCCCAACTGAATCCGAACTAATGTCCCTCTTTAATGTAAGCAGGCATACCGTAAGGAGAGCTATCAGTGATTTAAATGCTGCTCAGTATGTATATAGAATACAAGGAAGCGGAATATATCTATCTGATTGGAAACAAAATAGTATTCATTTAAAAAAGAGTAAAAATATAGGTGTTCTTACAACTCATATATCAAATTATATATTTCCAGATATAATTCGAGGTATTGAAAGCACTCTATATGCCCAGTCTTATTCTCTGTTATTATCATCTACTAGTAATAACATAATGTTTGAGAATAGTAATTTAAAAAATTTGCTAGCACATGAGATAGATGGCCTTATATTAGAACCAACAAAAAGTGCGTATCAAATTCACAATCTAGAATATCTAAATAATATAATAGCTAAAAATATTCCTATTATTATGATTAATGCTTCCTATTATGAAATCAAGGTCCCAAGCCTACGTGTTAATGATTTTAAAGGTGGTAAGATTGCCACTAAACACTTACTTTCTTTAGGTCACACTAATATAACCGGTATATTTAAAGTTGATGATTCCCAAGGTATCCATAGAATGAATGGATTTATTACGGAATGTCAAAATAATGAGATTGCATCATCGCCAAATCAAATTTTAACTTACCTCTCAGAAGAAGTGGAAACAGTACTTCCCCAAAGAATAGAGAGTGTACTCAAATCTAGCAATCGTCCCACAGGTATATTTTGTTATAATGATGAAATTGCATATATGGTATCAAGCATTGCAAATAAATTGAAAATAAAAATTCCAGAAGGACTTTCAATTATCGGCTTTGATGACTCTATGTTATCAAGAATTATGGTTCCAAAACTAACTTCCATTACACACCCAAAAGAACAAATGGGCAAGGACGCTGCTAATTTAATAATAAAATTAGTTAATAATAATAATGAGTTTGATGACAGTGATTCTATATTATATGAACCTAGTCTTGTTATTCGTAGTTCAACAAGGTTGCTTTAAAATAAACCATAGACCATAAGCTATTTTATGATATTATAGCGGTTTATGGTTTATTTATTTTTTATTTGTACCTATAACATTTATATTTTATTGACATTTGTACGTATATATATTATTATAATCTTGTAATCGCTTGCATGCTAATAATAAACATAATATATGAGGAGGATTTAAAATGTCAGAGAAACCTAAAAGTAAACGTTCTTTAATGTTTATTATACTAATATCATGTGCTGCCGGATTAGGCGGTCTACTATATGGATATGACACAGCCGTTATATCCGGAGCCATTGGTTCGCTTCAAAAGCTATATAATTTAACACCAATGATGGAAGGTCTAGTAATTTCAAGTATTATGATTGGTGGTGTCGTCGGTGTTGGTATCTCAGGATTCTTAGGTGATTTCATCGGTAGAAAAAAAGTATTAATGTTTGCTGCTGCTTTATTTGGAGTATCAGCCCTAGCATCTGCTTTATCACATTCAGTAGAAGCTTTAATTATTGCTAGAATAATTGGAGGCCTAGGTATTGGTATGGCTTCAGCCTTATCTGTAACTTATATTACAGAATGTGCACCACCTGCAATTCGTGGTAGACTTTCTGCACTCTATCAATTATTCACAATCTCTGGAATGTGTCTTACATACTTCATAAACCTATGGATTGTAAATATGGGTAATGATGCTTGGCTTACAACAACTGGATGGCGTTGGATGCTTGCTTGTGGTATATTCCCCTCTTTTGTATTCTTATTAACATTATTTTTCGTTCCAGAAAGTCCACGTTATTTAGTAAAAGCCGGAAAATTAGACCAAGCTGTTGCTGTACTTAATAAAATTAATGGCCCTATAATCGGAAAGCAAGAGTTTGCTTCTATTTCTAATTCATTAATAGTTGAAAAAGATTCATCTCTTAAACAGCTTTTTAAACCAGGGCTTCGCAAAGCTTTAGTAATCGGAATTTTCCTTGCCATCTTTAATCAAGCAGTTGGCATGAATTCAATTACATATTATGGTCCCAAAATTTTTGAAATGATAGGTTTTAAAACTAATTCAAGTTTTCTTGCTACAAGCGTGGTAGGCGTTGTAGACGTTTTAGCTACAATACTTGCTATGTTCTTAATAGATAAAGTTGGACGTAAAAAGTTAATGTCTATAGGTTCTGCATTAATGGCTTTCTTTATGTTATTCATTGGTTTGGCATTTTATACACATTACGGAAATGGAATGGTTATTTTATTCTTAATTCTTGGTTTTGTAGCATCATTTTGTATTTCAATGGGTCCAATTCCTTGGATTATGATTCCTGAAATATTCCCCAATTATTTAAGAGCAAGAGCAACAGGCATTGCAACTATGTTTCTGTGGGGTGCTAACTGGGCAATTGGGCAATTTACTCCAATGCTACTAAGTAGTATTGGTGGTGCATTTACCTTTTGGATATTCTGCGGATTAAATGTTATTTGCTTTATATTTGTTACAACGTCGGTTCCAGAAACTAAAAATAAATCATTAGAAGAGATTGAAAAGTTCTGGGTTCCTAAAAACAAGAAAAAAAATATTGCTTAAATTTATTTGATTTAAAATTACAAAATAGATTTACACCCTAATAAATCAGCCACATGTTGGATTACAATTCCATCATATGGCTTTTCTTGTTTCTAAAGATATACAATATTACATTCTCTATAAATAATATTTTTTTCTAATTTTAAAACTTCATAAAATCTACACAACTTTTTATTATAATGAGCTTAAAGAAAGAAGGATGATTATATTGAATATGACACATTATATGGCATTATTAACAAACAATCAGCCCTGGAATTTAATTATTTTTATGGCATTACCAGTTATAATGGCAGAAGCATTAACAATTAGCGAATTTTTTATTATTTTTAATAAAATTAAGCAAGGTGGTATTAGAACATTTAATAAAGTTGTAGGTATTTTTGACGGATTTTATTTTACAGGCATTTTTATATACTTATTTATAACCGCCGTCATACCCCTTTCAACAAGTGGTGGTTGGCATACCTGGGTAGATGTTGTCGCTGTTGGTTTTTATCTAAGTGGTGTTATTTTCCTTTTACCAATAGCACTAATGGAGCTTGGTATTATTTTTAAGAAAAAAACTTTAGACGAAAAAATGAAAATTCATTTTATTCTTATAAGTGGTTTTTTAGTTGTAGCACATATTGCTATGATTTTCGGTATGGTAAATCCTGAAATAATTAATAAGATGCCTGGTATGCCTGGTATGTAACAAAATCAACCAATCTCAAAAACCAAAAAACTTCGGCTGTATTTCTCCGAAGTTTTTTTGATCCTTAAGTTTCTTTGTCCAAAATAAATTTTTCTAAAAACATCTATTTCTTTTCTTCACTCTTATCTAATTTATCATTAATTTTTTTTGCTACCTTCTCTTTAAATTCACCAAATTTCTCCTTAAACTCACCCGTTTGTGACTGAGCCCTCCCCTTAAGTTCTGTCTCTTCACTACCAGTTGCCTTTCCAACATTCTCCTTAGTTTTCCCCAAAACCTTATCCTTTGCACTATCAAATTTGTTTTTTAAATCTGTCATTTGACACCTCCATTTTAATTTATTAAACTTCCTTATTCATTCATGTGATTACAATACCATTACTATTCCAACATTTCAATCTTTTTATCCAATTAAATCCTCTCCTTCGGATCTGCAATATTTTGTATGTTAAAATATAAGCATTAACCCACTTTTAATTTCACTTTCAACATATAGAAAAAACGGACTACCTTAAGGTAATCCGTTTTTTTCTATATAACTATTATGAAACATCTAGGCAGCTTTTCAGAATTTCCATAGCCTGTTACTTTTAATATACATTGTTTATTAAAAAATTGATTTATAAACTTCAAATATTTCTTTAACGCTTGTATCTCTTGGATTACCTGGAGTACATGCATCTGCCATAGCTGACTGCGCAAGTGCTTCTAGATCTTCCTTCTTAACTCCAATTTCTTTTAATGTCTTTGGAATTCCAACATCCCCTGAAAGTTTTTTAACAGCATCAATAGCTGCCTTTCTATATTCTTCCTTAGACATGTTATCTACATTTGGAACTCGCATTGCACGGGCTACTTCTCTATATTTTTCGCCAGTCGAACCTGCATTATATTCCATAACGTAAGGCAATATTACTGCATTAGCAATTCCGTGTGGTGTATTATAAAAAGCTCCAAGTGGATGTGCCATTCCATGAACAAGGCCAAGTCCTACATTACTAAATCCCATACCTGCAACGTATTGTCCAAGGGCCATATCTTCTCTCCCCTTTGGTTCATTTGCTACTGCACTTCTAAGTGAGCGTGAAATTATTTCAATAGCTTTTAAATGGAAAGTATCTGTTAATTCCCAAGCGCCTTTTGTAATATATCCCTCAATTGCATGAGTTAAAGCATCCATACCAGTAGCTGCTGTTAGTCCCTTTGGCATTGATGACATCATTTCCGAATCAACAACTGCAATAACTGGAATATCATGTGGATCTACACATACAAATTTACGTTTTCTTTCTTCATCAGTTATTACATAATTAATAGTAACTTCTGCTGCTGTTCCAGCTGTTGTTGGGATTGCAATAATAGGTACTGCTTTATTTTTAGTGATAGCTGCACCTTCAAGACTTCTTACATCTGAAAATTCAGGGTTACTTATAATAATACCTATAGCTTTTGCAGTATCAATAGCTGAACCTCCACCAATAGCTACTAGGTAATCTGCACCAGATTCCTTAAACATTGCTATACCGCTTTTTACTACACTTATAGTAGGATTAGCTTTTACACCATCAAAGATTTCAAATTCTAAAACACTTTCTTTAAGTAAATCTATTACCTTGCAAGCTACATTAAATTTTATTAAATCTTTATCAGTTACTACTAATGCTTTTTTAAAACCTCTAGTTTTAACCTCTTGCGCAATATTCGTTATTGCTCCTGCGCCTATGTAACTTGTCTCATTTAAAACCATTCTATTTGCCATAATAATCAATCTCCTTTTAGAATATATTTTGTAATAAATTACTATCCTTCTAAAATGTTGTTAAATCAAATATTCTTCTGAAATATTAACATTAAAATCTTTTGCTAAGTCTCTAAAGTTTTGAGATGTTATTGTTTGCTTCTTTCCACCCATCGATAATACTTTAACTAAGATTTCAGCTGATTTCTCTACTGTATCCATAAGTCCAAAAGTTAAATCTAGAGTTTCACCAGCGCAGAACATTCCATGATGTGCCCAAATTACAACATCATGTTTTTTCATTAATTTACCAGTCGCTTCTGCAATCGGAGCTCCACCTGGAACCATCCAAGGTACTATGCCTATTCCGCCTGGGAATACTACTGGACATTCTGTTGCCATTTCCCACAATTCTCTCGTAAATACCTTGCCATCTAGTGGTAATACAAATGTTAAAGCTATAGCGTTTGTAGTATGTGAATGCATTATAACTCTGTATGTTCCCTTTGTTTTTTCTTTCTTTATTGAATGACTCATTAAATGTGATGTTACTTCACTTGTTGGTCTTGCTCCATTTATTAATCCCCAAACTATTTTGTAGTTTTCGCCTTTTTCATCAACCTTTATGAGTCCTGCATTTTCTTCTAAACATACGGTCATATTTCTTATGAATTTCCCACTTCCTGTTACTAGAAAATACTCATTAGCTAAGTTTTTAACAGTTACTCCAATTGGAGTATATTCTGAATCATCATTAATAATGCCCTTAACTCCCGATACTTCCTCTTGTGTTAATCTGTAAGTTATGTTTCCACCGTTTCTTTCATGCCAACCCTTAAGCCATGCATCATTTGCAATTTTTTTAAAGTTTTGTATGAATTTCATATTTTCTATATTCACTTTAATCTCCCACTTTCATATTATAATTATATTTTTAATTTTAATATTCTATCACGTTGTAACATCTAACTTCTTAAAGTATACTTCATTTTTTTTATAAATACAATCGTTTTCTGTTGTTTTTGTTTTGTTTTTCTTGTTTTTATTTGTTTCTCTTGCTACCTAAAGCAAAAAATTAAAGAACTGCCAAAAATGATTTTTGGCAGTTCTTTAACTTAATTTCAGATTGTATAGTTTTTTACTAATATATAATTTCAATGTTATTAGAATGTAATAATTTCAACCATTCTTCTCTTGGTGCCTTATCTGTAATGATATAATCTATATTTTCATAATCAAAAAGTTTTACGAAAGATGTTTTATCATATTTACTATGATCAATTAATAAAATCACCTTACTGGCTTGCTTTATCATAGTATTTTTAATTTCTGCCTCTTCTTCATTTGAATCTAATATACCTTTTTTAATATCCATTCCTTTGCAGCTCACAAAGGCTAAATCTACACTATATTTTCTAATAGTACAATGCGTTATAGGTCCTTGAAGTGATAGAGATCTTTGCTTTACTCCACCACCCGTTGATATAATATTTAGTTCTGATTGATTAAGTTCACTAAGAACCTCAACTGAGTTTGTTATAACTGTTACGTCACTTCTATCTCTAATTAGCTTCAAGACCTCAAGTACTGTTGAACTACAATCTGCCATTATCGTACTATCTTCTTTAATAAATTCTACCGCTTTTGATGCTATGTATATTTTTTCTTCCATCTCGGTCTTTGACCTTTTATAAAAAGGTATATCCTCATTTGTTATTTGAGCATTTAATATTGCTCCACCATAACTTCTAGTAACTAAACCTTGTTGTTCTAGCTTTTCTAAATCTCGCCTTATTGTTTCTTCCGTTACATCAAATTTTTCGCTTAACTTTGAAACATATAGTTTTTTTTCGCTTAAGGCTATCTGCTTTATAATTTCTAATCTTTCTATTGGTAACATTCCTATACCTCCTTGTTTGAATTTTTACCATGTAAATAAAAAAGAAGGCATCTAATTGCCCTCTAAATCTTTATATATAATGTGTCTTCATTACATACTTTTGTATTTTATAATAAAAAAAGCATTTACATACCTTATCTTCTTTCCCTCAACATAAAAATAAAACCACATATAAGCTTTACTTAAATATGATTTTTGTATATAATTAAATATGAATACAAGTATAATTATTATACCTTATAACTCACTTTTATTATATCACACAACGAATGTAAATGTCAATGGTTTTTGTAAAAATAAATAGGAGCGTGACAAAATGGGTAATTATAAACTAATCAACAAAGAGGAAGCACTATATCTTGATAATACACTTAACTTTCTAAAAAAAGAACTTAAGAAAGATGAATATGATATAAACTTTAGAAAAAGAGACCTCATTACTTCAAGAAGAGATATGTGGCAAGAATCTGCTCATTCTTCAAATGATTTTGATAAAATTCCAGAGATGCTTCAACATCTTTCAGAAGTTGATAGTCAAAATTATAACTACGAAAAAACACTTAAACGTATAAAAAAATATACACAGATTTTAAACTCACCGTATTTTGGAAGATTTGATTTTAAAGAAGATGGTTATGATGATACAGATAAAATTTATATTGGTCTTTATAATTTAATAGATAAAGATACCAGTTCAATTTTAATATATGATTGGCGCTCACCTATTTCAAGTATGTTTTATCAATGTGAAATCGGCAAAGGCTCATATAATGCACCATTCTCAGTGATTTCAGGTGATATTATTATGAAGAGACAATATAAAATTAAGGACTCCAAACTTCAATATTTTTTTGATAGTAGTGTAACAATTAATGATGAGATTCTGCAAGAAGTTTTGAGCCATAATTCTTCATCGACAATGAAAAATATAGTTGAAACCATCCAAAAGCAGCAGGATATAATTATTCGCGATACTGAAAATGAACTTTTAATTGTGCAAGGCGTTGCTGGAAGTGGTAAAACTTCTATAGCACTACATAGAATTGCATATTTGCTTTATGTTGGTATGGGATCAAAAATACATTCTAATAATATTATTATAATTTCTCCAAGTTCCGTATTTAGTAAATATATTTCTGGGGTTTTACCAGAACTCGGAGAGGATAACGTAGAAGAAACTACTTTTGACAATATTGTAGTTGATTTCTTAGATAATAGATTTATATTTGAAAGTAGGAAAGAGCAACTTGAATCTTTGATTATTAATAATAATCAAACCATAAATATAAAAATGGAAAGCACTAAATTTAAAGGCTCAAAAACTTTTGTTATAATTTTAGATAGACTAATTTATTATTATGAACATAATTTGACTAATTTTGAAGACTTATATTATGATGGCAAAATTATTGAAACAAAGCAGCAGCTAAATAATCTTTTCTTAAACGGTAAAATGGATATGCCAATATCAAAAAGACTTAAAAGAATTGAAAGTATGATTCTTAATAAAATTCACCCTTTAAGAAAAGCAAGGCTTCAAAAGATTCAAAAGATTGTTCTAAATAGTACTAACCACCAGTTAGAAATAAAATCTTTTAGCAGATTAATGGCAATTAAAGAAGCTAAAGTATTAATGAGTCATATTCACAAGTATACGCAGGTTGATTATTCAAACTTGTACAAATTACTTTTCAATAAAACCGGACTTTTTTTTAAACTTTCCAAAGGGTTAGAGCTACCAAAAGAAATTAAACAAATGTTATTAAAAACCGCTGAGAATCTCCATAAAGGCCGTATTAATTATGAGGATTGTGCACCTCTTTTATATATTAAACTTAAGCTTAATGGTAATCGGGAATTTTCAGATATACAGCAGGTTGTTATTGATGAGGCTCAAGATTATTATCCCCTTCAATACGAAGTTTTTAATCTTCTATTTGCTAGAGCTAAATTTACAATATTAGGTGACTTTAATCAAACTCTTGAAAAGCATGGTAATAAATTTATTTATGCTGATCTAGAAAACATTCTTAATAAGAAAAAAAGTCTAAAACTTTCCATGAATAAAAGCTTTAGATCCTCAATTGAAATTAATTCATTTACTCAAAAAATATTAAATAACAAAGAAGAGTTTGTTTCCTTTGATAGGCATGAAGATGAACCAATAATTGTATTCAAAGATAATGAGAAGTCTATTTATGAAGCTATCATACTAGATATTCACAAATACGAAAGCCTTGGTTATGAATCTATTGCAGTTATTTGTAAAACGCAGCAAGAAGCACTAATAATTGAAAAAGAATTAATTAGTTTAGATAACATTAAATTATTAAATATAGATGACACTGAAATTATAAAGGGCACCGTAGTTATTCCGTCCTATATATCAAAAGGTCTAGAATTTGATGTAGTACTAGTTTTCAATGTTTCAAAAAATAATTATAATAGTGAATTCGATAGGAATCTTTTATATGTTGCTTGCACAAGAGCACTCCATCAACTTGTTATTTATTATACCGGAGAAAAAAGCGATTTTTTTTAAATTATAATAAAAAAATAGATAAAGGCTATTTAAAGTCTTTATCTATTTGCTATTTATATTTCTCGTTGGTATCGACTTGCCTTTTTTGTCTAATGTTAGTGTCGTCAAATTTGTCATAACATCATCTCTAAACTGATCCGGTACTTTCTGAATTGTTCTTAATCCTGCTTTCACAAGCCTGTAATACATGTCAACCATTTTATCCTTCCTTTCACTATTAATACTTTGGCCATTGTATATAAAACATCTATTAAAGTTATATTTTTTACTTGATTTTTTATTAATTAGATAGTTATTTAAAAGTATTTTAAATAACGTTTTCACTAGTATATTACTCATATAACTATATCCGATGTCCTACATAATATTATTTACAAAATTCATTAATTTATGCACTTATTAGAATTATTTTTCATTATTATTTTCTTCTTTAAGACGATTATAAAAAACACCAATATATGATTAATGCATATATTAGTATTAATAGCTAAAACAGAGATACCTGTAATCTATTAAATATTCCTCAAATTAAATAAAACTTAGATAAATAAATATTTATGAATGACTAATAATGTATTTGGCAATAACTTTATAATATAAGTTCTTAAAATATAGGAGGGAAAAATGTTTAATAATAATGAGAGTCAAAATAAAATCCCTAAAACAATATATGATCATGAATATGAAATATCCGTACGTTGCAAAGCAATAAAAAATACAGGTTTAATAACAAATTATTTTATAAATATAGAAGGTTGTAAAGGAGGCATTACTGTATTGTTAGATAAAAACGGTAACTCTATGTTATCGCAAATTAAATTATAATATCCTACAAAATTAAATTTTTGCTACCCATAACATAGTATAAGTTTTAATAAAAACTATAAAAAAGCACCTATAGAAAAACACCGTTAAATCGTGTTTTCCCGTAAGTGCTAATTTAATTAAATCCCTTTTAACCTTTCTAAAACACAAATGTAAAACTGTTCCTGCTAGAGGACCCTATACATACTTTTTCATATGTTTTAATGCAGTCTTTTCTAGTCTTGACACTTGTGCTTGAGAAATACCTATTTCATCAGCTACTTCCATTTGGGTTTTTCCATCAAAAAATCTTAAATTTAATATTAATTTTTCTCTATCTTTTAATTTGTTCATTCCATCCTTAATTGATATGTTTTCAAGCCAACTATCATCTAAGTTTTTAGTGTCTTTTATTTGATCCATTACATAAATTTCATCTCCACCATCATGGTATATTGGTTGAAACAAAGATACAGGGTCTTGTATAGCATCTAAAGCAAATACCACATCCTCCCTTGGTAATTCTAACTCCTTTGCAATTTGTTCTACAGTAGGCTCTTTATTGTTCTCATTTACCAATCTGTCCCTAACTTGTAATGCTCTGTATGCAATATCCCGAAGTGACCTACTAACTCTTATAGAGTTATTATCTCTTAAGTATCTTCTTATTTCTCCTATAATCATAGGAACCGCATATGTTGAAAACCTAACATTTAGACTTAAATTAAAATTATCAATAGATTTCATTAAACCAATACATCCAACTTGAAATAGATCATCTACATTTTCTCCTCGATTATTAAAACGCTTTATTACACTTAAAACCAATCTTAAATTTCCTTCAATAAATACATCTCTACACTCAGGCTCGCCATTTTGTATCCTGTACAATAACTCCTTCATTTCTTTTTCTTTTAATTTTGGTAATTTTGAAGTATTTACCCCACATATCTCTACTTTATTAAATATCATAAGGTCATCATTCCCTTCAATGTAATTGCTTTTAAATTATGTCCTTAAGATTTATTTATTATACTAAAGACAACCCTACAATATTTTTTTAAATTTCCCCTTAAACACTTTAACTTTTTTTCCACAGCTATTCATGCCTTTAATTTGAGTACATGTAGCAGTTTTTAAAAATATTTAATAACACTTATTAATAATAATAAAAAATAGCCATTCTCTTAAAGAGAATAGCTATTAACTATCGCGTACTTTATTCCTACGCTATACTATATGATATGCACAGAATTTTAAAAAATTCCATAATTAAAATATTCATTATATTTCTTACCTTGCAAGATGTGGTAATAATACTATAACTATTGCAATAGAATAAACGGAACAAAACAAAATGCAGAAGATCCTAAATATGCATTTGAAGGGTGGCAGATATTTTGAAAGTTATAGTAATTGGTGGTGGATGGTCTGGTTGCATGGCTGCGATCACAGCAAAAAAAGCTGGTGCAGAAGTTGCCTTATATGAGAAAACAGATATGCTTTTAGGTCTTGGTAATGTCGGTGGTATAATGAGAAATAATGGTCGCTATACTGCAGCTGAAGAATTAATAGCATTAGGAACAGGAGAGTTTATACATGTGACTGACGAAAATACCAAACATAAAAATATTGATTTTCCAGGTCATAAAAATGCTTGGCTTTATGATGTAAACAAGATTGAACCCGCAGTTGGAAGATATTTAAAAGCCATGGATATAGAAGTAAACATGATAACAAGAGTAGTTAATATTAAAAAAGAAGACAATAAAATAAAAGGAATATATCTATCAGATAAAAGTTACGTTGCCGCTGATGCATTTATAGAAACTACAGGCTCAGCTGGTCCAATGAATAACTGCTTAAAGTATGGTAATGGATGTGCAATGTGCATTCTTAGATGCCCTGCCTTTGGTGGGAGAGTAAGTATAAGTAGCAAAGCAGGTATTGAAGATTTAAAAGGTGAGCGAGAAGAAGAGGGTGTATATGGTGCATTTAGTGGTTCTGGCAAACTAGCTAAGGGTTCATTAGCTAATGATATTGTTGAACAATTGGATGCGACAGGCGTGCTTATTGTAAAGGTTCCAAAAGAAGATGTAAATTTAGATAAACTTAAGCTAAAGGTATGTCAGCAATATGCCCTAAAAGAATTTGCTGAAAATTTAATTCTTATAGATACCGGTGACGTAAAGCTTATGACCCCCTATTATCCATTAGAAAAACTGAGAAAAATCAAAGGATTTGAGAATGCAAAATACGTAGACCCATATGCAGGTGGAATAGGAAACTCCATCAGATATGTGTCCATAGCTCCAAGAGATGACAGTATGAAGGTTAACGATTTAGATAATTTGTTTTGCGCTGGAGAGAAATCAGGTCTATTTATAGGCCACACTGAAGCGATGGCAACAGGAGCTTTGGCTGGATACAACGCCGTAAAAAATTGCTTAGGACTGCCTCCACTAATATTACCAAGAACCCTAGCTGTAGGTGATATAATAGCTTACGCAAATGAAAAAATGCAAACTAGTGAAGGAAGAAAAAACAGATATACCTTTGCAGGAGCAGAGTATTTTAAAAGAATGAAGGAACTAGGACTTTATACTCTTGATAAGAATGAGATTAAATCGAAAGTAGAAAATTTAGATTTAACCAATATATTTAATAAAAAACTTATATAGATAACAATAAAAAAAGATCAGAATTAAAAGTCTGATTTTTTTTTATTGTTATTTTTAAGAATTCCACCTAAATTCATTTTTGTTTTTCTAAATCCTGAATTAATCTTTTTACATACATCTTATTATAAACTAAATAAAATACTATTTGAAAGCAAAAATATATAAGACTAATTATAAGAGAATACATTAGCGTAACCATCTGACCTCCTTGTTTAACTGGCAAGTGGTAGCTATAAAAAGCTGATACAAAAAATGATAATATGTACGGCACAAAAAATAACACTTTTAACTCTTTTGAAATAAGTTTAGCTACCTCATTGTCAGTAATTCCTATTTTATATAGTTTTTTATATTTTATCTTTTCATTATCATACTCTGTCAAAAGTTTAAAATGCAACATTACCACTGACGATAGGAAAAAAAGTATTCCAACAAAGCTACATAAAAATAATGAATATGACCCTGATTGCTTCTGATCCAAATAATCAGCTATTCTTGATGCGGGTTTAAACCATTTAATATCGTCATTTATATTTTCAAAAAAAGTTTTATTTTTTCTATTACTTGTCTCCAAATTACTTTTCAGCTCATCTAAAACCTCTTTAGTTTTATACCAATCATTAAAATTCATAAGCTTAATTGTGCCTACATCATTTTGTTTAGAATTAGTTCTTATATTTTGGAAGTCGTTATTATTAAGGATAACATAATGCCCATTACTCAGTATTGGAATGTTGTTAAATAGCACTTTCGTAATTTTTCCTCCAGGTTTATATGTATTATTAGTACCCTTTATTGGTACGACTAGACTGCTAATTGCACTAGTGTCATGTTCATACCCATCATCTTTTACTATTTGAAATAGTGATGTAAAAGATCCTTTTTCAACTTTTAACTGTGTTCCCAAATTCGTATTTAGATTTTTATCAGATAATATTGTTATGTATGGCTGTGATATAAAATCTATTGATTTTAAAGAAGTTAAATTAGTCTTAGAATTTTTTAAAATATTATCAAGCTTAGGAGCTGTGATCTTGTTTTTTCCAAAAATTTCTGCATATGCTATGTCATAAGGATTGTACGCAGTTGACGTTCTCTTAGAGTCTGCTACTAATATTACTGCTATAGTACTCATAAATATTGTCATGCTAACAAATAAAGTTATTATAAAGAGGATTTTCTTTGATTGACCCAAGGTGTGTTTCATATTAGCTATAAATAAAATATTTTTGTACCTCTTATAGTGAAAAAAATTAGTTACCTTCGAAAAAATCCAAGCCATATTAGAAATTAAGAGGTAAATTCCTAAAAAACATAATGCCAAACTTCGTAATGATACTGATGAATTTTCCACGCTGTTATTAATCATCATATCTAAGTAAGCTATTACTATTAGTATAATTCCAATTACACTCCATATTGGACTATTTAGAAAGTTATCATCTTGTTTTCTAGTAGATTTTAAAAGATTTATTATCTCATACCTAAAAGATTCTATAAGTCCCTTTATTATTACAAGTAAGTAAATAGCTGTGAAGAAAATTGTAGTGTAAATATAACTTTGAATTGAGTTAGAAAAAGGTACCCCTTTGACATCAATTATTTTAATAATTAACATATAAAATAACTTTGAAAATATTGTTCCTGAAACTAACCCTGTTAGCAAAGAAAAAATTGCTATTAAACCATTTTCGATAATCATCATTCTCTGTATATAATTGTTTGTCATACCTAATACCATAAAAAGTCCAAATTCCTTTTTTCTAAATTTGATAAAAGAATTCTGAGCATAAAATATAAAAAATGCTGAAAAAAGCATAACCATTACTCCAGGCGCTACCATATTACCTGTAATAGAATAATTAATATTAGAAGGATTCATAAAATTTTTATTTGTATAAATTGTGGCATAAGTAAAGAAAACCAATATTGAAAAGCTGTTGCATAGAAAAAACAGCAAATATCTTCTCAAATTAGCTTTAAAAATTTTAAGAGCTATCTGGTTAAAAGTCATCTTCCGCACCTCCAATTAGCGCAAGGCAACCCAATATATTGTCAAAAAATTCCTTTTTAGTACCATCTTTCCTAATTTCCATGTTAACAATACCATCTTTTATGAAGATCACACGGTTACAATAGCTGGCTGCAAAAGAATCATGTGTTACTATTAATACGGTATTTTTATTTATAGTATTTAATTTTTCAAAACACTTCATTACGTTCTTTGAAGATTTTGAATCTAAGTTTCCTGTGGGCTCATCAGCAAATATTATATCTGGATTATTTATTATAGCTCGGCTTATAGCTGTTCTTTGTTGTTGACCCCCAGAAACAGTATATGGATATTTTTCCATAATGTCTTCTATATTAAACATTGCCATAACTTCATCAGCCTTAATTTGGATATCTTCTGGTTCTTTATCATCTAGTATCATCGGTAGCATCACATTTTCTTTTAGTGTAAGGCTATCTAATAAATTAAATTCTTGAAAAACAAAACCCAAATGTCGACGTCTAAAGAGAGCTAATTCATCTTTTGTCATTATATTTATATTTTGGCCTGAAATTTCAATATCACCAGATGTAAGTTTATCTATCCCACTTAGAATATTTAAAAGCGTTGTCTTTCCACTACCAGAGGGTCCCATTATCGCAACAAATTCACCATTTTCGATTGTAATGTAAATACCATTAAGAGCTTTTGTAGAATTTGATTTACCCAATCCTTTGTAAATTTTCACTACATTACTCGCGTTTAAAACTGACATTTCTATCTCCCCCAAATACCAATCACTTTAACCTTTTATAATTATTTATTTAATTGTACCATTATCTGCTTAATTCGTATCAAATATAAAATAATAAGTGTAATATATGCCCCATTTTATAAAAACAGACCTCCCTATTCATTGGATAAAACATCCAATAAATAGAAAGGTCTATAACTTTAAATGTCCTTAGTTTTCTTTTTAAGTTCTTCCTCTACTGCCTCTTTCATTTTCATAGCCACCCATGTAGAAATTTTCATACCTTTCATTTTCGCATACTTGCAAAATTCTTCATATACTATTGGATCAACAGTTATATTTTGTCTATGAGCCACCATTAACAATTAGACTCGCATGGATATATATAATTGGCTGCTGTACGAACTTCAATTTCATCAGGGTCACTACTATCATCATCTGGAAGTACAAACACTAGTTTTCTTACAATTGTACCACATTCATCTCCACATTCATTTTCTTTACATACCACTGTAATAAAGCCTCTAAATGCAAGTATCCTGTGGCAATTGTCATATATTATAACTGCAACGGCTACTTTTTTATCAAAACATACATTGTTTACTCTTATTCTTACAGTTAGTAATCTAGCACCATGTTTCTCCATATCTACTGGATCTGCATTAATAACACTACATAATTCACATGAACACTTACTACAATTTTCAATTTTACCCATTTAATAAAACTCCTTTTTATATATAAATTTTAAATAAGACACTGCCTACTAATACTGATCTCGTCATCAAGAATTTTATAGCTACATATATCACTATAATATATTTTCAACATAAGACTTATACGTTGATATATGTTCTACTAAATCAGATTAATATTTTGAATTGCCTCAATTTTAAATTTAAAAGTTTAATTAATGGGATTAGATAGAATATAAATAATGTATATTCTACACTACTAATGTATTCATAATAAGTCTAAATGTGAATAAAAATGGTACCCTAAAGAAATTATTTTTTTTAAATTAAAATAGGCCTCCTCTATTTACATATATAAATAGAAAAAGTCTATATCCTCTTACATCTTAAATTCAACTAGAAATTTGGTTTTTCCCGAAACACTTTCTACAGATATGTTCCCATTATTATGCTCGACTAATTGTTTAGTAATATATAGCCCAAACCCATTGTCACCTTCTTGCTTCGTTTTTGTAGAAAACCCTTTTTCAAAAATTTTATTTTTTATTTCTTCCGGAATTCGCTCCCCATTATTTTCTATTTCGATACAAAATGTTGTATTCTGTAAATAAGTAGTAATCGATATTTCCTTATTTTCAGTATATGATTTTAATTTCAACACTTCAAATGCATTATCTATAATATTACTAATAATACTGATTAATTCATCTTCCCTAATTTTTAAAAAATTGAAAGATTCATCAATTATCACATTAAAATTTATTTTATTTTTCATTGCATAGTTATTTTTTATTGATAACAATCCATCGATATAATCATTTCCTGTATTTAGATATGTAAATGATGTATGAATTGTATCCGAAATTTTTGATACATATTCTTTTATTTTCTCAACAGCATTCGGTTTGTTTAAACAACATAATGCTTGTATAACATTGATATGGTTAGCATAATCATGTTTTTCTTGTCTGATGATGCTCATTATTTCTTCCATATTAGAAATTTGGTACTTTTGAATTTTATATTTGCTATTTATATTAATCATTTTCTCTCTTTCTTTTAAGTATATAACTGCAATTATTGAAAATACTAAAAGTATTCCATAAATTAACATATTGTATGTTTTATTACTCTTAATATCTAACACACTAAAAATTAAAATGTATATAAATAAATTGAAGATACCAATTTGTATTAGAAATTCAGAGAAAAGAGATTTTTCCTCATTAATCAATATACTTTTAAAATATACATCGAATTTTAAAAGTAATATAACAATCACTATTTGTAGGAATTTGCCCAAAATAATGAAGATAAATAAGTATTTATTAACCGATAAAATTTCATTTAAATTCACTTTAAGTAAAAATATCTCAATGAACTGAACAAAAGTTTCTGTAGTAAAGATTATTGTAAAAAACAGAGAAAATATGATAGTAGATAAATAAAGACTTGTTTTTGTAATCAATTTTAATAGTAGGATAGAAACCACTATATTAGTCAGTGTATGATATAAATTATTTACATAAAATGTACTTAAACAAGTAGCACAAACGTATAATATACAAAACAGTCCTGATTTTAATTTATTTGTTACTATATACTTTTTCTGATTAGTTAAAGAGCTAAAAACTCCTAATAATAATAATGCTTCTACAATATCAAGTATTATTTCTCTAGTCATGTCATATCGTCTCCTCAATAAAGTATTGGCTCTTTTGAAGTATTGTTTCTATAGTATTTCCCCCAAAAGAGGCAATATTTTTATAGCAAAAATTCGTCTGAACAATTAGGCTGATGTGAATTAATTAATGATGCATTCATATTATTCACTCATTTCATAAAATTTTCTATATAATAATATTATTACATTTTAAGACTATTTACAACATATATCTCTAATTTATACTATATTTAAATAAAAACCATTCAGGAATATTACCTTTTAGAGTTTTTTTATCTATCACTACCGTACATTTACCTTTGTTATATATATATATACAACATACTCCCTAATATCCTTTTCCATAACTCAATTTTTTGCATTAAAATAAACCCCCTCTATTTCATCTATAAATAGAAAAGGTCTATTGATTATCTTTTAAGAACTTATACACTTTTTTCACACAATTAAATGTATTTTTATGACGCCATTTGTACAGTTTATTGCTTTTCAAATCCCATTATCTGTTGATATAGCCTATTTTAGCTAACCCTATTTTGTAATCTTAACTTATCAGCAACCATTGCTATAAACTCTGAATTAGTTGGTTTGCCTTTTTCATTATTAATTGTATAACCAAAAAGATTGGTTATGGTTTCTACTTGTTCTCTATTCCATGCTACTTCTATTGCATGTCTTATTGCTCTTTCTACTCTACTCGCAGTAGTATTAAATTTTTCGCCTACTAATGGATATAATTCTTTTGTAACCGATGATAAAAGATCAATATCCTTCACTACCATGTTTATTGCTTCTCGTACAAACATATAACCTTTTAAATTAGCTGGTATTCCAATCTCATGAATAATGTTTGTTATTTGACCAATCATATCGACATCAACTGGCTTACTTCTATTGGTATTAATTTCATCATTACCAGCATAAGAAAGCGTTTTAGGTGTTTCATCATTACATATATTTTCATTTAACGTTTGTCTTATTCTATTAGCAAACACTTCCATATCAAAAGGTTTTATAACATAATAATCTGCTCCAAGTGATATAGCTCTCTGGGTAATTTTTTCATGACCAACTGCTGATAAAATTATTATACGAGGCCTTGGCTGGATCTCCATTGTATTTAGCCTCTCTAAAACCCCTAGTCCATCAAGAATTGGCATAATTATATCAAGTACTACTAGATCAGGTTTTTTTTCCTCAATTAATTTTATTGCTTCTATTCCATTTTGTGCAATGCCGGTAACGACTATATCCTTTTGCGTTAGTAAGTAATCATTAAGAATATTGCAGAATTCCTTGTTATCATCGACAATAATTATATTTATTTTTTTCTCTTCCATGTTTATAATCTCCTTTACATATCAATTACGCATCCTAATAATTATAAATTCTACAATTAATTGGAAAATCCTTTTATTTTAAAAAAATATTAAAAAATATTACCGAATTAAGTAATATAGATAGTGACTCTTTCTATTTCTTATATTATTTCTACATTTATAATATAATTAGTTATATATTAACATATAACTAATTATATTGCCACACAGCACATTGTATTTGTAAATTCATAATAAAATCTCAATCTGATACATTATGTATTCAAACTGAGATTTCCATTTCTTTACTATATATGATTTAAAAGTAAAAACAATAACTTTAAAATTGCACTATTTAAGATTATATGATTTTGCTAGTTTTTCAAAAGCTGGTAATGAATTTTCTATTTTCTTGTAATCAACGCAGTATGACAACCTTGCATGCCCTGGGCATTCAAAAGCAGATCCCGCTACTAATAATAGCTTAAATTCCTTTGCATCCTCGCAGAATTTTTTATCATCCTTTATTGGTGTTCTAATAAACAAATAAAATGCTCCTTGTGGCTTTACGCAAACAAACCCTATTTTTGTAAGATAGTTATATAATAAGTCTCTATTTTTTTGATATATACTAACATCAACCTCGGCCTCAAGGCAATTTGCAATAACTCTCTGGAAAAGTGATGGTGCATTTACAAATCCTAGAATTCTATTTGCAACATTAAGAGATATCATTATATCATCAAAACAGTCCATATTTGTATTTGCAACTACGTAGCCTATTCTTTCCCCAGGCAGTGATAATGATTTACTGTAGGAATATCCAATAAATGAATTTGTATAATATTTCAAAATATATGGAACAACAACATTATCATAAACTATTTCTCTATAAGGCTCATCAGATATAAGATATATGCTTGTACCTAACTCATCCTGTTTTTGATTCATCAAATTTGCTAAGTCTTGTATAACCTTTTCGGAGTATATGACACCCGTTGGATTATTTGGTGAGTTGATAATAATTGCTTTTGTTTTACTATTTATTTTCTCTTTTAAACTCTCCATATTAGGTTCAAAAGTATCAATATCTGTAGAAACAACAACAAGTTTACCATCAAAATTATTTACATAGTTTCTGTATTCACCAAAAAATGGTGCAAAAACAATAACTTCATCTTCTGGATTAAGTAATGTTTTCAGTAAAATATTTAATCCTCCGGCTGCCCCACAAGTCATAACTATGTTATTGTATGAAATATCTATATTGTGCTTTTTATTTAAAAATTCAGCAATTTTTCCTCTAACATCTTCATATCCAGAATTATTCATATACCCATGTACAAGTTTAGGCGCTATTTCATTTAATATTTTGTTAATTTCAATTTTAATATTTTCAGGTGGAAGAGCATTTGGATTACCTAAGCTATAGTCAAAAACATTTTCTTCACCATAAATATCAGATAATCTTTTACCTTCCTCAAACATAGCTCTTATTATAGAACTGTTAGCAACTAAATCTTTCATCTTACTAGATATCATTTTAGGTCTCCTTTTATTATAGAATAAAATATATTACTAACGCCATTAATTCATGTCTAACTTAAATAGTTTGAATTATTAGTTTATAGTATAACATAAATGTTAATTATACTCATATTTTTTTATATAATTCCTCTATATATTTAATACTCGAATCTAAATCTGTTGGAACTGTGTCCTCAAGTATTATATCAATGTATGGCTTTCTTTCTTTTATTAGAGATAATAATAATGGATAGTTAAATTGTCCACTACCAATTGAGACTTGTTTTATTTTCCCATCATCGTATACAAAATCTTTAGCATGAATGATTGCTATTTTATCACCAAATAATTCGAATGATTTTTTTATTATCTCATCTTGATTATCAAAATTTGTCTCATCTATAAAATTAATAGGATCAAATATAACTTGTAGGTTATTAGAATTAACACAATCTATTGCTCTCTTTAGCCTTTCTGGTGTGTTCATCACATGTTTTGTGACTCCCTCAACTCCAACTACAACTCCAAACTTTTCTGCTTCTTTTACAAGTATTTTCATTGAATTTAGAGACCTCTTAAATGCCTCTTCTGTATTGTTATCTTTTGTATAAACATACTCTCTATTAAGTGCTCCTGTTTCTGTCCCAACTATATTACATCCTAAATATTTTGCAAAACGTATATGTTCTTTGAAATTCTCTAATAGTTTATTAAGTTCATTATCATCTGGATTTGCTAAATTTATATAACATCCAAGTAAACTTATATTCAAATTATGTTTTGTAAGTATTCCCTTGATATGTTCAGCCATTCCGGGTGTCATGCTTCCATTCGTAATTTTAAATTCAGTTATTATTTTTTTAGGTACAAATTGAATACTTTTAAGATTTTTACCTTCCAATATTTCTGCTAATTCCTCTAATTTGTATTGTCCTATATCGTGCCCGCGAATTCCAATTCTCATAATCTAATCCACTCCCTAAATAAATTTTATTATCTATATTACTCTTTGACCTTTTATAAAGAGGTACATTATCAATTGTACTTTCAGCATTTAATATTTCCCCACCATAACTCCTAATAACTATGCCTTGCACCTTTAATTTTGATGAATATTATAAAAAAAATCTACCTTTTTAGAAATTTTCTCTAATTTAAGGTAGCTCTTTTTATAACAAAATATTGTAATTGTTAATTAATTTAATCATTTGACATCGTTTACTCGAACTATTTACATTTATAGATTACTTTAAATACAACATAAAGTCAACACTTTTGATATGTTTTTTATTTGTATATATTGGTTTTATATTTTTTTAGAACTATATTGTTTTCTAAAGTTTATTATTTCCTCTTTAGCAAATATTATAAATGGCTCTACCGTGCCTAAATAAACATATTATTGTTATTTTTATATTTTTCTTTGTTTTGTCTTGTTTATGTGTATATTTATTCTCTTTAGTAATGTATAATTTATATACAGAGTAAAATTAATTATAAACTATAATATAGTGAGGTGTATTATGAAATTAACAGAAAAAGAAATACGTATTAAACTGGATCTAGTTGTTAATAAACTAATTAACCTAGATAGTCCAACCGTTGAAGAAAAGCTACCTAAAGAAGGCGGCGAAGCAATAGGTTTATTTCCTAGAGATTTTGGTATTCAAGAATGGGATTGGCCACAAGGTGTAGGTCTATATGGTTTATTAAAATTAGATAAACACGACAAAAGTGATAAGCATTTAGACTTTTTAACTAATTGGTATAAAACTAATATAGAAATAGGATTACCTTCTAAAAACATCAATACTACAGCGCCTCTACTAACCTTAGTAAACCTATGTGATGTTATTAATAATCCCGAGTATGAAAACCTTTGCTTAACATGGGCTGACTGGCTCATAAATTGCCTTCCAAGAACTAAAGAAGGTGCTTTTCAACATGTAACTAGTGCAAATGGTGATAGGCAAGCAGTACGGTTAAATGAAAGTGAGATGTGGATAGATACCCTATTTATGACCGTGTTATTTTTAAATAAAATGGGTCAAAAATATAATAGGAAGGATTGGGTTGATGAATCAATTAATCAAATGCTTGTTCATATAAAATATTTATATGATAAAAAATCTGGTCTCTTCTATCACGGTTGGAGTTTTAATGAAAATAGTAATTTCGGTGAAGTTTTTTGGTGCAGAGGTAATTCGTGGTTTACTTTTGGAATTTTAGACTATATCGAGGCATTTGAAGGCACAATGAATCCAGGGATCAAGAAATTTTTACTTGATACTTTTAAAGCTCAAGTAAATACCTTAGTTAAATATCAAGCAAAGTCCGGTCTATGGCATACAGTTATAGACGATGTTACTAGTTATGAGGAAGTTTCTGGCTCTGCGGCTATAGTCACTGGTATTTTAACTGGAATACGCCTAGGAATACTTGATGACTCATTTAAACCATATGCTGAAAAAACAATAAAATCATTATGTAATAACATAGAAAAAGATGGTACTGTATTAAAAGTATCCGGCGGAACTGGCATGGGATATAATGTAGATCATTATAAGAATATAATTATAGCTCCAATGGCTTATGGACAATCATTAACTATAATGGCACTTGTGGAAGCACTTAAACATCTATAAACCATAATTAATAGACAATAATTCACCAAAATAATTAAATAGAGTTTTATTGATAGCTAATAAGTAGTTTAAAATAACTACCTATTAGCTATTCTTTTGTTTGATACTATTTTCATATTTAAATATAATTATAAAACGCTTCATATATTCATTCATCGCTTCCATAAGGTCAAATTTTCCATCATAAAGACACCAATTATATACAACCCCTCTCGCAGCTATAAATAAATACTCCGTAATACTTTCTTTAGACATCTCATTACTAATCTCATTTTTTTCTTGCCCTCTTTCTATAATAATATTCAGTAGATTTTGCATATCCCTACCTTTAGTTATAAATAACTTATTATTTGAGTTATATAATAATTTCATTGTGTCAATTCCAACTTGAACATTATACTTTGCATAATAATCAAAATACTTAATAATTTCATTTGTAGCGTTATCGCAATATATATTATTGGCAACTTCCGTAATAAAATATTCATCTGCTCGCTTATATATTTCTATAAGAATTTCGTTTTTAGATTTAAAACAATTATAAAAAGAACCTACAGAAACTCCGGCTTTTTTACATATATCTTGTATTTTAATATTTTTATATCCTTTCTTGTCCATAAGGTCAATTGCACTTTTATATATTTTATTTTTAGTGTTAAGTGCTTGTAATTGTCTATTGTTTAACTTTTGCTCATCCATAATAAATCTCCTAACTATAATCTTTTTCTAAGTAAAGTATAGTTTATTAATATGGTTTGTCAATTTAATTATAAAGTTTTAGTTTTATAATTGTATTGACAGAAATATAACATATCAATATAATGAATCTATTCAGTGAGTTTGTTCGTTGAATAAATTCATTAGACTTTATTTCATAGGGGGTATTATTTTGAAAAAAAAGTATGAAATTCTTTTTCAGCCAATGAAAATAGGTAAATTAGAAATTAAAAACAGATTTGTTATGGCACCAATGGGTCCTGGTGGATTATGTGACGCCGATGGAACTTATAATGAACGTGGAGTAGAGTATTACGTTGAGAGGGCTAAAGGCGGTACCGGATTAATTATTACCGGAGTAACTATGGTCGAAAATGACATTGAAAAGTGTGCTTTACCATCAATGCCTTGTCCAACACTTAATCCTTTGAACTTTGTTAAAACAGGAAAAATTATGACTGAAAGAGTACATGCTTATGGGGCAAAAATGTTTCTGCAGTTGTCAGCTGGATTTGGAAGAGTAAGTATACCTTCAATTGTAGGCAAAACCGCAGTAGCACCATCCCCAATTCCTCACAGATGGCTTGATGGAGTTACCTGTAGAGCATTAACTATAGAAGAAATACAAACTTATATTACAAAATTTGCGCAATCAGCTGTTATAGCTAAAAAGGCTGGTTTTGACGGTATTGAAATTCATGCCGTACATGAAGGTTATTTACTTGATCAATTTGCAATTTCATTTTTTAACAATAGAACAGATGAATATGGTGGAAGTTTAAGAAATAGACTAAGATTTGCTATAGAAGTTGTACAAGCGATAAAAGAAGCATGTGGACAGGATTATCCAGTTTCACTACGTTATAGCATTAAAAGTTTTATTAAAGATTGGAGACAAGGTGGCCTTCCTGGTGAAGATTTTGAGGAAAAAGGTAGAGATATAGAAGAAGGAATTGAGGCAGCTAAAATTCTTGAAGAAGCTGGTTATGATGCTTTTAATGGAGATGTAGGTTCTTATGATTCTTGGTATTGGAGTCATCCACCGATGTATCAGAAAAAAGGTATGTATTTAGAGTACAATGAAATATTAAAAAAAGTACTTAAAGTTCCAGTAATTACTGCTGGTAGAATGGAAGACCCTGAACTTGCAAGTGAATCTATCCTACAAGGAAAAACAGACATGATTGCGCTTGGGAGACCTCTTCTTGCAGATGCTGAAATACCTAATAAGATAATGGCTGATAAATTTGATAAGGTAAGACCTTGTTTATCTTGCCAAGAAGGTTGCATGGGAAGGCTCGCTACTTATGCCACAGTATCTTGCGCTGTAAACCCAGCTTGTGGAAGAGAAAATGAATATGGCATAGCTTCTGCTAGAAAAATCAAAAACGTTGTCATCATTGGTGGCGGGGTGGCTGGTTGTGAAGCAGCTAGAGTCTGTACTCTAAGGGGTCATAAAGTTACTTTGCTTGAGAAAAGTGATAGGCTAGGTGGAAATATTATAGCTGGAGGAGTGCCAGATTTTAAGGACGACGACAGAGCACTTGCTAAATGGTATACAGATGAATTAAAAGATTTAGAAGTAGATATACATTTTAATACAGAAGCTACTAAGGAAATCATAACTAATTTAAAATCTGATGTTGTAATTGTTGCTACTGGTTCAACTCCTAGAATTCTTAATATCGATAATTCTAGTAAAGTTTATAGCGCAGAAGATGTTCTTCTCGGAAGAAAAGATGCTGGTAATAATGTAGTAATTATTGGTGGTGGGCTAGTGGGTTGCGAGGCCGCTTTGTGGTTAGCAGATCAAGGCAAAAAAGTTACTATTGTTGAAATGCAAAGTGACATCTTAAAAGTAGGTGGCCCTTTGTGCCATGCAAATGAGGATATGCTTCGCGATTTAGTTAATTTCAAGAAAATAGATCTTAAATTTAATACAATGGTATCAACCGCTACTAATGAAGGTTTCATACTAAAATCAGGCGAAAAAGAAGAAGCTATAAAAGCAGATTGCGCAATTGTTGCAATTGGCTATAACTCACAAAAGAGTTTATACGATGAACTAAAATTTAAAGTACCAGAGGTTCATCTGCTAGGAGATGCAAGACAAGTTCAGAATATTATGTACGCAATCTGGGATGCATATGAAGTATCAAGAAACATTTAAATTAATTACATTTAGAAAAGGGTCAGCATTTGCTGGCCCTTTTCTAAATTCACTCATAATTTATATTCTATACTTAATCCAATTAACAACATTTTGGAAGCTTCAAGTCTGCCATCTTCTATAAGTGGCAGTTGTCTAGTCTAGAAAATTGCTTTGGTGGCAGTCTACATTTGCTTCCAAAGTTGTTAATATTGCAGCTCCGCAGGAGATGATTTAACTCCTTTTACTCAATTCAGTCCTTTCATAGTCCTTTACATTATCAAGCCATTTTTCTGCTACCGGAACATTATTCTTTTCACAATAATAATTCCATATATCTCCCATTGGATAGGTTTTGAACTCTTCCATTAAAGCTAATCTTTCTGTAAAGTTTCCTGTGTCTTGTAATTCTTTTAACTTATCATTAGGTGTGAGCATTGCACTTAGTAATGATTTTATCATATTTCTTGATCCGATTGTCCATGCTGCTATTCTATTTATACTGGCATCAAAGAAATCAAGACCAATAATTACTCTACCTAATGCATTATTTCTTACAATTTCTTTAGAAAGTTCTTTGATTTCATCATCAAATAATATAACATGGTCTGAATCCCATCTTACTGGTCTACTTACATGAAGTGCAACTTTATCATTAAATAACAGCATTGCAGATAATTTATCTGAAACAACCTCTGTTGGATGATAATGGCCTGTATCCATTAATGACATTATGTTGTTTCTTGCTGCATAACTTATATAAAATTCACTTGAACCTACAGTATAAGCCTCTGCTCCTAGGCCAAATACCTTTGATTCAACGCAATCAAGATTATACTTCTTATCTATTTTCTGCGAAAAGATTTCATCTAAAGATTCTTTAAGTCTCTTTCTAGGTCCCATTCTATCACTTGGAACATCTTTGTATCCATCAGGAATCCAAATATTTGTTAAACAAGTTTGTCCAAGTTCGCGACCAAAGTATTCTCCTATTGATCTCGATGCCATGCAGTGTCTTATCCAAAAATCTCTTATTTCCTTATTGGGACTAGACAATGTTAATCCATCTGCAGCTTTAGGATGTGAAAAAATGGTTGGATTAAAATCAAGACCTAATCCATTTTTCTTTGCCCAATCTACCCATTTTTTAAAATGTTCTGGTTTTAACTGGTCTCTTTCAACTACTTCTCCATCAGTCTCAGCATATATAGCATGTAAATTAACTTTATGTTTTCCTGGAATTAAGCTTAGTGCTTTATCTAAATCTTTTCTTAATTCTTCTCCATTTCTAGCTTTTCCTGGATAATTACCAGTTGCAGCTATACCTCCTGATAATGCATTCTGAGTTTTTTCAAAACCAGTTACATCATCTCCTTGCCAACAATGAATTGATATTTTCACCCTGCTTAGTTCTTCTAATATCTTATCTACATCTAGTCCCCATTTTTCATATTCTTTTTTAGACATCTCATACTTTTCTTTAATGTTCATTTATATTTGCCTCCCTTATAATTCATTCTATAATTGTAACTACTTAAATCATCTCCTGGGTCGCTGCACATTAACGACTTCATCGGGTTCAAATGTAATAATATTAAAAGATTCTTTAATAGCTCCTCTTGCTTCTCCTAAATCTTTAAAAATGTTATAACTTAAGAGCTGAGCTACAATATTCCCTATTGCAGTTGCCTCAACTGGTCCAGCTAAGACTTCTTTTCCAGTAACTTTCGCAACTAATTCATTTAATAAATTATTTTGGCATCCTCCACCAAAAATATTTATTCTCTTGAATTCTTTCTCAAATATTTCTTCAATATTTTGGACAGCGTTCTTATAACAATGAGCTAAGCTATTATATACACACATTGCTATTTCCCCAACATCGCCAGGAACCTTTTGATCCGTATCATAGCAATAATCCTTTATTTCATTTATCATATTTTCTGGTTTTAAGAATCTATCATCATTAACATCTACTATTGATGTAAAATCTGATTTTGTTCTTGCCAAATCTACGAGCTTCGCAAAAGAATATTTATTTTCAAGATTCCTTGAAACCTCTTGGATTACCCAAAGTCCCATAATATTTTTAATGAATCTAAATCTGTAATCTATACCACCTTCATTAGTAAAATTATATTCCATAGTTTGTGGTACACATAATGGGAATCTATTTTCAAGGCCAATTAATGACCATGTACCCGAGCTTAAATAAAGACTATCACTATCATTACATACTGATGATATAAATGCTGAACCAGTATCATGAGTTGCAGGAAGTACAACCTCCATATCAAATCCGAATTCGCGGGTTAACTCACCACGTAAACCACCAATTTTAGTTTTAGGTAATTTTATCTCTTGGAATATACCCTTTTTAATACCTAACTCATCTAAAATCTTCGGATCCCATGTTCTATCAAAAGAATTTACTAATTGTGTTGTTGTTGCATTAGTATACTCATTAAATTTTTTACCAGTAAGTAAGAAATTAAGATAATCTGGAATCATTAAGAAAGTTTTTGCTTTTTCTAAAATTTCAGGTTTGTTTTTCTTTATGGAAAGTAGTTGATATATAGTATTAAACCTTTGGAACTGAATTCCTGTATATAAATACATCATATCCCTGGGTATAATCTTAAACACTTCTTCCATCATACCTTCTGTTCTATCATCTCTATACGATACTGCATTTCCTATAACCTCATCATCTTTATCTAGAAGCACAAAATCTACAGCCCAAGTATCTATTCCTACACTCTTTGGAGTTTTTCCAAGTTCAACACACTTTTTTATTCCTATTTTTATGTTTTCAAATAATTTATCAATATCCCAACAATATTCATCAGAAACTTTACTAATTCCATTTTCAAATCTGTAAATCTCTTCTAATTTCAATTTTCCATTTTCAACTGAGCCTAGTATGTGTCTTCCACTTGAAGCACCAATATCAATGGCTAGATAATATTCCATAACATGCCTCCAATCTGTTGCAAACGTCTACTTCGCGTATAACTTTGTCTATAGCTAATATTTTAGTTTAATAGTCTAATTAATCCTATGTCCTACAAAGAGAATCTTACTGTCCTAATAAGCAATCAAACTATTACATTATTCTCTATTTTTTTCGATACTCATCAGGTGTAACCCCTACTTGATCTTTAAATTGCCTATAAAAATAACTTACGTTTGAGTAACCAACTTCAGTAATCACATCAATTACTGACATCTTTGTGTTATGCAATAAATATTCTGATTGTTTAATTTTCTTTTCTTTTACAAGTTCCGTTAAAGTTTTTCCTATGATTTTCTTTACTAATTTACCTATATAATCAGGATTATAACTAAAATGATCTGCCATACTTTTTAATGTTATAACCTTATAGTTTTTGTTAATATAGTTTAAAATTTCTGTAGATATTGTGGAATCAATTTTAGAAACCATTTCACTAGTTAGGTACTTTTTATAATCCCTTAGCAATTCATTAAAAAGTAGCATCATATAAGCACGGATAGCAGTTTCCATTCCATTTTTTTTATCATAGTATTCCATAAGTATCTGAATCATAAAATTACAAACTTTATCGTTTTCGGATGTTTTAAAATGAATGTATTGCTTGAACTTATTTTTACCGTATATTGCTTCAACAATAAAATTTGAGATTAAATCATTATCAGCAATTTGACTCATAAAAATCCAATCAAAAAATTCTTTTTTTATTAATACATTAATGGCAATATCATCAAAACCCGCAGCCTCAATACTATGTTCAACATTCATGTCTAGTAATAAAATTTCTCCCTTTTCTATTACTATTTTTCCACCTTCAATCACCTGATTTATTTTACCAGAATATACAAACATCATTTCTAAATAATCATGTTTATGTTTATCAAATTTTATAAACCTATCATGTTTATGAATAGCTATAACCTCTGATTCATTCATCAATTTTTCATTGTTTATTATCCACAAATCATTTTTAACTTTATTAGAGAAATGTTCCTTAAGTCTAATATCAACCTCTGAAGTTATTCTGGTATTATATAAATCATATGTGTATTTTTCTATATCATTTAATTGCTTTAATTTTTTATAAAGCTCATTAATATTCATATTACCACCATCACTTTTTATTTTATAATCCTTTATTTATTATGACCTTATGAATTTATTATAGCCTTATAAATTTAGTCTTACAATTTAAAGCTGGTGGTGATTATATTCTTATTGAAATTATTTTATTATAAATTAATTTCTCCATAACGTTCTTTTTCAATATCATCAAGTGTTCTTCCTGAAGTCTTAGGAGCAAATGCAATACCAACTATAGCACTAATTATAAGGAATCCTATCATACATGCTGCTGCTAATTGGAAACCAAACTTGCTCATAATAGTTGGGATAACAAAACTCCATAAACCAAGTGCTATACGAACAACAAAGAACATTGCCCCTTGAGCAGATGCTCTATATTTTGTTGGGAAAAGTTCACTAGCCCATAATTGATAAAATGGTTGTTGACCAAATCCACATGAAAGTCCATATCCAACAACAAATATTAATAACATGCTAGGTTTCATACTTGACGCTGGTAATAAAAATATTGACCATGCCCCGATTGCCATTATGGCTGATACCGCATAAATACCTCTACGACTTACCTTATCTCCAAGTCTCATAAATACAAAATAAGTACCAATAGCTGTACATGCAAATAAACCTGCTTGAAGTAAGTTAGCAGTTTCTGCTGAAACCTTACCAACTGTTTGATAAATTAATGGCATGAAAAATCCCATTGTACCTGCTGCCAAATTCCAAAATAAATATACACCAAGTAAAAATATTATTGACTTAAAATTTACTGGTCTTAATAAATCTTTAATAGTTACCTTTTTTAGTTGTCCTTTTGCTATAAGTTGTTTTTCTTTTTTCTTTTGATCTAACCAAGATTGTGACTCAGGCAAAGTTCTCCTTATTAACCAAGTTACAAGCGCCACTACAAATAAATGTCCAAAAACTATACGACTACCAAGAAGCCCTAAATGTCCTAGCGAAACTGATAGAATCATAACAATAACGGGACCTGCCGCCCATGCAAGTTGCGCTGTACCACAATGCTTTGCACGCTCTTTAGCAGGTGCTCCTTCTGCAATAGTTGTCCAAGAAGCCGGAATGTCAGCACCAACTGATAATCCTACGATAATATATCCAGTTAACATCATTCCAAAATTCTGTGAAAAAATAATAAATAACATGCCAAACATATAGAATATCATAGAGAAATTATAAACCAATTTACGACCATATTTATCACATATATAACCACCAATTAACGCACCAATAGCTGCTGAAACAGCATTCGAACTTAAAGCACTTAATAATCCAAGTTTCGCATCACTCATATGAAGATACGAAGTCCATAGTGATAAACCCGCAGCTCCAGCAACTATAGAACCTGCATCAATGTAATTTGCCATAGATGCTGAAATAGTGGTTTTCCAAGCCAGTTTATTTTCTTCTTTACTAATCATTTATTATTCCTCCTTTTTTTTAATTTAAATGGAATAATTCTTTTAACTCCATTGAAACTGGGCTATTATCCTCATTTGTTTCCATAACATCTTTCATATAGGCCCACCATTTTTGACAAATCTCGGTTGCATCACTTTTACTCCATAAAACTTCATCTTCAATTTCTAAATATGCAATTAGACTATTCGTCTCTGCATCCAAGAAAATAGAATAGTTTTTTACACCATACTCATGTAACATCTCAACCATCTCAGGCCAAATTACATCATGACGTCTTTTATACTCAGCATGAAACCCACTAAATACTTTCATTACAATACATTTACGAACCATTTAAAATTCCTCCCTATTTATAACTAACATCCCTTGATTTGTTTTATTATACGTTTACATAGGTAACATAAAAAAATCACTTTAAAATATCCAGCTACCTGTATACGATTACTGTATACGTTTGTAACTAAGTACAGTATATCTACTTAAGCAAAAACATTCATTAACCTTAAAAGTGCTGTTAACTATCAAAATCAGTTTTTTAGATAATTGAAAGATGTCATAACAATAATTTTTAATTATTGTTATGACATCTAAAATACTAACTAATTTTAATTGGATTTCTACCCTCACAAGGCACTCCCGTCTGACATAATCCACATCCCGATCCTGCCTTTGGACTTCCCCCATATGACTCTGCTAATTTTCTTGATTCGTCTCCATAAACATGTTTATAACATTTTATTTTATCATGTCCTTCTTTGGATATAGCGTTAACGGGACAGCGTTTAATACAAGCTCCACAAATACCTTTACTGCATAGCAAACAATTTTCTGTATGTTTTTTTGCTTCTCTAATGTCTGGCGTAAGTTTCAATTCAGTTACAACTGAAATTAACTTTACTGCAATTCCTTTTTCAGTAATAAAAGCATCATTTATTGAAAAAGTTCCAAGTCCAGCTACATAAGCTATATGACGTTCTGACCAATTTGATGTTGGCCCTGATTCTGTAACACTAATTTCAAACCATTCAGAATGATAAGGTGATAGAGTTCTATGTCCCATTTCAGTTAAACTATTCACTAAGTGCTTAACAAATTCCGTAATAAATACTTCATCTCCAAAAGTACGGGCCAATGACCATTCTCTTGACCCATGTTTTTTTTGTGTTCTGTTGCTCTTCCTAATCTTTTCATTTATAGGCAGTACTACACTTATAACTGTTCCTCCATTATAACTGCCTTCCCCAAAGGCTAACTCGAAAACCTCTTTTGGTGTAAAATGCTGATTACCAATTATTTTTTTATATTCTTCAAATAAAGGATCATCTGCAGCTGCAAATTTTATAATAGGTTCATCATAAAAATGGTCATTAATTTCTTCAAACCAGTTTCCTTTACTTTCCAATACAAATTTCTCAATTTCATTTTTTATTAGATTCTTCATTCTAGTACCCCCGTTTTCTTTATTATTTCAACAATTATTATATATTTTACTATTTGAGTGTATGTACACGCTTATCGCATAAAATTAAGGCACTAATGCCTCAATTTTAGCTAGTAATCTTGTTAAAGTATTAATATCTTCCTCACCTAAATATTGTTTAATATAATTTTGTGCTTCTACCCAAAGCGGCAATGCTACCTCTAAAATTTCACTTCCTTTATCCGTAAGTTTTAATTGCCGATTTCGTGCACCTTTTGTGGCTATATCTATAATAAGACCTCTAGCCTCTAGAGGTTTAAGATTTCGTACTATGGTAGTTCTATCTAGTCTAATTTCTAAAGCTATATTACTTACGCTTATAGGTCCTAAACGTTTTATATTGCTAATCAATAAATACTGACTTATCTTAAGCCCACTTGGTGCAAGCATTTCATCATAAACTTCAGTAATTGATAAAGACGCTCTACGTAAATTAATACAATTACATGTTGCTGACTTTTTATAATAAATCTTTCTTTCCATAGTATCACCTTCTTTGATTATAGTGTATTTACACTATAATCAATATACAGTAATTATATTTTTTTGTCAATAAATTCTTTTTACATTATAATTAAATATAATAGATAAATTCAAGGACTTAATGCCTCGTCCAATCGATCCTTCTAATTTACCACATTTACATATTGGTGGAATAGGGTTAATTAATATATGTATATGATTGCATTTAATGTATAAATAAAATGCTATTTCCACTATAACCAATGGCCCTAACGTAGGATCAACTATATTAAAGAGTGGATTAAGAACCTGAGGAAATTAATATAAAATAATAAGTCGCATAAAAAAATGAAGCCACTATGGCTTCATTTTTAATACTTACTATAATATTTATTTAAACATTAAACTTATTAGTTACATCTATTAGTTTCTGAGAAGTTTCAGCTTGGCTTTGAGCTGAACTTGCTACCTCCCCTATCGCCATTGTTATCTCATTTATACTATTAGATATATCTTCTGTACTAGCAGCTGATTTATCAGTAGTTGCTGATAAATTATCTATTGCATAAGTTACCTTATCTATAACTTCTTTCATTTGTTTTGATGTACTAGCTATTTCACTTGCCATATTATTAATAAAGTCTGCATCTTGATCATATTGAACTCCAGTAGTCATAAGTAATTGATAACTTGGTTTTACACCGGTTTCAAGGTACTCTAAAACTTCCTTACCACTTATAGATAAATTATTGAATGCCACTTCAATCTTATTTACCATGCTCTGAATATTTTCTACTGCAACAGATGATTGCTCAGCAAGACTTCTTACTTCATCTGCAACTACTGCAAATCCCTTACCCATTTCACCTGCTCTAGCAGCTTCAATAGCAGCATTTAATGCAAGTAAATTTGTTTGCTCAGCTATAGCCCCAATTGAATCTGCCATAACAGTAATATCCTTAACTACTTTTCCATCATCTATTGCCTTTAGTATATTCATACGATTTTTCTCATATATTTCATTACCTTGCTCTATATTTTTTGTAGCTTTTACTTTTATTTCAGCTGCTCTTTTCTTAATTTCTACTGCTGATTTAGAACTTTCATTAGCCTTATTAATTAAATTCATTGTTGTACTTTCAATTTCCTTTGTCGATGCACTAACTTCCTGCGTTGTAGCACTTAAATATTGAATTCCAGTGGTTATATGATCAGTCGATTCGTTAACAATATCCATTTTTGAAGAAACCTCTTCTGATGTTGCAGATAACTCTTCACTAGCAGCACTGATATCACTAGAACTATTAATTATTTCTGATATAAGTAATTTCATATTGTCTTTTGCTTTATTTAGCGCTCTAGCAAGATCCCCTATTTCATCTTTTGAATCAATATCTATGTCCTTAGTTAAATCTCCATTTCCCATATCTCCAGCAAAATTAACAACTTTTTTTAGTTGTCCTGAAATAGCTAAAGCTATAAAAAGTCCTAATATAATTGAGCAAGCAAATCCCAATACAGTAATTGTTATTATGATCATTCTAGACCCATTGAATGTTATATTGTTATCTGAGTAAAATGAATCGGCTTCTTTAACACTACTAGCATTCAGCCCATCAATGCCCTCAAATAAAGTTGCTCTATCTTTTGATGCCCCTGAGAGTTGACCTGCAGCTGATTTGAAATCTTTAGCTACTCCATAATCGACTGCCTTTTTCCCTGAAGCTAAATATCCCTTTGATGAGCTTTCAATTTTATCAAACAGAACTTTATCTTTTTCTTGATCTGCTTGACTCTTGTCTACCCTCATCTTCTCATTAGTACTTTTTATTATTGCAAATAAATTTTCATTTTTTTTAGTTAAACCCTCTATCTCTGCAATAATCTCTTCATCCTCACCTTTATCTTTTCTTTCTTTATAAACCATCTTAATTAACGCTGTTCTGATATCCGAATAATTTTGCCTTAATGTATTTACTTGTTCTATGCTAACTAAATTATAGTCATGTAGTAATGTTGCATTTGAATTAATTTTATTCATATTGTATAGTCCTAAAAAACCTACGCTTCCTATAAATATAGCCAGAAAGAACACTAGTGATAGCAATTTTGTTGAAATTTTTAAATTATTAAACATTTTTTTCATATGTAATACCTCCTGATTTATTGATCTTTTAGATTTATTATTATAGCACTTTCTTATTATATCGTTCACTATGGTATATTCTTGACTAGGTTTATCACAATTTTAAAACAAACCCTTATAAAATAAAAAATGGTGTACCCATAACTTTATGGGTACACCATTTTTGATTTATTAATTAGACATAACCTCGTAAGAAGCTTTTTCTAATAGTTTTCCGATTTGTTCTTCTATTTGTGAATTTTCAAATAAAAGGTCGCTTACTTTCTCTATGTTTTCGTCGTTCATGGTTACTTTAATAATTTTTAAAACTTTATTATAATTATCACTTACTACTCTAAACAAATTAGCTACTTTGCTTAAATCAAAATTATCTTTAAAAAATTCTTCAAAGAATTCAGCGTTATCTCTTCTTGAATATTCTAAAGCTTCAATTACCCATCCACTGTCAAATGTTTTTGTTTCTTTAATATGCTTTGCAAATGCTGCTATTGCTTGTGCTCCTGAAGCAGTCCTATCACTTGTTTCTCCAATAAGATTTTTTCCATTAATTTTAATTGCATTTTTAATCTCTTCCTTTTCTTCACTAGCCTTAAAAATACAAAACCCATATTTCCATGGTTTTTTAAACTTTGTATTCAATTTATTAGCGGCAGCAATTAATTGTTTGTTTGAAATATACTTCTTCTTTTCGTTATTAATTCCAAGAGTTTCATAATAATAAAACCCACTCTTATTATAACCTACTATAAGTTCACTTATTGAATAGAAACCTCTTCTCCCCAAAAGAGTAGCCATATCCACTTGTGCTAATACAGGATATCCCTTTGAAATGTAATACTTTACTGCATCTACAAATAATTTAGGACTGTTTGATGTACGATAATCCATATTCAATCCCAAAAATGGTGCAGAAATTTTTACACATGAAATGGGCTCTAGAAATGGTACAAAGTTTTTATTTAGCTTATTAAAACTAGCTCCATATGTATAACCCATAAGAAAGTTAATATTATTTATGGATATATTTTGATTTGTATTATTTTTGTCATTTATCATTTTAAGTGCAGCAGCCTCTTGATATTGTTTTTGACTTGATACGCTAACAAACCCGTCTATATTATATTTTTCAGGATATTTTAGTATTTCACCTGGTCTTATTGATTTAGGACTATAGGCCTGATGATAATATTTTTGTTGATAAAAGTTAAAAATTATGAAAAATAAATATATAATTAGTGCTATTACTACTACAATAATCGATACAATATTAACGATCATAGTTTACATCTCCTTTACAGATTAAAATATATAAGTTAAGACTATCCCTCGCTTAAGAAATAGCCTTAACTTATATTATAAAATCATTAAATGGCTTCTCAGTTTTTATTAGTAGCTCAAATTATTTTAAGAATCCACCCATATAACCTAATATACCCACAGCAAACATTCCAAATATTATTGTCATAGGATTAACTTTTTTCTTTAATAATTTCATGCAACCAAAAGTTAATAATAATGGAAGTAATCCTGGAATTAAAGAATCCAAAATAGTTTGAACTGTAGTAACAACCATTTTACCATCAGCACCTTTAATTTTTGAGACTACTAATGGTACATTAATATTAGTCCATTTACAAACTAGTGCTCCCATTATAAATAGTCCTGCTATTGAAGCACCTTCAGTTATTTTCTGCAACGTGTTACCAGATGCTTCTGATACAATCGCTGTCCCTTTTTCATATCCAAATTTAAGTCCAAACCATAATGTAAGTATTCTACAAATATTAAATGGTATAAAGAAAAGCAATGGTCCTAGAATGCTTCCAGTAAGTGCAACTGATGCACCTAATGCTGCGAAAAGCGGTCTTAATGTTCCCCAAAATACAGGATCGCCTACACCTGCAAGTGGTCCTATAAGTCCAATCTTTACACCACTAATAGCTGCGTCATCAATTGGTGCTCCAATAGCTCTTTCTTGTTCCATAGCTGCTGTAACACCCATGATAGGTGCAGCCATATATGGAGTAGTATTAAAAAATTCTAAATGTCTTTTTAGTGCTGCTGATTGATCTTCTTTAGTTGTATAAAATCTCTTTATAGCCGGAATCATACTTACACAAAAACCCATACTTTGATTTCTTTCAAAGTTAAATGATCCTAATATAAACCATGAACGCCAAAACATGCTTTTTAAATCACCTTTGGTTAATCTATTTTCGCCCTTAGATATTTCCTTCGCTTTCAATGTTTTGTCATTCCCAATGTTATTTTTAGTTAAATTACTTTCGCTCATATTATCTCCCCCTTTTACAAATCATCTAATTCATCATAAACTTGAACTTGACTATATTTTGGATTTAATTGGATATAGAATATAGCTACTGAAACAGCAAGTATTCCGAATCCAACAAGTGTAAATGACGTAAATGCTGCAATTGAAAAACCAACTAAGAAGAATGGCATTAAGTATTTTGCTTCCATCATGTTAATTACCATAGCATAACCAACAACAACGATCATTCCACCAGCAATTTGTAATCCTCTTGTTATAGGTAGAGGTATTGCTGCAAGCATTGCAGTAACTCCGCTAGTACCAGCTACAGCTGCTACTAGCGCCGCTGGGATTGCAATACGAAGACCTTGCAATATCAATGCTCCAAAATGAGCGATTTCTATAGCTCTAAAATTACCGTCTTCAGCATATTTATCACAACGATGTTGAAAAAATATTGTTATAGTTCTAACAAATATCGTTAAAACTTGCCCAGCTGCTGCGATTGGAATTGCAATTGCTATACCTGTACCAATTGGCTGATTACCTGTTATTACCAAAATAGTTGCAATAACACTAGCAAGTGCACTATCTGGTCCCATAGCCGCTCCAACGTTCATCCAACCTAGAGCTAAAAGTTCTAATGTACCACCTAAAATAATTCCTTTTTGTAAATCCCCTAAGACAAGACCAATTAAAGTACATGCTATAATCGGTCTGTGTGTTTGCATACTGTCAAGCACACTTCCCATGCCTGTTATCATAGCGACAACAAGTACTAAAATAAATTGAATAGTAGTCATAAATAACCCTCCTTTTAAATTTATAAATCCTTTATTTTACTCATTACATCAATTTTCGAATCACTTGCAATTTTTCTTAGTTCAAGTTCAATTCCCAATTCATGTATTTTATTTAGGGCATCAATATCTTCAGGTCCAAGAGAAACTGCACCGCTTATCTGTGTTCTTCCAGTTTTAAAACACATTCCTCCAAGATTTACTGATTTCATAACCATACCACCTTCAATAAGTCTTAAAACATCTCCAGGCTTTACACATAATATTAGTGCTTTAAAAGAATCATATTTTGGATTTTTGTAAACCTCTAGTACCTTATCAATAGGTAATACATAAGCTTTTACTCCTGGAGGTGCAACTTTTAAAAGTAATGTTTTTCTCAATTTGTCTTCAGCAACCTCATCACTACACACAAATATTTTATTACACCTTGTTTCTTTTACCCATATACTTGCAACTTGGCCATGTATTAATCTGTCATCTATCCTCACAAAGTTTATTTCCATTTTTAATTCCTCCTGTTAAATATTATAATAGCTCTTCATCATCCTCTGTCTCTGAAAAAACTTCTCTTAATGATTTTATTCCTTCAGCTCCTGCTCTTTTACCTATACTCACTAGCTCTTCAAGATTAGAAAATCCTCTAGATCCATAAATTTCAAGTAGCATTGGTAAGTTAATACCAGTAAGAACATCCATGTTATCGTTTTCTGTTACTATTCTACTTGCTGCATTAAATGGACTTCCTCCAAACAAATCCACTAAAAAAAGTACTCCATCTTTACAATCTAATTTTTCTGATTCATTTTTATACTTTTCTACAAGATCGTCAAGCCCTTCACCTGTCTCAAAAGTAACTGATGAAACGTTTTCTTGCATGCCAAATATCATTTCAGCTGATCTCAATATTTGTTTTGAAAAACTTCCGTGCGTTCCAACAATAATAGCCACCATGTTAACTCCTCCATTTCCTAATACAATTTTTTACTTAACACTTATTACTAGAGCAATCACCCCTCCACAATAGTATTGTTTAAATCACATTTTGTTCCAATAAGAATTGTTTTTTATTAATTACTTAAGTTACTTCCTCCATGCATGATAACGTTATCAGCTAAGGGTGAATGATTTATGTCTTAAATATATTATGAACTAATTTTACATTCACTTCACCTACATTTTGTCATTCAAATTATGACAATTGTCACCTAAGTTGTTACATTTATCATTTAGGCTATCTGGGCTATATGATTTCTAAATCAGATTATTATTTTGCTAATAAAATCTCATAAAAAAATGTACCCATAGCTTTATGGATACACCAAATTTGACTTGTTAATTAGTTTTACAGGTACATTTATATATTTTTCAATCTTTATTCCTTTTAACTTTTTTAAAGCAGTATCTGCAGCAATCCTTCCAATCATATCTGGAGACTGCTCAACAGTTGCTGTAAGTTTACCTTTTTCAATCATCGCTATTGCATCATCAGATCCATCAATTCCATAAATATATGCTTTATTATTTATTTTATTGTTTTCAAAGGCTGCAATAACACCTAATGCGGTTGGATCATTAAGACACATAACAGCATCTATGTGTTTATTGGTTTGAATTATACTACCCATTACTTCCATAGCAAGTTCTAACTGACCATTTGAAGTCTTCCTAGTGACAATCTTAATCCCACTATATTTCTTTATTATATCCTCAAAGCCTTGAATTCTCTGAATACCTGATTTTGCAGTCGGATGTTCAATAATGACAACATTTCCTTTTCCCTTTAATCTTGCTACTAAATCTTTCGCGCATAAGACTCCTGCATTATAATTTTCAGAAGTCACCGTACAATCAACTAAATTATCATCAAAAACAGGAGAATCAATAACTATAACAGGTATTTTAGCTTTTTTTGCAGCTATTAATGCTGGCTTTATTCCTTTCCAATCTACAGTATTTAAAAATATAACATCCACCTTTTGAGCTATAAGATCATCAACTTGAGATATTTGTTTTGAAACTTCAAGCTGCGCATCAAGTGAAATGAGTTTTCCATTCTGAGCCTCAACAACCTTTTTTATACCCTCATTAAGTTTAACACAATATGCATTATTCATATTCATATAGGTTGCACCAAATTTTAATTTTTTTTCTCCAAAAGGAAAATCTTTATTAAAGCTCATAAATACGCTGAGTACACCCAAAAACAAAATCATGAAAATTATTAAGACTATTGCAATAATTTTTTTAGACATTTACTTCCTCCTAATATTTGTCTAAGGTTTAAGATATGTATTTAATTTATAGTTCAGCTTTCTTAATGTATCTTGTACGTCTCCTCCACTATTAATTAATTGAAATATATCCTTATCAGCAATATCCATACTTGCCTCATATTTATGAAAACTTGGAGTTACAATAGATTGTTCTACTACTTCACTTAAAACCTTCTTATCAATAAAATTTTTTCCTTTTGAATTATACTTAGAGAGTTCTTTGTCAGTTTCCTTTGATTCCACTACGTCTTTTAAAACGGGCATCCCATGAGAATATTTAAATACATCCAGTTGAACATCTTTATCATTAGTTAAAAATTTCAAAAATTCCCATGATTCTTTTTCATGTTTTGTTCTTGAACCTATTCCCATAAGTAAACTATTAAGCTGTCCAGTATTTTCGCCCTCAGGTCCTTTAGGTAATTTTATGCATTCCCATTCAAATTGTCCATATTTTATTACCTTATATGGGTATACGTTATATGCTCTATATGTTGAAAATGGAAAAGGCTTAAAGGCAACGTTACCATCATCAAAATCTTTTAGACTAACTATATAATTTTGATTTAGCTTGTTAAGCTTTATAATAAATTTTATTGCCTCACTAACACCCTTATTATCAAATATTGCTTTATTTCCATTTTCATCAAAAAGCTTCTGACCATTAGTATAAACAGCTTGTTTCCAGTCAAATCCTACAGTTCCAAACTGATCTATCTTACCATCTTTATTTTTATCTATAGTTACTTCGTCACATATTTTGTAAAAATCATCCCAGGTCCAATCTTCGCTCGGTAACTTTATTCCTTGCTTTTTTAACAAAGTTTTATTTACAAACATTAATTCAGGATCAACTTCCTTTGCAATGGCATATTGAGAACCTCGATATTTTCCAGACTTTACTGCAGTTCCATATTGCTTAGATAAATCTAAAGTTTTATCATTTTTGATTAAATTATTAAGATTCGTCAATTCTCCAATAGATGCAAAAGTATTAAAATCACCAGGTAAAACACAAAACAAATCGGGTTCAGTTCCTTTTAATATTCTTTGAGATAATTGCTCTGAGTAATCAGTTTTTAAAATACCACTTTTATATTTAACCTTTATATGAGGATTCGCCTTTTCAAACTTATGTATTGCTTCATCTAAAGCTTTGTAAGATTGCCACTCAGGTACATCATACATACTTCCAACAAATGTACCAAACTCTAATACTACCGTTTTATTTGTATATTTATAATAAGTAAAATAAATAGACGTTATTATTGCTATAATTACACTCAGAAATATAATAATCTTCCTATGAGTTACTTTTGCTATTCTAATTTTCAATCTTTTTCAGCTCCAGTCTAGATTGAATTGCAAATATGGCTATTTGAGTCCTATCTCTTAAGTTTAGTTTACTTAAAATATTACTTATATAGTTTCTCACAGTACCCTCACTAAAATTAGTTTCAAAAGCTATTTCCTTGTTTGACATACCCCTCCCTATTAATTTCATTATTTTTAACTCATTCTTATTTAAATTATTAAATTCAAACTCATCTACATCAATTTTATAATCCACCTTATCGGCCTCATGGAAAAATTCAACTACCTTCATTGCAATATTAGGGTTTATAAGAGCCCCTCCATTAAATACAGTTCTAATAGCCCCCACCAATTCTATAGAAGATAGACCCTTTAATAGGTAGCCGCTTGCCCCATATTTTAAAGCATTAAACACATACTCATTATCATCAAAGGTTGTAAGTACTATAATCTTGATTTGTGGTAATATTTCTTTGATAATCTTTATACATTTTACTCCATCTATTCCAGGCATACGTATATCCATTAAGATAATGTCTGGGATTAGTTTTTGGGCCAATCTAACAGCTTTTTCGCCATCTTCTGCCACACCAACTACTTTTAAATCAGGCTTATTACCAAGGATTATCTCTAGACTTTGGCTAATAATATTTTGGTCTTCTGCAATTAATATTTTAATCATTTTTAATTTTCCTCCTTATAGGCAAGTAAGCAGAAATAATGAATCCCTCCGATGGGGCTCCCCAAAAATTAACTTTTCCCCCAAGCATTTCTACCCTTTCCTCAACATGCCTTAATCCGAACCCTTCTTTAATTTCACCAACTCCTATTCCATCATCCATTATTTTAACTTGCAACTTATTTTCTTCAAATTTTAAAACCACAATAATTTCATTTGCCTCTCCATGCCTGACTGCATTTGTTATACCCTCTTGAACTATTCTATAAACGGTTTCTTCTTCATCTGCACCCATTTTGGGAGCTTGTCCTGTAATTTGAATCTTTACTTTAGTATTTGTACACTCATTTATATCTTCAGACAACTTTGAAATTGCCTCAATCAGCGAAAATCTTTCAAGTGCATCCGGTCTTAGCTCATTCATAGATCTTCTAACATCTAAAAGCCCTTTTCTTGCAAGCTCTGATATTTTTAACATCTGAATCTTCATCTTACTAATATTGAATTCTGATAATTCTATACATGCTTCTAAACCAATTGCTATACCAGTAAGTGTATGTCCAATAGTGTCATGAATTTCTCTTGCTAGCCTATTTCTTTCTTTAATTTTAGCTGTTTCTTGAGATTTCCTAGCATAATCTTGTAATTGGATATTTATAACTTTTAATTCTTCAGATGATTTATACAATTCGCCATATAACTCAGAAATTTTCTCATTTTCATCCCTCTCACTTTGTATAACTTGAATCATAAACAATATAAAAATAATATCATTCGTAGAATTAAGTATGTTTTTAATACTATAATAATAAATTCTTTGCAATGATGTATAGTACTCCGCATAATCATTTATATTAAATATATTAACTTTAATGGACAAAATATTATAATCAAGTGTTATATAAATAATAATTATAGCTAAAATGAACACGCTTTTTCTTTTTTTACCATCAATATAAATAACTATATTAGCTATTGCTATAAATAATATTCCTTTATAGTCCATATTAAGGTAACCCATTATTAAAATACATAATAAAATATCATAAATACAAAAAATATAAAGCACAAACTGGTTCTCCATAAAAAACATTTCTCTGACTATGACACCTAAAGTAAGCATAAATAAAAGCAACATAGTAAATACAGGCATCTTCCAAGCAACTGTAGGAACCGATTTGATTTTTTCAATAAATTCCCTTGCTATACTATTTTCACATATAAGCCCTATTGTATTAGAACTAATTATAGACATGAATACAATCATTAAAAAATTTATAACAAACAATGTAATCCTAGTTATAGCTGTATTTTTCCACGTTTTCCCATCCAGTTTTACCATGATTTTACCCCCGTAACAATTGTTTATCCTTTTATTAAGTCTTCTAATGCAGCTTTTATAATTTTTCAATATTATACCTCGATTTACAATGTTACACTTTTATTGTAACACCTTATATTAGTTATTTCCACAAAGAATAACTGCATATAACCTAAATTTCTAAATTTTCTTTCTAATACAAAAAAACACCTAATAAAAATTATTAGGTGGCCTTTAAGTATTTAACCATTAAAAAAAATAATCTCATTAACATACTGTTTTACTCCATCTAGACTATTTTAATAGAGTAACCTGATCACTAGTAATAATTATATTTTTAAATTCTGAAGGTCCATTCCATACAATTAATCCAAGCTTTCCTGTGTGATAATAATTTTGTTGTATATTATCACACACTAATTCTCCATTTATCCAGAAACTAATTCGGTTTCCTTCTAATTTTACTTTTAACTTATATTTATTATATTGCGCTTCATAAACCTTACCGCCTGCAAGGTTAACCTCTTTAAGATTACCATTCTCGTCTTTCACATGTGCAATCAAGCTATATGAACCCCATTTATTAACATTAGCCACAATCCCACCATCTCTAAATAGATTATCACTTTGAGAGAATAATACAATTCCCACAGTATCACCATTTGCTGGATTATCAGCATGCCAATCTCCTAAAACTTTAGAATCTATTTCTAAAGTATATATATTTTTGTTAATGTCTATTTGTTGATCTGAAATTGCCACACCAGTCTTTTGTTTACCATTATTCACTACATAACTATCATTAGCCGCATGTAAATTTCCTGGCGTTTGGTCAAAAGTTAAACCTGAACCTTCAACATTTGTATAATCAATTGATGTAGTACTGTTAAACCTTACATTTTTAAATTCTGTTGTTCCACCAAATACATTTAATCCAAAGCGTCCTTTTTTATAATAATCTTGATTAGTATCACATACTAATTCACCATTAATCCAATAACTAATATGGTTTCCTTTTAATTCTAATTTTAAATTATACTTGTTATCTTTTGTTTTTAGAACTGTACCTTCTATCAAATTCTTAACTTTTGGATTACCATTATCATCAAATTCTCCTGTAAACACAAATACCCTATAATTACCATTTTTATTGACATTTGCTATAATAGATCCTTTTTTAGGATCTTCATTTTGTGATACTAATACAATCCCAGCAGTACTACCTATGTCTATAAGATTAGCTTCAGCCTCTAAATTATACGTTGATTTTTGATCAGAATTTGTTTGTTCTGCTACTGTGAATCCATCACCTTCATTGTTTCCTACATAAGCCCCCTTCTTAACATACCAAGATCCAGTAGTTCTAAAATTAGTTAAATCTTTAATAATATTACTTGTATCCTTACCGTAAACATTTAAGTCAGCTGTTTTTTTTGCCTTTGCATCTTTAGAAGTAGCAGTTAAAGTTGTACTTCCTACTTTTTTTGTTTTAAATGTAGTCTGTGTCTCATCTTGACTTACAATTTCTAAAACCTCAGGATCTGAAAATTTCCATGTAACACCTTGAGATGCTCTTGTAGGAATCGTAGTTGTATAAATAGAAAATTCATCGCCTAAAGTCTTTTCTAGTTCTTCTTCACTTAATGATACTAAAACAGAGCTCTTTCCCTTAATATCATTATTCCAAATACCACTTAATGGGTAATATTTAATTGTAGCTTTTGTTTTTCCTCCAAGTGAGTATACTTCTACTCCCTCACTAGAACGATTAGGGAAAATTTGAGTTGCACCACATACCTCCCCATTATTTCCATATAATTCTACAGATGATGAATCTACAAAGATATTCAATTGAATTTTACCATCTTTTGTTTTATTTACCTTACTACTATATGATTCTAAGAAAGCAGTTGAATTACTTGGTGCTTTTCCAGATTTTGAACGATCAATTGTTACTTCTTGGGTTTTCGTATTATATTTAACTATTGTTTCTTGACCTGCACCAACACGTAGTTTAAATCCAAACTCTGTTGTTTTTTCATCTGGTTTAAACTCTGCAACAATTTCATATTGACTTCCTGATAAATGATTCAGAATATTAGGCTTATCTTGAGAAATTGTAACATTTTCAAAGTTCTTGACACCTTTACGTAATTTTTTATATTCTTTAATTGGTTGTTGAGTTAAACGGATTCCGTTCTAACTAGTTTTAATTCGCTTTGCAAAGTAAATTGTCCATTAAATGTTTTTGTTATTGGAGCAATATTATTACAGTAATCCCAATTATTCATCCAGTTAATCATAATTCTTCTTCCATCAGGTGTACCATTTTTATCTGTGCCAGAATAAGTTTGAGCTGCATATGAATCTTTAGCAAAATTCATAACAATACGCTTATCATTATCAGGAACAAATTTCCATACACCATCTACCTCTTTAAAATCACCAACACGATAATATCTTCCCCCTTCACTTAATATCCATTTATTTTTACCACTATCTCCTACTTCTAATTTAAATAAATCTGGACATTCTGTTTGAATTGTTGGTTGCGTTCCCTCGGGTTTCCAATGCTTTAAATCAGTTGATGAGAAAAATCGTAGTGGTCCACCTGCGACTACCATCATCCACTTTCCAGATTCTTTATGATAGAATACCTTAGGATCCCTAAATGCTCCATTATTTAATGGATCATTTTCTGTTGAAATAACAGGGTTTCCTTCATATTTAGTCCATGTTCTTCCATTATCTTTACTGTATGCAATACTTTGTTTTTGTTTTTCTATACCCTTATCATTTAGGTAATCTTGAGTAAAGATTGCAACTAATCCTCCACCTTTAATTCCATCAAAGAAACCACTAGTATTATCTTTATCTACAACTGCTGATCCTGAGTAAATTGTTCCGCTTTTATCTGGATACAAAGCAATCGGTAGTTCTTTCCAATGAACCAAATCTTTACTAACTGCATGTCCCCAATGCATTGGTCCCCATATAACATCATCTGGATTATATTGATAGAATAAATGATATTCCCCCTTAAAATAAACCATTCCATTCGGGTCATTTGCCCATGCCTTAGCGGGAGAATAATGATACTGTTCACGATAATTTTCTAAATAATCGGTTTTAACGCCCTTATTACTACTCAAACTGTATTTTTTACTTATTGATGATTTGCATAAAATATCTGACGTAGACGTTTTTTCCTCTGCTAACACTCTTATTGAAGAAATAATTAATGTGGTCATAATCATAAGTACAACAACTACTAGTTTTATTGTTTTTCCCTTATTCATTTTATATCCCCCCCCATTTAGTTGATAGTGTTAACACTATCTTTGTTTTATTTATTTTAAACCCTGCTGTTGCAAGGAGTGTAGCTGTTTTTAGCTCAAAAAAAACAATGACCCCCTCTGTTTGGTATAATTGTTGTATCTAAACTCAACAAAAATTCCCGAAAGAAGGTGTCATTGTGAGTCCAATTATATCAATGTTAGTTACTTATAATCAAGTATTACTTTCTCAAATTAAACAATTACTTATTTTTATTGCTAAAAATATACCATTAAAGGTTCCGAAATACGATATGACAAGTCCTAAATATAAAAAACTTACTGTAGATAAATTGCCAATTATTAAAACCTTTGAAAAGCTTGATTACAGGCAACTCTTAGCTGAGTATAAACGCAGTAATGGCAAGGATAAAAAGCCTGTCAATTCTCGCGGTAAACATCCTATATCCTCTGATACTATATGCCCTCAATGTGGTGCTCCGCACACCTATATCTACGATAACGCCGGAGGCCGCGGGCAGCTTTGGTGCAAAGTTTGTGATATGCATTTCAATAAAAACAAGGATGATTTCAAAACCGAAAAACTCATTTGTCCATTTTGTGGACATGCCCTAAGTAAAAAGAAGGACCGCAAAAATTTTTATATCCATAAATGCGTTAATAAAAAATGTAGCTTTTTCCTTCAATCTCTTGCAAATCTTTCAATGGAAGACATTAAGGAATATAAGAAAGATAAACACAAATTTAAGCTACATTACATCTACCGTGAGTTTACCACTAATTATTTTGATGTAGATTTATCTTCAATGCCAAAAGGTGCTACTAGCCTCAAGTTCAGAAATTTTTCTTCACATGTAATGGGACTCTGTCTAACATATAACGTTAATTTAGGACTATCTACACGCCGTACGGCACTTGCTCTTTGGGAAATCCATGGGGTGAAAATATCTCATGTCATGGTTAGTAGATACGCCATTGCAGCTGCCGCTTTTGTCAAACCATATGTTGACAACTATGATTATAAGCCCACTAATTATCTTGCTGCTGATGAAACCTATACTAAAGTAAAAGGAGTTCATCAATATATCTGGCTTGTTATGGATGCCATCAAGAAATCAATTTTAGGATACCAAGCCTCTTTTAGTCGTGATACTGGCCCTTGTATTTTAACTATGCGTATGGCTTTTGATAAGTTCAAAGAGTTTCCCGGAAAATCACTTAAATTCGTTGCTGATGGCTATACTGCATATAAGCTCGCTGAGCAACAGTTTAAACTTAACGGCATGGACTTCGATGTAATCCAAGTAATTGGTCTTACTAACTCCGATCCTGTTTCAACCGAATATCGTTGGCTTAAACAAATAATAGAGCGTCTTAACAGAACATTTAAATTTTCCTATAGGGTTACAAATGGCTTTGGTAGTGAAGAAGGTTCCAACACGCACTTGGCGTTGTTTGTAGCATATTACAACTTTCTCCGCCCACATAGCTACGCTTATTGGGGGCCATTGAACTCAATACCTGAACTTGAAAACATTTCTACTATGCCAGCAAAATGGCAAAAGTTAATCGAACTTTCACAGCAACTTATAGTAGAAAAACAGGTTGTATAAGTGAATTTACCTTTTAATATAGTTTGAATTTTCTTACCCGGCAGGGTTCCGTAAAAAAGGAACAATCTGATCAGGTATATTTTTGATGCAATTTTTTATTCACCTGGAACAAAATCCTTAATTAATACACATTCTTTAAGATACTCTTACTAATATTTTCTGCGATAAGGTATATTTTCAGTTATAATCGAAAGCACATGCCCTAATTTTACCAATTAGTGTTTTTTCATAAGTTAGTTAACACTATCATTTAGTTCCCAAGCTTTAATAACGTTTTCAATTACCTTCTAATATTACTAGGTACTTTCTAATATTTAAATATATAATAATTTCTTTAAAATGGAACGAATTTTTTTATAGCCTGGGCTACACCATCATTATCATTTGATAAAGTTACGTAATCAGCATATTGTTTAACTTTGTCTGGAGAATTCCCCATGGCAACTCCAATACCTGCAAATTCAATCATATCAATATCATTATAATTATCACCTACAGCCATTATCTCTGATTTTTGTATATTAAACTTTCTCATTAAAATCTCTATAGCTGAAGTTTTTGAAACATTATTTGGCATTATTTCTAGATACGTAGGCTTTGAAGGATATACATTTAAATCGTTTGAGTGAGCATTTTTAATTTTTGCATCCAATAATTTTATATCATTAGGCTTTCCCATACATAAAATTTTATTAGGTCCTGAATTTTCACATTCCCATCCATTAAACAAATCAGTAAAGCTCGTAATGTTTGGCGATATATTAGTTATTTCACTCTCTTGTTTTGCCCAATCATCTAACTTTTCAATATACCATTCATCATCTTTATATAAACTCATATGCACATTCAATTCTTTAGCAAAACTATATGCTAGCAGGGCATCTGGAGTTGCTATAGCTTTATTTAATAAAATATTAGCTTTTGCGTCTATAACTAAAGCACCACTATAACAAATAATTGGTTCATTTATATTAAGTTCCTTTTGCAAAAACAATATTCCCTTTGGCATTCTTGCAGACACCAATATTACTGGAATTTGTTTTACACACGTAGCTATTCTGATTATATCATTTGTTCTTTGTGAAATCTTATGCTGTGAATTAAGCAATGTCCCATCAATGTCTAAACATATCATTTTAACTTTATTCATAAATTATATTTCACACTCCTTATTCTATAATATCTAACTCAATATTATGCTCTCTAATAATGTCCACATATAAAGGTGGTGGCATGCAATCAGAAATAATGATATCTATTTGATCCCAATCCAATCCTTTGTAATAGGTAGTCTTTCCATATTTATGAAAATCAGCTAGTAAAATCACCTTATCGGATTGTTGTGCAGAGGTTTGTTTGATAAAAGCATCTTCATTGTTGGCATAATAAATTCCATCAACCGTTATGGCAGCTGCACCTAAAAAAGCGATATCAAAATGAATTCCAGAAAGAGAATTCTTACAATCTATATCATAAAAAAAACGATTGTTTTTATTAAGACACCCACCAATACAATGAACAGAAACCTGTTTGTTTTCTGAAAGTATCTCAATATTATCAAGAGAGTGAGTAAATACCGTAACGTCTTTGTTTAGCCCTTTTGCTAGGTAACTTACAGTTGTAGATACATCGAAAAAATAATGTTCATTTTTATTTATATACATTAAAGCTCTTTTTGCTATTTCTTTTTTTTCTTCCGAATGAGCTTCAAGTCGTTGCCTGTAATTTCGGATTGTATCTATTAAACCAGGAAGAGTAATCCCTCCATGAGTACGAATTACAGTACCTTTATCTACAAGTTTTACTATATCTCGCCGTGCTGTATCCCTCGATATAGTAAACATCTTACAAATTTCATGAACAGATAGGTTATTTGCATAATCTAAGTATTCAAGTATTTTTACAAGCCTCTCTTCTTGATACATATAATCACCTCTTAATTAATTATAAGTATTTATAAGTATTTTGTCAATATATTAAGTACATGTAAGTATTTAAATTTTATATTTTAACATACTAGAATACTTTGAATAGTTGCAAATATTAATGCCATAGTTATGTGAACACAACTATGGCATTTAAAATTAAATTTAATATTTATTTTAATAAAAACAACATTGTATAACAAATCTTATATATGCTCACAATTAAACTCCTCTAATTTAAAACAACTTCCCACTTTCCATCATTGTCTTTTAGAACATTTATATTTACTAATTTTTCTTTATCAAAATCACATGTAAATTCATTGCTAAGAGTACTTTTGTTATTTCTATCTTCAAATTCAACTTTATAAATACAATTTTTCTGCACTCCCATATCAAAATAACAATGCTGATTCTGCTTCAAATTACTACCCCTAATTTCAGTTTTACCAATTCTTTGAATTGCTATATTGCTAATAATTTCGGAACTTCTATTTCCTATAATGAGATTATTTTTAATGTTTTTTTCACCACAAGCAGATATTAAAATTGCAATAATTATGCAACCTAATACAGTTATATATGGTATTCTTTTCAATCTAACCCACTCCTTAAATTAAATACTCATTTCCTTGAGGATAATCCCTTAAGTAATAGTTTAGATATAAAATATCCTATAATAATGAATATGACAAAGTAAATTCCAAATACACTTAACCTTTGATTGCCAATTCCCTTAATGGCTATAACCAAAATTCCAGAACATATAGCAACGCCCCCTATAAAGACAGGTTCTAAATTTTTAAATGCTATTAGTCTTAAATTATATTCTATATTTCTCTTTTTATAGGCTACGTATGCTAAGAACAAAAATAGACAAGTTAGCATTAAAAGCACTAATAACTTTAAATTATAATTACTATAATAAAAGTTTTGATAATAATCCTGATTAATATTTTCTGCTGGATTTGGATAAAAGGACTTCTGTTTGGCTACATTATAACTATAAATATTTATCCAGTAACAAATTTTATCTAAAATTATACTAATGGATTGACTATCTCGATAATATATTATGACTAATTCCCGTACTACCATTGATATAAGTGTTGGTACACCTAAGATTATACCACCTACCATGCCAGCCACTATACTATTTCCCATGACTGCCTGCATTAGCATAATAAAAGTAAAAATACAAATGTACTGAAATGTATCCATAAAAAACCATTTAACTATATCAGAATATGGATTTAATATTGTATTAAGGTCATTAATATTTGTAACATAAAATATACTTAAAAGTATATATGTTACTACAAAACTTATTAATAAACTTACCACACCAACAAGCCATTTATTAAGCATTATTTCTTTCCTTGTAAATGGCATAGAAGCTATAAATCCCTGAGTTTCACTTGTTTTTTCGCCTATAAATAAAATTATAGCAAGTATTATGACAACAAATACCATTACAAAATAATAACTACTCCCACCATATAGTCCCTCATTAAACCACTTGTCAGTCCTAATTACACCATTGTATTTCATATACATTTTATTTTGATTTAGTAATGTCATAACACCATAAGCTTTATAAAATAAAAGTACAACAATGGTTAAAAGAGTTACCCATCTTACATTTATCCATTCCTTATAGAGAAGTCCCTTATTTAAAATTTTACTCATTTTTGTCCTCCTCTTCTACGAAATATATAAACATATCCTCAAGGCCCATATCTACTATTTCTATAAATTCAGCACCCATGTCATAAAGTTTTTTCTCAAAATCTTTATTGTAATTTTTAGTAATTATATACTTTACCCTACCTATAGTTTCAACCTTAATTACTCCATTAATAGAAGATAACTTCGCATTTATATTGACTTCATCTTTAAACATCACTTGAAGTTTTTTCATGCTGTTTTTAGCGTCTTCCATAGAACTTTTAAGTTTTATGGCGCCATCTTTAATTATTGCGATGTTATCACATATTCTCTCAATATGATCCAAATGATGTGATGAAATAAATACAGTTACATCTCTAGATGCGACTTCATCCACAATAATTGACATTAATTCTTTTTTAATCACAGGATCAAGTCCAGATGTTGGCTCGTCAAGGATTAATATATCTGGTTTTATACTTAAGTTTAAAAGGATAGCTGTTCTCATCTTCATACCTTTGGAAAGCTCACGTATTCTTCGATTTAAAGGGATTTTAAATTTTACATTAAGCTCATCAAATCTCTCCTTGGAAAAATCATTGTATGCCTTCTTATAAAATTCTAAGAGTTCCTTTACTTTAAAAGATGAGAAATATTGGTTTTCATCGGATACATAACCTATCCTCTGTTTTATTTTATTATTATCAAAAACCTCTTCACCATCTATTAAAATACTACCTTCATTAACTCTGTAAATACCTGTTAAGCATTTAATAAGTGTAGTTTTTCCAGCACCATTTTCACCAATTATTCCAAATATGCTCCCTTTATTCACATGCAAATCTACATTTTTTAAAATGTATTTATCATCTATCTTCTTACTCATATTTTTTATATCTATCAATGTAATCCCCCCATTTTATATTCCTAATATTTTCAATTATTTCCTTGACGATAATACCTTAAGTAAAAGCTTGGATATAAAATAACCTATAATAGCAAACGCAACGAAACATACCCAAAATGAATTTAGACTTTCAATTCCTCGAATTCCCCTAACACCAAAAATGTATCCACCAAAAAAACCCGAACATATAGCAACCACCCCTATAAACAAATGTTCTAAGTTTCCAAAGGCCATTAATCTTGAGTTATATTCTAAATTTACCTTTTTAAAAGATACATATGCTAAGTACAAAAACAAGCAAGTTAATATAATAAGTACTAATAACTTTAATTTATAGTTTGTATAACAAAACCAAATAGCATTTTTTTCAGTATTGACCCAATTCTGATTAGTTAAATTATAACTATAAATATTTAACCAGCCTTCAATTTTATTAAAACCTATAACTATATATTGAATAAATCCATAGCGTAGTGTAATTAAGATTCGTACTACCCTTATTATAAAGTATGGTAATATGGGGATTATTCCACCGACTATCGCTGCAACTATAATGTTTCCCATAACTGTTTGTGCCAGCATCATAAAAGTAAAAATACAAATGTATTGAACCGAGTCCATAAAAAACCATTTCACTAAATCAGAGTATGGATTTAATGTTGTATTAAGATCATTAATATTTGCAACATAAAATAAACTTAAGAATATATATGTTACTATAAAACTTATTAATAAACTTAGAGCTCCAACAATCCATTTGTTAAAAATTATTTCTTTCCTTGTAAACGGCATCGAAGCTATAAACCCCTCTGTTTCACTAGTTTTTTCTCCTGTAAATAAAATTATAGCAAGTATTATGACAACAAATACCATTACAAAATAATAACTACTCCCACCATATAGTCCATTATTAAACCACCGTTCAGTCCTAATCCCACTATTGTTTCTCATATGCATTTGACTTAGTAATGTCATAACACCATAGACTTTATAAAACAAAAGTACAATGATGGTTAAAAGAGTTACCCACCGTACATTTATCCATTCCTTATAGAATAATGCCTTATTTACAACCTTATTCATTTCCATCCTCCTCTACAAAATATATAACCATATCCTACTTTTTTAAATTATTTCCTTGACGATAATACCTTAAGTAATAGTTTAGATATAAAGTATCCAATAATAGTGAAGATGACAAACCAAATTCCAAATTCTCTTAAGCGATCACTTCCAAAAATAGCTCCAGCCAAAAGTCCTGAACATATAGCAACGCCCCATATAAATACATATTCTAAATTTTTAAAGACTATTAGTCTTAAATTATATTCTATATTTCTCATTTTATAGGCTACATAAGCGAAGTATAGAAATAAACAAGTTAGCATGAAAAACACTAACAACTTTAATTTATAATTACTATAATAAGAAAATACATTAGAATACACATTATTTATTGATGTTTTAACTAGGCACTGCTGAGATAAATTATAAAAACAAATATTTAACCAATTACTTATTTTATAAAAAATCATATATTGATAATGAGTATACCTATAGTCTCTTACGCTTAAATACTGTGCTATTAAAGTTATAAATAACGGTACCATAACTATTATTCCACCTACTATGCTAGATACTATGCTATTTCCCATAACTGCCTGAATAAGCATCATAAAAGTGAAAATACAAATATATTGGAATGTATTCATAAAAAACCATTTAATTATATCGGAATATGGATTTATTGTTGTATCTAGGCCTTTAATATTTAATAAATAAAATAAGCTTAGAAATATATACGTTACTGCAAAACTTATAAGTAAACTTACCACTCCAACAAGCCATTTATTAAAAATTATTTCTTTCCTTTTAAATGGCATAGAAGCCATAAAACCTTGGGTTTCACTGGTTTTCTCACCACTAAACAAAATTGCAGCTAATATTAACACAACGAGTACCATTATGAAAACACCAATATTTTCTGCATAAACTACATTATTAAACCAATAATAATTCTCTCCTCCTTGCCGATGAATCATTCCTTTGTCATGTAATGCTACTATAACCTCGTTAGCCTTACTAAATAAAACTATAAGAATAGTTAAAAGAGTTATCCATTTTACATATACCCATTCCTTATAGAAAAGAGCCTTATTTATAATCCTATTCATTTTCATCATCTTCTCCTACGAAATATATAAACATATCCTCAAGACTCATATCTACAATTTCTATAAATTCAGCACCCATATCATAAAGTTTTTTCTCAAAATTTTTGGTGTAATTTTTAGTAATTATATAATTTATCCTACCTATAGTTTCAACCTTAATTACTCCATTAATAGAAGATAACTTCGCATTTATATTAACTGCATCTCTAAACATCACTTGAAGTTTTTTCATGCTGTTTTTAGCGTCTTCCATAGAACTTTTAAGTTTTATGGTGCCATTTTTAATTATTGCGATGTTATCACATATTCTCTCAATATGATCCAAATGATGTGATGAAATAAATACAGTTACATCTCTAGATGCCACTTCATCCACAATAATTGACATTAATTCCTTTTTAATCACAGGATCAAGCCCAGATGTTGGCTCGTCAAGGATTAATATATCTGGTTTTATACTTAAGTTTAAAAGGATAGCTGTTCTCATCTTCATACCTTTGGAAAGCTCACGTATTCTTCGATTTAAAGGAATTTTAAATTTTACATTAAGCTCATCAAATCTCTCCTTGGAAAAATCATTGTATGCCTTCTTATAAAATTCTAAGAGTTCCTTTACTTTAAAAGATGAGAAATATTGGTTTTCATCTGACACATAACCTATCTTCTGTTTTATTTTATTATTATCAAAAATCTCTTCACCATCTATTAAAATACGCCCTTCATTAACTCTGTAAATACCCGTTAAACATTTAATAAGTGTAGTTTTACCAGCACCATTTTCACCAATTATTCCAAATATGCTCCCTTTATTCACATGCAAATCTACATTTTTTAAAATATATTTATCATCTATCTTCTTACTCATATTTTTTATATCTATCAAAATAATCCCCCTATTTTAAAATTTCTAATTGCTAAAACTCACTATAAATATCATTCAATATATCAATTAATGTATCCTTATCAAGACCTATATAATGGGCTTCTATTATTATTTTCTTCATATGCTCTTTAATTTCTTTCATTTTTTCTTCATCCATAACAGGTTTAAAATTTTCTGATACAAAAGTTCCTTTTCCCCTTATAACCTGAATTGTCTTCATTCGCTCAAGTTCAATGTATGCTTTACTTATAGTATTAGGATTTACCGTTATAGCTGCTGCAAGTTCCCGTACAGAAGGCAGTTTATCTCCTGGTTTTAATATTCCTTTTATTATATTTTCCTTTACCTTCTCAATAATCTGTTCATAAATAGGCTTACTGCTTCTACTATCAATATTTATCATAGCCTCACCTTCTTTCAATCAATTAATTTTTTTACTAGTTACATAACGTGTACTATGTGTACTACTTTGTGTAGTACACTATAAATATATAACTTTATTATTATAATGTCAACTAATCTTAAAAAAAAACATTTATACCAAATAATAAATTTTACTGTATATATTGACATTTAGTTAAATAATGTTATTATAATACATAGATTAACTATGTATAGACTATCTATGTATAAGGAGGTTAAAAATGCCAATTAATAAAGAACTTTTAAAAGGTAGCACGGTAATTCTTATTTTAAAACTAATTAATAAAAAACCAATGTATGGGTATGAAATGATAAAAGAAATGGAGGTAAAATCAAATGGTATATTCACATTGAAGGAAGGGACTCTTTATCCAATTCTCCATACATTAGAATCAAAAGGATTAGTAGAATCATATTGGGATGAGGGTTCTTCAAAACGTAAGAGAAAATACTATAGGATAATGGACCAAGGTAAATTATCTTTAAAAGAAAAAGAAGAAGAATGGTCTACTTTCCGTTCAGCTGTTGATAATATGTTATTGGAGGTTGTGATATGGGCATAAAAGATAATTCTAAAATTAATGAATATATAGACAATATATGTTCTTATGTGAAATTTAAGGGTGCTCATAAAGAAATAAAAAAGGAATTATTATCACACATTGAGGATATCGTAGATGAAAATAATGAAAGTGGCTTATCAGAGTTAGAATCAACTAGTGAAGCTATAAAACGAATGGGCGATGGGGAAGCTATAGGTAAACAGTTAAACATAGCACATAAAGGAACCCCCGATTGGATTACATTACTTTTAACCATAATACTTGTAAATGCTGGTGTTGGTTTGATGTACCTTATACAATATAAAAACTCATATAAGCCTAGTGATTATTTATTTAATCATAGCTTATTATATTCAGCAATTGGTACTATTGGTGTCGTACTATTATATTTCTTTGATTATCGAAAATTAGAAAAATATTCAAAATATATTTTCATAGGAATGTGTTTGTCATTTATCTTAATATTTTTCATAGGACATCCCAAAAACGGGAGCCTATTCATTACTATAGGCGCTTTCTCATTTGACATTAAAGTAATTAGTTTATATGTATTTGTAATATCCCTGGCAGGCATATTCAACAACTATGACTGGAACAATAAAATGAATTTAATTAAAGCTATTGGGTATTTATTTATTCCATTGATTCTTATGATAGAAGTTCAAGGATTAAGCTACTGGGGAATTTATCTTATTACATTTTTAGTTTTAGCTCTCAAATCTGGTATAAAAAAAAGATATGTCATCTACATTGTTGCCTTTAATATTATTTGCTGTCTATTTTATTTAATGTCTGAACCATATAGAACAGCTAGACTTATGAGTTTTTTAAACCCATTATATGATCCAACTGGAATTACATACATGGGTGCACAAATGTATAATATAACCCATACATCTGGAATTTTTGGACAGGGTTTTTCCTCAACCGGAACCATGTTAAGATTACCTTCCATGGAATCAGAGTTTGTGTTTAGTTTCATAGTACACACCTTTGGCTGGCTAGGTGCCGCAGTTATTATTTCTATAATAATTTCTTTCATATATAGGATTCTACACATTTCAAAATATGTTAGAGATAGTTATGGCAGATTACTTATAAGCGGACTCATTAGTGTATTTATAGTACAATTTGTTTCGAATATATTAATGAATTTAAATTTATTCCCAATCGTTGGAGTAGCACTCCCATTCTTAAGTTACGGGGGTTCCTTAGGCCTTGTTAATATGCTTTCCGTAGGTGTTATTATGAGTGTATATAGACGAAGAAGTTTATCTGCCTAATTGAATATCATGTAGTAACAATTATAATTAAGAGAAGCCATAATAAACTTCTCTTAATTATAATAAATGTCTAGTTAGACTTCAGATTTAAAATACAACTGTTGAACCTGCTTTACAATTTCATCTGTTTGGTTTGTAATTTGAGAAATAGAAAAGCCTATAAATAATGGAGATGTAATAAATCTAGGTATAACTTTGCAGATTGTTTTACCCTTCCAATCATAAAAGAAAAGATTAAAACTACTACATTTCACATAAAAATCATTTAATATATAATGAACAATTTTCTGTATATTATCAGCCATTATATCTAAATTATCAATATTATTTATTATAATATTGAATTCAGTAAAATCTACCTTGGGTTTGGTTGAAAGATTAATGACACATCCATCTGACTCGTTAATTACTATTCCTTCAAAATACTCATCTTTTAAAGATTCTTTATAATCTATAGATTTTAGTCCAACAATCTGCATATGTGCATGATTAATAGTCCCACCTGAATAAGGGCCATGATTTTTATAAAAAATTACAGACTTAAAATCACCACTTTTCTCCATATCAATCCAATGACGAAATCCAAATCTTAACAAATTTCTCATATACTCTTTATCATACATTGTAATATCAACATCGCAACTGCTTGTTTCTATTAACACTGTTTGAAGTGTGTTTTCTAATGTAGGAAATTTGTTTTTAACTAAAATGAACGGGCCTTCTTCATCTATGATACCTGTTAGCCCCTCTCTGTTACAAAATGGGCATGGAGTCTTCTTGTTTTTAATGCTATTGGGTTTATTTTTACTTATATTTGCTAAAAACTTTAAATATCTGTTAGAACTCATTTTATTCACCTGCTCCAATGTATAATATTTAACTAATTAATGTGGACTTTAACAATATCATAGATGATTTTATTTAAATAATCAATAATAACTTCAAATTGACGGATATATAATCTTCTACAATACCAATAGCTTACAAAAAATATTAAACAGCCACAACCCTATGTAATTCAGGATTTTGGCCGTTTAAGTCAATTCTATCATTTAATATTTATAATTTAAAGTTAGATATCATTTTCCGTTTTATTCTTATCAGTTTTGTTCTTAAATCCACCCATTTTTGAGCTTACTTTTGATACTAATCCCGGAACCATTTGGATAAGGTTTTCAAGGTTACATTTTCCCTTTATAGAAAGCATTGTTACACTTCCATCTTTTATAACTAAAATAGCAGTTGGGGTTATCTTAGCTCCTGCCCCAAGTCCTCCTCCAGTACCTTCGCCGTCCTTAAGAGTATTCCCTGTTCCGCCCCCTGTTCCGCATCCAAATGAAACTGTAATAAGTGGTATTAGTGTTGTTTCTCCAACAATTATTGCCTCACCAACTACTGTCTCTGTCTTTAAAAATCTTTCAAGATTTGAGAATAATGCTTCAGCATTCTCTGTCATATTTATCATAACTTTTTCCTCCTAATATTCTAAATTTATTTATTATGTAATCATTATTAACTTTACACTTAACAGTACACATAAACCATTAAAAAGTTTCAAATTTTTTATGCTTTTTTAAATATTTTTTGTCTACTATTTTTCTTAAATACAAATCTAAGTGTTTTTATTATAGCTGATAGTAAAGAAATCTTGCCATGAACATCACACTCAATTTCAATTATTTCATCATCAAATACTGGTTGTAAATTAATATCACTTTTAGGGATAAGATTTGATATTAGAGGAATAATTCCACAAATCATACCTGCAAGCGAAGGGTCATCAAATCCATAAACCCCATTTATTTTGACTGTTTTTGGTTTTACTATATTTATTATATCTTTAAAATAACTGATTAAATCATTTATGAATTCTCGTTCTATATAATCTTTTATATTAAAATTATTCTTTTTCTTACTATTCTTATTATTCTTTTCCATCTCTTCTTTTTCAATTTTTATACCAGGACTTTTTATTTCTTTTCTAATAATACGTAGACCCATAATTTTTATTAAAAATGTTTCTTTAGTGTCTTCATGTCTCACCATTACTTTTATAATTTTTTTTAAAAATAATAAAGTTATATCCACATTAATTTTTTCATCGATTTTTGAGCTTATATAATATTCAAAGGGAATTATTAAAAACAATAAAATAATACCAAATGTAAAGATTAATAAATAAAGGAGTATTCTTAATATTAAAAATAAAACAAACAAATCAACGCCTCCTTTTCCCTAAGGTTCTAACCTAATTTTAGTTTTTTCAGAATACCTATTTCAGCTAACTTGTTTTTAACCATATGTTTTATAGGTTTTTTAATAAAATTAAAAGTAGATTCGATTTTATTGTTAATAAAATTATTATATGGATTATGTTTATAAACTACACTTGATCCTTTTATAGCCTTATTTATACCACTATATGTTTTTATTACATTATGTATTTTAGATTTAATAGTAGTTTTCTCCATTTCAAATATACAGTTTTCTGTAACAAGTTGTGAAATTGTACTTAGTTTATCAGGAAATTTAATATTAATAAGTTCATCTTTAATATTTTGATTAATCAAAGTTATTAATTTTAGATCCTTTTGACAATCAGTGCAATATTTTATATGCTCTTCAACGAATATTTTCTCTAGTGGTTGAATTGTCTTGTCATCAAAAGTGTATAAAAGTTCTTTATCAAATTTACAGCACATAATTACACCTCCATATCATTTTCTAGTTGTTTCTTTAATATAGCTTTAGCCCTATATAAATCAGTTTTAATGCTTCCAAGCGGTCTATTTAGCAATTCTGAAATTTCTAAATAACTCAGATCATCAAAATATCTTAATGCAATTACCATTCTATAATTACATGGTAAATTTATAAGTCCATCCTTTATTATCTTTTTTAACTCCTTTTTCTGAACTTCCTCTTCTAAATTATAGTCAGAAACAATTGTGTCTTCTAGACAAAGTCCACTCGCATATTCATAATTTAATGAAATAATATTACTTTTAATATTTCTTTTATAATTTATACAGGTATTTACCGTAATTCTTCTTATCCAGGGGCGAAAGGGCCTCTTTTCATCAAAAGTTGATATATTTTTAAAAACTTTTATATAAATTTCTTGTACAATATCAAGAGAATCTTGTTCATTTTGAGTGTAACTATAACAAATACTATATAAATATCGCTCGTAAATCTTAAAAAGTTCCATAAATGAGGACTTGTCATGTTTTTTACATCCAGATATTAATTTTTTTTCAATTCGTTCAACATCTCCTTTCGTTCCTAAAGTAGAAGTTAAAACATCTCTTTATAATATACACATAATTAATGAATAAAGTTTCAACTTAATATTATTATCGCTAAAGTTTTTATATTTAAATGTCGATAAAGTAAATAACAAATAACTTTCAAATTCATAGATAATATTAATTATATATTGGAGGTATTTAAAATGATTAAGAAATTAGCAAATGGTGAATTGGATGTAACTGTACTAGAAATCAAAGATGTTATTGATATTAAATTACTTCAAACCTTTCAAGATAATTTCGCCACTGCAATGACTATGGCAAGTGTTACTGTAGATAAAGATGGTACCCCTGTAACTAAACCGAGTTCATATACAAAGTCATGTTTAGAGTTTACACAGTCTACAAAAATAGGCTGCGAAAGATGTGCATTATCACACAAAAAAGGTGGCCAGGAAGCTGCAAGAACTCTAAAACCGTGCATATATACTTGTCATGCTGGATTATTGGATTTTGCTGCGCCTATATTAGTAGGTGACCATCTAATAGGTACCATGTTAGGAGGCCAAGTTTTAACCTCTGCGCCAGAAGAATCTAGATATAGAAAAGTAGCAAATGAGATAGGTGTTGATGAAGAAGGTTATATTGATGCAGTTAATGAGATAGCTTTAACCACTGAAAAAAATGTAACAGCAGCTGCGGAAGTATTATATATTGTAGCTAATTCACTTTCACAAGCAGGCTATCAAAAACTTAAACTAAGCACTATGTCACAACACCTTTCCGATAATTTTAGCCAGATATCTGCAACTATGGAAGAACTCAGTGCTTCTTCAATAACTGTAACAAATAATCAGCAAAATTTAAGTGATGAAATTATTAACGTAAAAGCTATATCAATAGATATAAATACAATACTCGATTCTATAAAAAGTATAGCTACTCAGACAAAAATGCTCGGATTAAATGCCGCTATAGAAGCTGCTAGAGCAGGAGAATCTGGTAAAGGTTTTGGTGTAGTTGCAACTGAGATAAGATCTTTATCAGAAAATTCAAAAGAAACTGCTGTTAAAATATTAGCACTTACAACTAAAATACAAGAATCTGTTGATAAAACTATCGAAACTTCTCACGCTACACTTGAAACTACCGAGCAACAATCAGCTGCCATTCAAGAGGTTACCTCTAATCTTATGGAAGTTACAACTTTATCTGATGCATTAAATGAAATGGCAAATAGTAAATAAAAAGCTAATGATAATTCCAAAGGCTAAATTTTGGAATCATCATTAGCTTTTAAGTTTAAGCTCCTAATGATATATTCTCTTCCTTTTCATCATCTTGCGCTCCATTTTTAACAATAGCATTTACGAACTTCTTTCCATATGGGAGACAAAATTGTATGCATGGACCAGTTAACAATGCAGATATTATTGTACCTATACCAAACACCCCGCCCAGTGCAAAACCGATTACTAAAAAGCTAATATCTAATGCCATTCTAATCCAACGATATTGAAAATTAGTTTTATCTTGTATTATAAATGGAATAATATCATTTGGCGCAACACCTATATCACTTGCCGAAAGTATAGAAAATCCAATTGCAATTAGAATACATCCAAATACAACTAAAAGCATTTTTAAACCAATATTTAAAGATGCTATTGAGAAAAATGAAACAGCCTTTACTCCAAGATCTATAATTGGGCCTACTCCAACTACGCATATAATTGTTCCTATTTTTATACGTGTTCTTTCAACTAAAAGTATTATGCAAAATAATACAAATAAAATAATCATATTAGCATTTCCAGGTGTTTTATGTAATAAAAATGCTAATCCTTGAGTGAATAAAGTAAAGGGATCAGAACCAATATTAGTCTTTAAAAACAAGGCTACCCCTAGCTGTATTATACTCATTCCTACAAAAAACAGAATTAGTCTTTTAAATAAATTTAGTTTCTTAGTCATATCTTCATCCTTTTCTTTAGTTTTATAGTTGCTCTTTATTATATTTTCATAATTTCATTTATAAACTGACAAAAAGAGCAACTTTAATTATACAATAATACAAATTTATATACAAGTATATATTATTTCCTTAATGTTTTCTATTTTTGTTTAAATTCTGACCAAATTGAATCATACACCTTAGAGGCACTACCAGCGTCCTGTAAATGTTTAGCCTTGCTGAATTCATCTTTAGGTATATAGATAGCCTTATTATTAAGAACTGTTTGAGGCATAAATTTTAGAGCGGCTGTATTAACATTTATATACTCTATACTAGTTGTAATATCACTGCTTGCTTTACCCTCTAATACAAAATTTATAAATTTCTGCGCATTTTCTTTATGTGGTGCATTAACAGGCATTATTAAATTATCTTCTTCAAATTGCATTCCCTCTTTTGGATAAACAATTTTAAACTTTTTATTACCCTTAAGTGCTGCCGATGCCTGTGATCCCCACATAACTCCAATATTGGTATCTCCATTAATTAAACTAGTCATTGGTGTATCTGCATCAAACACTTTAACATTTGCCCTAAGTTTTGTTAATTCCGCTTTAGCTCGTGCAAGTTTTGCTGGATCTGTCTCATTAATGCTATAACCAAGCTTTGTTAATGCCATACCAATAACTGATCTTGAGTCTTCAAGTAATACCTCAGAACCTTTCAATGAAGGATCCCATAAATCACTTATGCCTTTAATATCTATTTTAACTTTATCTGGATTATAAACTATCATTTCACTTCCAAGTGAATAAGGCACTGAATACTTATTTGACGTGTCATAATATTGACCCAAATAAGCCTTATCTATATTTTTATAATTAGGAATAGCCGCTTTATCAATAGGTTGTAGTAATAAGTTTTTCTGTTTCGCAATAATTTGAACCATATAATCCGCACAAATTATTACATCATATGTTCCACCTTTTGATGCCTGTAGCTTTGAAAGCATCGCTTCATTTGTAGAAAAGTTGCTATAATTGACCTTAATTCCCGTCTTTTTTTCAAAATCTTTTACAACGTTATCTGGAACATAATTTGCCCAAGTATAAATATTAACTTCTTTTTCATCATTCTTCTTTGATGTACTCGATTTTCCACACCCAACAAATGTAGATCCTATAACTGAAACTGCGAGTAAAATTATTAAAGCTTTAAATCTTTTTTTTAACATATAAATCCCCCCTAATTTCTTTAACAAAGAAAAATTGATTATAAATGTATTCTATTTTTCCCTCCTTATTTTTATAACCTGTGATAATATTAAAACAGCAAAAGTTGTTACTAACATTATTGTGCACAATGCGTTTATTTCAGGTGAAAGCCCAAATTTTAACATTGAGAATATTTTAATTGGAAGTGTAGTACTTGCTGGTCCACTCAAAAAGATATTTATGATTATATCATCCAGTGACAGTGCAAACGCAAGCATAGCACCTGAAAGCACTGCTGGTAAAATCATTGGAAATGTAATTGTTCTAAACACCGTAAGTTTTGATGCACCCAAATCCATCGCCGCATCTTCAATTGACAAATCAAGTCCAGCAAGTCTTGATTTAACATTTATAAATACAAACGGGGTGCAAAAGGTTGTATGTGCTAGTACTAATGTAAATATGCCCAAATCAATTTGAAGAGTTGAGAACAAAATTAGTAATGATACTCCCATAATTATCTCTGGAATTACAATTGGAATATAAACAAGTAAACTTATAATTCCTTTTCCTTTGAAATTATGCCTTTTTAGTCCGATTGCTCCAAGAGTCCCAATTATTGCTGAAATTATTGTACTTAAGGTTGCAATAGTTAAACTATTTACAAGTGCTGTAATTACATCATCATCAGTAAATAACTTAGTGTACCAATCAAGAGTAAAACCACTAAAAACTACATTAGATTTTGCAGCATTAAAAGAGTACATAATAATTATTGCTATTGGAACATACAAAAACGCAAATATACAAAATATATATGTTCTCTCGAGTCCTTTTGATAATTTTGAATCCATTAGAACACCTCCGTGTCTAACTTTTTACCAACAATTTTCACATAAACCAGAATTAAAATTAAGGATATAAAAATCATTATTATTGACAGCGCTGCCCCAAAGGGCCAATCATTCGCTCCCATAAATTGATTTTCAATTAGATTTCCAATAAGCATTACATTACTTCCACCCATTAAATCTGGTATGAAAAAGAGTCCTACAGAAGGTACAAATACTAAAATACAGCCAGCAACTATTCCTGGCATAGTTAGCGGCACCGTAACTGTTCTAAAAGTCCTCCATCTACTTGAACCAAGATCTTTAGCTGCTTCAATATAAGCTCTATCCATTTTATCTATAGAATTATAAAGCGGAAGTACCATAAATGGAAACATTGTATATATCATTCCAATCATTACTGCTCCATAAGAGTACAACATCTTTAATGGTTCTTTTATGATTCCAGTTATAAGTAGTGCATGATTTAATATTCCATTAGTACTTAGAATTACAATCCACCCATAAGTACGTATTAATGAATTAGTTAAAAATGGTGCCATTATTAAAAGCATTACTAAAATTTTATATTTCTTTATCTTGGTAGCAAAATATGCAAAAGGATATCCAAACACCAAGGTAAATAATGTTGTAACAAAAGCTACTACTATAGAGTCTAGAAACACCTTGACATACAGAGGCCTAGCCATTCTTGTATAATTTGATATTGTTGATATATAAACTATACTACCGTCATCGCCCCTTTGCATAAAGCTAATAAACACAATATACAAAAGTGGGATAGCCACGAAGAAGAGCATCCAAAAAGATATTGGAACTATTGTCAAAACCTTTAAAATATTTTCTTTCACATTTTTCATTTTAGTCACCTAACCTTCTTCAACTATAACTACATCTTCAGGTTCAAAGTACATCCAAACCTCACTACCTATACCTATTAAATCTTTTTTCTTATCATAATCACAAACTATAATTTCCTGCCCGCCTTCAATTTCTATAGTAGTTTTAATGATAGATCCAATATAACTATGTTCTTTTATTGTTGCAATAAGTCCGATTGGCGGTTTTTCCCTAGTATATTTTATGTTTTCCGGTCTGATTAAAATATAGCTTTCTTTATTTCTTGAATTATCATAATTTTTATAATTCAAGTTCATATCATATTCACCAATTTTAACGGATATCTTTTCTTCATCAATCCTTTTTATTTTGGTCTTAATTAAATTAGATTCTCCAATAAAACCGGCTACAAATTTCGTCTTAGGCCTCTCGTATATGTCTTCTGGTGTTCCTATCTGTTCTATGATTCCATCATTCATAACTACTATTCGATCAGACATATTAAGTGCTTCCTCTTGATCATGTGTAACATATACAAAGGTAATTTGTAATTTTTTTTGAAGTTTTTTAAGTTCGACTTGCATTTGTTTTCTAAGTTTTAAATCAAGTGCACCCAACGGCTCATCTAAGAGTAATATTTTAGGATTGTTTATTAGCGCACGGCCTATTGCAACTCTTTGTTTTTGACCACCGCTTAGTCCATCTATTTTTCTTTTCGCGTACCCTTCTAGCTGCACTAAACTAAGCATTTCAATAACTCTCTTTTTTATTTCTATCTTATTCACCTTTCTAATTTTTAAACCATACGCTATATTATCGAACACATTCATATGTGGAAATAATGCATAGTTTTGAAATACTGTATTTACATTTCTATCATTAGGTTGCTTATTTTCAACATGTACCCCTTCTAGTAGAACGCTCCCACTTGTTGGTTTTTCAAAACCTGCTATTATTCTAAGGGTCGTTGTTTTCCCACAGCCACTTGGCCCTAGTAGCGTTAAAAACTCACCTTTATTTACCTTTAGCGATATATTCTTAATTACTTCCTGATTTCCAAACTTTTTTATTATATTATCTATTTCTAATATAATTTCTGACAATTTAAAAAAACTCCTCTCCGTTTATCTAATATTAAAAAATATAATTCTAAAAATTTCTATTCTAATTATACCATAATGTTCATAATTATGATTATATATCCTAATCATACTATGTAGTTGCCTTTTCTTTATTAACCATCCATATACCTAAACATACTAATACAAGTGCAACCATATTTTTATATTCAAATATATTTTCATTTAAGAATATTGCTGAGAGTATTGATCCGAAAATTGGTATTAAAAAATTAAAAATGGACACGGGACCTACCTTATTATATTTTAGAAGCAGATTCCATAATGAAAATGCCGCTGATGACAATAAGGCAAGGTACATTAATAAAAGTGAAGAATCCATTGTAAAATGATAAACGCTACCACCGGATAACATTCCAAGTAACATTAACATTATTCCTCCTACAAAAAGGCTATACCCCGTCACCACCATTACATCCATGCTTTTAGTAAGTTTTTTACCATATATAGCACCTACTGCAGAAACAAATGCCGCAATCATTAAAAATCCTTCTCCATTAAACCTAAAAGAAAAATCCAATAAGTCAGTACTAAAATTCATACTCATAACTCCTATAAATCCTAGAATACATCCAAGTATTTTCTGCATATTCAATTTATCATTTACATATATATAATGAGCTAAAATAACACTAAAAAATGTAACAGTAGAATTCATTATAGATCCTTTAACACCTGTGGTATTAGAAACACCAATATAAAAAAATATATACTGAAGTGTTGTTTGAATTACGCCCAAACAACTTAAATCCAGAGCATTTTTTTTTGAAATATTAAATATTTTCTTTCCACAAGTTTTAGCCATAACAAGTAAAATTAGCCCTGCTATAATAAATCTATAACCTGCAAATACAAGCTTTGAAGGTATATCACTTGCGGAAATATTAAACATTGTATATCCATTTTTAATCGCTGGAAATGCACTCCCCCATAAAAAACAACAAAATGTTGCAATAATAGCTACAACTTTTTTATTTGTAAAAATGTTTTTGTTTTTCAAAATAATCAAAATCCTTTCCTATCTATTTATTTAACACTAATCATTATACAGTTATCCTCTATTCAATACCAATTTCAATATTAATTACCATATTTAATAATAACTTTAACAAAATGACTCTATTAATAATATTATATAATATGTTTCTTTATTTATATTAAAAATCTAAAATACGTAATAAAGGAGGAGATTATATGCGAATAAATAATATAAAAAACTCAAATTTATCTACACTTAAGTATTTATATTCTAATTATAGAGAAATAGCCTATCCTGCTTTGAAGGGCATATTTGAAAGCTGCATATTAAGCCGTGAGTTAAGTGATGACAATGATGAAATTTTGGATGTTACTGCTTCACTTTTAATAAAGACTCACAATGACAAGACAATTTTGCCAACAATAGTGGATACTATTTTTTCTAGAAATAGAAAAGGTCAATTTAATCATGACCTAATATGGACTTTTTTTCAAGCAAGAGATCCCTACAGTCTAATGTTAATTGCAAATTACCTGGATTCAGAAAACATAAATGATGTTAAATTAGCTGGTCAACTTTTAGATTTTGTGCCCGCAATAGATATGACTCGAATCGTGGATGTTAAAAAACAATATCTCTCTTTTTTCTACTATCTTAAAGAAAACTACCCTTTTTTATATTTTACAGGTGAAAGTTACCAACGAACAAGTAACCCTAAGCCTTATGCAATAGCAATCGATGCCAAATATTTATGTAAACGGGTATCAGTTTATACTGGTAAGCCCTTTATCCCATTAACAAAAAAGGAAAATAACTTATCTAATTATTTTAACAAATTAGATGATAATAACAAACAATTACTATCAAACTTCTCTCTTAAAATTCAATATGAAAATAAATATTTATGGAGGTCATGGATTAACCAACCCATAATTAATCAAATAAACATAGCGGAGGTTAATAGATGATAATAATTTCTGGAAGTGTTGTTAACGTTAATACCTTTATTCATGATTATAATCCAAATGATATTGAAAAAGATATTATAACTAAGATGGATTTAAGTAAATCGCAATATAAATATGATTCATTAACTCAATTTAAATTTGAGTTAGATTTTCGATATAGTATTGTTATTGCTGCAAAAAATCTAAATAAAGGAGATATGGATTTCAGAACCTTTCGTAAATCAATATGTAACCCTGATTATTGGGATCGTACTAAGGAAGGTGGCTTTATATTAAAAAAAGGAGTAGCCCCTAGTGATGCTATTAAGGATATTTCTATAAATAGTTCTAAATATGGTACTGAATGTGCAACCGCCATGGTTATTATTTATTATCAAGCATTACTTAATATATTCTCTGCAAATCTTTTCAATAGATTATTTCCAAATATACAGTTAATGAATTGGCATTATATAGATAATCTTCTTGAAGATGTGGGTTTTATAAAAAAACGAAGTGACTATTTCCCAGGTGATAGAAGATATTTTTACAATCCGGATGTAGATCCCGTAGCACCTGAGTGGCAAGGAGAAAATGTTATAGACCTTAGTAATGGTCTTTATTATGGGCATGGCATAGGAATCGGAGATGCTGACGAAATAATTAGTGAATTAAATAAATTTAGAATAAAAGAAGCAACCACCTCTTCTTACTTATTAGATTCAGCTGCACGCCCGGATTTTAAATCTTTAGCTGATATAAAATAAACTGTTTCTAAAGGTAAATTTTTACCTTTAGAAACAGTTATTTTTACACTATCCGATTTTTCTTTATATTTTTTCAGCTAGATTCCCCATCATTTCAGCTGTTGAATTTAATTCTTCAAGTGATGCTGCTATTTCCTCAAGTGTCGCAGCCTGACCCTCAAACACTCCTGTTGATTTACTTACTTTTTCGTTTATACTTTTTATCGAAGCCGCAATGTTTTTTAATACATCATCCACCTTTTTAACTGATTCACTAGTTGAAGTTGATAATTTCCTAATTTCTGTTGCAACTACTTTAAATCCTCTCCCTGCCTCTCCTGCTCTTGCAGCTTCAATTGCAGCATTTAAACCTAACATATTTGTTTTTGATGAAATTGCTTGAATAAAACTTAGAATTTCATCTGTATTTTTTGAGCTTTTATCAGTTTCTTCAACTTTTAAAACTATATCTTCATTCATATTAACCACATCTTGTACTCCTAAAGAAAGATCGTTAACAGCATCTGATATTTGCCCAAGAGCTGATGATAAAGTTTGAGAAATGCTCATTAACTCATTTCTTTTAATTAAACTTTTACCCATTACAATGCACCCTTCTACTACTCCTTGTTTATTATGAACAGGAATTGCATAAGATCTAAATGGAATTCCATATACCTCTTTTGGCACATCTTTAACAAGAACTTTATCATTTTTAATTGCCGTCTGTATTGCTCCACCCTGTGGTATTTCGTCGCCTTCCTTTAATTTCAAATCTAAATTTGGATTACATACTACATTCAAATATGTTTGTGTATCTGCTACCCCAAAAGAAACATCATCATCATCAAAGAAATAGGGTAAGTACGGTAATAAAGTATTGAACGCATTTAATGCCTCATTGTTAGAAATTGTTTTTTCCATCCTTATTTTTCTCCTTTTTATTATAAATTTATCTTTTTTGATCTAATCATTTAATACTCGTTTATTATGTATAATTCTTTATTTTTTTACATAAAAGTCTTATATAATACACAAATTCAACATTTTACTCCCTATTGGCTACAACTAACATCATTTTAAAATAGCCTGTTATTAATATAGAAACTATAAGCATTGCCACCTTTTTTCTTAGTAAAATACATTGCTTTATCTGCATTATGAATTAGACCTTGCGTATTGTCAGATCCATCAGGATAAATAGTAATTCCTATGCTTATATGTACATCCAAATTGACATTATTCCATTTTACAGGCTTATTCACAAACTTAAGTATTCTATCGGCAATCATTAAAATATCTTCTTTACCCTTTATAAAAGGTTGAATCACGAGAAACTCATCTCCACCAAACCTACCAATTATATCAGTCCTTCTTACAGCTTCTTTTAGTCTTTTTGCTACTTGTTTCAAAACTTCATCCCCTGCATTGTGACCATGAATGTCATTTATTAATTTAAATTTATCTACGTCAAAAATTAATACTGCAAATTTATTTTTATTTGCTTTAGATTGGTTTAATATTTTTTCAAATTGATACATAAAAAACCCTCTATTTGGTATCTCTGTTAAAGCATCATAGTTTGCAAGGTACTTTATCTTTTCTTCAGATTCTTTCCTCTGCGTAATGTCACGAATAATATGAATTCGAAATAATTCTCCGTTTATTTCTGTAGTCTGTGAGCTTACTTCTACTGGAAAAGTTGTGCCGTCTTTTTTAACATTGATACCTTCATACACTATTCCTTCTGAAGCGGAAATCTCCATTTGTGCCTGATATTCCTTCATAGTTGAGGGCTCTCTTAATTGTTGTAATCTCATATTATGAAATTCTTCGCGAGAGTAACCATATTTTTCTACCGCAGTTTTATTTGCATCAATAATACGTCCATCTGATTTAAGATAAATGATTATATCCATTGCATTCTCAAACAGTATAAAGTATTTTTTTAACACTTCATTAGCTTTAATAATATCTGTAATATCATTAAATAAAATAATAAACTGACCTTTAGTTGGACTAATAATATTAACTTTATAATGTTTGTCTACACTTTTAATATATATATTTTGTTTTATACTTTTACCACTTAGTGCAACTTTACCGCATGTTTCAATCCATTTTGAATCTATATCAGGGTATACTTCTTTAATTGTTTTGCCTATAATATTTCTTTTTACTCCAAACATATCTTCAAAAAAATTATTAAATTCTAATATTTTAAAACTTACCGCTATTCCATCAACTCCACAAATAACCTCATTCAGCAGAAAACCCTCTTCCAAAGAGTTAAACAAATTATTAAAATATGTTTCACGATCACTACCGCATATGTAACGTTTAAACATTTATATTCATCGCCCCCTTCATCATAGAATTATGTTTTAAATATATTTAAAATCAACAGTCTATTTTAGAAAAGGCATAACAAAACATTGCTATACCTTCTTTGTAAACTATGTATAATATTAACTATCTAATTCTTCCACTCCGTCACATATTCCTCAAGTATCTTATGGAGCACTTTTCCTATTTTACTGTAATGCTCATCATCAAGATTTGCGAGCGATATTCTAATTGACCATTCAGGTCCATGAAATCCATCACCACCAAGTAATACTATAGAAGATTCTTGTGCTAAACGGAAAAGAATATCCACAGGTTTATATTTTTTTTGCAAATACTTTGCAAATTCATCACCATAATAATTACATGCCCACTCTAACAAATCAAATTCTGTATAATATGCTGCATCCAGCGGATCGCATCGGAGTTCTAAACCCAACCCTTCAAATAAAAGCTTTTGCCTACGATGGCAAATATCTTTAGTAAGCTGCTTATATTTATTTTCTTTATCAAGAAGTGCAAATACAGAGAAAAAAGCCATTTGTATTTGTTGTGGTGTTGATAAACCTGCAGTATGGTTTAGTGCTACTTGCCTACTATCTGCTACTATTCTATCAATAAAAGGGATTTGTTCAGGATTAGTTGATAATGATGAATAACGTCTTCTTGACCTTTCTTTTTTATCTTCAGGTAATTCTCTTAATAATTTATCAAATACATTATCTTCATAAAGAGCAATAGTGCCAAGGCGCCATCCTGTTACTCCAAAATATTTAGAAAAAGAATATACACCTATTGAATTATATGGCAAATCAGCTACTAACGAGCGGAAATTATCAACAAAAGTACCATAAACGTCATCTGAAATAATCATTAAATTAGGATTATCTTCTTTTACTATACTTTTTATAAGTTGAATTGTTTCAGATTTCATTGCTACAGATGCTGGATTGCTTGGATTTACAATAAACAAAGCTTTTATAGATGGATCCCTAAGTTTTTCAATTTGATCATTAGGGTATTGCCACGTATGCGTACCATCAGAAGTCGTCTCGGAAGCTAAAAGCTCAACAACATCAAAATTATACCGTGGTAAATGTGGAATCTCAAGATAAGGAGTAAATATAGGTGCCATTAAAGCAATTTTATCACCAATAGATAGTATATTATTAGCAATCAAACTATCAAATATATAACACATTCCAGCCGTTGCACCTTCTACAGCAAACAAATTGAATTTCCCATTCATTGGGGAGTTATAACACAATTCTTGAATAAGATAATCGTGAACAACTTTTTCAACATGTGTAAGCATTCTATCAGGTTCTGGGTAGTTATCTCCTATAATTCCATCTGCCAGTTCATGTACCCAATCATCTTGATCAAATCCTTTAGATGTTATTCCATAATTAATAATATTTTCAAGAAGCTCAACTCCTGGATAAGTAGGATTTTCTCTAATAAAATCTCGAAATCGATCTGCAATTCCTTTTTTTTCTGGCATCCCACCAAGATCATCATTGTTCCATACTCTACGTGTTTCTAAAACCGAAAAAAGACCAAATGTAAAAAAAGCTTCCCGAGGAGTTGCTGCTGTCCAATTTGGATTACCCCTGCCTGCATCTAGTAATGCATGTGCACCCTTTTCTTTTGAATCTTCTGCAAGGCTAATTAATTTATTCTTAAGTTCAAATGGACTTACCTTACCATAGATATGCTCTATTTCTTTACGTTTGACATCAAGTGTCTCCATATTTATCCTCCTAGTTTAACGATATAATTAATATTTGGAATAATAATTTATTCTATAATTTATTATACCATTCCTGTTAATTTCTTGACAATAAAGAAAATCTTTAATATACTTATGTAATTGATACTGATAATCATTTTCTTTTATTGGTTTATTTTTAATAGAATAATAATCTACAAATTAAAAGGGAGATTTTACTTTGAAATTCAAGCTAACTAATTTCATAAAAAAATATTTTCGTCTAATAGTTCAAATCTTGTTTTTTTCTTGCTTAATCTTTAACTTCGAATATGGCATCATAATTTGGGGTTTATTCACCATATTAACACTCTTTTTAGGACGCATATATTGTGGCTTCTTTTGTACAATTGGAGTTTACCAAGATTGGGTTGGCAATTTGGGTAAAAAGATTTTAAAAGATAAATTTGACACTTTAATTCCAAGAAAAACAAGTAAAATCTTAAGTTATTTTCGATATGTGGTTATGACAGCTTGGGCATTTTTCGCAACGTCCTTTTTTACAACAAATATAATGGGTAAAATAGGAAGCCCTAGTCCAAACGCGATAGTAAATTTAGCATTTTCAAGAGAAATTGTAGGTGTTGCCGTAATAATATCCTTTTGTATTTTTACAGTTCTTTCTCTACTGGTACGTCGTCCTTACTGCAAATACTTTTGCCACGGTTCAGTTGAAGCCGGTGCCCTAAGTTTTGCAAGAATTATTAAGTTAAAAAGAAATCCGGAGCTTTGCACCAACTGCCATCGTTGTGAGAAAATTTGTCCGATGAATGTTCCTATAACTAATTTAGAAACTGTATGTGATGGTAGCTGTATTTCTTGCTTTCAATGTATTGGGTCTAAAGGTTGTCCTAAAAAAGGAGCACTATATTTGGATGTTAAGCCATTAAAAAATATTTTCAAAAGAAATGAAACTGTCTTCGGAAAAATTTTAATAAAAAAAATAAATAAATCCATTTAATATATTTAAAATAAATATTAAGATCAAAGGAAGTGAATATATGTCAACTTTTATGGAAATAGCAGGAAAATACATAGTTGTTATGGCAATATTGTTAAGTATAATAGTTAATCTAAAATGGTTTAAAAAATGGAATGACTCTCCAAGTAAAACCAGAAATAATTTATTCCAAATACTCAAAATCGTATCTGTTTTATTTTTAATAGTATATGTATCTTCTGATCTACCTGAGTATATCACTGAACTTAAAAAGACAAGTGATGGGTCTTCTTTATTTAAAGCTCTAGTATTCCATTTTAAATAATATCTAACAATAATTTAAAGATAAAAGATTACTAATAGTTAGTGATCCTTTATCCTTAGTTAAATTATTTTTAAGTTACTTTTTTCTTTGCTTTTTTTTAGTAGCCTTTACCTGCTTTTTCTTATTCTTACTTTTCCCTTTGTTTAACTTACTAACTCCTAACATAAATTGAGATTTAGAGTCATTGTTTTTTTTAGCAAAACAATCCCAGCATCCTAGTTCTGCTATAGTATCATTAAAAAATGAATAACCTTCGTCCTTTAAATTCGGGAATTTTGTTATGTCATGTATTTTAATTGCGACGTCTACTTCTTCGAGTGATATACACTCCTCATCAACTAATTCATCCACGTAAGCTTTTTTTATATATTGATATAGTTCACTAGGACCTGCATCACAAGAATCGTATATAAGTTCATTCCAAACTTGTGAAAATTCACGTTCAAGTTTTCCTTCAAATAAACTCTTATAGTATTCAATAACTTCCTCTTGAGATATAACCCCTTCGCCCAGGAGTGCAATAAAGGATTTAATAGCAGCACTTCTAACATACTCATTAATGCCATTATCTTCCACTAATTTCTTTAATGGCTCTGTATCACTTCCACAAACTGATGCTAGAATCTTATGTAAGTCTTCAGTAAGATATTCACGGAAGATATCACTAGAAATTTCATTTTGTATACTAATCAAATCTATAATTGGATTAAGGCTTCTCTTTTCTTTAAACTGTGCTAACAAAAATATTGCATATATATGTGCAAAATAATCAGGTTTTTCTAGAATCTCTTCATAATTATCTTTAGCATTTTTTAATATTTCAAGTAATTCAGGTATAAACTCATCCCTGCGATTTATTATCTCTTTTAATTGTTCTTCTGGAAACTCCCCATTATTATATTCGATCTCTTTAAGTAATTCTTTCATAAAATAAAACTCCTTCTTCATTTAATTTGTTCACTACATTATATCTTATTTTTTGCCCAAAATTTAAAAAACGATAAATTATTACACTATTCGATATTTGATGACTATAGGTATCTTTAAAAATTAAAATATATACATAGATGCCGCCTTGTTTACACCTTCTAAAAATTGTAGTATATTATATACTAACTACAATAATTTTATTATTGAAAACTTATCTAAATTATTATAAAATTTATACGAAGGGGTGATAACCATGGAAGATTTTACAACACCAAATTATACTCACCTTGAGGATATTAAATTTAATATATCTGACTTAGAAAATTCATATTACGGTGGCAGTCAGTATTGGTTTCCCAAAAAACTTAATAAACTTAGTGGTTGTGGCCCAGTTGTTGCTGCTAATATAACTGCATATTTAGCTCAAATATTCCCTGATAAATACAGTGCTTTATACCCGTACAAGGGTATTGTTAATAAAAATGATTTTATCTTGCATATGATTGAGATTAGGAAATATGTAAAGCCAGGAATCTTTGGACTTACCTCTGTTCAGCAATTTTCAGATAATGTTTTAGATTTTGCAAAAAAAAGAAATGTCTCTTTAACATCTCATATTTTAGATTATAGTGCTAATAGTATTGATGAAGCTGTAACCTTTATTTTAGAAGCTTTATCACAAAGACTTCCAGTGGCCCTCTTAGTTCTTAAACATCCAGTAAAAGAATTTAAGGACTATGCTTGGCATTGGATGACTATAACTGGCCTAGATCTAAATTTGAAAGACAATATATATTACATCTCGGTATCCACCTATGGTGAACATCGAGAGATAAACTTAAATATGCTTTGGAATCAAAGACGTGCAAAAGATATAATTAGGCTGGCATATTTCATCTAAGAGTTCACCTTTTATAATCTCTTAAGACTTATAACTTTAAATAAGTCCTATGAGATTATTTTTTGTGCCATAAATTTTTATACTTATTTTAATTTAACTTATAGCTATTTATCTTTAATATTACTTTTAGAGAATGTTTTTGTTAAATATGATATAAAGAATCCGAAAATTATAAATCCTACTGGACCACCATAATTTTTTAAAATTGGAACTATTGCTTCTGAGAAATTCTTAGCTCCTGCAATATTTCCCCATCCTGCTCCAAAGAATGCTAATATACCTAATACAAAAACAACACTCGAAGCTATTATTACAGCTGCTTTTGATTTTAACATTACAAATGGAGGTACATTACCTTTAAGTCTAAATGTTAAATATGCAGCTGCAAGAACAATATAAGGTATTGCAAGTGATAGAGCTGACAACGTAGTTAATAGATTAAAGAATTTATCTATATTGTTTAATCCTGCAAGTGGTACTATTATTAATACTAATAATATGGCGCATTGAACCCAAAGTGCATTAACTAATGTTCCATCCTCACGTTTTTTTGTTAAAAAATTCGGGAATGTTCCACTAGGAACCTCTGAGAACATAGCTCTAATTGGAGATTCCAGCCATACTACATATGCTGCTACAGATGATATAGTTAAAATAAATGCATACATTTGAACAAATATTTTACCATTTAAACCCCAGTTTTCTGCTAATATCTTATAAACAACATACCCTGCATCTTTAACTCCAGCTTTAGTTATTAATTCAGGTGATGCAACTAAACATATTGCAAGTGATCCAAGTATATATGCTCCTGCTACAAATGTAGTCGCAATGATAACAGCCTTTGGGAAAACTTTTTTAGGGTTTTCGACATCCTTAATATATGTCCCTGCCACCTCAGCTCCAGCAACAGCAAGAATTAACCATGAAAATGTTGAAAAATAACCTGCATCAAATTTAGGAATGACTGTTCCTGATGTAAAGGCTGTAGCTGATGGTTGTCCTCCAACTAATACTCCAACAACTGCAAATAATATAAATATAACTGTAACGGCTAAAGTTAATTTTCCACCTAAATCACTTATTTTAGAGAATCTTTTAACTCCGGTTGTAGCAATATATGTTAATGCTATTGCTAGTCCCATGCCTATATAAGGTAATAAATATGCATTGGCATCGTTAAATCTATTTTCTCCAAAAAGAGTCCAAGATATCATTACTGGTATTCTTGCAAAAACCATTTGCAAATAGAATAAATTAGCAACAAAATAGGACCAAGTGCCAATAAACGCCCATTTGGGTCCAATTGAGCATTCTATCCAGTTGTATAAGCCTCCCTCTTTGTCTTTATTAGCAGAAGCAAGTTCTGCTATCATTATTGATAAAGGCAAAAAGAATAATAATGCAACTATAAGCCATGATGGAATAGCCGCGGGTCCAAGTGTAACAGCATTTGAAGCAATATTTCCAAATCCGAAAGTTGGAACAAAAATTAACATTACTAACGTCCATAAACCGAGTTTTTTTGCATTTTTCATAATTTCACTCCTTAATTTTAGATCCCCCTATATCATTCTAGAAAATGCGTTAAATCCCTCTAAGCAAACTCAATTTAATTCTTTACTCCATACAAAAATACAAAACAAAACAGGCAAATTCAAAGAATTAGCCTGTTTTTATTATAACTTACAAAAAATTTATGATTTTATATGTTCCATCACTATTGTCTTCTGTCTTATCTTTTTTACTTCTAATTTTACTCCCATTTTCTAATGGCCCAATATCAGAATGCTTTTTAACAAGTTGGTCTTTTATACTATGGCTTTCTGCTATATTATTTAGACCATCCATAACATCATTGTTTTCATTATAATATATACTGTTATTATCTGACATACAAATCCCTCCTCATTTCTTTAAAGCAATAGTATTATTTTAGGCTTTTTTAACCACTGTAATACTATGAAATTTTTGGAATTTATATATTAAAATAATAAACACTAAAATTCTTTACATTTATAAATTTTTAGAAATTTGTTCCTCTGGTAATTCACCATCTATTCCTAAATAATAGTGACGAATCGGCTTTAAATTATCATCCAATTCATATACAAGTGGGACTCCAGTAGGTATATTCAAACTTACAATGTTGTCACTCGATATATTATCAAGATATTTGACTAAAGCTCTTAAAGTATTTCCATGTGCAGAAATTATAACCTTCTTACCTACTTTTATTTGAGGTACTATCTCTTGAAACCATTCTACCATAACCCTCTTTATAGTATCCTCTAGACTTTCAGTTTTAGGAATCTCCTCTTCTCTTAATGCTTTATATTTTAACTCTGACCCAGGATACCTTTCATCCTCAATCGAAAGTTCTGGTGGCCTTACATCTACGTATCTTCTCCATTTATGGACTTGTTCATCTCCATATTTTTTCGCCGTCTCCGCCTTATTTAAACCTTGAAGTGCTCCATAATGCCTTTCATTTAGCTTCCATGACTTATATACAGGAATCCACATTAAGTCCATCTCATGCAAAACAATCCAAAGTGTTCTAATTGCCCTTTTTAATACAGAAGTATATGCTATGTCAAAAATATACCCATTCGCCTTAAGTATTTGACCAGCCTTTCTTGCTTCAATTAATCCATTCTCTGATAAATCTACATCTGTCCAACCAGTAAATCTGTTTTCTTTGTTCCAAAGACTTTCACCATGTCTTATTAATACAAGTTTAATCAACATAATCACTCCCTACTTAATTAAATATTTCTATTATCAACCTATGACAAACTACCTCTTATTAAATATAATATACTATGCTTATTATAACACCACTTGCTTATGACTTTATACCCAAAAATATATTACAGTAAAAAAATAAGCTAAAAGTTTTGGTATTAAACTAATACCATACTTTTAGCTCATATATTTTATATATTAACCCTTCACACTACCTACAGTAAGCCCACCAACAAGATATTTAGACAAACAAATGAATAATATCATTACAGGGACAGCTGTAATTAAAGCACCAGCAGAATATATACCCCATGCAGTGTTGAATTGTCCTTGCATACTTACAAGCCCAACTGGTAGCGTTAATTTCCCTGTTTCATTTATGATTACACTTGCAACTATATACTCAGACCAAGCTCCCATAAATGAGAATAATGCAGTTAATGCAACAGCTGGTTTTGCAAGTGGTAATATTATCTGATAAAATGACCTAAATATTGAAGCACCATCTACATAAGCACTCTCCTCAAGTGATTTTGGAATGGTATCATAGAATCCCTTCATCATCCAAATGTTAAATGGAATTGATGTAGATACGTAGATTACTGCCAATGCAAAATAACTATTTGTCATATTAAACTTAATTAACATTAAATATAGAGGTAACAAAGTCATAGCTAATGGAAACATCTGTGTAACTAATAACAAAGATAATCCCATTTGTTTACCCCTAAATTTAAATCTAGAAAATGCATATCCAGCAGTAACTGAAAGCATTACACTAAAAATGCAAGCAACACTTGATACAATCAAACTATGAAGGAGCCAATTTAACATGTCATATTGTATAAACGCTTGCTTAAAGTTATCAAACGTTGCATTCGGTGGAATTATACTTAACGATTTACTAAATAATGCATTTGATGGTCTTAATGACACTGTTAATATATTTAATATTGGATATAGTGAGCATATACATGCAATTATTAAAATTGCATATATTAGAGTTATTTTTAAAGGAGAATCCCCTCTGTTAAATTTCGCTCCAAGTTTATTACTTTTCATGCCTTTCACCTCTAATCCTCTGATTTTTGAGCTCTAATAAATAATGTACTAAACGCTAACAAAATCAAGAATATAATTACCGAAAGCGCCGCTGATTGACCGTATCTGAAATATTGGAACGCTCTCTTAAACACCATAGTTATAAGAATCTGAGATTCATCTGAAGCTGAACCACTCGTGATTATATATATTATATTAACCATATTAAATGTCCATACTGTTCCAAGTACTATAGCAGGAGTGAGTATAGGTTTTAAAAGTGGTAAAGTTATTTTTTTGAATTTTTGAAAACCCGTTGCTCCATCAAGATCCGCAGCTTCATATAATTCTTCTGGAATACTTGAAAGTCCACCAAGTGATATCATCATCATAAAAGGGATTCCAAGCCATATATTAGTTATTATACACCCTACAAATGTCCAACTTGGTACAGATAACCACGGAATAGCTGCCCCATTACCAAAAATATGCGTTAAAATAATATTAACAGAACCGTATTCAACGTTGTACATACCTTTCCATGTCATTGCAGCAATATATTGTGGTATTGCCCAAGGCAAAATAAGCAAAACTCTTATAAATGCTTTACCTGGTAATTTTCTGTTTAAAAGTACGGCGAAAAATAATCCAAAGGAAACATGGAAAACTACGTTAATAACCGTCCATAATATCGTTCTTATCAATGTTGAATAAAATAAACTGTCAGAAAGTATATTAGTGTAATTATCGAGTCCAATCCAAGGATAAATCTGACTTTTTAAATTTAGCAAAGTTACATTTTTAAATGAAATTATAATTTCATATATAAGCGGATAAGCAACAACAACTAATAAGACTATAACAGCTGGTGCTAAAAAAAAGAAAGGTGTCATCTTACCTTGTCCTATCCCTAAACTAACATTACCTTTTTTCTTTTTTGTTTTTTTAACAGTTTGCATCATTTTGAACCCTCCTTTCTTTAAAATAAAAGAGGATTTCTCCCCTTTTATAAATATATTTTATAAACCTAAAGCTTTAATTCCTTCAACAGCTTTTTTTTGCATAATTGCTCCTGCATCCTCAGGTTTTGTTTTTCCTGACAATACATCTTGCTGAACTGGTTTAATAGCATCCCAAATAGCTCTCATTTGTGTAATATTTGGCATTGGTGTTGCTTTAGACAATTGATCCTTTTGTCCTACTATTAATGGGTTTCCAGTAATCTTAGCATCTTTTATAGCCTCAAGATTAGTAGGAATTTGTTGATGTGCATCAACCATATTTAACTGTGCATCCTTCGAGTTTACAAACATAAGGAACTTCTTAACTGCAGCTAGTTTATTTGTATCCTTTACTCCTGCTGATACTGTGTATCCTTTAACAGCAGAATAAGGTGCTGGAGATTTACCATTTATCGTAGGTATTGACATTATTCCTAAATCAATTCCGGCTTTCTTATAATCTGCAAACCCCCATGGTCCGTTGATTATAAATGCTGCTTTTCCACCTTTAAATAAGTTGTCAGCAATTGTTGCATCAGATTCTTTAGGAATTAGACCTTCGCTGTGTATTTTTTTCATGAAAGTCATCCACTGAGTAACAGCTGGTGTATTTAGTGTTGGTTTAGGTGAAGTAGCATTAACATCGTCAAATACCTTACCACCATAAGCCCCTAAGAATCCAATTGAGAAAAATGGTTCAACTTCATTAAATACTAAGCCATAATCAACTTTACCTTCTTTTTTAAGTTTTAATCCAATTGCTTCTAATTCCTCAAAAGTTTTAGGTGGAGTTTTCACTAGCTTTTTATTGTAAGAAACCAAAACTTCATTACCATTTCTATCTGGAATCATATATTGTTTTCCTGTAAACTTGCCAGCTTCTAATGTTTTAGTGTCTAATGTTTTCATAAAATCTGCTCCGACAATAGTATCAATAGGTTGTACTAAACTACCTGGAACAAATACCCCAAGATTATCGTTTGGTGATAATACAATATCAGGTCCTGTTGTACCTAGTGATGCTGTTGAGAAATTTTTTCTTAAATCTTCAGTCTCATAATGTGTTCTTTTAACTGTTATAGTAGGGTTTGCAGTGTGAAAATCAGTAATTAATTTATCAAGTGTCTTTTGTGCGCTCGCATCATCCTGTTCCCAAAAAGCCAAACTTACCGGCTTACTTGAATCTACTGATGATGCTTTATCAGCCGCCTTACTACCACACCCTGCAAGTGTTCCTACTACTAATGTCGATATCATTGCAATAGCCAAAATTGATTTAATCTTTTTCATTTCTTTACCCCCCTAAAATTTGTGAAAATAAAAATTCAGGAATTACTTAGATACTTTATAAATGAATTATAATTTATAAAGAGTTTGAAACCGTTTGTAATTATTTATGCAACCGTTTGCCTAGATTTATTTTACTATTAATTGCTTTATATGTCAAACCGAATTTTCAAAATAATTATTTTATTTTAAAGTTCTAATTTACCATGCTCAACAGAATTATTATTGCTTCCTATTTTCTCGCGCAAACGAATGCATAAAATGATAAAAAATATATACATACTTATATAATAATGAATATTATACAAGTATGTATTATATTTTTGTCCAATTTGATTAATTATTTATATGTATAATATCTACTTAACGACATTTTATAAGGAGATTTAATGGTTACTTTCATTTTGCTCACTAAAAATACTGATTTGATTTAAGTGATTCAAAATTAGAAGATAGTAATCTGACTTTATTTGAACTGATGAGATAAGTTTTTCAAGATATTCTCCTTCAGTTTTAGAACGCTCGCTAACATTAGTCAAATTTTTACTTATTTGCTCTATTTTTTGAATGTTTAAATTTTGTGATTCTTCAACTTCTTGCATACGTCCATGAACACCATCTTCAGCTATTACAATATTATCCAAAAGACTAATAGACTTATCAATATTCTGGAGTGTATTTGTCATAACTGTTTTGCCCTCAACAGATTTGTTGTTTAATGAGCCCATAATAACATCCATGTTTTTTAATGCATCCATTATATCTGTTGCACTATTTTTAGTGGACTGGGATAATTTTTTAATCTCATTTGCTACAACAGAAAAACCCCGCCCAGCTTCCCCTGCTCGAGCAGCTTCAATTGCAGCATTCAATGAAAGAAGATTGGTTTGACTGGCAATACTCGTAATAATTGTTGCAAAATTGTTAATATTAGTATATTGGCTTTGCATTTGGCTAAAAAGGTTTAATAAACTTTCAAATACTGTAGATACATTATTCATTTCCTTTGCTAAATTGTTAATTCCAGACTTAGCGGAACTAACCTCCTCCGAGGAATGGCTTAAACTACTAAAAACTGTAGATACTTGACTTTGGGTATCATATGCATTTTTGGATAATAATTTTAAATAATCTTCTACTTCTTCAATTTGGTTTGTTGTACGTCCAGTACCATTTAGAAGATCAGAAAAACCGAAAGTAATTGTGCCTTCTTCTTTGAGTAAATTATGAATTTGTATATTAGTTTGGTCCGCTAGTTCAAAAATTTCTTCTAAATTTTCGAACTTTGATGATTTAGAATTAGATTCATTTATTAAAGGACATGGTTGAACTTGTTTATTTGTGCTCCCATTTTTATTTTTAAATTTTAATACCATGTTATTATGCCTCCTATTATTCTACTAGTAAAAGTACCATAGTTTGATTAAAGTGATTTTGGTAGAATTGTTCACCATAACTAACAAATCCTGTTTGATTTTCACATAAAGATAAGAGGTTCGAACTTACATTTCCCCATAAATTTTTATCTAAAAACATTAAAGAACGAAGAATACAATTTATTGATAAAACAAAACTAGGTTTAAACACAGCAGATTTCACTGTTTCCTTCATAACTGAATTATAATTAGCAGGCTGTAAAACTTCAACGAAGGTATTAGGAAGTATTTGGCAATAAAATACGATTGACTTATCTGGATTAACCTTCATAGGTGAAGCTATATAAACTTTATCTTTAGAAACCTTCCCTAATGGATTGTTCTTAAAATGATTAGGTAAATCAACTTCCTTAATTCCTAACATTTTGGCATATTCTACAGTCGCTAAATTATTATTAAAAGTTTTTACAGTACGTTTAATAGGGTCTGCATCAGTAACCAATAATTTTTTTCCTGAAGGGATATAAATATTTTCTTTAATTAGCTGTGTACGTTTTTTCATATCAAAGAAAACAGCAACACTATGTACTTCTTTTTTACCAATATAAATCAGAGTTTTTTCAAATTTAAGATTATCGCCAGCACTCCCTCCAATAATTTTAAAATTAGGGTCTGCAAAATAAAAAGTAGTAATTATACTTTCTTCCATAGCAGCTAGACCATCACATAACAATAGAGTAAAAGCATTAGGATTATTTTTTACTTTTTCATATGATTTTTTTAACTTATTAAGGCTTTTGGCCGGTGGATACATTATTTCAACAATTTCAGTAATCTCTGAATCATATGAAAAACCCGTAATTACATTGTCTTTATATCCTTTAGGGGAAAACTCACCCGAAGTTGAGCAAAGAATAACGTTTTCTCCCACAGTTGTAGATAAGCTTTTAATTAATGGAATACCTGCAAAAATAATAAATGAAAGATCAGAATGACACCCTATATAATCAAGAGTTTCTGTAGGGGTAGAGAATAAAAAAGAGTTCATTAATTTTCGCCTCCTATGAATTTTTTTGTTGAATCTCTTTCTACTAATTTTGTATCAATAATATAATTATTGATATCTTGCTTCTCATTTTCTAATTTGTTTATTAATAGCTTAACTGCGTAATAACCTAATTTTTCGGAATTGATATCAACTGAAGATAATGTTGGGTTTCGAAAGGCTGCAATTGGTGTATTATTAAAACCAATAATTGAAATATGTTGGCCCGGCACTTCACTTATGGCTTTTGATGCACCAAAAGCTATTAAATCATCAGTGGTAACAACAGCTGTAGGTCTCCCTTTACATAAGATTCTTTTCATAGCATCATACCCACTGTTTTCTGTGAACTCAGCTACTTGAACCATATTTTCATCAAGTTTTTCTCCGATATTCTCCATAGCTCTTGTGTAACCTTCTAATCTATTTATAGTTACATTGAGTGTAGGTGAACCTCCTATAAATGCAATCTTTCTCTCACCCTTTTGTATAAGATAATTGACAACACTGTACATAGCATGAAAATTATCATTATCAACCCATAAAACCCCATCAGCATTTTCTGGTTTACCTATTACTACAAAAGGATAATCTGCTTCTTTCAAATAAGCAATGCATTTGTCATCCTTTCGAGCTACAGCAAGAATAACTCCGTCAACTCTTCTACTATTTATCAAACTTGTTATGTGTTCTACTTCTTGGTCTTCGTTATTACTATATGTATACATGATATAATATCCTTTTTTCTGAGCATAATGACTTATACCTCTCATAATCTGAATAAAAAAGGGATTAACAAATAAATCTTCATCAGTGTTAGGTAATATAAGTCCTATAGTCTTTGTTGTTTTACTAACTAGGCTCCTAGCTATTGCGTTAGGATGGTAATCCATTTCCTTCATCGCTTTATATACTCTTTGTTTTGTTTCATCGCTAATTCTAGGATTATCCGCAAGTACTCTCGAAACTGTTGATGGTGATACATTTGCAAGTTTCGCTACATCTTTTATAGTTACTGACATGAAAACCTCACTTCCCAATTTGTAAAAATATTCTACGCTCATTATATTATTAATTTTGATATTAATCAAGGTAACTCATGCAAATATTACCACATTCCAAAGTAGCTAAGCAAAATAATATTATATATATATTACAGCGATAATGACGTTAATAAAAAATAAATAAAATTATTTTGTGCAAACGCATTCACAAATCTATAATTTTATATTATTATATAAACATAGATGTCAGTAAAATAAAAATAAAGGAGACTTATATGCGAAACATTAAAGCAATTATATTTGATTTAGATGGCGTATTAGTTGCTACTGCTAAATATCATTATTTAGCATGGAAAAGGCTAGCAAAAGAATTAAACATTGAATTTTCTATAGAAGACAACGAGAGACTAAAAGGCGTAAGTAGAATGAATTCCCTAGACATAATACTGGATATAGGTGGCCTTACATTAGATAATGATGCAAAAATTAAACTAGCAGCTAAAAAGAATATCTGGTATGTAGAATATATCTCTAAACTAACCCCCGCTGATATTTTACCTGGAGTTATAGACTTTTTAGAAAGCATTAAAATAAATGGATTAAAAATTGCCTTAGGTTCTGCAAGTAGGAATTCTATGCTTATCCTTAAAAACTTAAAATTAACGGATTATTTTGATGCTATTATTGATGGAACAAAAGTTTCTAGCACAAAACCAAATCCTGAAGTTTTCTTAAAAGGTGCTTTTGCACTAAACACACCACCTTGTCAGTGTATTGTATTTGAGGATGCCCAGTCTGGAATCGATGCTGCAATTAATGCTGGAATGTACTGCATCGGTATAGGTTCTAAAAATATACTAAAAAAAGCTAATTTAGTCCTTTCGGGATTTTCTGATATGACTTTTGATAAATTGGAACTATTAATTGATTAACTACGAGACTAGCAAGGAGGCTTTTAATGAAACATTATTATGAACTTGACGAATGGAACATTATTGAAAAGGGTTTTAATGCTTGTAATAACGAAATATCTGAGAGTATTTTCAGCTTAGGTAATGGTTTTATGGGACAACGAGCAAATTTTGAAGAAGCATATAGCGGTAATTCTCTTAGCGGAAACTATATAGCTGGAGTTTACTATCCTGATAAAACAAGAGTTGGTTGGTGGAAAAATGGATACCCAGAATATTTTGCTAAGGTTTTAAACTCAACAAATTGGATCGGAATAAACATTAAAGTTAATGACATTACTTTAGACCTTGCTAAGTGCAGTGTTCGTGAATTTAAAAGAGTTTTGAATATGAAAGAAGGATACCTGAAAAGAAGTTTTGTGGCTACACTAGAAAATGGAAATGAGATTGAAGTAAACGCTAAAAGATTTATAAGCATGACCCGCAGTGAGATAGGTGTTATAAAGTATTCTATTAGGTTATTAAATTTCAGCGGCAAATTAGAAGTTTCACCTTACCTTGATGGAAACGTTGTGAACTGTGATTCCAACTATGATGAAACATTTTGGGATGAGACTTCAAAAGGAGCTAAACCATATGAAGCATATGTGATGTTAAAAACTAAGAAATTAGATTTCCACGTATGTACAAGCATGACTTTCCAGCTAACTAAAAATGGTGAAATAATTAAACCAATTGTAACACTTAATGAAAGCGAAAAATATGTTTCGAATACTGTCTCAGTCGATTGTTATAAAAATGATGAACTTGTAATTTATAAATATGTTGCAAATAGCTCATCAAGGTATTATAAATTACAAGAATTAATTAAAATAACTAGAGAACTTGCAAGCATTGCTAAAAAAGATGGATTTGAGATGCTTTTAGAGGAACAATCTAAGTCTTGGAGTGAAAAATGGAGAGAAAGTGATATAGTTATAAAAGGTGATGTATCTGCTCAGCAAGGCATCCGATTTAATATATTTCAATTAAATCAAACCTATACAGGAGAAGATTATAGACTAAACATAGGGCCAAAAGGTTTCACTGGTGAGAAATATGGTGGTGGCACCTACTGGGATACTGAAGCTTACTGCATCCCCTTCTATTTAAGTACAGCAAAGGAAAAAGTATCAAAGAATCTTTTATTATATAGATATAACCAATTAGGCAAAGCCATAGAAAATGCAAAGAAATTAGGTTTTAAAGATGGAGCAGCTTTATATCCAATGGTTACAATGAATGGAGAAGAATGCCATAACGAGTGGGAAATAACTTTTGAAGAAATCCATAGAAATGGAGCCATAGCTTATGCTATATATAATTACGTAAACTACACTGGTGACAAGTCTTACCTTTATGAATTTGGTCTTGAGGTGCTTATAGCTATATCAAGGTTCTGGGCTCAAAGGGCAACTTTTTCAAGCAAAAAAAATAAATATGTAATTTTAGGTGTTACTGGACCTAATGAATATGAAAATAATGTAAATAATAATTGGTATACTAATAAAATTGCCTGTTGGACGATGCAGTATACCCTTAATGTTATAAATTCTTTAAATGAACATCAAGGTAAAACATTAGATGAACTAAAATCAAAGGTTAATTTTAAGGATGATGAGATAATTAATTGGAAAAACATAATTAAGAACATGTACTATCCTCTTGATGAAGAACTTGGAATTTTCCTTCAACAAGATGGTTACATGGATAAAGAGCAAATATTAGTCAAAGATCTAGATAAAAAAAATATTCCAATAAATCAAAACTGGTCATGGGATAGAATACTTCGCTCATGCTTTATAAAACAAGCTGATGTACTTCAAGGTATTTATTTATTTGAGCAGGAATATGACATGGCTACAATTAAAAGAAATTTTGATTTCTATGAACCAAGAACTGTACATGAGTCGTCCTTGTCTCCTTGTATTCATACAATACTCGCTGCTAAAATTGGAAATCATGAAAAAGCTTATGATATGTATTTAAGGGCATCTAGACTTGACCTTGATAATTATAATAATGACACAAAAGATGGCTGTCATACAACTAGCATGGCTGGAACTTGGATGGCAGTAGTGCATGGTTTTGGAGGGCTTCGAGTTATTAATAATAAGTTAATTTTAAACCCATTCATACCGGATCATTGGTGCTCATGTTCCTTCAAAATAATGTTTAGAGGTGCACTTTTAAATATTAAATTTACTAAAGAAACCCTTCAAATACAAAACGAGAATGAAATACCCATAAACTTATCAGTCCATGAAAATGATTATTATTTAAATGGAAATGGCTTATTAGAAGTTAAACTATCATAGATATAAATTCTTTTCTACAAAACAAATTATATTACAAAAGGTATAGCAAAGTTCTGCTATACCTTTTCTTAAATTTATCTATATAAGATTACTGGGATTTGTTAATTTTTTCCATTAGTTCTTCTATTTTTTTTGCCGGGATCGGTCTATAATAGTAATACCCTTGTATTTCATCGCACCCTTCTTTTTTCAAAAATTCAATCTGATCCTTTGTCTCTACCCCTTCAGCAATTACCTTTAATTCTAAATTTTTAGCTAATGCAATTATAACCTTAATTATTGCTTCATCTTTATTGTTTATATTTATACCTCTAACAAAAGAAATATCTATCTTAATTTTATCAACTGGTAATTGTTTAATATAATTTAAAGAAGAATATTCTGTACCAAAATCATCTATTGCAATTTTTATCCCAAGTTGTTTTAATTGCTTTAAAGATTCAATGATGTACTCTGTCTCTTTCATTATTATATTTTCTGTTATTTCTATTTCCAAATCATTTGGGTCTAACCCTGTTTCCTTTAAAATTGTGATAATATCTTCAATTATTTTTGTGTTTTGAAATTGATTCACTGAAATATTAACTGCTATAGGTACATTTAAAATACCCTTATCTTTCCATTCTTTATTTTGTTTACATGCAGTTTTAAGTACCCATTCACCTATTGGCAATATCAACCCTGTTTTTTCTGCTATATGGATAAAATCTATTGGATTTACCATTCCTAGTTCTGTATTGTTCCACCTTATTAAGGCTTCTAGACCAATTATTTTACCTGTTATTAAACTAATTTGTGGTTGATAAAATAGTTCTAGTTCATTTCTCTCTATTGCCCCAAATAAACTCTTTGTTAACTTCATCTCTTCAACTAAACTTTCCTTAATAATTTCAGTACAAAGCTCAAATTTGTTCCTACCTTTTTCTTTTGCCTTATACATTGCGATATCAGCATTTTTTATTAATGTTTCTACATCACTACCATCCATTGGATAAATGGACCCACCAATACTAGTAGTTATATATAAATCAGTATTATCTATTATAAAAGGTTTTTTAAGATCAGCAAGTATTTTTTCTGATACAGCTTTAATCTCTTCGTTGTTTTTTATATTTTGAATCAGAATAAGAAATTCATCTCCTCCAACTCTACAAACTGTATCACTTTCCAACATTGTATTTATTAACCTCTTTGAGACCATTTTTAAAAGCTCATCACCTTTTGCATGTCCCATTGTGTCATTTATCCTTTTAAAGGAATCTAAATCAAGGAATAATACCCCTAGGAAACTTTTACTTAGAGCCGCATTAAAAATTTCCTGATTTAATCTATCAATAAATAATGTTCTATTTGGTAACCCCGTTAAGAAATCATAATATGCTAATTTTTTAATTTTAAATTCCATATCTATACGTGAACTTATTTCACACTCGAGTTCTTCATTAGAACTACTTAACTCCCTAGTTCTCTCCCCCACCTTAATTTCAAGTTCATCATATGATTTCTTCAGTTTTTGCTGAACATGTTTAATTTCAGATATATCCTGAAAAATGCAAACAATCCCCAGTGAATCTCCCCACTCATCCTTTAATACTGAAGAAGACAAAAGTATTGATAATTTATTATTGTTACTTTGTAAAACTTCAATTTCAAAACTACTACAGTTTGTTAATTTAGATAATTCTATCTTATCTGTGAATAAATAGTTTATAGGTTTATTAATTATCATACTTTTATCATAACCTAATAATTCAAGCGCCCCTTTATTAATATCTTTTATAATACCCTCATGATTTGCAATAATTAACCCTTCACTCATTATTTTCAAAACCTCTAGAGCAAAATTTTCAGGATTAAGGTCCATTAATTTGTATTTTTTAATAGAATACCATACTCCAATTACAGGTATTACAATAAATATAATACCAATACACGGCATAACTGGCCTTCTAATCATTGGAATTAGACTATCTGTAATCCCACCTGCAACAGCTGCAATAAAAGTTGTTACCAATATAAGTTTTGCCTGTTTTATCTCCCTTACTATTTTTGAATTCCTCCACCATTTAAATAATAAGAATATAACTGAAATTATATAAGAAAACCAATATATATTGAAAAAATTCGACCAAATAAATCCCTTATTTTTTGATGATATATAAGCCCAACCTAAATTTGTCTCAACAAAGTTTTGCGATGTTTCTGTATGGAAAACATAAAGATAAATAGATATTAATGCTGGCAAATATAAAATTATATAAGCGAATTTCTTTTTAAAAAAAGCGCCTTTATTAGTTAAAATAATTATAAAATTTAAAAATAAACAATAAAAAATAGACCAAAAAAATGTAGCATATAAATAAAAATCACTTGCAGCTTTAGCATTCCTTGAACCATTCATCAAGAAGAACATAAACGACCATAATGCCAAATTTATGGCCATTACAGAAAATAGTTTATTTAATTCATTTTTTGAATCATTTAAAAATGTAATAATACCCAAAATCACATATGTAATTCCACATAAAAAATATAAAATTGTTAATATAGCCATGTATTATTCTCCCCCAGTTATTCCTGTTTCTAATTCATTTATAAAGTATACCATAATACTTACAAATTTTATCTATACTTATCTTTTTAACTCGACAAAACTCCCCTTCTTTGATTTAAGAAAGGGAGCTTTGTCGTATTAATTAATAAAACAATTATAATTAGATATTAAAATTTCTGTGCTACTTTCCTTGCTTCGTTTATAGCATTTTTCTTTATTTCATCTGCTTTATCTGGAGCCGAATTCATACCTTCTACAATAATTGATTGTTTATCTGTAATCCCAATAAAATTTAATATTGTATTTATATATCTGTCTCCTAATTCAAGATCAGCAGCGAGTCCAACAGAATAAACGCCTCCTCTAGCCTGAATATGAACTGCTTTTTTATCAGTTAAAAGTCCAACTGGTCCATTTTGTGTGTATTTAAATGTCTTATTAACTATACATATATTATCTAAATACGCTTTCATCATTGGAGGTATTGTAAAATTCCAAAGTGGTGTAACAAATACATATTTATCAGCAGCTATAAACTGGTCTAATAAATTATTCATAGCAACCACTTTATTCTGCTCTCCTTTATCTAACTTTTCAAATGTAACTCCTGCTCCAAGTTTTCCCCAAGCACTAAATACTACTTCATCAATAAATGGAACCTCTGTTTTATATAAATCTAAAGTTATTATTTCATCAGATGGATTAGATTTTTTATAAGTTTCTAAAAATTCATATCCTACAGCTAAACTAAACGAATTTTCCTTAGTTTTTGGATTTGCAGTTATATATAATATTTTTGACATTTTTACATTCCCCTTTTCACTCTTTAATATATTTTTAAATTTAAATAATTAATATTAATTTTATATGCTCTAATCTTTTGTTACATAAAGTAACTTGTGTACTTTTTGTAATTGAATTACTTTATGTTGTTATAATACATTAATATACTTACTTTTGTCAAGTAAGTATGTTAAAATAATTATAGGAGATGATTTAGTATGGATAAGTTTCATTTATGTCCAAGATTTGAAGCGGCTTTTCAAATTTTAGGAAAACGATGGACTGGATTAATTATACGTTCCTTATTAAGTGGTTCAAAAAGATTTTCAGAGCTACAAGAGATTATTCCAGCTCTAAGTTCTCGTGTACTTACAGAAAGGTTTAAAGAATTAGAAGAACTAGGCATTGTTACTCGTAGTGTTTACCCCGAAATGCCTGTACGTATAGAATATGGACTTACCGAGAAAGGCAAAGACTTAGAAAAAACTATGGATGAAATCCAAAAATGGGCAGAGAAATGGCCCGATAAATAATTATTTTTATATACCCTCTAAAAAATTAGAGGGTATATTTATTTTTTATCAAACATAGTAAACATATCATTTTATTAACAATTTTATCTAAAAAATATAATTTATTATTGACTTCATGAAATTAATAAAGTAAAATGGTTTTGATAATCATTATCAAATAAGAAGTTAACAGAGGAGTTTTCACATGATTTTTATCTATTCTTTAATTTTTGTTTTACTATTATCGTTCTTTTTTACATCAAACATCAAAAAAAATTATTGGACTTATTATTTAATCTCCATATTTATTGGAATCATTACTACTGTTTATGAAGTTCTTAGAATAACTTCAGATGTCAAAATTTATGGATTCCCTCTCTTCCTAGAAAAAATATTTATAAGAGGTTATATTTCCATAGCATTTTTCATTTTAGTAATGTTTGCAGGTGCTCTAAATCCTAAATGGAAAATAACAAGGAAACTCCTAAGCATAAGGGCGGAACTCGCGATTATAGCCTCTATCTTTATAATACCTCATGCTCTTATTTACTTTGTTCGTTTTATAGTACTTAAACTTCCAAAAATGTTTAGCACAGGTGTAATACCAAAATTATATATAGCTTATATTATTGTTGGGATTATAGCATTTGTTATAATGATTCCCTTATTTATTACCTCATTTAAAAAGATCAGACGCAAAATGCAAAGTGGGAAGTGGCGAAAATTGCAAAAACGAGCATACATATTTTACTTTCTAGTGTACGTACATATCCTGATTATAATGTTAAATGAAAAAGAAATTGATCTGTTAAAATTAAGTAGTTACACAATTATATTTGGTACATACACAATTTTAAAGTTGATTAAATCATCTCCTGCGGAGCTGAAATATTAATGACTTCAGAAGGAGATTTATCCCCCCGCTAAAACTTTCTATTTTTTAATGTATGTAACTCCCACTTATAGAAATGGGAGACTTTCCTTCTGAAATGTCATTAAATCAAAAACTAATAGACAATCTAAATCAAAAATTGCTAGTTAAGTTATCTCCTACGGAGCTGTAATATTAAAAACTAATAACTAAATATTATCTTTAGTTATTAGTTTTCTCCATATGATAGGTGTACCATTTGCTAATTAATACTTTAAAACAAGCAGCAACTGGTACCGCTATCATCATACCTATTAGTCCCCATACACTTCCGCCTATTATAATTGCAAGCATAGTAAATACTGGATGTAGTCCCACACTGTCTCCAACAATTTTCGGTGCAAGTAATTTATTATCCACCTCCTGGACTACAATCATGCCAACAACTGCCCATACTGCTCTAATAGGTTGTCCACTCAGTAACGCAATAATTACTGCGAGAATAGTTCCAACGACAGGGCCTATATATGGTATCATATTACAAATACCTGCAATAATTCCTATTATTAAAGCATAATCTATTCCAACGAAATACAATACGATAGCTGATAAAACCCCTACAATGCAGGCCTCTAATAATTGACCTCTTATATATTTATAAAAAGTAATATCTATAATTGATAAAATTTCTTTTAATTTATTTCCTACTTTACTTTTCCCAAATATTAGATTAAAAGTTTTTTCCCATAAGTCCATAAAATATTCAGAGTCTTGTATTAAATATATACTCAATACTAAAGCTATAAAAAATGAAGCTATATTGCCACCTATAGATAAAACAGAATCTGTCATTACTCCTATACTTGTCGTAAAATATGTCTGAACATAACCTACAATTTTAGTTATTTTATCATTTAGATTTCCTAGCATTGAGATATTTGAGTTTTGTAATTTCTCAGTGATTGAACTAACTGACAATGCTGGGTTATTTAAATATTTAGTAAGATATTCTGTCATATTACTTATAGTTATATTATTAGAAAGCTTTCCACCAATCATAATGTATATTCCACTAATAAGAGCGGCGATACCAGCTATTACTAATAAATAAATTGCTAAAATTCCTACTAATCTTCTAGGAGCAGCTCGTTTAAATATATTTCTCTTTTGCAAGAAATTTTCAATAGTTTTCACACCTGGCTTGAACAAGTACACAATTACTAATGCCATAAGAAGTGGTTTTACAAGTCCAATAATTTTCCCTATAAAGCTTGATAAAAAAGAAAATATAGCACCTATATCATTAAAAATTGTTATACCAATGTAAATTAAAAGCACTGTACCCGAGGCATATAAACAGTATTGTAATAATTTTTTATCTATTTTCATTTTTATCCCCTTTCTTCTATAGCTACTTACTTTATAACTTTAGCATAAATTCGTCATAAATTCATTGTTTTTATTTTAAACCTTTAAAATCCACATTTATTTTAGTATAATGTCTATTATAAAGCTTAAAGAGGAGACGGTGATTTATGTATTGTTCTAAATGTGGTTCTGAGATAAAAGATGGCGCCAATTTTTGCTTTAAATGTGGTAATAAAAACACAAAACAAAGTATAATAAATCCTAAAAATATTTCAACTATACCACTCGCCACTACTTTAAAAGGAATCAATGCTTCAAATGAAATGACTACTTCAATGGCAAGCATCAAAAATCAACCTAATAATACTAAAAAATTTATTATAATTGCTGTTGTAATTGGAGTATTATCAATAGGATGTATTAGCTATTATATTTCAGTTTCTAAATTTTCACCCACAACTACTAAAGCTTCAGACACAACTTCTATAAAAAACGAAGCTATTCCTAGTAATAAAACCTCTAATACAAAATCTCAAGCTACTACATCTGCAAATAAAACTGATTCTTATATTTTTTCTAAAAGCAGTAGTGAAAATCTTTTAGAATCTGATGTATCTAAATTAGTAAAAGGAGATTTATCTTTAGCTAGAAATGAAATCTTTGCAAGACATGGTTTTGTATTTAAAAGTGAACCTTTTAAGAGCTATTTCAATAATAAGTCTTGGTATAAACAAAATTCTCTTTTTAAGGGAACTGATTCAGAATTAAATGCAAAAGAATTATATAATGTAAACTTAATATTAAAATATGAAAACAAATAACAAAATTCAGGAAATGTTGATAAGGTTATCCACATTTTCTGAACTTCTTGTGATTTTAGAATAGGTTAAAAAATATCTTTTAATCATCTACATTACCAATCCGATTTTCATTCTCCCTAATAACTTCAATAAAAGAATCCACAATTTCTTTATCAAACTGCTTACCACTACATCTTTTAAGCTCTTCAATAGCTTCTTTATAAGTTTTTCTTATATTATAAGGTCTAGAAGACGTCATAGCATCAAAACAATCTACTACTGTCAACATCCTCACAAGGTAAGGTATCTCTTTTCCTTTTAAATTATCTGGGTATCCATTACCATCGTATCTTTCATGGTGATATAATATTAGAGGAGCAATTTCCTTAAGTGATTCAACAGATTTTATAATCTCTACTCCATTTACTGAATGTTGTTTCATTATTTCCCATTCATCTGGGGTTAATGGCATATTTTTATTTAATATTTCCTTTGGAATATTTATTTTTCCAATGTCATGCATATAAGCGCCATATATTAATTCCTTTTTATTTTTTTCACTTACTTTAAGTTTATCAGCGAGTAACCTACTATAAATAACTACCCTTTCGACATGCCCATATGTATATTTATCCTTAGCATTAATAACACTTATAAGAGTTTTTATTGATGTAATAATATCTATATGTTCACCTTCTGTATCAATTTTTAATTCTTCAACTATAGAAGTATAACTTTCAACTCTATTTTTATCAAAAAACTTAGCTCTATAAAGCGCATCATCCGCACTTTTAAAAAGTTCAATAGCATTTTTAGCTTTACTTGGATAAATTGATGTTCCTATTGAGACAGTCAATTTACCATTTGGCTGATTTTCCTCACCACTAAAATAGGTTGCTTCTATCTTTTTTCTTGATTTTTCTGCTAGCTTAATTGCATCTTCCTCAGAAGTATTTGGAAGGACTACAGCAAATTCTTCTCCTCCATATCTCGCAACTACATCACTTTTTCTAAAACTATTTTTCAATATAAAACCAACTGACTTAAGTGCTTCATCACCCATTTGATGTCCATTCATATCATTATAAATTTTAAAATAATCTATATCTATTAAAATCATCGCGACAAAATCATTCTCTTTTTCACTAGTTTTCATTATTCCCTCTAATGCATCATAAAAAAATCTATGATTATAAAGCCCTGTGAGCCCATCCTCATTTGCTAATCCCTCGAGCTTTTTTATATGTTCATTTTCTATTCTCACATAAAACCCCAATGGCCATGCGGTAAGTATAAAAACTCCAGCTAAAATTAAATCATTCTCAAAAAACTGATTAACTTGTACATTAGGTGCACCCATAACAAGATCTAATGATAATATAAAAATTGAAGAAATGCTTGCCACTAACATACCTTGGTTCATACCTTGTTGCAGCGTTGAAGTTATTATAATAAATAAAAATAGAAATTTATAATCACTTGTACTTTTACCTGAATAAAATATAACAATAATAAAAAACAGAATAAACGCAAGGTTTTCTATGATTTGTACAATGTTAATATATTTAAAATCTATTTTTTCAACAGTCGCCATTGACCACATAAAATATACCGACAATAATATTAATATAACTACGAAAAATGAAATAAAATTATAATTAGTATCTACGGTGACTTCTGCTATGGTATTACCCTTAAAAAAATATCTTAGAAGTACTATTCCTGAAAACAATAAAGCAGCTAATTTTACTATTGACACTATTTCTTGAATTTTTTTTTGTTTGTTTTCTTTTAAATGATCCATACTATCACTACCTCATCAAATTCATTATAATAAATAAAAAAGGTCAGTAAACTGACCTTTTTTATTTATTATTTTTTTCTTAGGCATTTTGGTTCTTCAGGCTGATAACAAGAAAAATAGCATGCAGAAGAAGCCACAGAAGTTGCAGCAAGTGTAGTTGCTACTGCAATTAAAGAGAATAAGTGTTTCTTTAAGAATTTCATTTTATTTACCTCCTTTCCTTAATATATATATGATTTAAAAGGTGATCTACTTTACCTACTAATAAATGTCCTAAAGGTATAAGTGTAAATATTTGCCACAACGTTCCTGAATATAAACATAAAACATAAAATATAAGCTTTTTTTCTCCACTACTTATATAAAGCAGGATAAGAAATACTGTTATAACTAAATAAACACTTAAAAGTATTATAGATCCTTTTTTCATCCGATTTCTTTTTTCTTGTTTTACTATAGGTTTTGAGGCGCTGTCCACTGGAGCTAATTTATAAATTATGTAATAGGACCATATAAAAACTATAACCCCAAGTATTATAATTAATTTTAAATTAGCCACAAAACTTATTAAAAGTGATATTAATATCGCTTGTCCTACACTTACAATTGTTCCTATAAAAGTACAATTTCCTGGGGAACTTGCATGAACCCCTCCTGAATATTTTCTAAGAATAGCAGCTGTAAATGATATTATTAAAGCTTCAATAGCTATATTAAACAATAATCCAAATAGAAATACAAAAATCATAGAAACAAACATCTGCATCAAAGCGAACGCACCATAGGCGATTACCTCTTTATTATCTTCATCTAGTGATAACTCTAATGCTACTTTATTAGCAATATTATTAGATATCTTCTCCATTTATTACCCCACTCAACTTATTTTTTCTAACCAAATAGAAGTAATATGTAAATATTATAGCTGCAAAAATCACCAATGATGGAATACTATATATAATCTTTAATAAACGTTCACTGAAAGCATACTTCACATTTACTTTAAATACATAATGAACTATAAAAACATTAATTCCTTCACAAATGAATAACAGAATCACTGCCATTATGCTTGCTTGTATGGATTTATTTATGCTTATTTTATTCACATTAGTTGTCAATATAATAATTACTATAACATTAAGAATAGTATGTACCCCATATTGAATTGGTAATAACCTTATTAAACATACCGCAATAACAAAAAACATACTTGCTATTATATATCTTTTTACATTAATAACAGTTTTAGAGAATATATAAACTGCGAAAACAAGTAAAAACTCCTCTGGCAAACTTCTTAAAAACACTTCCCATAACGTCAATCTCAACATTTTTTATTTCTCTCCTGACAGCTATTCCAAACCACTTGTATATATTTAAAATTATATCATTAATTTACAAAATAGTATATTTAATACTAGAAATTATTCATTTAATGTCCAGTATTTCCTTTCTTTGATTAATGATTTTTATAGTATTAAATAGAATAATAAAAGCAAACCCTCTTATACATATGTCGCCAATACTCATAATACAATAACCTACATCAATTATATCTGCTAAAAATTTAAATTTAGTAACTCCACTTCCTAAAATGTGTATATCCTTAACCTTCATAAAAGAATCTGATTTTACATAACCAGTTAAGTATGATAATGTTGGAAATACAGGCATTTTCCCGTTATTGGCAGCTATAACAATATTATTTAAGATACTTCCAATAATAATAAGTATTGACCCTATAATTGCACTAATATTAAGTTTATATTTGATAACCAAGATTATAAAGGTTAAAAGATAAAGATAATGAAAAATACTGGTATACTTTATAAATGTATAATTATTATTAAATATCATAACCTCTAGAATTACATACAATATTGCAAATATTAATACAGGGTATATCGCCCAGCTCTTAAAAAGTGGTTTTATTTTGTAACCTTTTATCTTTGCAAAAATAAGTGCTAAAAGTATTGGTTCAATCATATATATTCCTCGCATTCACAATTTTTACATTTAGTTTAATTTATCTCTATTATACTAATATTTAGTATGTATTTCTACCTTTTTACAAAAAAAATTGTATTTTTTTATTATTTTAAATACCGTAATGCTATTTCCTTGTATAATTTAATAGAATCAATATATTTTTTTGTTTTTACATATTCATTTGGCTTATGAGCTTGCGTTTCTTCGCCAGGTCCACAAATAATAACAGATAAATTATTATTAAAACTGGGAACAAATATGGATGCATCTGTACAATAAGTTACACCTTTGGCTTTATATCGACTTCCAAATAATTCTGTTGCTGTATCTAGTGTTAACTTAATAAATTGATCATCGGATTTGTTTTTTAATGCCACTTTATCATTAAAAACTTTAATATCAAATTTAGCTTTAGATCTTGACTCAATTTCTGCTAATAATGCCTTAATATCTGATAGAATTTCCTGATGATTTTGACCCGGAACAGTACGAATGTCAATTTGCAATTTGCACATATCAGGCACTACATTGACTTGGACACCACCAGAAATAGTAGCAATATTTAAGGTTGGACCCCCAAGTAGGCTATCCTCCTTTTATTTGAATTTAAACTTCCATCCGCTACCATAGTGTTTGCACCTATACAATCAACCTCTTCACCTGTAGTCGCTGCAAAAATCAGGTCCCCTTCCAGTGTTATTCCTGATTTAGAAACCTCAATCATAGCCATAATTAAAGCGGCTAAACCACCTTTCATGTCAGAGGATCCACGCCCATAAATTCGATCATCAATTTCTTCAGCTCCAAATGGTTCATGTTCCCATGGGATTTCTCCCACTGACACAGTATCCATATGACCGCAAAAAACTAAACTTTTTTTATGTCCTGTTCCCTTTATCCTAGCAATCAAATTGGCACGATTGTCACCAACCGACTGTATTGTGGATTCAATACCACTTTCCCTTAACTGTTTTGCAATAGCCATCGCTACCATTATCTCATTACCAGGTGGATTGCTACTATTAATTTTTAAAAGATCTTTTAGAAAATCAATTGCCTCTTTAATTTATAATCACTCCCCATTATAAGTTTGTATGCCATATCTTTACTACCTCTTATATTTACATTCCCTAAAAATTATATTATATTAATTCTTTCTCCAAACATAACATATCTCCTCTCGCATAGTTTTAATTAATTATACTCTATAACAATGCTTCCTCATACTTTGTTTCATCATCTTAACTACTAACCTATTAACCTATTAACTATAAAAATATATTTATAACTTATATTGACAAATATATATTACAGCTGTAATATATATTTGTAGTACATATTACAGATGTAATATATAAACTTTAATATAAAGGGTGATGAAGAAATGGCTGACGCCTCTAAAATATCAAATTCAGAATGGGAAGTAATGAAGTGCATTTGGGGAAATCCTACCTGCACTGCAAATGAGATTGTTGATGCCTTAAGTAAAAGGACAGATTGGAAGGCAAATACTATTAGAACTTTAATAAATCGTTTAGTCAAAAAAGAAGTTTTAGGTTACAACATAGATAAAAAAGATAAAAAAACATATTATTATTTTCCTTTGTTATCAGAAAATGAGTGTATAAAAGCTGAGAGTGAATCCTTTATAAACCGTGTGTTTAATGGCTCATTAAATGGTATGATCGCAAACTTTTTGAATGAATCAAAATTGTCTGATGAGGAAATTAAAGAACTTAAAAATATTCTTGATAAGAAGAAAGGTTAAATAGGTGTATTTATGTTGTTACTTATATCTATTTTTAAATGGGTATTATATTCAACCGCTTTAGCAAGTATTTTAAGTTTAATAATTCTTCTTTTTAAATTATTGCTTAAAAATAAATTAGGTGTTAGGTGGCACTATGCTATTTGGCTTATTATAGTAATTAGATTATTAATTCCTTACGGATTACAAAGTTCTTTAAGTCTTTTTAATCTTATTGAATTTAATGGTAAGCAAGTTACCAAAGTAACTTATACTCAAAATCTAGAGGTTAACAAAATTGTAAATACTAATAAAACTAATACAGATGCAACAAAAGGTGTTATAAAATCTATTTTACCAAGTAATACATATAATGCCGACCAAAGTCCTCTATATTTGCAGTTGTTAAGTAGCATATGGTTGCTTGTAGTTATTATAATTGGTGTTTATACAATTGTAATGACGATGAAATTAAATGCTAAGTTTAAAAATGGTCATGTGTGTAATAATGAAGAAGTTATGCTGCTATTGTTACAGTGCAAGGATAAACTAAATATAAAATCAAATATTAAAGTTATAAATACTAATGAAATTAAAACACCCTGCATTTATGGTTTTATAAAACCTAAATTGCTACTACCAATTGGATTTGAGAACTATGTAGATAAAACCGAATTACAATTTATAATCTTACATGAACTAGCTCATGTAAAACGCCAAGATATAATAGTTAGTTGTATAACAGGAGTACTTCAAATAATACATTGGTTTAACCCAATTATATGGTATTCGTTTTATAGAATGTCTAATGATAAAGAACTCGCTTGTGATGCCTTAGCTTTATCTCATGTTAAATGTGAAAACTATATAAACTACGGTAAAACTATTATAAAATTGTTAGAAAACTATAAGAAAACGCCTCAAGTTTATGGTATGTCCTACATTATAAATAATAAATCTCAAATTAAAAGGAGAATAACTATGATCTCTTTATTTAAGAAAAATTCTTATAAGTGGTCAATCATTCCTATCGTAACATTAACCTTATTGGGAGGTATAATGCTAACTAATGCTAAAAATAAACCAGTGCTTGCAGGCAATAAGAATAGTCAGAGCATAAACTCTAACAAGACTTTGAGTGACCAAGATAAAAAAAGCTCCATTACACAATATGATATTAAAGGTAAACATTTTAACGGTACAATGTTAATAATACCAAAGGATAAAAAAATTGTTGTTGGGCTCAACAAAGATATTTCAAAAGTAACAAAAACCACAAGTCAAATAGCAAAAGAAAGTAATGCAATAGTTGCTATCAATGCAGGAGGATTTACACAAGACGTTTCTGGCAAAACAATGTCCCCCTCCGGACTTATAATGCATGATGGAAAGGTTATTTTTAATGATATAGCAGACAATAATATTAAAGGAGATATAGTTGCTTTTACAAATAAAGGCACCCTTCTAGTTGGTAAATATTCCTTAAATGAGCTAAATAAGCTTAATACAACGCAGGCCGTTAGTTTTGGACCTGCACTTATAGTTAATGGTAACCCTACAATAACCAAAGGAGATGGTTGTTGGGGAATTGCTCCAAGAACAGTTATAGGTCAGAGAAAAGATGGTTCAGTAATTTTATTAACTATTGATGGTAGAAGTGTTAAATCTTTAGGTGCTACATTACGCGATGTACAAAATATACTTTTACAGTATGGCGCTGTATATGCATCAAATCTTGATGGTGGAAGTTCATCAACCATGTATTATAACGGTAAAGTAATAAATAATCCATGTGATATTTCCGGAGAAAGAAAAGTAGTATCCACTTTTATGGTATTACCTTAATAAAATCACCTGTAGTTATTATTTAAATAACTACAGGTGATTTTATATATTTTAAGCTAATGACTTACAGTTAATATCTAAATATCATGTCATACCATTTTGCACTACGGCTATAGCATAAACTCTTTAGCTTTCCACTACATCCTCAATAAACTCAGCGTTTTCCAATTCCTCAAAAGCATCTTCTAAAGATATACTGTCTAAAATCCTACCAGTAAGAATTACACCTTTTTTTAAATCTTCATCCCATTGAAAATCAGTCATTACGCTATCAATCCCTAAATCTTCAGCCATATCCTTTGCACTAATATCTTGACCTTTATAATTTTCCAGACCATCTTCGCTAATTGTAATTTCATAGATTTTATTTTTCTTTGACATTCATATTCCTCCCTAAACTATAATGTAATATTTTAAAAATATTACATTTAATGTTCTACAAAGGACTGAATAATATCCCTCTGTTTTTTTAGGGTATAAAAGTTTAGATTATATTAAATCTTATATCCTGATAAAAGTTAGCTTTAGCGGCTTCATAGTAAGGATTAATCCATAAAAATCCTATACCAAAAGTTATTATTCCTAATATGAACCAGCCTATATAACTACACCATAGACTAAACAATTTAAATTTGAAGCCAAACATCATGCGTTTACTTCGGTCTAATGATTCCGAGGCACTTAGTTCAGGATTATCCATCATAATATAGAATGACATTGAATATCCTAGTGAAGCAATAATTCCTGGAATGATAAGAAGCAAGGTCCATAAAATTGTGAAAAGTCCAATAAGAAAATTTAGAACAAATGATTTCACAAAAAATTTAAAACCACTAAACATATTTTCAATAACTGGCCCCTCATTCCGTATAAGCTTAAGAAAATAAGCTGATACACCAAGAGTTATTGGTCCAGACAAAACAAAACTTACCAAATTACCAAAGCCATTGTATGAGTACGTCATTGGAACTCTAACCAATTCTTCATTCTGCCAAACATTTCGAAAGGAATGTACAAAATTCCCCCCTGAAAATGACATTGTAACTAACCAAGCAATAAAACACACGATCCCAGCTTGAAGCCATTTACCATTTAACTGCTGCATTGCCCTACGTTTTAAATCGCTACTTTGTTGTGGCATGTTTTTACCCTCCCCTTAATAATTTAATTAATCGCTCTTAATTTACGCTCCTATTTATAGTATTCAAATATTATGTTAAATAACCCTAAAAATTGAATTTTACTATCTTATCACATTTTTCAGCAAAATACTCTGCTTACATACTTTAATATCATTCTACAATTCCCCTTTAAATTTCCTAGGAAATATCAAAAACCACTACTCCCATAAGTAGTGGTTTTATAAATAATTATTTTTCTAATCTTTAAAAGAAAGAGTCCGTATCTTTCTATCCGTACCAATAATAGTGTTTTTAAAAATAACTTCCGATCTATCCTTATACTCCTCTGGGCTCAGCATTGAAGGACTAAAATGTGTTAATAAAAGTTCTTGTACTTCTCCACCTACAGCAAGCTTGGCTGCCTCACTAAAGGTCATGTGTTTATTCCTTATGGCTTTTTCAATATCGTTTTCATCTCCATAAGTTCCCTCACATACAAACAAGTCGCTTCCATTAATAAATGCTTTTATTTTAGAAATTGGTCTTGTATCTGTTATAAAACTAATCTTTATTCCTACTCTTTCAGCTCCAAAAACCAACTTTGGGAAATATGTTTTCCCGTGGTCCATTATAACTTCATTTTTCTGGAGTCTATTCCAAAATTCTTTTGGTATTTCATTTTCAATTGCACTTTTAACATCAAACTTTGGTTTTCTATTAAAATAGAGGCTGTAACCTAAACAATTAGTTGAATGCTCAAGTTCCAATGTTGAAATTATCAAGTCATTAAATTCTCCTACTGTAGTTTCTGTAGCATTTAATGGAGCTTTTATCTTCACAGGTTCTTGTGGATTTTCTAATATATTAATTTCATAAGGAAGATAAGGGGCTATAACCATTAACCCCTTCACAATAGCTGTAATACCTATAGGCCCAATTATAGTGATTGGAAGCGTTCTGCCACTGTTACCAATTGTTAAAAGCAACCCTGGAAGTCCAACAATGTGATCTGCATGTCCATGAGTTAAACAAATCACATCTATTGACTTAAATCCCCACCCAAGTATTTTCATAGATACCTGAGTGCCTTCTCCGCAGTCCATTAGTATTTTTCTTCCTTTATAACTTATTAGAAGTGAAGATAAATATCTTTCTGGAATTGGCATACCTCCTCCACATCCTAGAAGTGCTAAATCAACCAATTAAATCACCTCCTCTATTTTTTTTATTTGTAAAATATTATCTACATTTTTTTAACAAATTCAGATTTTAATTCCATAGCTCCAAAACCATCAATTTTACAATCAATATTGTGATCTCCATCAACCAAACGAATGTTTTTTACTTTTGTACCTTTTTTTAAGGATGTTGGACTTCCCTTTACTTTAAGATCTTTAATTAGTGTTACAGAATCACCATTGTTTAATACATTCCCATTTGCATCTTTAATAATTTTTTTCTCTTCACTATTTTCAGTTTCTGATCCTAAAGTCCACTCATTTGCACATTCTGGGCAAACAAAAAGATCTCTATCCTCGTATGTGTATTCTGAATTACATTTTGGGCAATTTGGCAAATCAGCCATAATTTCATTTCCTCCATTCGTTTTTGTTTCTAGTATATAATTCCTTCTAGATTTCATTGTTAAATAATCACCCACGTTGCTGCAACAGCTTTGCAGATGATACGTTAGTTCCTCATTCGTTTATATATTATCATAGTCTTCTACTATCCACAAACCATCATGCAAATATATATAAAAAACACAGTAGATAAAATATATACATATCTACTGTGCTTACTAATTTAATAATTTAATTTATCTTTTGTTTCTAGTGCCTTGCTGAGCAGCTTGGATTCCAGCATTTCCATTAAATTCATATCCATTGTTAGAATTTTTACTATTCAGACTGTTATCAACAATGCTTTGATCCTTTTGTTTTATGCTCATATTTTTACTCAGACTATTATCACTATTAGGTATAATATTTTGATTGCTTTCAGCTATGGATTTATTTTGGCTCATAAAAAACATCTCCTTTAATAATTATTCTATATTATAATGCCATTAACTTAATATACTTATACTAAAATAAAAAATGCGCATTTAACAAAATTTACTATTTTTATTAGTAGTGCTTGCTTTATCAATAGTTACTTGTTTAACTGGGAATGGGTTATATTCAATTGCACCAGGTATAAAAGCTTCCATAGCCTTTGTAGGTTTTCCATCTGAGCCCCAGGCACTCAATGCATATCCACTCCAGCTTTTTGCGCCTTCTGGCTCCCAGTAAAATACTCCAGTTCCCTTATTGTCGGGAACCGCCTTTACCTTAGCCTGAACAGCTACAAGCATATTGTAAGTATTAATAGGTTCCGTATCTAATCCACCTACCTCAACTACCATCACCTCTTTACCGTATCTTGCTGCCATATCATTTAAATTATTTCCCAATGCGTCTATGTTTGAAGTATAATCCGTTCCTGCCCAATAGGGATAATAGGACATTCCGATTACATCATATTTGGCATTATTAGCTTTAAGACCATCAAAATACTTTCTAAAATTCACATTATCATATCCATCAGCTATATGTATAATAACTTTTGTATTATTACTTATAGCCTTAACTGCATCATATCCCCTATTTATCAACTGAGCTAACTTACTATAATCTTTTATACTTCCATCTGGAAGCATCATACCAGGATTAGTTTCATTTCCTACTTGAACCCATTCCGGTGTAACACCGGCAATTTTCAATGCGTTCATAACTCCTAATGTATAGTCATATACATCAGTCTTTAAGACGTCAAAATCGTGATCTTTCCAGGCTAATGGTTTTACTTGTTTTCCAGGATCTGCCCAGGTATCACTGTAATGAAAGTCTATCATTATTCTAAAGCCCATGGCTTTTGCCTTAACTGCCATAGCAATTACCTCAGATGTACTGCAATGACCATCGGTTTTACTATCTGAGGGATTAACCCAGGTTCTTAGCCTAATTGAATCAATTCCATAATCTTTTAAAATAGATAAGCAATCCTTTACATTTCCATCTTTATCTTTAAATATATAGTTCGTAGCCTCCATCTGTGAGAGCCAGCCTACGTCTGCACCTTTTGCAAATGTACTAGTACTGGGTGTTTCCGCTTGTACCTTCATAATTGCATGAAAATTACTAATTATCCCCAAAACAAGTGTTGAGCATAAAACTTTTGATAAAACACTCTTAAACCTATTTTTAAACATTAATATTACCTCCATCTATACTCTCTTATCCTATAACTTAACTATTTTTATATTTTTTATAATTTTTCATAAATTCATTAAAAATACCATACTTCATCTTATAGTACTAATAATGAAGTATGGTATCAATTAAGTAAATTTATGAAATTGTGGAATGATTTTTATAGTTTATTTTTTAGATTTAATAAATTTATCTGCTTGCTCCTGAACTGCTTTCATTACTTTATCTAATCCTGCAGCTTTTAATTTTTGACTGTAAATTTCAGCTCCCTTAACTGGATCTGCTATTATTCCAAGATGAAGAGGAAGGCCGTATTGAGTAACTACAGTGTTTATTGCTGCCATTTCATTTTTCACAAGACTATCATCAAATGTAAATGTCTCTAAAGGATTATGAATGGTATCATTTTTTTGCCATTTAGCAATAGTTTCTGGTACTATCTTTGGTCTAGCAACGTCTGTACGAGTTATAGATGTATGCCATCCCCATGGGCAAACGTTTCCTGCTGGGAAATTAGCTGTGGCACCTAAAGTTTTGAATTCTTTATCACCAACCGCATCCCAATGAGTACCTTTTACTCCGTTGAATGTTATGTCATTTAAATCTTTATCGTATCTTAAAAGGTCTAATGCCATTAATGCTCTCTCAGAATTTTTTGAATTTGCATTTATAGCCATACCATTATTAGTGTAAGGATTAGCAAATTTTTTGCTTCCTGGTAATATATCTGCTATTTCTACTTTCCACTCAGGATGAGCTGCATTCATTATTTTAAGGTCATTTGCAACTGATCCAATATTCCAAATCATTGATGCTGACTTTCCAGCTTTAAATCCATCATCTCTTGTTTCTTTACTAGAAATAGAACTCTTAGACCAATACCCACTGTCTGCATATTTTTTCATTTTTACAGCGTAGTCTTTGTATTCTGGTGTATCAATTATAGAAAATACTTTTCCAGTAGTATCATTCATTTTATATCCTAAAATAGGATCGGAACCATAGGTTCCCATTACTCCAGTAAAACCATTTGCCTGAAGCTCTAAAGGAAATTGAAGATTTTGTCCTCCGCCATTAATTATAGGAACTATATCTTTTTCATTTTTTGCTATAGTCTCATAATATTTTTCAAGACCTGCCTGACTTGTAATTGCAGGTATATGATATTTTTCTCTTAAATCCCCTCTAATACCTACAACTGAATATGCATACTCATCTTGGTCATTAGGAATCATATATATTTTTTTATTAACCTTAGCTTGTTCCCATGCAAGCTTAGGTTCGTTTTTAACACTTTGAGGTGCATATTTTTGGAGTAGTTCAGGTGTTAACTCAAGGAATCCATTTCTAGTAGCCATTTGGTTATAATAACACCATCCTGTTGCTGTGAAAATCAAATCAAAATCTTCCCCTGACGAGAATAACAATGGATATTTTGTAGCTTGATCTCCCCACGATATGAAATTAACATCAATTGTTGCGTTAATTTTTTGCGTAAGTATTGCATTCATTTTACCATAAACAGCATCAGCATCTTTTGGCTTATCTCCTAGAATATACATTTTTAGTTTTACTGCATCTTTTGTATCAACAGTTGCTTTAGTAGAAGCTGTATTTTTGCTTGTTGAACAACCTGAAAGTGATGACATAATGATACCAGCTACTAAAAATGTAACCCCGAACTTTTTCATAAATTTATTCATAACTAATTTTCCCCCTCATAATGTACTATATATTTAATTAACGGGTACTACCCCTTAACTGCACCTATTGTAAGTCCTTGTACAAAATATTTTTGCACAAATGGATACAAAAATATTATCGGCCCTGTAACTATAACTGTAAGTGCCATCTTTAAAGACTCACTTGGCAAATCCATTTTAACATTAACACTTCCTCCTGAAGTTGCTAATATGTTTTTGTAAGCATCAATATTATTAACTATTTTATAAAGAAAATATTGAAGACTATACATTTTATCATTTTGAATAAATAACATTGCATTATACCAATCATTCCAATATCTTAATGCAATAAACAAACCCACAGTAGCAAGGGCTGGTTTAGATAATGGTAGTATTAGTTTAATAAATATAGTAAAATCTCCAGCGCCATCAATTTTTGCAGACTCAGATATGGCATCCGGTATGCTGCTCATATAACTCTTCATTATCAATATATTAAAAACACTTAAAAGTAATGGAAGTATAAGTGCTAAATAATTATCCTTCATACCTAAATATCTAACCATTAATATATACCATGGTACAAGTCCACCGGTAAATAAAGTGGTAAAATAAAAGTAGAAAGAAAATTTATTTCTCCATTCGAAATCCTTCCTAGTCAGTACATATGCTGTCATCGCAGTTACAAGTAGCCCAACAAATGTTCCAGCAATTGTTATAAATATAGTAACACCATAAGCTTTAAGTACTACCATAGGTTCCTTAAAAGCGAGTGCATAAGCCGAAGTTGTAAACTCCTTTGGTATTAAGCTAAAGCCATGTTTTAAAATATATGACTCAGATGTAAATGAGCCCGAAATTACAATTATTAATGGAACTATACAAAACAATGTCATAATTATTATAACAAGATAAGCTATTATATTAAATGCTGCTCTATCCTTTGATAATTTCTTCATATTCCTACCCCTCCATTCTAAAATAATGCATTGTCTTCATCATGTTTTTTAACTGCAGTATTTACTACCATTATTGTTATAAAACAAAATACTGACTGATAAAGGCCTGCAGCCGCTGCCATACCAACTTCGTTAGTTTGAAGTAGTGCCCTAACTGTAAATGTATCAATAACATCAGTGGCATTGAAAAGCGTACCATTATTTCCAATGATTTGATAGAACATATCAAAGTTTCCTCTAAATATAGTACCAACCGCAAGTAGTGTAAGTATTGTTATTGTTGGAACTAGCGACGGAAGTGTAATATATCTAATACGCTCAAATATATTTGCTCCATCTATTTCTGCTGCTTCATAAATTTCTGTATCAATACCCATTATTGCTGCTAGATAAAGCACAGTACCATATCCAAGCCCTTGCCATGCGCAAAATATAATTATAATGACAATCCATGCAAGTGGTTTTGAATACATATCTATTGCTGCAATATGAAAGAATTTAAGTACAGAATTAAATGTTCCATGCTCAAAACTAAATATGTTATAAGATATAACCCCCACTATAACCCAAGATATAAAATATGGTAGAAACATAAGTGATTGAGTTATCTTTTTAAAATATTTGTTTTTTATCTCTGATAAAAATATAGCCATTGCAATTTGAAGTACTGTATTAACAAATATAAATGCCAAATTATATAAAACTGTATTACGAGTTACTATAAAAGCTTGCCCCGACATAAAGAAAAACTTAAAATTATCAAGGCCAACCCAGGGACTTCCAAATATTCCTCCCTTAAAGTTGTAACTCTTAAATGCAACAACTATTCCCGCAATCGGAAGATAGCTAAATATAAAGAAAAAAAGTACCGCCGGTAGAAGCATTAACAATAAAGTTTTATTCTTTTTAACCTTATGTAAGAAGCTTGTATTTTCCATTATAATCATCATCCTTTCAACTTATAAACGTTTTCATTACTATGACATGAGTATATCATTTTCAAGTTTAGAATTTATTAGCAATTTTTTACGATATTAGTAAAATCATATTTATATGGAGTGATTTGATTATAACTTCATTTAATTATATAATTACCATGTAAACGTTAATTAAAAAATTTTGTTAGTAGGAGGTTTAAGATGATTAAGGTATTAATAGTTGATGATGAAATTTTCACAAGAGAAGGAATAATCGCTGAAATTCCTTGGGCTAAACTAGGTCCTATTGAAATAGAGCAAGCCTATGATGGTATAAATGCTCTTGAAGTCGCAGAAAAGTTTGAGCCTGATATTTTATTAACTGATGTAAAAATGCCTAGAATGAATGGCGTAGAATTATCTTTTGAACTTAGAAAAACCTATCCTACCTGTGAGATTATATTTTTGAGTGGCTATTCGGATAAACAGTATCTAAAATCAGCTATTGAGCTTAAGGCCGTTAGTTACGTAGAAAAACCTATAGATATTGAAGAACTTCAATCCGCAATTAAAAATGCAATAACACTTAAACTAAAAGAAACAGAAAATACTTTGAATATTAAAAATGATATTGCACTTAAACTTATTCAAAAAAATGCTGATTTTTATAATTTAGGTAAATATATAGATGTAATTCCTGAAAGTAAGCTTACAGGGACTAGTTTCATTACCATTTTGATTAATATTTTAAATAAGGATAAACTTATGGAGGAGACTGTTCTCCTTGAGCTAAAAAAAATAGTAGTTAAATCTAATTTCAATTGCATTCTATGTTATAAAGAAGATGATCTTATACTTATGCACTTATACTTTCCTGCTGACATAAACTCTTTATCTGTTAATACGACATTAGAAAATATATATAACCTAATATCTGAATATCTAAAGAGATTCACAACTTTTTTTATATGCCAAGGTAAAAAAGTTATAGGAATTACAAATATACCGATTTCCTACAGTTTTGCTGTGGAAGCACTTGGCAAAGCTTTTTTTTATGATTATAATTCCGTAATTTATTATGATAAAATTAGCCTACTTGTTTACAACTTAGATGAAAATCTTATTGAAAATTTCACGAAAAATCTATTAAATGAAGATAAACAAAACAGCATTCTTCTAATTAATAGACTTACTTCTGAAATAAAAGGGAGTGCTTCCACGCCAATAAATTATACAAAAGATGTTTATTATAGACTTCTACATCAATTATTAAAGTTTTCATATGACAGAAACTTAATAATAAATCAAAATGATTTGGATAATAAAAGTCCTTTTGAATATCTTGCGAATTCTTACACTCTTATGGATATCAAAAGTTATATGATAGAAAAAATACATACTATTTTTGACGCTGTTGAAGAAAAAAATTCGAATATAAACCCAGTTTCATCTATCCTAAAATATATACATGATAATTACTCAGATGTAGATTTGTCCCTGCAAAATATTAGTAATAAAACTTATCTATCCACTGCATACATGTGCTCCATATTTAAAGAAGAAACTGGTACAACTATAAACAGTTATATTACCAAGTATAGAATTAATAAAGCAAAGGATCTTTTAAAAGACCCTCACATGAAAATCATTGATATAACAACTAAAGTAGGATATGGTGATGGAAATTATTTTTCAAAAATATTCAAAAAAGAAACAGGTTTAACGCCATCTGAATATAAGAAGAAGTTTTTGTGATGAGAAGGATAAAATTTTCGAATCTAAAACTTATGCAAAAATTCCTATTATCTTATTTCATGCTAATAATAATTCCATTAATTCTTTTATCTTCTATAACGTACAAAACTGTTTCTACCATTTTAGAAACCTATATTACCTCTGCAACAAAACAAGCTTTTGAGCAAACATATTCTTTTTTATCATATAAATTATATAGAGTTAATGATGTTTCAGATATAATTTCTAATGATAATAATATTACAACAATTGATAGTAATTTAATTACTATCCTTGGTAAATCCCCTAATACATATCCTATAAATGAACAAATTAAAGATATGTTTTTTCTGCGCAAATATCTTAGTTCTTATGAGAACGATATTGATATAAGTAATTTAAAACTCTATGTAAATAATGATTTTCTTTATTCCAATGAAGACTATAATATGTTTAGCCTTAATAAGGCCAAGAATTCTAAATGGCTTACTATATTTAAGGAAAATAAAACAAGAAATTTATGGTGCCCTAGTTCCTATCTTGAGGATAAACCTAATAGCTCTCCTAAAGAACTTTCCCTTGTATCTGCTATAAAAAATCCAAATGACTTTTCCAAGGATATTGGGTTTCTTCGTGTAGATTTTAAAAAATCAATGGTTGACGATATTATAAAAAAGACAAATTCAGTAGACGGTAGCTTTACATATATACAAAATTCCAAAGGAGTAATTGTATCCTCTACAGATGACTCTTTAATTGCTAAATATAATCTTAACAATACTTTAACCACCAGCCTTTCATCAAATACACAAAATTTTCAAAAGCTTACTATAAATAATAATAAATGCCTTTTGAAAAGCTCATTAATAAATAATACAGATTGGTATATGACTACAATTATACCTTATGATAGTATTCTTGTTAAAATTAAATTTATAAGAAATACCTTGATTTTGTTATTAAGTATACTTGGAACAATAGCTTTTACTCTTGCATACTACTTTTCAAATTCAATAACTAGAAGAATTACAAAACTTAATAAGTCTATGAGACAGGTCCACAATGGCAGCCTTGAAACTTATATTAAAGATTCAAGTTCTGATGAAATCGGTGAGCTCATAGATAATTATAATTTTATGATTACTAAGATGGTAATACTTATTGATGAACAGTATAAATCTGGCAAGGAAGTTAAAAATGCAGAGTTAAAAGCCCTTCAGGCACAGATAAATCCACACTTTTTGTATAATACTTTGGATATGATAAATTGGATGGCTTTCAAGGATATGAATAAAGAAATCAGTAGCGCTGTTAAGAGCCTCGCAGGTTTTTATAAGATAAGTTTAAATAAAGGTAAATCTAAAGTCTCGATTAAAGATGAATTAACACATGCCTCCCTTTATGTTGATATTCAAAACATGAGGTACTCAGATAGAATAAAGCTCACAATAGATTTACCCGAGGAGCTTTATCGTTATAGTATTTTAAAAATAACACTACAACCCATTTTAGAAAATTCTATTTCACATGGCATTCTTGGCCGTGGCAATGTATGCGGAGAGATAATAATTAGTGGTAAATTAGAAAATAATGATATAACTCTATATGTGAAAGATGACGGTATCGGCATCCCTGAGGATAAAATAGATAAAATCTTAACAGATGATATAAGTAGCGAAACTGGAAGTGGTTATGGTCTTAAGAATATTGATAAACGGTTAAAGCTCTCTTATGGTGAAGGTTACGGCTTAACTTTTAAAAGCCAGTACGGACATGGCACTACAGTAGAAATTAAAATTCCAGCTACCGTGCATGAAGATGGTTTCGTATTATAATTCATAAAAAATAAAACACAGGATTCAAGCGAGTGCTGTGTTTTATTTCTTATTTTATATCAAAGATTTTCTCTTCATAATTTTAAAACCATATGGCGTTAAGTTAATTTCTCCTTCTATTTTATTTTCAGAAAGTATATCTTCATATAAATTTTCATCTAAAGAAACTTTTTCATCGCAATTATTAAAATTCATTAAGAATATAAAATCATTATCACCATCAGTTCGTAATTGCGCTGTAACTCCCTGTGGTAATTTTGTCTTAACTGTTTGTTTAATCCCAAGTCTCCTTATTAAATCACCATAGAATACCTCATTGAAATCCTCTTTATTTCTCGATGCAATATAGTAAGCTGAGCCGTCTCCATATTTATTAACTGTAAGAGCAGGTCTCCCAGCAAAGAAATCTGATTTATAAGTGGCTAGTACCTGTGCACCTTCCACATGTATCAAATCAATTAACTCTACAGTTTCATATTCACCTTTAAGCCCTAACTTATTGTTATTATCAAATACTATATTATTTACTTCATCATCATAAAGACTCTCTATCTCTTCTGACCATATTCCGAGTACTTTTCTAAGAGGTCCTGGGAAACCACCAAGGAAACATAAATCATTTTCATTTACTATGCCAGACCAATAGGTTGCAACAAACGTTCCCCCATTTTTTACAAATGCTTCAATTCTTTCTCCTACACCTGGTTTTACCATGTAAAGCATAGGTGCTACAAGCAATTTGTAATTAGAAAAATCACATTCCATATTAATTATATCAACTGGCACGCCACTTTCCCAAAATGGTTTATACTGCGCGTATACAGTGTCTTCATACTTTATTCCACAATTTCTTGGACCTTGTGAATCATTTATAGCCCATCTGTTTTCCCAATCAAATATTATAGCAACTTGCGGCTCTACACTAGTGCCTAAAATTTCATCTAACTTTTCAAGAACCGTACCCACCTGCGTAACTTCTTTAAATACTCTAGTATTTTCATGACCACAATGATCAACTACTGCTCCATGAAATTTTTCACTTGATCCTCTGCTTTTTCTCCATTGAAAATACTGCACTGTATCTGATCCATGAGCAACAGCCTGAAGAGACGAAAGCAGATGCATCCCAGGCTTTTTAAGCTTGCTAGTAGCCTGCCAATTTGTAGCACTTGGAGTGCTCTCCATTAACATAAATGGTTTACCACCCATTAAGCTTCTAAATATATCATGATTCATAGAAATCCTTGAAGCTAAAAAAGATTCATCTACATTTTCATGCCATTTGGGATAATTATCCCACGAAATTATGTCCAGCACCTCTGTAAACTTCCAATAATTTAATCCATCAAATAGTTCCATAAGATTCGCTACAACTGGCAACTTAGGATTTATTTCTTTTAAAGGTTTTATTTCTTCTTTGCAAAAATCAACTGTTTGGTCTGTGACGAATCTCTTCCAATCTAAGCTTAATCCATGTACACCTGCTTCCCCATGGGGAGCTGGCGACTCTATTTGAGACCAATTCGTATAAGTATGACTCCAAAAGGTAGTCCACCAAGCATCATTCAAATTATCAAGAGAGGTATATTTATTTTTAAGCCAAGTTCTAAAAGCCTCCTGACATAAATCACAATGACAATCCCCACCATATTCATTAGAAATATGCCAAGCAACTATTCCAGGATGATTTGAATATCTCTGGGCCAATTTCCTATTTATTATTTGTGTCTTTTCCCTATAAACTGGAGATGTAAAACAGTGATTATGTCTTTGACCATAAAGATTTCTAACACGGTTTGCTCCTACTCTTAGAACCTGCGTATACTTAGCTGCCATCCATGCAGGCCGTGCTCCTGTTGGAGTAGCTAATATTGTATAGATACCGTTTTCATAAAGTTTATCCAAAACATAATCAAGCCACTTAAAATTAAATACTCCTTCCTCAGGCTCTATTGTAACCCATGAAAATATACCTATAGACATTACATTACACTTTGCTAATTTCATAAGTCTTATATCTTCTTCAAAAATTCCAGGATATTTAAGCCATTGTTCTGGGTTATAGTCTGCACCGTGATAAAAGTGAGTTAGTTTATCATTTATTAATGGAAATTTTTTTATCATTTTTTCACCTCATAATTTTTTTAAACGCTTACAATTTAGTAGTATTAGTAATATTATCTAATATATTACCATTATTTTAATGTATAAAGTATAGTAAAATGTTTTGAACCTAGTAAATTATTCTCTGCTTAAAAAAACATTACATTATAAATAACTAAAGTGAATAAAATTTGATAAATTGTCAATAATTTAAATACACCAACCTATTATTGAATTGGTAAATAAGCAAAAAATAAAAATACTGCACTAGGATCCCCCTAAGTGCAGTATTTTTATTAAATTCTATTTTAATTAGGAATTATTTTTTATTATGAATGTGCTTCGTACTAAAATCAATTTCTTTTAGATTAACAATCTTTGTTTTATTCTTTACCTTATATACTAGCCATAAAAGTAAGAACAAAGGTAGTCCAATATACGAAGCAATAACATTTTTCCAATCAATTGAATCCGCTGTGAAATAGGTTATTCCCTGCCCTAATATAACAATTACACATAATACTAGTGCAAGAATTGGACCAAATGGAAATAATTTTGCCTTATATTTTAATTTAGCCAGATCTTTCCCTTGAACTACAAATGCTTTACGGAAACGATAGTGGCATATTGCAATTCCTACCCATGCTATAAATCCAGCTAAGCCCGAAGCTGCAACTAACCACATATATACTGTTTCTTGTGCATATAAACCTACTAAGAAAGATGCCGAGGCTACTAATGTAGTAATTACTAATGCATTTACAGGAACCCCTCTCAAATTTACTTTACAAAGAAACTTTGGTGCCCTTCCTTCTTTCGCCATTGCATATAACATACGGCTAGCCGCGTACATTCCAGAGTTACCACATGAAAGAACTGATGTTAAAACTACAGCATTCATAATACTTGCAGCTCCTGCAATACCTGCTCTTTCAAAAATAACGGTGAAAGAACTTGTGGTCACACCAGCTTGAGTAAACGGTATCAATGCACTGATAATAAATATAGCTCCTAAATAGAATATAATAATTCTCCAAAATACGCTTTTAATGGCTTTAGGTACATTTTTCTCTGGATCTTCACTTTCTCCAGCAGCTATACCAACGAGTTCTGTTCCCTGAAAAGAGAATCCAGCAATTAAAAAAACCATTAATATTCCTTTAAAACCAAATGGGAATGGTCCTTTGGCACCACTTTTAGGATCTAAAAATGTAAAATTTGAAAGCCCAATATGATGATCTCCAATTATTCCAAAGATCATTGCAACACCTATTGCTAGGAATACTAGAACTGCTACAACTTTAATGCTTGCAAACCAAAATTCTGACTCTCCATAAGCCTTAGCAGAAAGCATATTTAAACCAAATAGTAATACTAGAAAACCAACACTCCAAACAAGTGCGGGTACACCAGGAAACCAATATTGCATAATCATAGCTCCTGCAACCATTTCAACTGCAACAGTAATTGCCCAGTTGTACCAATAGTTCCAACCTAGCGCAAATCCAAATGCTGGATCAACAAATCTTGATGCATATGTTTCAAATGAACCAGTAACTGGCATGAATGTAGCCATTTCACCTAAACTTGTCATTAAGAAATATACCATTACACCTATAAGTATATATGCGACTAATGCTCCTCCTGGACCTGCTTGTTGCACTGTACCGCCTGAGGCTAAAAATAGACCTGTTCCTATTGCTCCACCAATTGCAATCATTTGAAGATGACGCGGCTTTAATCCTCTTTTCAATTCATCCGTTTTTACTTCACCCATTGTAAATACCCCCTTATTTAATAGCTACTTAACCTTAAAAAAGTAGTAAGAAGATGCTTAAAATTTTATGTTCATACTAAACTAAACCTCTCTCAACCATTTCTGTGATAGCAAAACTTGCTACGTCACCAGCGAATTTACCTGGTCCAAAACCTGCATCGTACCCAAGTTCTTTTGCAAGTTCGTGAGTTATTCTTGGGCCCCCACAAATTAACACAACTTTATCTCTAATCCCTTCTGCTTCTAATAGTTCCACTAAATTAGTAAGGTTTTTTATGTGTATATCCTTTTGGGTTACTGTTTGAGAAACCAGAAGAACATCTGCTTTAAGCTCTATAGCTTTTTTAATAAATTCTTCATTTTCTACTTGGCTTCCTAAATTATAAGCTTCTATCATAGGATACCTTTCAAGACCATAATGTCCTGCAAATCCCTTCATATTCATTACGGCATCTATTCCAACTGTATGGGCGTCTGTTCCTGTACTAGCTCCAATTATTACAACTTCACGTTTAATATTTTCTTTTATATATTCTCCAACTTGTTTCATATCCATTATTTCTACTTCTACTGTTTGAACATGTACATCTTCATAGTTTACAGTATGCATTAATGAACCATAAATAACATAAAAAGAAAATTCTTTATCTAAAGCTTCATGATGGGCACAGTTTGTATCAACAAGGCCCATAGATTTTGCAAGTTGAATTGCAGCTTCCACTCCTCTTTCATTATTTTCTACAGGAAGCGTAAAACTCACTTGAACCTTACCATCATTCATAGTATCTCCATAAGGTTTAAGCTTTGTTAGGTCTAAGTTTTTATTGAATTCTTTAACCTCTAATGAATATTGTCCTCCACTCATTACTTCTTCCCCCCTAACATTAGATCTACAAATGGATTAAAGTAAGCTTTTTCTTTTTCTACAACTCCTGCAAGTCCCTTTCCACCATTTAGTGGCCTCTTAATTCCGGCAAATTTTCCTTGTTGCAATGTGCTAAATAACCCTTCTTTTTCAATCTCTCCAATTAGATCTGCTGCTTTATTTAATACCTCATCCACTCTTGTTTCCATTATGCCTCCTTTTTTAAAGGTGATTTCTGATCCTAAATCCTTCATAGTCCTAAATATATATTGAGCATTGTCTATTGATAACGCCCTATCTGACATAAATGGAGTGTGGATTGCTTCTGTCAGCATTCCAAGAAGATGTAATTTTTGTCCTGTCATGATAGTAACCATGTTAAATAATGCATCTTGCACTTGTCCTTTGAATATATTTCCAGTCATAAACTTAGTTGGTGGCATATATTTAAGTGGTGCTCTCGGGAAGATTTCCCTTGCCATTTGTGCTTGTGCTAATTCGTATAAAAATCCATTTTCAACATCTGGGCTTATCTCAAATGCATGCCCAAGTCCCATTTGTTCTTCTGGTATTCCAGCAACTAACGCAAATTGTTCATTTATAAATTGTGATGCAAGCACTGTATGAGCCTCTTCCACTGCATCTGATGTAGTTAAATAATTATCTTCCCCAGTGTTTATGATAACTCCAGCATATCCGTTAATTATCCTTGAAAAATACTGGTCAACTATCGTTCTTTGCATATTAATATCTCTAAACAGAATTCCATATAGTGCGTCATTTAGCATTACATCTAACCTTTCTATTGCCCCCATCGCAGCTATTTCAGGCATACATAATCCAGAACAATAATTGCAAATTCTAATATATCTTCCTAATTCTTCTCCTACCTCATCAAGTGCAGTTCTCATAAGTCTAAAGTTTTCTTGCGTTGCAAGTGTTCCCCCGAAGCCTTCTGTTGTAGCTCCATATGGAACATAGTCAAGTAAACTTTGCCCTGTACTTCTTATTACCGCTATTATATCTGCACCTTGCTTTGCCGCTGCTCTTGCCTGGATTATATCTTCATAAATATTACCTGTAGCAACTATTACATAAAGATAGGGACCACTTTTATCTCCAAATCTTTCAAGATATGATTTCCTCTTATCTCTGTTTTGTTTAATTTTAAAAGTCATTGCTTCAGCCACTTTACCAACAGCCATTTTTATCTCAAATTCTTCGTGCATAGGTATTTTAGTTAAATCTATTTCACCCTTTGATACCTTCACTGATATTTCCTGTGGTGAAAGTCCAGTTTCAACCATAGCATTTCCGATAAACATTGCGGCACCAAGTGCCAATCCATTACCATCTTTAATGTTGTCTACCACAATATTTGGAATTGGCACGAAAGCTTCATCTACACCATCAATACCTAAAAGTCTACATACTGTTCTTTCGACTGTTACTGTAGTATGCATGTCAATAAATTCTTGAGTATCTTTTGCTATGCTTTTAGCTGATTGTCTAGCTTTTTCAACGAGATGCCAATTTAAATTCAATTTGCTTTCCATTTTACTCCTCCTCTTTATAGAAACTTTTTGCTATATCTACTATCTCTTCATCAAGGCCTAGTAATATTGCTATATTAAGTGCATCTTTTGGTACTCTATTTTCTTTTGAGACTTTTTCTAGTTTATACCCCATATGTTCTTGTATTATTTCAACAGAATGAGTTTTATTTAGATTTATCTCATTTTTCAGGGCATTTAAATCTACATTTTTGAGCCCAGTTACTTGATAATGCACCATATTATCTTTCACCACTCCGTCATAATGAGTTGAGATTAAGCTTATTGACTCAAGTTTATTCAAATATTTTGAAAGAGCTCTCACAAGATAATAACCTTCTTTTGGATTAGTGCCTCTTGCAAACTCATCTAAAGCTATAAATCCATTTCCCCTAGCTGCACACTCTACCACTTCTTTTAGCTTTATTATTTCTGCTCCAAATGTACTTAAGCCTTTGGAAATGGATTGCATATCATCGGATACAAAATGAATAAAATTAAGGATTGGGAATTTTGATTTTTTAGCAAATACGAAAAAGCCCATTTGCCCAAGAAGTAAATTCAAAACAATAGTCTTTAGAGTCACACTTTTCCCACCCATATTTGCTCCTGTTATAATAGTTGTACCTCTAGACAGACTTATACTAACTGGGGTAAATGCCTTCTTACCTTTTTCTAATATCTCTTTGATTTCAGGATTAAAGGCTTCAATAAATTCAATTTCCATCTTCTCAGAAATTTTTGGTCGAGAAGCATTATAAGCTAATGCTAAATTTGCTTTAGCAATTAAAAAATCTAATCTTCCTATTGCTCTTATATTTTGCTTTATAATTTCTGTTTTTTTAGAAATTTGAAGAGTTAACTCTTTTCTAATCTTTAACTCTTCCTCTTCTTCTTCTATAACTAAATCTAATCTTTGTTTTCTTAATTCACTTATTTCCTCTTCGGTTATCGCCATAAAAATTTCTTTTTCCTTTTCTCTTTTCTTTTTTCGAGTATATTTCAAAGTTTCAGAATACTCATCATAAACATAAAAGGTAGATATTCCATTTTTTTGTGGATCTAGAAGATAAATAATTTCACCTAGAGAATTCAAATGAATTTCATCTATATTAAGATATAATTTATCCAGTATATTTTTTAATTCTGTTACTAATATTGAAAAATATTTAATTTCATATAACTCAACTTCATCTAATGATTCAGCCTCATTACATCTTTTAATAGAATTTCTAATATCTTTCATGTTGCAAAATATTCTACCTATTTTGTTATACTCATAGGTATTAGTTTTTATGGATTTAATTATATTTTCTAGGTTGTTTAATTCCTTTGTTAATTTATTTATTTCGCAGGTTTTAAATGGCCTAATATTTTTGCTCTCACAAACTCCATAAGAAGTGATTATCCCCAGCTTATCCATAACGAAGGAAAAGCCAATTTGATCTCTCTGCTGCTTATCTAAAAACTTCATTTTATTCTCCCCCAACTACATCAAATACAGGTATATTTAATTTATTACGAAGTTCATATAAAAACTTATTTCTATCAAATTCATACCCATAAGGTGATTTTGGATTGGATGTAACACATACTATATGGATGGAATTTATTGTTTTTATGATACCACCTCTATTTTTAAATTTATAAAGAGTCTCCCTAGTTAAAAACAATTTTGTTCCGTCTTCAACCAGGAAAGTTACTCCCTTATAGTGGTTCGTGGATGTCATAATTTCTTCTAATAGTTTGTCTGTTACTACACCTTTGATAACAACATGCGTTGTATTTTTGTCTAATAACTGCGCAATCTCTTTAGCTGCTCCAATTGATGTAATCACATCTAACATCCTTATAGAATTATCTATGTCAATAATACCTATTTTACCTTTGCATAAAATTTCCTTCGCACTCTTTAATACTTCCATATCTTTTTCACTCTCTAATGATAATAAATTCACTGTATGACAGGTTGCGTCTATTACCTTTACCATACTTTTTGACATTGCTGCTCCAGTTGATAAAATTGTAGCATTAGTAATTGATGGTGATGCAAAAGTTTTTCTACTAAATGCACCATCCACAATTACAAGCTTACTTCCAAAGCTTTTAAGTTCATTACATATTAAAGTCATATAAGAATTTATAGAAGTACCACCTAAGTCCACATATCCATCACTTATTGCTCTGCATATAATTATTTCTCCCATAGGAGTATTAAACCCAGTTGTTTTTAAAATCTCGCGAGTTATATCACTATTTAGTAAACACTGTTTTGCAGTCGCAATTATACTTCCTTTTTCTATATAAATTTTAGGTTTTTCGGTGCCAGTTACTCTATCTGTTTTTTCACCGTCACGTCCTATAGATGTAAGCCCAAGGGATATTCTCCCTCTAGCTTCTCTTAAAATATGATTTAGCGTAGTTGTTTTCCCTACATTTTTACCCATCCCTATTATAGAAATACTTTCATAACCGCGAATCATATTGAAAATGCTGCTTATATTTTTTATATCTTCCATTTTACTCGTGGTGTCCTCTTAAGTTTCTCTCAAGTCCAACTGGTTCCATTGACATTTGTTGATTATTTAATAATCCAGCTACTCCCACTTTGTGAACCTTTTTGACTCCTTCGCATACTTCACAATGGCAACCTGAAGTATAGCTAGTTGGTTGTTCATAAGTAGTTATAACACCCTCAAAGTTTCTGAGTACTACTTTTTCAGGACTTTGAGATATAACATAGCTTGGCATTACCGGAGTTTTTCCACCACCGCCTGGAGCATCAACAACAAATGTTGGCACACAGAATCCTGAAGTATGCCCTCTTAAAGCTTCAATAATTTCTATTCCTTTAGATACTGGTGTTCTAAAGTGTTCAAGTCCCATTGAAAGGTCGCATTGATAAATGTAATATGGACGAACCCTAATTTTAACAAGCTCATGAACTAAATCCATCATCACATGTGTACAGTCGTTAACTCCTCTTAAAAGAACTGATTGATTTCCAAGAGGTATCCCTGCATCTGCAAGTCTCGCGCAAGCAAGTTTTGCTTCCTGCGTAATTTCATTTGGATGATTAAAATGAGTATTTAACCAAATTGGGTGATATTTCTTTAACATATTAACTAATTTTGGCGTAATTCTTTGTGGAAGAACTACAGGTACTCTTGAACCCAGTCTTATTATTTCAACATGGGGGATATCCCTTAATCTTTCGATTATATATTCTAATTTGTCATCATCAACAAGTAGGCAATCTCCACCTGATAATAATACGTCTCTAACTTGAACCGTATTTCTGATATATTCAATTGCTTTATCTATTCTTGCCATTGGCAGGTCACTATCGCTATGCCCTGCAAATCTTCTTCTTGTACAGTGCCTGCAATACATTGAACACTGATCAGTTATTAATAGTAATACTCTATCTGGGTACCTATGAGTAAGCCCCGGCACTGGAGAATCCGTATCTTCATGTAGTGGGTCAAGTAAATCAGCGTGGGCCTTGTGTAATTCAAGTGCTGTTGGTATAGCCTGTTTTCTTATTGGATCATTTGGATCATTTATATCTATTAAAGAAAGATAATAAGGAGTTATTGCCATTCTTAATGTTTGTAAACATTGCCTTGCTCCCTCCTCCTCATCTTCTGTTAGTGGTATATATTTTTTAAGTTCATCCACAGTCTCAATTCTATTTTCAACTTGCCATTTCCAATCATTCCATTGCTGATCTGTTACATCTTTAAATAGTTCGACTCTTCTATTAACTCTCATGTCAGCCCCTCCATCGTATAATAATTTATCTATAATTAAACATATAATTCCTCGAATATTTCTCTTAATGTCTCATTTTCTCTTAATTCTTCAAGCGTTATTTCAGCATGTCCTTTAGTGTATCCATTTCCTACAATCATGGTAATATCTTTACCTACTCCTTCAGCTCCAAGTGCTGCTTTTGTAAAGCTTGTAGACATAGAGAAGAAGTAAACTACTCCCTCATCTTTTACAGGCAGTATTGTTGACATTTCAGTATTGGTAACGTTTACCATATTAATTGCAACATCCACTTCACACCCATTGTTGCACTCCAAAGTAGCATTCATTACATCAATAGCAGCTCTAGCATCACAAATAACTATTTTCATTTTTAAGCCAAGTCTTTTCAATCTCGTTTTTTCTTCCTCGTTTCTTACAAGTCCAATAACATTTCCTGTTGGTCCTACCCTCTTAACCGCTTCATAAGAGCAAAGCATTCCCGATTTACCTGCAGCACCAAGTAAAAGAACTGATTGGCCTGGTTTAACAAGTTTAGCAACTTGAGCTGCTGCCCCTGCAACGTCTAATGCTGCTAATGCTAAATTTTCATCCATATCTTTTGGAAGTTTTGCATATAATCCACTTTCAAACAAAATAGCTTTTCCTTTTATCACAACTCTATCTATGTCCGGTTTAATATCTATAATTTCATCTATTTTTAAAGGAGTTAACGATAATGAAACTAATGTGGATATTTTGTCTCCAACTTTAAGATCTATTTTTCCATCTAATGCTTCACCTATTTTTTCGACTGTTCCAATAAGCATTCCACCTGATCCAGTTACTGGATTTTGCATTTTTCCTCTTTCTGCAACAATCTCAATGATTTTAGCTTTTATTTTTTCGATGTCATGTCCAGCTTCTTCATCTATTTGGGTAAAGCTAGCTGAATCTATATTTAAAGCATGAACATCTATTAAAATTTCATTATCGTATATATTCATATCATTTGAGATTTTTGCTGCTGGCTGTGGCATAACACCTATTGGTTGAATTACCCTGTGTGTTCCGTATTTACATCCTTTTTTCATAATCAATTCCCCCCTTTATATATCCATTATTTTCAAGTCATCTGATATAATCAATTCAGCCTCAGTAAGTGATTTAACTTCTTCAACTGTTGTATCTTTATTAATTTCAATAAGTACAAGCCCATTATCTGTAACTTCCATTACTGCAAGTTCTGTAACTATAAGGTTAACTTGTGCTTTCGCTGTTAAAGGTAACGTACACTTCTTTAATATTTTAGGAATCCCTTTTGCTGTATGTTGCATTGCAATAATAACCTTTTTAGCCCCTACTACTAGATCCATAGCACCACCCATGCCCGGAACCATTTTACCCGGTACAATCCAGTTAGCTAAGTTACCTTCTTGATCCACTTCTAATGCTCCAAGGACAGTTATATCAACGTGTCCACCTCTTATTAAAGTAAAAGACATCGCACTATCAAAGAATGCCCCACCTGGAAGTATTGAAGTGAATTGACCTCCTGCATTAATTACATCTTTGTTTCCCTCAACTGGAGTCGCACCCATACCAATCATCCCATTTTCTGATTGAAGAGTAACATGTACACCTTCTGGGATATAATTTGTAACTAATGTTGGAAGACCTATACCCAAATTTACAAGTTGTCCATTTTTTAACTCTTTACCAATTCTTTTTGCAATAATTTGTTTTGCAAGTTTACTATCTATACCCATATTAGTTATCCTCCCTAATAATATAATCAACCAGTACGCATGGAGTAACAATATTGTTTGGATCAAGATCCCCAACTTTAACAATCTTTTTAGCTTCAATTATTACAATTTCTGCAGCAGTAGCTATAATTGGATTAAAGTTTTTTGTTGTTCCATAATAAATTGCATTACCAATTTCATCTACCACACTTGCATAAACAAGTGCTAAATCTGCTTTAATTGGAGTCTCTAATAGATATTTCTTTCCTTCTATAGTAATTTTTTGTTTTCCATCCTCTATCATAGTACCAACTCCAGTTGGCGTAAGCACTCCACCAAGTCCAGCTCCAGCTGCTCTTATTCTTTCAATTAGCGTTCCTTGTGGCACAAGTTCTACTTCTATTTTTTTCTCTGTCATAAGCCTTCCTGTTTCTGCATTTGTTCCAATATGTGAAGCTATAAGTCTTTTAACTTGACCATTTACTATAAGTTTTCCTATACCTCTATCTACATAACTTGTATCATTTGCAATTATAGTTAAATTTTTGACATTTGTTTCTACTAATAAATCTATAATCTTTTCTGGTGTTCCACAAGCTAAAAACCCACCTATCATTATTGACATTCCGTCTTTAAGTAGAGGTCTAATTTGTTCTAACTCTACAACTTTATTCACTTATTTTGCCTCCTTCTATTCATTTTTAGGACATAACAACATTTATGCTTATCTTCATTTAAGGCAATAAACCTAGTATTTTTCTTGCTTCATGTGGAGTTGCAATTTCTCTACTAAGATCCTTCGCAATTCTAACTACTCTTTCTACTAATTCTGCATTTGATTTAGCTGGGACACCCTTTTCAATATATACATTATCTTCAAATCCAACTCTTACATGCCCACCCATAATAATAGCCATAGCTACCATTTGAAACTCATATCTCCCAATTCCTGATACTGTGAAAGTACTCCCCGCTGGTATACTTTCTTGCATAAATAATAGATCTCTTGGTGATGCATTAATCCCACCATTTACACCCATAACAAAATTAAAATGCATTGGTGTTTTAATAAAACCTTTCTTTTGAAGCCTTATAGCCATGTCTACCATTCCCTTATCAAAAACCTCAATTTCCGGTTTTACGCCAGATTCAATCATCCTTTCTCCAAATTCTTTAATTGTATTTTCAGTATTTACAAATATGTCATCTCCACCAAAATTACAAGTTCCTGCATCTAAAGTTGCCATTTCTGGTCTAAGATTTATAGGTTGTAATCTTTCTGTGTTACTCATCCCTACTGCTCCACCAGTTGACGGTTGAATGATTACATCTGGGCACCTTTCTTTTATAGCTTCCATGCATGCCTCGAATCTTATTAAGTCTTGAGTGGGTGTTCCATCATCTTTCCTTACATGCAAATGAATAATGCTAGCTCCTGCTTTATATGCTTTTTCAGCTTCCATTGCTATTTCAAGAATAGTATAAGGCACATTTAGATTGTGTTCTTTTGTAACTTCCGCTCCGCATATAGCCGCAGTAATTATTAATTTTTCCATCTGTTACCTCCTTGTTGTTCTCTATTTTCTTTGTTTATCTTTTAGAACCACACAAGTTCCACTTGCCTTGCAAACAACTATTGGTTCATCTAATACATCACAAGCTGAATCATTTATATCTGGCCTTGGCACTATAATCTTCCTTGCCTCAAAAATCATTTTTCTTGAAGAATTCCCTACACTCACTATTTCTCCAACCGCTTCTATATAATCTCCCGCATAAACTGGTTCTAAAAACTCTACAGCATCATAGGCTTTGAATAATCCTTCATCACCATCATTTAGAATTAGAAGTTCTGTAGCCACATCCCCGAATAATTGAAGCATTCTTGCTCCATCCACTAAATTTCCACCATAATGTGCATCATGAGCACTCATTCTTAATCTAATTAAAGATTTCATTTTATCCTCCTTTTTAATCATAGTGTCTAATTTGCAATCCTAGGTTGATTCTATTGTGTACACAGAAAAAGGCACTGAATTTTCAGTGCCTTAATTAATAGAAACAAAAACCTATTAATGCAATGAAAAATTAACTTTCCATTACATAAATAGCTCTCCATAAGAACTTCATGACAGTGATAGAAATACTATTTTCTATCACCAAGAATATCTTTAAGAACCAAAATATCCTTTCGGCAAACAACTCCTTCATTTTTGACATTGGATGTTCCTATCCTTAGCATTCAAAAACTACCCCTTTATTTGCACCTCTATTTATGTTAAATTATTAAATTTTATTTTAATTTTGTATCTAACTTAATTATATTATTTACACTCCAACCTCCTAAAATTTCTTATGATACCACTTTATTCAATTTTCTAAGATATATTACAGTTTTAAATAATAAAGTTCAAGATAATATAACTTTAATTACTACACCCAATATAAACCCTATAAACTAATTAAAAGATTGCTGGAATATAAGGCACCGTTTTTGCCAAAATCCATACCATAAAAATAACAACCGGCAAATGGAATACTAACTGCAAAATTGAAAATCCTGCAAGATCCCTTGCTTTCACGCCCATAATACCCATCAATGGTAACATCCAGAAAGGATTGATGAAATTCGGTAAAGCCTCAGCTGCATTATATACTTGCACCACCCATCCAAGTCCAACATGTAAATGTTTTGCCGCCTCAAGAAGATATGGTGCTTCTACTACGAATTTTCCACCGCCTGATGGAAGGAAGAGCCCTAGAATGGCAGAATAAATTCCAACAATGGCTGGAAATGTATTTTGAGTAGAAATGGAAAGGAAAAACTTCATTAATAATTCAGTAAGCCCAGAACCCATTAACACACCAAAAATACCTGCATAAATAGGGAATTGAATCAGTACACCACCAGTAGCAGGTATAGCCTTAGCTGCTGCATTCAAAAAACTTCTTGGAGTCCAGTGTAATAACATACCTAACATTAAAAAGATAAAATTATACGTATTAAGATCTAGAGCAGCTATAGGCCCTTTAGTGTTAATTACATTAAAAACATAGACAATTCCTATGGATACGATTACAAAAGTTAATATAGGACTATACTCTAACCACTCACCAGGCTTCTCAGCTTTGGTTCTTTCCTTGGTGTCTTCCCCTTCTCCGTAATTAATACCAGCCATTTCTGCCGTTTTAGCCTTATCTGCGTTAGGAGTAGAGTAATAACAAATTGTAACCGACATAACAATAAGTACTATAATCATTACTAAGTTTTGCCAAGTAAAAATAGTTTCTGTAAGTGGTATTGTACCGCTAATTTTATACAATGAAGTAGGAATAGATGACTTCGTTGTCATAAGTAGCGCTGGTGCGGAAGAAAGTCCTAAAGCCCAAATACTTCCGAGACCAAGGTATCCTGCTGCACCTATCGCTCTGTAATCAACACCTTTTACCCGTTTGCTCACTTCTCGAATCAATATTCCACTAAAAATTAAGCTAAATCCCCAACTTAACAAAGATGCAACCATTGCAAAGAAAGCAACGAAGGCAACCGCAGTCTTTGGAGTTTTTGGAATAGCTGATAGTTTTACAATAAGCCTGTTGACTGGTTTAGACGTAGCTACGACATAACCACTAATTACAACAAATGCCATTTGCATCGCGAATGGTACTAAATCCCAAAAGTGAGAACCAAAATCAACACCAATTTGTATAGGAGTACGTCCCATAAATAGTGCTGCCAATCCTACAATAACCACCGCAATAATCGCAAATATATAGGCATCTGGGAACCACTTTTCACTCCAATCTGCGAGAACAAATCCGGCGCGAGCCATGAATCCTTCTTTAACCTGTCCTGTTTCGCTCTTTTTCTTATTACTCACTCTATTACACGTCCTTTCCTATAAGTTTTTTTGATCTACTAATTCTTATGCAAACCCAAATTAGAAAAGACATAAATCAATAAAAAACATGAATAATTGAAACTAAATAGCTAAATCTAAAATCACAAAAATAGGGCAAGCAGATATATTTATCCACTGACCCTATTTCTCTAAGTTTTTATTATTTACTCTGTCTACTTTAAAGAAAAAATATCAACTTTTGTTATAATAATTCCAACGTTCTAATTATTGTATTAACTTAATTACTGAAGAATTTTCTGAGATATAAGGTAATTGTTTTATCATAGTATAAATATATTTTGGTTTTAATTTATCATCACTTAAAACTTGCTTCAGTGATAATTTTTCATAGTACAACAATTTGCACCAAAAACTGGAAAAGTCTTCTTTTGTAATAAAAATTGTATTTTCACTTTCTTTAACAACAAATCCCGAATCAAATTTCTCCAAAATGTTCATGTCTATGTAGTCATCATTTGATAACAGTAATAATACATCATCCCACATTTTCTTAAATGTAATCATTAAATTTCCCCCTAAATATAAAATTGTTAATTTCATTTTACCGCATTCTTTTATTTTACCATGTTTTTACATATTTATCCATACATTTATTTTAATATATGGTATTATTATCTATTTAATAATTTATTTACATGCACTTATTTAAAATTAACATAACCTGAAATTAATCTAAAGTACCTATAAGTTGTATAATCAACAAAATATTATTTAACAACCAATCCCAACCTACCGTTGTTAACAAATATCTGTTACAATAATTATATATGTAATAAATCGCAAGGATGGTGATATTGTGAAGAAAATTGACTTTAATAAAAATGTATTGGATTTCTTATTTGTAAGCATGGGTTGTTTATTGATTGCATTTTCAATTACTTCTATACTAAGACCAAATGGATTAATAACTGGTGGCATAACTGGGATATCTATAATACTAGAAAAATTAATTCATATTAAATATACCTATATCAATTATATGTTATCTATTTCAGTTTTAACTTTTGCTTGGATATCTATGGGGAAAAGAGAAGGTATAAAAATAATCACTCTCTCCATAATATTTCCTATTATACTAATAATTTTTGAAAGATTTAATTATAGCTTTATAAAAAATGATATGATGCTAGCTTCAGTTTATTTTGGACTTATTTGTGGAATTGGCTCTGGTCTTGTGCTAAAAAGAGGGTTTTCAATGGGAGGAACTGATACTATTGCGAAAATTCTTCATCATAAGATTTTTACCTTTGTAAGCATAAGTGAGATTCTACTTTGTATTGATGGAACACTAATTGCATCATCAGTTATAGTATATAATTCAAATATCGCACTTTATGCTATTATTTCACAAATTATAATGGTAAATATGATTGACGCTGTAATGTTTGGATTTGGTTCAAAGAAGGTGAAACTTGAGATAATAAGCGATCATCATCAAGCTATAACTCAATATATAATCCACACTATTAAAAGAGGAGTTACCAGTTATGAAGTAAAAGGTGGTTATAAAAATTTACCACGCTTAAAACTTCTAACACTCTGTTCTCCAAGAGAATCTATGTTAATTAAAAGGTATATAGCAGAAACTGATCCAGATGCCTTTGTAGATGTTTTGCCTGTAATCTCAGTATGGGGCAAAGGAATAGGATTTGATCGATTATCCGGAGAGTAAAATAAATATGAGCAAAAATGATCCCTTAGGGAGGTAATAAGAAATTACCTCCCTATTACCACTTCCACCAGGACACAAATCACTTCTTCTAATTTATCTGCGCAAAACATTTTTCAAACGTCTATTTACAGAGTCCGAATCATAATCCTTATACCTCTGACCTTGCGCCCACCTTTTAATATTTTCATATTCATCATGATTAGGATTTTTCATTATTTTTAAAAATTCCTTATATCCAGTAATACCCCCAACATCTTCTGGTGGAGTATTGCCAGCACCCATTACACAAGTTGGGTAATTTTTATCATACTTCGCATTAACACCTTGTATAGTAATTTCATGCTCCCAGTTATCGCCGTAGTCATAACAATAAACTATTCGATATTTCTGATTAGTATATTCTGAAATATCAACCTGTGAATCTAAAAGTATTTTACATCCTTGAGATTCTTCATAAACTTCTTCAAATTCACTAATAACATTTAGGACATATTTACCTTCATCATCAATAACATTGAATTCATACAGATGGTAGTCTTTCCAATCAAAAGCGACTTGGAGTATTTCATGAAGTTCCTTAAATGTAGTATTTATAGGAGTTATAATTCTTCTCCACGCTATTTTAGGATATAATTTAAGTTTAACTATTAAATCTACTGCCTCACATCTAACAATTTCTTCACCAGCAAATATTTTAAGATCCTTGCTTAGCAGTTCATACGGATAGTGATAATCAGATTCCTTGCTCATTTTTACAATGTCCTTATTCATTATTCTAGTTGCCGAAGTTTGAAAAAGTTCACTTAATTCTAAACTATCTCCAAGTCCTTTTACAAGTTCACAACCTTTATTAAGTCTCGCCACATATTTTGAACCTCTAGTCTTTGCATAAATAAATCCTCCCGCACTTTTTAGATACTTCTCTACTATTTCTTCCTTAATTTTTTCATCTCTCAAACAATTTCTAATTCCCATAATGAGTAACTCATCTAAATTTTTTAATTGTTTTGCTTTTAACCCATAAAGAACAAATCCAAATCTATTGCTATCGTTTACCACAACAATTGTCTTTCTTCGATTTACGGTAATCAAATGTACACTCCAGCAAAATAAATCTTCCTCTTTAGTTTCATTTTGAAGTACTATTCCCATCTCATCTTGTAGTTTCTTTGTACAACATATTTGCATTTTATCCCCCTTTAACCCTGACTTCGTAATCCACTCATATTAATTTATAGAATTATTTTATTATAACATTTTATTGTCATAATTGCCCTACAAAACTATCATTTTCTTGTCAAAAAACAAAACATAGGATTAACGATATTGTCGTTAATCCTATGTTTTATTTGTTTTTTTATATCTACGTTTTTCTTAAAAATCATAAGTGATGCATTGTCATTTGTTGTTTAATTAACAGTCAGATAAAAGCGACTTATCTGGTGTTACAAGTATCTTTACATGTTTCTTCTTTTCTGGTCCAGTTAAAGCTGCGAACCCTTCTTCTACTATATCATCAAGAGCTATCTTTTTAGTTATATATCCTTCAGCTTTAATTCTTCCATCACTCATTAATGCAATTGTTGATGGGAATTCATGCCTATACGCTAATGTTCCTACTATTTTCTTTTCAGTGAATACCAAAACATTTGGATTAAAGCTTACATCACCCTCCCAAATGCTTGTTATAACCATAGTTCCTTCGTATTTTAAACTATCAATACCTATATCAAAACCTATTTTTGCTCCAGTAGTTTCAAAAGCTGCATCTACACCTACTCCTCCTGTAAGTTTTTTAACTTCCTTAGCTATATCAACTTCATTTGGATCAAGAACAACATTTGCGCCTGCTCTTTTTGCATATTCTTGTCTTATTGATTTTCTTTGTAATACTATTATAAGTCTTGCTCCTGCAGCTTTTAGACATTCTATTGTTGCAAGACCTATTGGGCCTGAACCAAGTACAATCGCAGTATCTCCTGTATTAAAATTAGCCATTCTAATAGAATGAAGAGCAACTGCTATTGGCTCTATCAATGCTGCTTGTTCATAGGACATATTGTCAGGTATTTTATGAACATATTCTTCTGGGAATACAGTATATTCAGCAAGTCCACCGCCACTTCCACAAAGTCCATGAAATCCTAATGATGAGCAAAGATTATATTTTCCTTCTTTACATGCTGGACATTTACCACAAGCTACAATAGGTTCCACTGTAACTCTATCTCCAACTTTAATATTAGTTACATTTTCTCCAATTTCTACAACGTCACCTGAAAATTCATGACCTAAAACAACTGGTGCAACATTACCACTTATAGGATGGGGTTCTCCAACTGGTATAAAAATTGGTCCTCCTAGGTACTCGTGTAAATCTGATCCACATATTCCACACCACTTTACTTTAATTTTAATATTTCCTTTAGTAACCTTTGGTTCTTCTATTTCTTCAACTCTAACATCTCTTACTCCATACCATAATGCTGCTTTCATAATAAAAATCCCTCCTAAATGATATAATTATATGTTTTATTGTTAATTTTCTCACATACTTATATAGCAATTATCATTCCAAGATAATAATTTGATCGTAATATTATAAAAAAAAATGCTCTATAATAGCTACCACTTAAAAAATCAATTATTTTTCCTCATTTCACAAAATAAAAAGCCTAATAAAAATCATTGAAAATATCATCAATGTCAAAAAGACACACTAATTAGTGTGTCTTTTTGACATTTTACATGTTTTAACTCTCTTTTTGATACACTTTATAGTTACTTATTTTAATTTGAAAGTTAAATATAGAATATTTATTTAAACATTGTTAATATTATATTTTTTAATTTTTCTGTACATAGTAGATCTACTTATTTTCAACATTTTAGCTGCTTTTACTAGGTTCCCCTGACAAAATTTAAGAGACCTTATTATACTCTCTTTCTCTAAAATATCTATAGGTATAATGTCTATATCTCTAATTTCTTTATCTTTAGTTTTTCCTATACATTTATTTATTTCTACTATATCTGAAGACTCTATTCCAATTATATTATCTTCGCTTGAATAATAATCTCTTTCTATAACATTCCTAAGCTCTCTCACATTACCTGGCCATTCATATTCCATAAGATTTGTGATGTAATTTTTATTCATGACTTTGATTTTATCATTATTTTTCATATTTAGCATGTCTATGAAATATTTTGCAAGTACTCCTATGTCCTCTTTTCTTTCTACAAGTGGAATAGTTTTTATGTTCATTACATTTAACCTATAATAAAGATCCGCTCTAAAAGTTTTCTTTTTTACCTCTTCCTTTAGCCTCTTATTAGTTGCACATATAATTCTAACATTTAACTCCTTCTCATATGTTCCACCGACTCTAACAATCTTATTGTTATCAAGTACCCTTAATAGTTTAGATTGAATATCTAAAGGAAGTTCTCCTACTTCATCTAAAAAAATAGTTCCTCCATCTGCAAGTTCAAATTTTCCAGGGTGTCCCTCTTTAATCGCTCCTGTAAATGCGCCCCTATCATACCCGAAAAGTTCACTTTCTACCAATTCTCTTGGTATAGATGCGCAATTTATAGCCACAAAAGGTCCCTGTTGCCTTTTACTATAATTATGAATTGATTGGGCCACTAGCTCTTTACCTGTACCACTTGGACCTTCAATTAGTATATTACAATCACTTTTTGCAGCTTTCTTTGCAAATTCTATTAAACTTTTCATTTTTTCATTATCACTTATAATATCATCAAATTTATAGGTTGCTTTATATCCCACCACTTTATTAACCAACTTATGTACATACTCAGTTTCTCTAAAAGTTATAACGCTGCCCATAAATTTATGATTAACTTTCATAGCAACCGCATTTATTATACATTTTATTCTCTTATTTCTTATATGAAAATCGCATTCTATATTATTATAAGCTTGCCTAGAACTCGATATCATATGATCAAAATTTAGATCTTTTAGTGTTTCTTTTATGTTCATTTTAAATATCTCATTTTGTGTTATTCCTAAAATATTTTCAGCCCTGTCATTTATCCTTTTGATATTAAAATTTTCATCAATAACAATCATACCCTCCACTATTGAATCAAAAGTTATGTTTAATAAATCATAAGAAATAATAAGTGCTAGCTGCTTTTTTATGGACTCCGCAGCTGCCGTAACAATTCCCAATGTATGTAAATGTGCATCACGACAAATACCTGCCATATTTATACACCCTATTATATTTCCCTCTTCATCATGAATAGGCGCTGAAGAGCATGTCCAAGAATGTTGGTTTACACCATAATGTTCAGCCCCTATTGTCTGTATAGGTTTATCTAAGTGGATCGCTGTTCCTATAGCATTAGTGCCCACTGCCCTTTCTGTCCACAGAGCTCCTTTTACAAAATTCAACTCATTTGCCTTTTGTATAATATTGCTTTCTCCAATAATATCAAGTATATACCCATCCCTATCTGATAAGAACAAAGCAAATCCAGAGCCTGCTATAATGTTATGTATATCCTCCATTATAGGACGGGCTACAGAAACAAGTTCCGCATTTTCTTTGATTTTAGATTCTACAGATACCGCATAAACATCATTACCACGACCATCCATAAAATCTACACCATACCCCTTGCATCTTTTCCAGGAGTCTGCTATTTCTAATCTTACCTCATTATTCATATTCCCTTGCTTCACAAATTCTTCCCAAGCCTTAGAAATAAATTCCATATATCCCGACATACTCTTCACTCTCCGCATCCCCTTTGTGCCACCACCTGGCAAGTGGTAAGTAACAAGTGGCATTTTATTATATTATACTATGAGAAAGCAATTTGCTTCTACATCTACTAAAATAAATTATAAAAATCTCCCTGCATAGCAGAGAGATTTCTATAATTTATCTATATCCGTTCTTTTTATCTATTGCCTCATCTCTAATTTCTGATCTCATACCATCAATTGCGTCTTCTCTTCTCTCATTCTTTTGTTCTAGTGTTTTCTTCTCTTTATCATTATCTGTTATTTCAATAGTGTCCTGCGTAAGATTAAAGTTTTCAATAGTATTACTAATATTCTCTTGGATTTTATCTACATTATCTCTTCTATCATCTGGTTTGTTTTTCATAATTTAATATCCCCTTTTGTTTTATTTAATAACTATCTATTATCATTATTATCTCTACAAAGATATTTATTATACAATAAAACATTAAAAGGGGTATTTACAAGAAAATTTATTTAACCATTAATACATCTAAATACTTGTCATTTTTATTCAATTCAGCTTTAGCGTAAGGACAGATAGGAATTATTTTTTTATTTGTTTCTCTCGCTAAACTAACAATCTTTTCTAACAATTGTCTAGCTACATTTTGGCCTCTTAACTCATCAGATACAAAAGTATGATCGATAGTTATTGCATCTCCACTATATAAAAACTCCATCTTAGCGAGTGGTTTTTCTTCATTATCACCCACATAAAAACTCTTTACTCCTTTTTTTATATCTAACAAAATAATTCCTCCTTTAGTATAAAAATATTTATTCTTTATAATGATAATACTACATTAAGTTCTACTTTTCATTGAAATACCACTTTTAACCATTTACTATAACTAACATCATTTTAAATCTCTCATTAGCCACGAGTCCATGAGGTGTATTTGCTGGCATTAATATTATTTCGCCTTCATTAACAATAACCGGATCATTATTTCCTATTGTTATTGTAACTTGTCCCTCTGTTACATATACTAATGCGTCCCCCGGTGCTGAATGTGTACTTATTTCTTCACCCTTGTCAAAAGCAAATAGCGTTATGCTAACGTTATTAGTTTGTGTTAAGGTTTTACTCACAACTTGATTTTCTACATATAATACCTCTTCTTTTAGTCCTAATGCCTTTGCAACCTCTATATTCTTGAAAAACTTAGTGTTCATATTTTTTTCCTCCTAATATTTTGTTTTCACATATTCTTGCTTTCCTATGTCTTTATTTTATCCTTATTTAAGGCATAAGAATGTGATTTGAATCAAATTATTTGGATTATAAATATTTTTTATATAAGTCTCTCAAAATTATGATTTTTAGGCCTAGCATAATTAAACTTTTGTCCAAAACATTCACGCGTAAGTAATCCCTTTTCTGAAGAAAAATCCACTACATGCTCTAAAACTTTAACTATCTTTTCTTTTTCTGAATCAGTAATATCTAATTTCACTCCATATATATATTTATTTTCTTCAATTTTTTCTCTCCACGACATATAACCTTTTGCATAAATTTTTGTATTAGCAATAACTATACTAAATTCTAAGATTGTATTCTCATCTATTACTAAATTAATATCAGTAATAAATTGAATACCATCATGTGAGATATTATCTATTCGTATAGTGACCCACTGGGAAATGCCCGATTTATTACTTATTTTGTGCACTTTCATTTTCGCAACAAAATTATTATTAAGTTTATATCTTTTATATGTTCTTCTATCAACATTCACCGTACATTTTCTAATACAATCTACATCATATGAACACTTATCCGAATTCTCTAAAGTTCCATTTTTATTTAATTCATTAAGCCTTATCATAAACTGTTCATGGTCATCATCGCCAGCCTTATTAATAAACTTAACTCCATATCTATATATGCCACCATCGACTTCTTCTTTCCTCACAATATAACCATAAAAAGCAGTACACTCCTCTTCAACTATCAACTTAAACTCAATAATCATAATATCACTTACTGGCAGATTTAAGCTAGAAAGAAACTTGAGTCCACCAGAGCTGATATTTTCTACACAGATATTTCCTTTTCCTGTAGTGACAATTTTATTATTAAATTTAACAATAGAAATTTGTGTACAAATTGGTGTCTTACATTCAATTCTAGAATATTTTCTAATGCCTCTTGTTTCCATAAAAACCGTCCTTTCTAAATAGAAATATATTACATATTAAATATATTTTATTATCGTACGATTCCGCTGAGCTCTGAACTATCAATCTCTAAAATTTATAACTAATATGTCTTTATTATATGTAATAATACAAAGAAAATTCACTTACTTTTCTTAATTATAAAGCAATTCAACGTAAAACGGACAAAACCGAAGCTTATTTAAGATATATTCTACATTTGAGTCATACTGTGGTTATATGTGCCTATATGTTATAATACTAATACAGATTTAAAAAAATAAAATATTATTTAGGAGGACAAAAAATGAATATATGTATTTTAGGTGGTGGTAATATAGGTACACTTTTAATGGGCGACATCGGAAGAAACAAGAATATTTCTGTAAGGCTATTGACTTCCAGACCAGATGATTGGAACCATATTATTGAGGTTTGTGATAATGATGGCACAATTAAACACACAGGGAGAATAGATATTATATCTAGTAACCCAGAGGAAATAATAAAAGATGCTGACATCATTATATCCACACTTCCATCTTATATATTTAGCAAAACGCTTCAAAGAATAAAGCCTTTTCTTAGAAAGGGAGTTTGGATTGGCATGATGCCAGGTAATGGTGGTGGAGAATTCTATTGCGACGAACTTATTGAAAACGGCTGTACAATATTCGGATTTCAGAGAGTTTATGGCATAGCTAGATTAAAGGAGTACGGAAAATCTGTATATGACCTAGGTAAAAAAGAAGAACTTTTTATAGGAGCTATTCCTGCTAGTAATACATCAAAAGTATGCAATGCATTAGAGTCCATACTTAGCATGAAGTGCAATCCACTAGAAAATTTTCTGCAAGTTTCACTTACACCAGCTAATCCAATTCTTCATACTGCAAGACTTTATGGAATCTTTCACGATTATAAAGAAGGAGTATATTTTAAAAATATGATTCAATTTTATAACGAGTGGACGGATGAATGTTCAGAAATGTTAATAGCTACTGATGAAGAGGTTCAGAACTTATGCCTAAAGCTCGGGACTATTGATTTTAAGAAAGTCGGTTTTATAAAAGAATATTTTGGAGCAGATTCCACTCAGCAAATGACAAAGCAAATTAGTGGTAAGCCTGCGCTTAAGAATATAGAGTCTCCACTTATAAAAACAGAGAAGGGGTATATTCCAGATTTTAATTCAAGATACTTTCTAGAAGATTTTCCATATGGACTATGCATTATTAAGAGCTTTTGCGAATTGGTGGAAGTTAAAACTCCCTTTATTGATAAAATTCTTATGTGGTTTGAAAGCTTTTTCGGGGTTGAATATTATGTATATGGTAAATTTATAGGAAAAGATTTAAAAGGTCTTCCACTTCCACAAAATTTCGGGATAAAATCAATAGAAGATGTATTTGCATATTACAAGTAAATTGGGATTATCCTGGACAGTACTACATTAAAGTACTGTCGAGGATTTTTTTCTAAAATTTCTTAAGGAGAAGACGTAAAATGTAAAAAATATGATAAGCGCAAAAATGATGCTGTACAACAAACTAATATTATTCCTATTTATATATGTCTACAACATTAAATCCATTATGCTTTATATCTTCAGCTGTTATATTTTTATCAAGATGCATACAATAAACCTTATTTCTGAATTCCTGGGGAATTGTATCACAAAGTTTTCTTAGTGATAAGTGAGCATTTTCCTCATAATCTAATCCACATGTATCTTGATAAATTCTACAAATCTGTCCGTTTTTCAGCATATCTACTATTGTATTACTTATACCATTAGCATCACCACTATAATAAAACACGCTTCCATTTAATTTCATTATAAATCCATATGCCGGTATTGTATCAACATGAGAAACAGGCATAAAATCTATACTAAAATCTCCAAGCTGCATATCATTTATATCTTCTACATTATTACAATTAAGGTTGTACATTTCAGCACTTACCCCTATGCTAGTTAAAAACTTTTCTATTAGTTCCTTTTGTGGAAAAAAAATAGTTGGTTTATGTTTTAAAATATAATACGAATAAAATATAACGTCTCCAAGACTCCCAACATGATCAGGATGTGTATGAGTTATAACAATATACAAATTTTTAAGTTCATCAAACATGCTTAATTCTTGCAACTTATGAAAAACTGTTCCTCCACAATCAATAAGAACTAAGCTGTCATTTTTCTTTACAAATGCACTTGTATTGCCAATCTCTGTATTAAAAGCACTTCCCATTCCAATAAAATTAAGCATATTCTCCTCCTTAATATAAATTAGTTTTACCATCTCTTACTTTGCTATGTACTATAGCAACAATATATTTACATCTTAACCTTTTTTAATACTTTTTTCAAATTCAGCATTTATAAGTTATATTTATGTATTTTCATGTCAATATAATGACGTTTTACGCTTTTAGTATTTAATTACAAATTTATATAGACTATGATGTTAATTAAAGTAAGTCTTGTAAAACAGAAAAATAATAACATAGGAAATTTATTTTGGTTCTTAAATAAGTTTTAGAATGAATCCATGTGTTAAGGGGTGGTAGAAATTAAAAAAATAATCATTTCAAGTTTTATTATAATGTGTGTTAGTATTGTTTTAGGTAAAGTCCTAAACAATTGGGTATTATCTATTAAAATCTGTGGAAGTATAGCTTTAGTATGCTTCGGTTTAGCCGGAACATTAAATGGTAGCTCTATTGGCAAAACTAGGTTTAGATCAGCTAGTTCTATTGATAAAAAAGACGATAAAGTAGTAAGGAGTAAAATCACTAATTTCGCGATGGTTATAGGATTAAGTAATACTATTTTGGCTGTTACTATTTTTTTCTTAATAAAATAGAGCTATCGTAAGTATATGTTAAAAGGGAATTCACTTTGAATTCCTTTCTTATTGATAAAAATTTTAAACATATTCATTCACTATTGAGGCAAGTTAAATTTTAATATTGTTTCAAAATCTTTATCGTATATTAAGTTTTTTCCTATGTATAAAGATATAGGTAATTTTGCATAACCTTTATTTGGAAACACTATAACCCATCCAATGATACTTTTGCTATCCCCATTTTTATATGTATATTTTTTATCATTTTCTAAATAATAAAGTTCCCTTGAAGTACTTCCATTGAAATTTTCTAAAATATTTCCACTTTCTACGCCTTTAGCATCTTTCATGACGAAGTCACCTGTACTATTAGGAAGGATGTCTCCTATATATTTATTCTCAGAATTACTTTTCATATTGCTCAAATCATATTTTACTTTTATAGCCATTCCATCAAACGTAGAATCTATATAATCCAATCCGGTAAGCTTTCCTACTTCAGTCATGTATTTATTTGGTATATATGAGAGCATAGTTACCTTTACATCTGCACTATCTTTACCATCATATCTAGTATTTAAGGTATATGATTTTGATTTGTTTATAGGCTTCGAGTAATCATCTAATTTTTTTACGTTGTTTGATAAAATCGAATCGTCTATCTTTTTAAAAGATATTAAATACTTTGTATTTGGTAAATATACGACCTCATATGCGCCCCTGCTATTTTCAGCATCTGATATATTCCCTACATCTTTATTAGTTACTATATTTTCTTTATTATCTAATCGCAATACTCTCTGTGTACCAGACCGTATCTTATATTGCCTTTCAGCACGATTATAGTGAATGCCATGCTCCTTTTGACTGCCTAGCGTTACAAACCCATTATAATGCACAAAATTTCCGGTTATAAAATATGGTATATCCTCTATTTTAGAAGTATTAATTAATAATACTACTATAGAACAGACAATAAAAATAACACTAAACATATTAAATTTATGCTTAATAATATATACAATGCTACATACAACTACGGCAAGACAGAATACAACCAATAAAATACTAGGAATAAACATTATTATTGGTATAGTTGAATTTACATCTCCAGAATAAGCTCTTTCATAAATTATACCTACCGCAATTACCCCAATAAATGATAAACCATATATCAATATTTTTTTAAACATATACATTCCTCTCTCCTTCAACATGTTCCAAAACTTTATCTTTTAAAATATCGTAATTATCCCACAGAAAATCACTCCTATATATATATTATTTACCTCATTATAACATAGCCACGTTTAACGATACTTGTTATTATTTAAAAATAGTTCTTTACAAATACCAATTACCATGTTATTATTATCTCATAAACAAAGAAGCATAATTAACTGTTAACCTTCATTAGATAAAGTAAGAAAATAGCTAATAGAAAGGGGATAGTCCATTGCATCAAATTAAATCTTCAGAGTTTTTAGAGGGTAGTAAAAGTTTATAAATAAGAGGTCTTTAGGATATGTGATAAGACAAATAAAAATAAATTATATTAAAATAAATTACTATACTCTACTTAGTTTAAAATTAAATATGTATATATATTAAAAGGGAATTCATTTATTGAATTCCTCTTTTGTTGTTAAAAATTACTTATTACTACTTTCTATTTATTCTATATAGTGAAATCTTCTAATCTCATATATTGTCATTTCAAATGCCCATCTCTTTCCTTTTTATATTCTTCATATTTTTTCTAGTATATGGTCTTTAATTACAAAATACCATAGAAGTTAATCTACAGTATTTTATATTGTTTTATTGTTTTATTGTTTTATTTTATTTTTTATCTCTGTTATTTCTTCTTCACTTAACTTAGAGTACTTCTTAATTTTCACGATGCTTTCACCATCTAGCAACATTTCTTTTACCATTTCCTCTCTAGCTCTAATATCTCCTTTTTCTATACCTTTTTCTATTCCTTGCTCTATGCCTTTTTTTATCCCTCTTTGTTCTACAGCAGGATCATACAGAGTCTTAGTCATATTACGCACCTCCTCATTCAATTTTTCATCATCACCATATTTTGTATTAAGATATTCAAATAAATTTGCTACCGCTAGCAATATTCTGTGTAAATCATCTCCATCTATTTCTGCATTATTAAATAATTGACTTCCTTCTTTAGATATTGTTTCTGATATTTTTTTTGCTTCCATAATAGTTTCTTTTATTTCAGAACTTCCTTCGCCATATTTCTTTTTTATTTGTTCCATTTTATATCTAAGTTTGAATACTTGTAATGGAAGCAGTGGATACATTTTATCTTGCATAATGTCTATATCACTGTATTCCCAGTATTTCATTGTTGGCACAGCATATTTTATTTCCTGTCCACCCGGAAAAACTAATTTCATTTTTAGTTCATCTTTAATATTTCTATTCTGCTCTACAAATATAACCAATTGTTTTGGAATATATATAACAATTTCTTTTTCATCATCTACTTGATATTTTGATAGTTCCTTTGCTTTTTTAAATCCATATTCAAACATTCTTATTACCATTGTTGCATCATTTTTAGTTTGAAGTTCTATATGATAATGATATGGTTTATTCCCTTTTGATATCTTTAAAAATAAATCACCACGTATTATATCGTAATCATCTGAAACAAATTCATTATTTTCGAACGTTATTTCTGTCATTTCAACATCAAAATCTTCTTTGAATAAGCTATTCATCATAGTAATTAGTACTTTCTATTTTTGTTTTATTTTATCATTTTTATGTGTGTTTTACAATTCCATTACTCACATTTCTTCTATAATATTGTATTAACAAGGTGATACTTTAATCCCCTTAATTACTATCAACAACATTCACCTTTATCATACCCCCAGCAACCATTTCTACAATCACATTTCCTATAATATATTAAAATAGAATTATTTTATCAAATTTCCCTTTTGTCATTAAACTTACTTGTTAATACAAATAATTTTTTATTTTCTTATTGATTTAATTTAATGCTTTTTAAAAATCCAGTATTTATAAGTTATATTTATGTATTTTCATGTCACCATAATGACGTTTTATGTTTTTAGTATTTAATTACAACATTATATAGAATATGATGTTAACATAGTTTATATTTGTAGGAGGAATAAAATGGGATTATTTGGACCAAGTAAAAAAGAAGTTTGGGAACAACTATCTAGGGAGATTAATGCAGATTATATAGAGAGAGGTTTCTTTAAAAGAGGTATGGTAGAGGCACGTGTGGATAATTGGATTATTTTATTTGATACATATTCTTCTGGTAGTGGCAACAATTCTAGAACATATACACGAATAAGGGCCCCTTTTAAAACTTTTGATAGCTTTTATTTTAAAATTTATAGAAAAGGACTTTTTAGTGATTTAGGCAAACTTTTAGGCATGCAGGATGTTAGTGTTGGGTATAGTGAATTTGATGAGAACTTTATAATAAAGGGTACTAACAGTGAAAGACTAACTCAACTATTTTCAAATGAAAAAATAAGAAATTTATTAGAACTACAAAGCTCAATACACTTAGAAGTTAAAGATGATGACGGTTTTTTTGCTAGTGACTTTCCAAGCAATGTAGATGAATTATATTTTGTGGTAAATGGTGTAATTAGAGATATTGAACGACTTAAAGCGCTTTACGAGTTATTTGCAGAAGTACTAAAAGAACTTTGTGTTATGAGTATCGCTAGTAGTGAACAGGTGGATGTTAATCTGAAATAGCCACTTTGTGATCTCACATTTAACGATATTTATTATTAATTAAAGATTAAATATGTATATATATTAAAAAGGAATTCATTTATTGAATTCCTTTTTTGTTGAATTACATATATTTTGAACTTCCTTTAGTTGTTTTTCTAAAGAACAAGTAACTGTCTCTTCATTTTCTGACTCTACTCCATTGTATTCCAATGAAACTATATTGGGATTTGTATAATTTAAAACCCATTCTAACAATTTGTAATCTTCATTTTTCATAGCTTGATGTGTATCTTCCGGAAAACCATTTTTATCATAACCAGAACCATTTATATGAATTTCTGCAACACGATTAAGTGGTAATGCTCGAATGTAATCATGAATATTCCAGCCACGATATTGTGCAGTAATCTTTGCGTGGGTAAGATCAAGCAAAAATGATACATCATTATCTGTTAACAATCGACTAATTTGTTCTGGCATAATATAAGGGTAATGATCAATCGTTATTAAATGTTCTTTCGGCGTATCAGCAATATTTTCAAGTAATAATGGAACTGTTAATTTGCTTTTAAAAATCTGAATCTGTTTAGACATACGTTCATATATATTTTCATCAGTCATACCAGGATACATATCTGAATTTTTAATTGCAAGATGAATACCATAATGCGGAGAATTGCACTTTTTTATAAGATTATTTGCAGAATTAAAATCTATGATTTCTATATTTTCCATTCCCGCGCGCTCAAAATATCCTAGACCATGGAGTAGAACTGGTCGCATTGAACGCATAATTGAAAACTGTTCATTAAATGTTCCATATGCACCTGACTTAATATAATCTACACTAACAGATTCCTTTTCAAGAAGAAATTTCAAAGATTTTGACCAATTACACCCGATATACATATTTTATAGCACCACCTTATCACATCTAGATAATTTAACTATTCTCTTAAAATAAAATTTACTATACAATTAGTTTAATATAGTTTAACCTAATTATCAATGGACGTAGATTAACATTATGTTCTCTTTTCAATACATTAGATCTGCCCAGTAACAAATTGTACCAAAATACTCACGTTAGCTACTGAAAACCATACAATAAGACCTAGTAAAATTGGTCTTACTCCATTACTAACCATTTTCTTAAGATCTGTATTTAGTCCAATTGCAGACATTGCCGTTACTATCATAAATCTCCCAGTAGTATTTATGTAGGTTAAGCTATCTCCCTTAAATATTCCAAGAGTGTTTAAAAGAGAAGCAACTAAAAACCATATAATAAACCAAGGAAATATTTTTCTAAAACTATAATTCACCTTTGAATCTTGTTTGGATTCTTTTTTCTTTTTATACGCAGTAACAAAAGCAAAAATAAGAGATATCGGTATAATCATAGTAGTTCTTGTGAGCTTAACAATAGTAGCATAGGCTCCTGCTACGTTACTATATGCATATCCAGCAGCAACTACGGAAGACGTATCATTTATAGCTGTACCTGCCCAAAGCCCGAAGGCTTTATCTGAAAACCTTAATAGATGTCCAATAGGAGGAAATATTAAAACAGCTATGATGTTAAATAAAAATATGGTAGAGATAGAATATGAGATTTCCATATCATCTGCTTCAATAATGGGTGAGATTGCAGCTATGGCAGAACCACCACATATTGCAGTACCAACTCCAATTAAGGCTTTTAGTTTATATGGTATTCCAAGTAGCTTACCTACAGCAAATGCGGTTATAAATGATGCTGCAAGAGTAAATATAGTTACTGAAAAAGAGCTTAAACCAGTTTTTAATACCTGTGTAAGACTTAAGCCTGCACCTAATACTACAATTGCCCAGGTAAGTATCTTTTTTGATGTAAACATAATACCTGGTAGAGTAACTTTAGGTTTACCAATGGTGTTGTTTATAATTATTCCTAATACAATGCCAAAAACAGGTCCGCCTACAATAGGAACTAAATTACCTAATTTCCATGCGGCAAGTGCCAATAATATTGATAGAGCCATTCCTAAAAAATTATTTTTAATCCAATTCATAAAATCAACTCCTAAAATTTAGTACAAATTAATAATAGTATTAAATTAGGTTTAAAACAAATTAGAATTTGTTATATAATCATAAGTATTTGTTATAATTAACATGGAGATGATAATTTATATGGACATAAGGTTACAAACATTTATAACTGTGACAAAAATAAAAAGTTTTACAAAAGCTAGTGAAATATTGAACATAACCCAACCGGCAGTATCTCAGCACATAAAATTTCTTGAGGAATATTATGGCGTAATTTTTATAAAGAAATGTGGAAAAAGTATAAACTTAACTGTGGAAGGTAAAATTCTTTATAAGTATGCCATTGAATTGAATAGTATTTATAGAAACTTAGAGGCTGAATTTAGAAATAAAGATAATATTAATAAAACTTATTATATAGGTGCATCCATGACAATCGGAGGATATATACTTCCTTATATCCTGGCTGACTATAGAAATTGTTATAAAAACATAGATATACTTTTACAAGTTAACAATACAGAAGAAATAATTAAAAAATTGTTAAACAGGACCATAGATTTAGCCCTAATAGAGGGAAACTTTGATAGAGAAAAATTTAAATATATAAAATACAAAGATGATGAATTGGTGCTTGCAGTATCACATTTACATGAGTTTGCTAAATATAAAAATATAACTTTAGATAAAGTTTTAAAAGGAAAGTTAATATTAAGAGAAAAGGGTTCGGGGACTAGGGAGATTTTTGAAAATGACCTTTTAGAAATGGGCTATGATTTGAAAGATTTTAAACCATATATGGAATTAGGTAGCATAACGGCTATAAAGTCTCTTGTGGAAGCAAATTTAGGGTATTCTATAATATCAAAAGAAACATTAAAAAAAGAAGTGGAGTCAGGTATTATAAAAATAATTCCTATTAAAGGACTTAGGATATTTAGAGAATTTAATTTTGTATATATAAAAGACAGTGATGAAGAGTTTGTTAAGACTTTTATAGGCTTTTGTTTAAAATAAATTGAATATGATGTTAACATAGTTTATATTTTAGGAATGCAGGATGTTAGTATATTAAAAAGGAATTCATTTTATTGAATTCCCTTTTTGTTGTTAAATCATCTCTTGCAGAGCTGCACTTTTTAATTCCTTCTTATTCCTTAATGTGACAATACCTTTTCCATGATAAGATTTGTCACCAATGAATATAAAATATTCTTTATCCGATAGTTGTAAATCTCTTAATTTAATATTTCATACAAAATCCCTCATTAAGTTTTAGAATGTTACTTTAGGTACTACATTAGCACCTGCTGTTGCTTTAAATAACTCTGCTTGTTTAAATCCAAACATACCTGCCATTATATTATTTGGAAATGTGCCTATTTTAGTATTATAACTTCCTACTGCATCATTATAATTCTTTCTTGCTACAGAAACTCTATTTTCTGAACCTTCTAATTCAGTAGTTAATGCTGTAAACTGTGTATTTGCTTTTAAATCTGGGTAAGCTTCTGCTACAGCCATTAATTTTCCTAACCCAGCCGTTAACTTAGTATCTGCATTTAACTTGTCTTTAGTAGTTCCTGCACCCATCATTGTTGCTCTTGAAGTTGAAATACTTGTAAATATGTCAGTTTCATGCTTTGCATATGCTTTAACAGTACTTACTATATTCGGTATTAAATCTGCTCTTCTTTGCAATACAGTATCAATGTTACTTTGCTGCGTTGTTACATTAACTCTTGATTTTACCATTCCATTATATGAACCTATTACGGATAATACTAATACTACAACTATTGCGCCTATTATTAGTAATGTTTTGTTTGATTTTGTCATTTTAATGTCCCCTTATGTATCTTATTTTGTTAAATATCTCTATAATATTAATTTAGTTAGTCAGAAGCTCCTCCGCCTCCAGAGTCTCCTCCGCCAAAGCTATCACCTCCGCCACCGAAATCTCCTCCGAATCCGCCACCGAACCCACCGCCAAATCCACCACCAAACCCACCACCATAATCACGATGGTATCTATTTGGTTTTTTAAATATTGCTGCGAATATACCTAACATGAAAAGTACTTTGAATATGTTACCGGCGGTAAATATAGATTTTTTAGGTGTTTGTGCTGTTTGAAGTTTAGCATCACTTACTAATGGATAAAGAATATTAAGTGCTTCGGAATACTTTTTTTGTCTTAATACTGGATGAACTTTTTGTAGAATACTTTTAGCTGTTATATCTGGAATGTCACCTTCTAAACCATATCCTACCTCTAATCTAATATTATCAGTATGAGTTACATAAACAAACAATAAACCTTTATTTGACTCTTTGCCTCCAATACCCCACTTTTTAAATACTGCATTAGAATATGATTCTAAGTCGTAGCCATTAGGAATTACATCTACAGTCAGTATTGCAAGTTGTATTCCCTTTTGGCTGTTTAAACTTGTACTTTTTGCTACTAACTTTTGAATTTCACTTGCATTTAATATTTTAGCATTATCTTGAACATAGATATTATTAGTTGGTTTGTCTGGTAATTGGTCTTCTGCTGCAAGTACCGGTACCTGAAACATTAGTACTGCTATCAAAACATAAAATAATATTAGTAGTTTCTTCTTAAACATATAAACTCTCCTTCTAAATCGCTCAAATAAATTTTCTAAAATTGCTCTATTATACATATAATTGTAACATATAATAAATTATAATATAGTATAGAGAGAATTTGTTTTCTCTATACATAAATAAGAGGTCTTTATGATATGTGATAAGACAAAGAAAAATGGTATTAGCATTAATAATTCTTGTTCCATAGATTTATGAAAGTATATATTTTATGTGTTATTTGGTATGTTAATAATAGTTCTAATTTAAAATTATACTATTGAAATCACCATTATGTTAAGACTAATTGGTAAAATAAGATAACAAAAGAAGTAGGAATTTTAATGTATTCCTACTTCTTTTTGTTTAAAATAATTAATTTTAGAAAATATTTTTACCAAACTGACTTTTTTATAGTTACAATCGTTATAGTGTATGAAACGTTTTGGAGGTGATAATAGTGGACGATACTAAGTTAATATCAGAGATTAAAAACGGGAAAATGCATTTATTTGATGATTTAGTAAAAAAGTATTATGAAAAAGTATACTACTATTGTTATCGGCATGTAGATAATAAGCAGACTGCACAAGATTTAACACAAGAAGTATTCATGAAAGTAATAAAAAGCATTGGAAACTACAATCATTATGGAAAATTTGAAAATTATCTTTATGTAATTGCAGGAAACATATGCAAAGACTTTTACAAGAAAGAATCCCATTATATTTTAAAAGAAGTAGAAGAGGGTTCTTCTGAAGAAGAAATTTCTAATTTAGAAAATAAGGTAATGATTAATGAAGTTTTGGACAAGCTTTCCACGGAGGAACATGAAATAATAATTTTAAGGTTCTATCACGATTTAAAGATTAGAGATATTGCTAAAATTATGAATTCAGGTATTTCTATAACCAAATATAGGTTAAAAAAAGCAATGAAATTAATTAGTGAAAATATGGAAGGAGGACAAATATGAATAAGAAAGAAAGAGAAATAAAGGACATGTTAAATAATTATGATGTACCTAGTCATGACAATGATGCACCTATGAGGGTAATTGAGTTTATTCATGAAAATTCTTTAAGTATACCGAAATTTAGAGCAAGCAATAAGCAATTTATTTTATCACAAATTGGTTTTATTAGAAAAAGAACCTGGATATTTCAAATTATAATTTTAGGATTGCTATGCTTAGGTTTTTACAATATAAGAGCTCAGGACTCTTTAAACTTTAGAACTTTTTCTTTAATATCAATTTTAGCTCCTCTCCTACTCATTGTTAATGTTGATGAAATATCAAGGGTTTACAATAAAAGCATGTTGGAAATTGAATTTTCCACAAAGAATTCATTGAAAAAGGTTTTAGTTACAAAAATGCTTATATTGGGTATAACAGATTGTATTGCATTAATCATTATGATGATATTTGCAGGTAACTTAATGAATATAAGTATACTTAGAGTTATTATGTATACCCTTGTACCTTTTAATTTAGTGTGTATAGGTTGTATGAAACTTATGAAGTATTTTAATGGTAATGAACTTAATTATGCCTGTGTCACTTATAGTGCTTTATTAATTACAATCCTTCTTTTAGGAAGGCTTAATGATTTAGGAATTTATGCACAGGATTTTATATTAAGCTGGATTATAATGCATGCAATTACTACAGTTATTTTTGCTCTTGAAATGAAGACAATGTGGAATAGATTAGGTTTGTTTGATGAGGTTATTAAGGAGGAAATTATATGAATTTATCAATAGAAAGATTAACAAAACAGTATGGAAATAAAATTGCAGTAGATAAACTTTCTTTAGATTTAAAGGAGGGTGTATATGGTCTTTTGGGAGCTAATGGCGCTGGAAAGACTACTTTAATGAGAATAATTTGTGGTGTGTTAACGCCAACTTCAGGGGAAGTTAAGTTAAATGGTAAAAATAATATAGATATGGGGGAAGAGTATAGAGATTTAATAGGGTATCTTCCGCAAGATTTTGGATACTATCCAGATTTTACAGCTAAAGAATTTATGTTGTATGTTGCATCTTTAAAGGGATTAATGCCAGGTTTTGCAAAGGATAAGACTAAAGAGTTGTTAATCTTGGTAAGCCTTTCTGATGTTGCAAATAAGAAGATTAGAACCTTTTCAGGTGGAATGAAACAAAGATTAGGAATTGCACAGGCGGTACTAAACGATCCTAAAATTTTAGTTTTAGATGAACCAACAGCTGGTCTTGATCCCAAAGAAAGAGTACGCTTTCGTAATTTAATATCAGATTTTTCTAAGGAAAAAATAGTAATTTTGTCTACTCATATTGTATCTGATGTGGAGTATATAGCTAATGAAATACTTATAATGAAAAATGGAACTATTATTGCAAAAAATTCAGTTGAGGGATTAACAAAAGAAATTGAAAATAGTGTATGGAACTGCACAGTATCAAAATCAGAAACAGATAAATTTTGTGCTAAGCATTGTATTATAAATCTACAACATAATAGTGATAACTCTGTAGACTTGAGAATAGTTAGTAATAAGAAACCGATGGATAGTGCAATTAATGTAGCTCCATCTTTAGAAGACTTATACCTATATCATTTTCAATATAAAATAGAAGCATAGGATGGTGATGTTATGTTTAGTTTAATAAAATTTGAATTTAAGAAGCTAGCAAAAAAGAGAACAAATATTATAATCGTTTTAGTCAGTGTAATAGCTACTATTATCATTTTTTCATTGCCTACTATGAGATTTGAATACACTGACACAAAAGGCAATGATTATAAAGGGCTTAAGGCAATAGCATTACAAAAAGAAAATGTAAAAGAGCGTTCTATTAAAATGACAGAAGACCGAATTACAAAAGACATTAAAGAATATCAGAGGCTATTTTCCAAGCCTGAAAATATTATAAAAGCTGATAATGGAGAAACTTATTTTAAAAATAATGTCTTCCGTCGTTATGTTTATCCAAAATCCGATTATTTTTACATGATATCTCAAAATTACAATAAGCCTGGTGAGTATTCAGATGATTCGAACTTACGTAGAATTAACTTACAAAATGGAGCAAAGTTCTATGAATCTAGAAATAATAAAATTTCCACACTCCTAAATATGAATCATGAAGGTGGAAATTATTCTGCACAAGAAAAAACCTTTTGGTTTAATAAAAGTTCTAAAATACAAGAGCCATATACATATGGTTACTATGAAGGATGGTCCTCAATACTGAGTGTTTTGGGATCTTTAATCTTTGTACTCCTAGCTATATGTATAACTGTTGCACCAGTCTTTGCTGGAGAATATCAACGTAGAGTTGATGTGATTATTTTAGCATCTAAATATGGAAAGACAAAAGTAATTACAGCTAAAATAATAGCAGCGTTTGCATTTGCTACCATGGTATTTTTATTAAATGTTATTTTTGTAGTAGCTATACCACTTTTGAGTTTTGGAATTGAAGGCTGGAATTTACCTATGCAAATTGAGAATATAATAATACCTTATTCAGTTACATTTGCTTCAGGTACTTTTATAAGTATTGCCACTGCTTATGCAGTTATGCTTGGCATGCTCTCCTTTACTCTTTTGCTATCAGCTAAGTTTAAGACACCTTTCACCGTTTTGATAATTGATGTAATAATTTTGTTTGTTTCATTATTTATGGAGCAAGGAGCTGATAATGGATTATTTAATCATATTCTATATTTATTGCCTTACAAATCACTGGATAGTGCGTTTAGGTATTATTTGTCCTATCCATTTGGAGGACTAACTATAAGCTTAATCTTAATGCGTATTGTAGTTTATGGAACTATGACAATTATTTTTTTACCTTTTATTAGAAATGCTTTTCGTAAACATCAAGTACAATAAGCCAATGGACAATGTAGTTAATGTAGCACCATCTTTAGAATACTTGTATCATTTTCATGTTCCTAAATTAGAAGCATAGGAAGGAGATTTTATGTTTAGTTTAATGACATTTGAATTTAAGAAGTTAGCAAAAAAGAGAATAAATATTATAACTGTTTTAATCAGTGTAATACTTACTATTATCTTTTTTACCTTGCCTATTATACAATTTGAAGCCTATGACACAAAAGGAAATCAATACACAGGATTTAAGGCAATAGCTTTAAAAAAAGAACAATCAAAAGAATTTTTTTCTAGTACAATAACAGAAGAAAAAGTTACAAAAGCCATTAAAGAATATCAGAAGTTATTTTCCAAGCCTGAAAATATTATAAAAACTGAACTTGGAGAGCCTTCTCTTAAAGAGAATGTTTATATTAAGTATGTGAGTCCTAAATTTCAATACTTTTCAATGATATCCCAAAATTACGAAAAGCCTGATGAGAATTTAGGCCTTTCGAATTTACTTAATATTAACTTACAAGAGGGCTCAAAGTTCTATGAAACTAGAAACAATAAAATTTCTGCGCTCCTAAATATGAATGAGGGCGATAGAAATTATTCTGCACAAGAGAAAACTTTTTGGCTTAATAAAAGCTCTAAAATTCAAGAGCCATATACATATGGTTATTATAAAGGCTGGTACGAAATACTGAGTAATTTGGGAACATTAATCTTTACACTCCTAGTTATATGTATAACTATTGCACCAGTCTTTGCTGGAGAATATCAATGTGGAGCTGATGCAGTTATTTTAGCCTCTAAATATGGAAAGACAAAAGTAATTACAGCTAAAATAATATCAGCATTTGCATTTGCTACTATGGTATTTTTCTTGAATGTTATTTTTGCAGTAGCTATACCACTTTTGAGTTTTGGTATTGAAGGCTGGAATTTACCTATGCAAATTCATAATACAATAATACCTTATCCAGTTACATTTGCTTCATGTACTTTTATATGTATTTGTGTTTCTTATGCAGTTATGATTGGCATTGTATCTTTTACAATGATGCTATCAGTGAGGCTTAAGACACCTTTCACTGTTTTGATAATTGATGTAGTAATTTTACTTATTTCATTCTTTATGAAGCCGGGAGCTGATAATGGAGTATTTAGTGGTATTCTATATTTATTGCCTTATAAATCACTGACAGCTGATGAATTTGCATCTTATTTGTCTTATTCATTTGGTGGATTAACTATAAGCTTAATCTTAATGCGTATTGTAGTTTATGGAGTCATGGCAATTGTTTTTTTACCTTTTGTAAAAAATGCTTTTCGAAAGCATCAAGTACAATAAGTGACTTTAGTTACTTTGTTGTTAATATTGGGCTTACCATTACTGAACATATCCATACCTTTGTGAATGATACCTAAATTGATTCTATAATTATAAAGCCAAAAACTGAAAGTTACACAAGTACATTGTGTAACTTTCAGTTATTCTAAAAAGGTTAAAATAAATACTATTTTGGCATTGATGCTAATCCTGTAAGATTGTCTATCCAATTACCTGAAAAATTTTTAACATAAATTACTCCACCACCTACTACTGCATTATTGATTTCCTGCGCATTTAATGGGTCATTCGCATAATCTAAAGCAAATGCTTTTGTTCCTATTAGTACAGTACCATTAGCCATTGAATCATAATTAGTTGTTGGTGCTTTAGCTATTGTGTAAGTATCTGTTTGTGCCATTGTGTCAGTTCTATATGTTGAAATTGTTAAATTATTACCTGTTACGCTCATTAGTGAAATAGTTGGAACATGAATTTGTTGTTTAACAGCTTCATAAGTACCATTAAGGTCAGGTGATTGCATCTCATAATATTTACTTCCGCTGGCAGAGTTAAATGTCATATAAAGTGTTCCTTTAGGGTTTACAACAGCTCCATTTGCATCTGTTGTAGTTTTCTGTGATACTCCACCTAACATTTGATTTGTTCTAGTATAACAATGATCGTGGCCATCTAAAACTACATCAATTCCAAGAGTATCAAACATTGCTGGAAGAATTGTTCTTCTTGTTATTATGTCTGCATCTGTTTCATGATCTGCAGAACTATATACAGAATGATGCATTGAAACTACCTTCCATTTTGCATTTGGATTTGCTGCAATAGCACTTTTCATAAATGCCATATGACCGTCTTCACTTACGTTATTACTATTAAGCATCAAGTATAAAGTATTACCATATGTGAAGTAAGAATCTCCACCTGTTGTACCTGTAACTGACCCAGAACCTGCAACTGTACCATATGTTGTTGACATATTTGGTACATTAAAGTGAGACATATGTCCATCTCCGTAAGTTTCATGATTACCTGCGATAACGGCTATTGGTAAACTTGTAAACTGAGTTGGCCTAAAATATTGTGTATACTCTGATTCATTAATTTCTTTTTTTGTAGTCGCATCAGCAACTTCTTTACCATTATTAACTTGATCTCCTACTGATAGTAAGAAGCTGGCATTAGGAAATTTTAATGAAGCTTTGTTCATTGTATCACCCCAACCTGCTCCATCGCTTGCTACACTACCACTTGCACCAATCTGTGGGTCACCAGCTACTAATATGCTATACTGGCTTGTACTATGAGTAGTGTAATTATTAACTGTACTCCAATTAGTACCATCACCTAAGCGATATACATAAGCTGTAGATTCTTTAAATCCAGTTGCAGTTACCTTGTTAGAGAAATGGCCTTCATTTCCTGCAGTACTAGTGCCCTTAAAGTTTACTGCCTTATCAATAGGGAATGTGGTTCCACTCATATCAGACTTTAATGCAACTTGTACTAAACTAGAAGTTGTACTATTCGCAGAATACCAAGCAAAATTTAATTGCGTTGGATCGCTACCTGGAGTTAATGCTATATCTGTGATAGTAGTATCGACACCTGCAGCTAAAGCTATCGTTGTCTTGCTATTTGATCCAAATATTCCATTTGTCGCTAATATAAATACAAATATAAATGCAATTAGGGAACTTAACACTCCTATTTTTTTAACTTTTTTCATGAAATCTACCCCTCATTACTTATTTTTGGTACGCTAATCATTTCATAGATACTTTTAATATTTTTACACCTTCCTTATATATATTATCTTGTAATAATAAGCGTCGCCTAATGGCTTAATTATATCAGCGATCGGAATTTTGTTCTTTCCCATTTGTGTAAAGTATATGTTAAATATATGTAAAGTTTGAAATACATTGTATTATTAATTGAGAAAATAAATTTTGAGATTTTTATATAGTTCACTTAACTTAACACAAGCTTTACAAGGACATTACCATTTAATTTTATAACTAATATATAATTAAGGTAAATTATTTTGCGAATCACATCTTAAAAATTTGTCTGGAGGAAAGATATGTTAAAAGCTTCAAGAGCATTTAAATTTACCACCTTAATTATAGGTATATTGTTATTTTCCCTTTTTCTGTATTTTCTAAATTCTAGTACTCGCTTCACCCATAATAATCAAAATTCTACTTCCTATGTTAAATATGAAAAAGCAGAGGTATTGGTTGTGGAAAATGAATCTTTAAAAAGTTATCCAAATGCAACTAAGATTTATCTTGGCACTCAACAAATAAAAATAAAGATTCTTACAGGAGAACATAAAGGAGACATTAAGACAATTACAAACTTTTTATCAGATACTCACAATGTCTACGTTAGTCAAGGAATGAAGATTATTGTGGATGTGGATACTGGAAACCCAAATATGTATGCAGTGACCGTCTACAATTATTATAGAGCGCCTGTTCAATATGTTTTTATTTTAATATTCTTTGTAGCATTGTGCTTAATTGGTGGAAAGAAAGGCGTGAGATCTGCTATCGGTATCTTAATTTCTTTTATTCTTATCTTTTATATGTTTCTTCCAATAATATACAGAGGATATTCGCCCATTTTGGCTTCGATTTTGATGGTAATTATATCTTCTTGTGTTACATTATTTTTACTAAATGGGTGGAGTGCCAAAACGGTATCAGCTGTTTTAGGTACCATACTTGGGGTCTTTGTTGCTGGTAGTATTACCACTCTTATCTGCACTCTATCTCATCTATCAGGATTTAATATGGCAGATGTGGAATCATTAAATATGATTTCAACACAATCAAACATGCAAGTTCAATGGTTACTAATAGCTGGAATCCTAATATCTTCCCTTGGTGCTGTAATGGATGTTAGTATATCTATTGCTTCTTCCGTACAAGAGATATATTCATTAAACCCTAAACTTATTGAAAAAGAACTATTCATATCTGGTATGAATGTAGGCAGAGATATGATGGGAACCATGGCAAATACCCTTATTCTTGCGTTTGCAGGTACTTCACTTAGCATGTTTATAGTAATTTACTCTTACAATTTAACTAACAATCAATTGTTTAATATGGATATGGTGAACATAGTTGTACTTGAAGGCTTAACTGGTAGTTTTGCTGTGATTTTAACTGTTCCAATTATAGCCTATATTTCCTCGCAACTTATTCCAGGCTGGATTAAAAATGAAAAGAAAAATATTAATTAGACCAGCTGCAACAGTATTCCCAGTCATTTGGTGTACTTATATTTTTTATTTCTACCCACGTGCCTTTTAAGCCAAGTTCATTTGCAGATAACTCAAAATGGCATTTAGCTATACCAATGTCGTTTTTTTGCATATCATAACCAGCTACTCCATAGCCTTTTGTTCTGCAAAGAAAAAAGTGATATGCATTCTCATCCTTTATAATTCTCCAAGGTTGTTTGTTTGAAGCAGAAGGTCCAAGTCTTACCATCTCTAACGGAACGGCATATTGAGCTGCACTCCCTTCACTTAATGGTACTAAACTATCAGTTTCAAAAAACAATTCACTCCATGGTTTTCGTTTATTAGCACCAATAACTTTTCTCATAACTGATTCAAAAACTCTAGGCTTTTCTTTTTTTATTCCCACGGGAGAAACTATAGGTATGAATTCATTATCAACTAAACTCATATTTTCTTCAAAATTCCCCTTATTAAAAGTTCCACCGAGCCAACATGTTTGAAGCCCCAAATCCGTTGCGAAGAGAATAATTTTTTCGAATAAATACCCAAATTTAAGCGCATCTTTTTCTTCTTTTTCAAATATTCCAATAATAAATGAATTAGCACCTGATATAACCCCATATGTCCCTAATTTTTTTGCTTTCCTAGAATCATTATCATTACTTTGTATAACTATAACCCTAGCCCTTAATTTTGTTTCTTCATTACTCTTTTTAATATAATCCTTTAGCTTTTTAAGGGTTAAACTTTCAATATTTTCTTGATCAAATGATCTGCTTGATGTCCTCATCTTTATAAGTTCAATAACTGACTTTTCAAATTCCATACTTACTCCCCCTTTATGTGATCATTGAGTTTTAGCTTAGCTATACCCCTAACCTTTCAAATTTCAATTTTAACCTTATTTTATTTTTAAAAGTTCATATGCATTTAACCTTTAAGCCCCAGGGTTTGACGTTCCATGTTTTCTATAACGATATCATAAATTTCTCCCAAACTAGTACAATACTCAAGCACCTTCCATGGTGTATTGGTGTGAAAATGAATTTTAATTAATTCATCGTCACCGACAGCAAGCAAACAATCACCTTCAAAATTATTTGTAATATATTCGTTTATTGTATCCTCTGAAAGATTATGTCCTTCTATTAATAATTGGGTATCAAATTTGTATTCGATCATACTACACTCTCCTTTGCTGTTTCTATTATATAAATTATTATTTATCTGCAAAGCATATGGAAATTGCTTTTTAAAATGCTACTGTGAAGTAATATATTTGCTTAATATAGTGTCATCTTACTTAATAGTATTATAACATATCTTTCTTTTAAGTTAATACCTATCAATATTTATTATTAATTAAAAATAAGTCTTTACAAATACTGATTACCATGTTATTATTATCTCATAAACAAAGAAGCATAATTAACTGTTAACCTTCATTAGATAAAGTAAAAATAATCGCTAATAGAAAGGGGATAGTCCATTGCATCAAATTAAATCTTCAGAGTTTTTAGAGGGTAGTAAAAGTTTGTAAATAAGAGTTCTTTATGATATGTGATAAGACAAAGAAAAATAACTTATATTAAAATAAATTACTATACTCTACTTAGTTTAAAATTAAATATGTATATATATTAAAAGGGAATTCATTTTATTGAATTCCCTTTTCTATTAATGATTTGTATCTACCTCTAATAATTTATCTGGATGTGTTTTTAGTGCATCCGCTAAGTTTTCTACGGTTTTTAATGTGGGACTTTGCTTCGCTGTTTCTAACTCGCTAATATGGCTTTGTGATAAATTTGATAAATATGCTAATCTCTTTTGGGTCATACCTTTGAGTTTTCTCACTGCTTCAAGTTTAAATTTAAATTTATACATAGCATCACACATCCCCTTAATTATTAGAATAAAATAAAACCATTTTCTTAATATGTTTGTCGTTTTATGTCGTAAATGATAGCTTATAACGTTAATTAGTCATGTTATAATTATAACATTCTGTTTGCATATTATCTATGGCAACATCCTGATGGCCCGCTGCATTTATGTGTAACAAATTAATCCAATAATAAGATATTTAATCTTATATTAGATTTTGACGTTCAAATTTTTAAAATATTGTTTACAAGGAGGTGATCTATATGGGACTTTTAAGAATGATAGTAGGAATAATGATAATTTTATGGTTATTGGGATTTGTATTTAGTATTGGTGGGGGCATGATACACACGTTGCTTGTCATCGCTGTAATTATATTTGTTTTTGATCTTATTGGTGGAAGAAGACGCTAGAAAGTCTAGGTGATAACAAAAAAAAGAACTTAACTACGTTAGGTGTAAAAAATATTAGATTGAATATACGAGTATATTAAAACTTGCAGTCTAAATATATAAACTGCAGGCTTTAATATTTAACATTATCTACTTTGCATCAACATTATTTGATTAAGCAATTCAAATGCTGCAGTATATATAATTAAAATATACTCTTTAGATTCTCTAAAATTTACATTATATCAATAATTGCTCATATACTTTTACCCCTTTCAGCCAAGCATTCCTATAAAAATTGTTATTTTCCATATCACTAAGGAATATTTTTTTATTATATCCAAATAAATCAATTTCTCCAAACTCGTGTAAATCTACAGTTGGATAAAACTCAGAAAAATCACCTAAAACAATTATATCAATATCACTAAAGCTACTACAAAAAAGAGTTGTGGCACTACCAAACACTATAATATCAGTGATGTACTTACCAACATTATCTTTTAATAATAGATTAGCAATTTCATAAACTTTCCTTTGTTTAACTGGATGTATACATTCATATTTATTAAGTCCAATTAAATTTTTAAATTTATAATTGGTGTTATTACTTGTATTAAAAATATTATCTAATGCATAGAAATCTTTTAAACATTCTATCATAATATTTTACCTTCTTATTGTTGTATTATATTACATAATTAAATTTCAATGCTACAATCTACTTTGCAACATTGAATTGTAACATTAATTAATTCATTACACCCCTATGCTCTCTACCATTACAATTTATTCAAATTTATTACCACCTCTTGTAATTATCGTAAACCCCTAAGATATCTACATTGAAACATAAATATATATATATATATTACAAAAAAACAAGGCTATGTTTAAGATAAATGTTGAAAATTTATATTTTTTGAATATTTAGGTATAATAAGACTATATGAAGGATTACGGAGGCCTTATTATGCCAAGTGTAGCATCAGTAAAGAAAGATTTAGAGGCTTTAGGAACAACAGGACAGGAAGAAATATTAAATTATCTTGAAGAAGTTATTGTATTAGGCTCTTTTGCTACCGAGGTTACTAACGAGGTTAAAGAGAACCGATTCTCCAAGGGGAAAAGTCTGCCCCCACTGTGGGCATGAGGAAGTATCAAGAAATGGCAAGTTCAATGGCAAACAAAGATATATCTGTAAGTCCTGCCGAAAGACATTTACTGATTTTACACGTTCACCCCGTTACAACAGTAAGAAAGATATTAAAAAGTGGATATTATATTCTAAATGTATGATAAATGGTTATTCCATAAGAGAATGTGCCGAGATAGTTGGGATTAGTGTGCCCACATCTTTTTATTGGAGGCATAAGTTTTTAGACGCTATCAGAGTGTATATGTGTATTGGTAATGTTGGTGGGGTTATAGAAGTTGACGAGGCGTTTTTCAGAGAATCCTTTCAAGGAAATCATAAGAAAAGCACTACGTTTATAATTCCAAGAGAACCTCATAAACGTGGGGTTAAAGGCAGTAGGAGTAGTAAGGATGAAAAGAGAAAAAGGGGTATATCAAAGGAACAGGTTTGTGTACTATGTGCCATTGATAGAGTAGGAATTATTATGACTGAACTAATATGTAAAGGTAGGATGAAACATACAGATTTAGAAAGGCTCTTTACAGGCAGGATTGAGGATGAATCTATCCTTTGTACTGATTCACACAAGAGTTATATTAGATTTGCACAAAATTCAGGTGTTGAACTACAACAAATTAAACGTGGGAAGCATAAGGAAGGCATTTACCATATACAGCATATAAATGCTTTTCATAGCAAACTAAAAGAATGGATGTATAGTTTTCATAGTGTAGCCACAAAATATCTTGCTAACTACATGTACTGGTTTAAATGGTTACAGTTTTTTAATACAGAGAAGGATACTGAAAAGACCAAGCATTTATTAGTCCAGTCGCATACATCTCACTCCGATACAAAGTTAAAAGATTTTAAAATTAGGGAAGCAATTTATATTTAATTATGTTAAATATTTGAATAATTACATTACTATGTTGTATACTTTAATACGAACACAATAGTAATATATTACGGTGCGATGCAAGAGGAAATGTTAATACTCTGAGACAATTTTGAAGAAGTTATAACTGGCAGTAATGGGGGCATGGTAAATGTACAAGACAATAAATAATTTACTCAGTTTTTTTACTATCATAGTTTGTATTGGATTTGGGATGCCGTTCATGGGCTTGCTAAAAGGTAGAAGAGGTACAGACTCTCTTTTTCATTATAACAAAACTATGTATTTCAGGGTTTCATTAATTGGAATAGTTATAGCGATACTATTCATAGTTATCTGCATTGTCTTAAAAAAGAAAATTAGGGCTATGGAATGTGAAATAAAATTCCTACCTTCTTATACTGCACCTGTAGTTAAATATACGTTATTTAAAAGCAAATATTCAGTTGTCTTTAGCATAGATGGTAAGAAATATGGACATAAATTTGAAGCAATAGGAGTTAAGAAAGTTTATGACTTTAAGCAAGGTTCTTACGTAAGATATAGGATTTATAAGGATGAAATTATTCCTGAAAGATTTTATTTAGCAATTCCTAAGTATGAGAAAGGTATTAAAAACAAGTGGACTTATTTAAGCAAAAATCAATATAGAAAACAATGCTAATTCAGGGATTTATTATAGGGATAATGCTTAGTGATCTAAGCCGCACAAAAGCAATTAGAGGGTTATTTATTATTAACAAAATTACACAAAGATGTATTAGTAATGTCATCGCCTTACTATAAATTATTTGAATATAAAGTATTATCTTTTCTTAGAATAATATTTTTGTTTTGGGCTTATCGGTTTAGTTGTAACTCGCAGGGTCTAGGAGTGCATATATCATATAATTCCATCAAACTAGAGTCTTCTTTTGCAAATAAAGATAATTTTTTATTAGAACATGAAAAGATGATACAACGAAAGACTTTAATTATTATTATAATCGGATTTTTACTTTTGACGATTTCACAAGTAATTAATGGACTTATTTATTTTGAGATAATCTAAGACTGAAAGTTAGTTCGCTTTGTTCTTTTAAAGCGTCACAACTATTAAAACCTAATAGCCCCCTTAAAACACCGTATTATTCAATTAAATTTTACAGTGTTTTTACGTTGAATTTCGAATATAATTAGAACTAACTAAAATTAAAAAGATAATTTCTTTTACTTATTCATACGCTTGCATGGTAACTTGCTGGGTGCTTGTGGAGTCATCGTAAGAATAACCGTCAGCAAAAGCATCACTATTAATGGATAAGCAAAAAAATACCGTAGAAGTTAATCTACAGTACTTTATATTGTTTTATTGAGTTATCTTATTTTTTATTTTTATTATTTCTTCCTCACTTAACTTAGAGTACTTCTTAATTTTCACAATACTTTCACCATCTAGCAACATTTCCTTTACCATTTCTTCTCTAGCATTGATATCTAGTTCTTTTACGCATATATGCCTACCACCCATAATCAGGATATTGCAGTGGTCGTTCTCCTTTGCTTTCAATTATTTTCGGATTACATTCTTCATTTCCTTCATTTTTCATCTCAAATACTTCTATATTAAATTGCCATCGATCACCATAATCAAATATGCTTTTATTTGATCATTATTTTTCACTTTATCATGAGTTGATAATTCATCTGATAATTTTATTTTTGCATCATATATATCTTCGTCTCTTGCACCCGTCTCTAATAAGCTTTTTGCCATTTTAAAAACCAACTTCAAAGGATTATCATCACCAATCCTATATTAAAATGGAATTCATTGAATTTCCATTTTGTTTTTAAAAATTAAAAAGGTTACTTATGTCCAATTTTCACTAAGTTGATAATTATTTCATCCACACTATCATGATAAAAACCTTATTTGTCAACAATTAATTAAACTATTATTTTCAGTTAAATAATTTCTTATTAATACTTTCTACTTCTTCCATATGTTTATGCTATTTTTATAGCCTTTTTCATTTCGCCTTCTACTTTTATCGAACCCTCTTCCATAATCGTTTGTAAGCTTGGTGATATATGTACTTATTCTTCACGTAGGCTTTTATGTACAACATTAATTTGCTACTAATTACCGTTCCATTACAATTTATTCTAATTCATTACCACCTCTTGTAATTATCGCAAACCCCTAAGATACCTACATTGAAACATGGATATATATATATATTACAAAAAAACAAAAACACCTTATTAATATAAATGCAAAAATTGTCTTTATAAATGGATTTTGAACTTTTAAAACTCTACTCTATTATATACCCCCCTGATAAATTTGTAATTCAATAAGCAAATCACTTGTAAAGCCTTATAAATCAATGAACTAAGCTAATTACATAACTCATATTTATTTACAATATTACTATTTCAGAAAATAATTAGTAATAATTTATAATTTTACTGTAAATATCCTTCACAAGAGCATATATCTTTACTGAAAGTGTAATCCAAACACAATTCTTGTTATTTTTTAGGGATTTATTATAAAGATAATGCTTAGTGATCTAAGCCGCACAAAAGTAATTAGGGGGTTATTTATGATTAGCAAAATTACAGAAAGATGTATTAGTGAGATACAGGATCATTTAAAAGATTACGTAATGGAACATAGTAGCAAAAATAAAAACAGAAAATTTACCTGTTTTAATAAAAACGCACATAACAATAGGGATGAGGATCCAAGTGCAGCCATTGTGCCGGGAAGCCATGGAAGGTATTGGATTTGCTTTAGTTGTGGAGCTAAAGGTGACATTTTAACTGCCGCCCAGTATACCGATGGTATAGAAGGATTTCATAATAGCATGAAATTTTTAAGCACAAAATATAATGTTGAAATTGAAACACAGGGCCCTAATCCTTCTAAAAACCGTGACTTCAAGACGAAACAAAATTTTAATTATCAAAAGAAAACCACAGCTAAATATTATTATGAAGATGAACTTGGAAATATATTATATAAGATTTGTAGAAGAGAGTGGATGGATAATGGCAAAAGAAAGAAGGATTTCATGGCTTATGCTAAAGATAATAGTGAATGGAGCTTTGGAATAAAGGGTACACGACATGTTATTTATAAGCTACCAAAGGTTTTAGATGGCATTAAAAATGATAAAACTATTTTCTTTGTAGAAGGAGAAAAATGCGTGGATGAAATTTTCAAATTAGGACAAGTAGGAACTACCACTGCTTTTGGAGCTAGGGGGTTTTCAGCTTATAGTGCAGATTATGTTAATTCACTAACCGGTGCTAATATAGTAATTTTGCCTGATAATGATGAAAGTGGTAAGGCTTATGCAAATGATGTTCTAAGTGTTATAAAAAATGTGGTCAAATCTATAAAAATAATAGAACTTCCAGGTTTAAAACCTAAGGGGGATATTGTAGATTGGGTGGGAAATGGAGGCACTCTAGACGATTTAATAACTTTGGTTAATAAAGCAGATGAAACAGTAGAAAGCGCCTCCGTGCAGAATAAACCTATAGGTAATATTTATGTAGATGAGTTTTGTTACTACAAATATTATAAAAAGCAGATAATTAATATCTCTAATTTTATTATTAATCCAAAATATTATATTAAAAATGAAGGGGATACTCAAATTATAGGTGATATTGTTACCCAGGAAGGGGTTATAGGCGAGAGGACTTTTAAAACCTCCGATTTTGATGATGTATTATCTTTTAGAAGAGCACTGGGCAGCTTTAAAACTTTTTATATAGGAAGAGTTGAGGACCTTCAATATATAAGATTTATTATTTCAAATAAAACCCGTGAAATAAGAAAGGGCGTTACCTACAGTGGTTTTCATAAAATTAATAATCAGTGGTGCTTCGTATCGGAGCAAGGCGCTTTAAATTCTGATGGAAAACCCACTTTAGATATAGCTATTCAAAATCAATATGCAGAGCTTAATACTAACATTCTAAAGAATGATGTTATTACAAAAGAAGAGCTTTTAGAAGTTGCACCATATTTATTTAAATTTAGTATACTTAAAAATACTGCAGCCATATTAGGTTATGTATGTGGTTTGTTTCTGAAAGAAAAGCTTAAACAGAGTAGAATACAATATAACCATCTTTTAATAGAAGGTGAAAGCAGTAGTGGTAAAAGCAGCGCTGTAAAATATATTATTACGCCTATATTGTGCATGGAAGATGGCATATTAAATGCTGCGCAGTGTACAGACTTTGCCTTAAACAAAACCGCCAGCAGTAGTAATTTTATACCTCTTATTTTAGAAGAGTACAAGCCTCACATAATAGGTAAAAATAAAGTGGACTTAATATCTGGGGTTATGAGAAATTCCTATGATAACTACAAAGGAATAAAAGGAGTAGCCACCCTAGATAAAAATAGAAGTTTTATTCCTAGGGCTTCAGTGATTTTATCTGGAGAAGTAGGTATTGAGGAAACGGCAAATATAGGAAGAAGCCTTAGAGTTATATTTGCAACTTCTTATTTTGATGAGATAACCAAAGAAAGTCTAGAAAAATTAAAGGGAAATTCTATTTTACTTAATAAACTTGGAGTCAGTCTTTTGAAGGAGGCCTTAAAAATGAGCGAGGAAAAAATCAAAGAAATCCATAATGAAATTTTAGAAAAACTAATTGGTAATGATATTAAAAATGATAGAGTTAAAAACTCTATAGCCAACTGTATGATTGGTATAGCTTTACTTAAGAGGGTATTTGATGATTTTGATTTGAATATGGAGGAGTGCACAGGTTTTGCTATGAAAGAAATTATTTCATCAATAGAACGGGGGGCTTATGAGGACTTGTTAGATGGAGGAACATCGAATAAAACAGTCATAGAACAAAATTTCGAAACTATGAATCGTATGGCAGCTAATAACGAACTTTTAAGAAATATAGACTATGATGCAGTTCTTGATTTAGATGGAGATTTTGTGCTTCGCCTTAATTATACATGCTTCTACGATAGGTTTGTAAAATACTGTAGAGAGCATAATGTGACTCATGAGGTGTTGCCACTGAGTAGTTTCAAAAAACAATTAAGTAATATGCAGTACTGTAAATGCTACAATAAGCCTGTGAATTTTTCAGTGAGACAAGAAAATCCAAAGAATAAAAAGACTTTTAGGTGTGCAGTAGTTTATATTAATAAGCTTCGCGAGAAAAATGTTGATATAGATTTTATTGCAGATGATAACATGATAGAATAGTTATATAAATAAGCTGTATAATTAAATTAGAAAACAATTTTATCCACAATATCATGATAAAAAATTTACTTGTCCACAATTACTATCACCAAATTACCAAGCGATGAACCAAATTCAAAATCAATATCATTATGAGCGTATGTTCCACCATATCTCAACCAACACTTGGTTTTTCATTTTCTTCGAGTGACTTAGCAACCTATAAAATGGCAATATGATTCAACCAACTTAGTTGTGTCAACAGTGTTGACACAACTTTAATATCTTTATAGGTTTCATAAAATTGCATCCTTCTATAAAGAACACGTTAATTAAATCCTTTAATTTCATGACAACTTTCCCACTTTTAAGAAAAGGTGATACTATTATAGATTAAAGCTGGAACTATAAAAGAGGCAGGAATACCTGCCTCTTTTATGGAATATCTCGATTTACCTACCCAGTTTATCATTATAATATTTTTGATTAGGACTTGTAGGTTTATTAGGTATTGATAGCTTTAATAGACCACCTTTTAGCAAAGGGTTTAATATCTTTTCAATAAAATATCGTCTACTTTTAATACCACTAAAATCTTGAATTTCACTCCTACTTCTAGCCGTTTTGCAAAATTCCAATATTTTCCTGGTATTATCCTCACCTTGTTCACTAGCTTGTTCACCATCTTGAGGTTTTAATGGAATAATAGTTCTAAAAACATCACCTTCTATAAATTCTGGTGCTGCTCCTGAGTATACTTTATTGTATTTATATATATTTCTAACACCAGAACCGAGTTCTTCCACTCTGCCTATTTCTTTAAAAAATTTTGCTATTTTAGGATTTTTAGGATATGGTGAAAAATTATTCGGATCAATTACACCATTACCATGTGGCTTATTACTATTTTCAGTAAAAACCCTATCAATTTCAATCACGAGTTTTGCGGGAAATGGATTCAAAAATTCTCTATGAATTAGAATATTCGAAACCACTTCTCTGAATATCTTATCTCTTAATCCTATTCTTTGGTCCTTTTCCAGATAAAATTTGTCATTTAAATGCTTTGCTATAAACTGCATAAGCCTTTCATAGCTTAAGATATAATCCGGCACTCTTTAGAAGTTCCATATCATTCATTAGAAGCCATGGGTGATCGGCCCTTTAATTCACCGCAAGTTTTCTGACCTTCGTAAAGAGATCACTCCGTAAGTCTGACATTTGAGTAAACGGATAAATTCTATTTTCAGTATACGTTCCTTGCTTCCTCATATACATTTCTGAAACTTGATTTGTATTATCAGTAATATCCATATCTCCATCTTCATTTCGATCATATATTTTCCCATTACATCTATGGACTTGAGGACTCTCCGGAACATAAATGTATAGAATTGTTTTTTCATCAACTTTAATATCTTCAACTGACAAATAAAATGTTGGGTTTAACTTTTGAATATTATTTATAGAAGTCACAAACTCCTTCTTAACCTTCTCTATTGCTTCTTGATTAATTCCTACAATACCACCTTTATCTTCAACACCAAGAAATAGGTGTCCTCCATTTCGATTTAGAAAAGCGCATACCGATTCAAAAACATCTTTATTTAATTTATTTTTACTTTGCTTGAACTCAACAGTTATACTTTCTCCACCATTGAGAATTTCTTTTATTCTTTCAACTTTCATATATATCAACTTCCACTCTAAATTTTTTATTTAAACCCTATAATTATATCATATAATATATTTTATCTAATTTCAAACAAAGCATACAAATTTCTTCAAAGTAAAAAATGAATCCACCCATATTTTCCATACTATGATAAGTAATGCTCCAATTCCATACAATATTATAAGTGACAGATATATACCATTTAACGTGTTGATAATATGACAATTTTTAAAGGAAGCCAAAAATGGATTCCTTGAATTATTTACATAGTTTTTCAATCAGTTTTAATGCCCTATTTGCTTCTTTTATGATAAGTTCTTCATTATCATTACGTATTATTTTTTTTAGTTCATAGGTTGCAAATTCGTTATTAAAAGCCGAAAAAGCCATTGTAATTTTCCAACGAAGAATGTAATCATCTTTATATTCTTCATAACACTTGATAAGTTTTTTAACAACAAAACATTCATTAGGAATATCATTATAAAAACATAAAAATCCTATACCATCAATAACTTCTCGAATTGCAAAAACATCATAATCGTTAAGAGCTTCAACTAATATAGGCAATACCGATTTATTCATTTTCCCCATTACCCTTGCTATAATATCTCTTGGCAAAGGATAACTTATTTTTTGAGAAACTTCATTAGGTAATTTTACATGTTGATTTTCCCCTATTTTCCCCACATAACTAAGCATTTGTTTCGCAATTTCACTATCCCCTTTTTCTAATGCATTACATATTTCTATTTTTGTATAGAGAGATTTCTCTTTCACAAGAGTCTCTAATAAAATAATACCTAAATCTGATTGCAAAATATTATCACAGTTTTCTAACAGCCTTATAGCAATAGTTCTTTCAAATGCTTTTTTTGATTCTAACAAAACACATAATTCGTCAAGTGTCAGTAATTTATAATCATTAGTAATATCAACATCCTCTATATAACCACGTTTTTTCAACTCTTCCTTACTACTTTTCATATCTTACTCCCTATTGTTTATTAATCATAATTCTATGATTTATAAACCTTATCCTAATATTGTGTCCCCATTTAATTGTACAACATAGTAATGTAATTATTCAAATATTTAACATAGTTATATGTATATTGCTTCCCTATTTTTAAAATCCTTTAACTTTAATCAGAATGGATGTATGCGACTGGACTATAAATGTTATCTTAAATTTAACCCTATCTTTTAAATATCTTGTCTCCATGCCATTTTAAATAACCTTTATTTTTATCTGTAAGCGCAATTTGATCACTGCTACTAATATTTAATAATTCGTAGCAATCTTTCTCAATCAATTTAGAGACCATAATTTTACCATCATCTCCAAAACATATAAATCCCTTATGAAATAATGCGTCAAATTGAATTAGAAAACAATTTTACAATATTGTGTTTAGGTTTTGTATTAACTAAAATTAAATATGTGAATTGAGGTGGATGTTTTGGAGAACAAGGTTGGGAATTAGTGTCGTGTTTCTCAACTACTCAAGATGATGGAAAAAGTAGAGAAATTGTCGCAGTCTTTAAACGAATGAAATAAGTATGCTTTCAAGAGATTAATGCATATTTCGAAATGTTCATAAGGGAAGCCATATGTCCTCTCTTGTTTCATTTATATTATCTTCCTATCAATCTCTTGTGCAGATTTCAAAACAATTGCATACAACTTTAGTCATTTTTACTATCACCTAATTCATCTTTGAACTCTTTTAATACAATTCGATCCAGTCTAAATTCATCTTCTGTATATTCATTCCAAGATATATTTTTATTTTTAAGCAAATCCATAAAATCTACAAGAGTTACTCCAGCTATATTCATATAAAAACATACTATAATTACTATTAATTAAGACGACATCGTAGAATATGACGAAGAAAAGATTCGTCACTTAAGCATAGATTTAATTAAATCTGTGTTTTTTTATTGTAAAATTATATATCATAAACTACTTTACTCTATATAGTAGTTTATGTTATTATGTAATTAGGAAGTGAGAAAAATTGGAAATAAATAAAGAGATGATAAAAGGATATATTGAAAGTATAATATTGAGCCTGTTAGTAGTAGAAGATTTATATGGATATGATATAGCAAAAAAGATAAGAAATACAAGTAAGGAAACATTTGAGATAAAAGAGGGAACAATGTATGTTGTGTTAAAAAGACTTGAGAATAATGGACTTTTAGAATCATATTGGGACGATTCATTAAGTGGTGGGGGAAGGCGAAGGTATCATCATATAAACGATAAGGGTAAAAAATATTTAGAAAATTCACAGAAAGAATGGCAATTTTTCAAGAGCATTGTAGATAATTTTTTGGGGGAGGTAAAATAGTGGATAGGATAGATAAGTATCTAAATTCTATATATAGAGGTGCAAGTGATTCATCTAAAGAGACAGAAGATTTAAAACAAGAAATGAGAAATCATTTAATGCAAACTGTAAAGGAACTTCAAGAAAATGGAGTAACTGAAGAAGAAAGCGTCAAAATTGCTATAGAAAGATTTGGGGAAGTATTTCAGATAAGAAATGAATTAAATCATGTATTAAGTTTTCAAAAATTATTTGCCAGTAAAATACGAGTATCATCATTGATTTTATTAGCACTATCCGTATTATTACTTGTAACAGCATTTATACTAAATCAGGGCTATATTAAGAGAATTAGTACCATGAATCCTCAAATTGAATTGATAGAAACAAAATTAATAAATGAAGGAATTGCAAGTGTTGATATATATCTAAAAGAAATCTTTAAAGATGATAAGAATAATCAACTTACTTATGTTGCTCTAAAAGAATTGCCACCAAACTTTGATAGTAGCAAAAATAATGAACCATTCTCTGGCGAAATAAAGTATAGTTATCCTAAAAAAATAGAAAGCGAATCTTATAATAATAGGTCTGGACATGAAGTCACAGTAAATAATACTAAATATCTTTTAGAAACAGGAGTAAAAACTTCTGCTAATACGGACTATAGTGGTTTTTATTTAGGGTTAGCAATTTTAATTTTTATGATATGTTGGGTACTATGGATAATATGGTCAATAATAAATGTTTACAGATATGGAAGGCTAAATACTAAGTGGTGTATTCTATTAATTTTAACAGGAATTATCGGGTACTTTATATTTTCTATCGTTGTCAATCCAAATAATGTTAAAAACAATAGAAAAATAAAAATTATATATATTGCTTTATTTTTTCTTATAGTGGTTTTATCAGTAGTGTTCTATTTTCTACATGAACCATATAGATTGAAACGGTTATATCAATTAATTTTTTAATATCATACATTATCAGGAGAAATCAGGCTCTTGCTTTTTTATCATATATTTAAATGTACAATTTTGAAAATCTTATCACATTTTAAGGTATAAAATACGGTAAAATTTAAATAATCTCTATTACGGACTTTTCAGAAAGTACGTCACACTGGTAAAATAATCTGTATTAACAAAACTCTAATATAATTAATAAGAGGGGGTATATTAATAAATGAAAAACAAACAAATGTTATTAGCGAATATACCTTTTATAATATCGGTCGTTATACTTTTTATAGTTGGTTGGTTAGAATTAGTAGATTTTAAAATTGTAATACCACTAATGTTTATAAATATAGGTTGTCAACAATTATTTGTTGGGTTGAGGTTTTATAAAGAAAATAAGAAGCTAAGAATACAACATATTTTATGTAGTATTCTTAGCTTCGTACTTACAATTTTAATAATATCAAAAATACATCGCCTTTTATAAACATAAGAATATAGCGCAGTATTCTAATTTCACACATCAACATCATCTAAAGCTTTCATTAAGTTGGCTTATTCAGGTACTACGTCATAACTGAATATTATATGTTAAATGAATCATTGATTTATATAGATTATTAAGCAATTAAGTTTTTGAATATATCATTTTATTTGATACTTTATTATAAAAAATATATCATTTAAAAGGACTAAATTAAAAAGTATACCTGAGCATTACCTTATCAATTACCACTTGTAGTAAACGCCTTAGAACCACACATAATAAAGCTCGAGTTTTCATTAAAATAGCTAATTTAAAATTGATTTATTAATTATTTAGGCTATGTTTAATAAACGTTTATGATAAGTCTATATAAAGGATTACGGAGTACTTATTAAAATCAGTATCCAAACAAATGATAATAAAGTTAGGAGGTTAAGATATGTCAAGGTTTGGTATATTCAGTTCATTTTATTTTTTATTCTTAATAACGGTTGCAGGATTAAGCATATACATAATGATTTTGTTTATAAAGGCATTAAAAATATATATTAAAAAAAATTCATAATACAATATATTTCGTAAAATGTGAACTAAGGAAAGCAATTTGGCTTTCCTTAAAATATGTCAAGTTTTCAACACTATTATTGAAAATATCATAATTTTATTATCCTCATCTAATTCTCTAGCTTCTATACTTCTTAAATAATACTCAACCTAAATAGTTAAACATAAATGACCTTGTTGAGTGATTTATTTCAAAAATTTTCTCTGATATTTCCATACCCATCTCTTTTGATATTTTTTCCTTTCCTGCACTCCGAGTTAACTTACCATTCTGTAATAATGCATTTAGAAAATCTCATAGATACTGACTCTAATATTCAAATTCATTTTATCAACAATATTATGATACTGGAGTCTCCACCCCCTCTACAAAATCTTTCAACTTTTAATTCAACAGGTATTTTTTATGTGTAGTGGCTTGAATTTTAATGAAATACGGCAACTAATAAAAAACATGTAAACGTTTCAAGCCACTTTGCTAATTAAAACGTAAAAAAAAATTTACAACTGTAAATTTTTTTTTACAGTTACAACATAATGTTATTTTATAGGCAAATTATAATCTCAAACTAAATACGATTTTTAGCAGATTCATATATCCATTAATATTATCTTTTTTCACCTGACTTCTCAGTAATATAAGAAAAAAGTGATGTCCTAACATTATATCATTGCGTAATATAAAAATAGAGTTTAATTATATTGAAGCTGTGGCTATGCTTATTGCACCTTTTATAAACAAATGTTTATATTACAAATATTTGTTTAAAAAATAAAGATTTTGTGTTATAGTATATTCATAAAGAAAAAGAGGTATTGAGATGTTAATAGATAATCATGTAGTCGTTATATGTGGATGAATTCAGCTTTAAAATATTTGTCTAAAAATACTCATTGTGAAAACGATTAAAGTTAAGAACTATTAAACTAATTTATAGTTAAATAATGGAGGTAGACTTATGGAAAAAATAATACTTGATGTAGATCCTGGACATGATGATGCCATTGCTATTTTATTGGCAGCTAAGAATCCTAATATAGAACTTGTAGCTATAACCGTGGTGTCTGGTAATCAAACGCTAGAAAAAACGACTAAAAATGCATTAGATATTTGTAGTGCCGTTGGAATTAATAATGTCCCAGTTGCTGCCGGAATGTCTGTACCTATGATAAGAAAAAAACAAGTTGTAGCAAATAATATACATGGCGAAAGTGGACTTGATGGACCACATTTCGGAAAACAAACAGTTAAGTTAGATAGTAGACATGCAGTAGACTTAATTATAGAGATACTGTTGAATTCTAATAATGATATAACCCTTGTTCCTACAGGACCACTTAGTAATATTGCTATGGCAATGAAAAAAGAACCACTTATAGTTCCAAAAATAAAACAAATTGTATTAATGGGTGGTTCCTATCAATTAGGAAATGTTACACCGTCAGCTGAATTTAACATTCATTCCGATGCAGAGGCAGCTCAAGTTGTATTTTCTTGCGGTAGACCAATAGTAATGATGGGATTAGACTTAACAAGACAAGCGCTAGCAACAATTGAAGTGGTAAATAGAATAAAGACTTTAAATAATACTGCATCAAACTTATTTGTTGATTTAATGGAATATTTTAGAATGACACAGAAAAAAGTGTTTGGCTTCGATTCACCACCAGTACATGACCCAACTACAGTAGCTTATTTAATTGATCCAACCATTATCCAAACGAAACCCATGAATGTAGAAATAGAAACTAGTAGTGAATTAACTTATGGAAAAACAGTATGTGATTACTATGGTAATACCGGAAAAGAACCTAATGCTTTAGTTGCTACTAAATTAGATTTTGATAAATTTTGGAATCTAGTATACGATACATTAAAATTATACTAAATTTTGGATTATATCAATATGTATTTGTAGATTAGAGATTTTTTTTGGCATTTTAATATAAACAAATGTTTATATATTTGTTTATATGTTAGAACTTTTGTATTATCATTATCCATAAAGTTAAGGAGGTATCAAGATGTTAATGGATAATTATGTAGTAGTTATAGGGGGACTGAATTTAGATATAGCAGGTTTGTCTGGAAATGTATATCATGAAAAAGATTCAAATATCGGAGAGATTGATATGACAGTTGGTGGAGTAGGACAGAATATTGCTAAAAACTTAGTTAAATTAGATGTTCCTACATATTTACTAACAGTCTATGGAGATGATTATTTCGGACAATTTTTATGTGAGGAGTGTAAAAAGAATAATATTTACTTAGATTATGCTGAATGTATTCTTAATACCAAAAGCTCAACTTATTTGTATATCACCGATGACCAAGGAGATATGGTCACAGCGGTTAATGATATGAAAATCACTGAAAATATTACTCCTGAATTCTTGGAGAAACGTATAAACTTCATTAACGAAGCGTCCATTTGTGTGATTGATGGAAATATTCCAAAAGAATCTATCGAGTGGATTGCAAACCATTGCACTGTACCGATTTTCGTAGATCCAGTCTCTATTGCTAAATTAAACAGATTTGAAAATATTTTAGATAAGATTGATACTTTTAAACCAAATGAATTAGAAGCAAGTGTCTTAACTGGAGTAAAAATTGTTGATACTGAAAGTGCTAAAGAAGCAGCCAGAGTTTTACATCAAAAAGGAGTAACAAATGTCTTTATATCTTTAGGAGCAAAGGGAATCTTGTGTTCAAGAGAAGGAGGAGTGGATTGTATTCCAATCTTGGATTCACATGTAGTGAGCGTAAATGGAGCCGGTGATTGTAGTACGGCAACTATTACATGGGCACGTTTCCAGTATGATAATGCAATACCGTTAAAAAGAGTAGGGATGTTGACTCAGGCAGCAGCTAGTTTAACCGTAGAAGTTGCCGATTCGGTATCTCCAAATTTAAATATTAAAAATGTAATAGAAAGAGCAAAAAAATTTTCTAAAGGGGTGTAAAAAATATGAAAAAGCAAATATATTCTTTAATAAACTACAATGAAAGTGTTGCAACTATGGATGCTGGTGCAGACCATATTGGCCTAGTACCTATGCAGAGCGGTGGGGTACCAGCTCATCGTGTTCCATTTGATGTTGTGGATCGTATCTTCAATGAGGCGAAACAACGTGGTGTCAAATGCATAGCCATCATGCTGAATACAGACCCTGATGAAATGATTTTCATTACAAACAGAGTAAAACCGGATATTCTGCATATTGCAGGCATGAAATTTACAGCTAATGCAGCATTTGCTGAAAGATTACGTAAAGAATGCCCAGGTGTTAAATTGATGCAGGCTGTTCTTGTGGACGGACATGAAGCTGTAGACCGTGCAAAGGAATATGCAAAATTTTGTGATTATATCTTAACAGATTCAGGACTTGCAGCAGATACAGGTATCGGGGCAAGTGGTATGACCCACGATTGGGACATTGATGCAGAGATTGTAAGCTCTGTAAATATACCGGTAATTATTGCAGGAGGTTTAGGACCGGATAATGTAGAAGAATGTATCAAACAGGTAAAACCTTATGGCGTAGACTCTTTAACTAAAACAAGCCATAAATACAATGATGGTGTAATGGAAAAAGACATTCCAAAAGTAAAAGAGTTTTGTGAAAGAGCAGATAAGATTGCTGAGGAATTAGGGTTATAAAATAATGTTGGAACTTTTTTATATTTAATTTCTTATGGAGTCTTTATATCTATTGGAAGTTACTTATACCCTCATATTTTTACAAGTGATGCTTTAGGAATCCGTTTATTTGCAGGAGGAGTAGGATGCCTTCTTTATTATATCGGAATTAGCCTTTTTGTCGCCTCTTTGTTGACAGCCACTATTGTAGGATTATTCTTTTAATAAAAGACCTTATCTTGTGTTGAGATAAGGTCTTTTTATGAAAAATAATATCATAATTTTAATTAGGAAAAAGAAATTTCTTTTTTTTCATTAATAATTCTTCGGATAAATTCGGATTTACCGGAGTTTGTGTTTCCATACTACTAATGGCTGCAACATAAGCATATTTTAAAGCTTCTTCCCAGTTCATATTATTTTGAAGTCCCCAAATCAAAGTACCAGTTAGAGTTGCACTTGCTCCGTTTGTATTTACAATTAAATTCGGTTTAATATTCCATTTATATTCTATGCTTTGATTTTTAAAAAACAGACCTTTACTTACTGAAAAAACGAGAACATTTTTAACACCTTTATTTAGTAAGAGGTCAATTGCATTATTAATGTTTTTATAAGTCTCATTTAATTCAGAAACTAATTGTGATAGCTCTTTTGGTGTGATTATTAAAATTTCTATTTTTTGTATATTGTTAATTAGTCGGTAGCTTTTATTCAAAGATACTGTTTTAACGACAAGAGGAGTTGTTACTTTGTCATAGATATATTCTATTACATCCTTCGGAAGATTTGTGTCAATAATGCAATAGTCTGAATGATTAATTCTGTCTAAGTTTTTTTCAATAAACACTGGTGTCATGTTATGATATATATCCATGTCATCAATGCCAACTATTCTATTTCCAGCTGAATCATTAATGGATATGAATGATGATGTAGCTTCTCCTTTAATTTTCTCACAATATTGAATGTCCATATTATTTTCTTTAGCATCATCTAAAAATTTTCTTCCATTTAAATCATCGCCAAATACTGAGATAAAATAATTAGAAACTTCCAATTTTGTTAGAGCGAGTGCAATATTTCTTCCTGCGCCTCCGAGTAAATGAATTATTTTGCCAGGATTTGAATTATCACTTATTAGTTTACTCCTTGACGTCCCAATCGTATCTATATTTACCCCACCAACTACTGTGATAAATCTAGGCTCACTTAAAACGTATCCCTTTCCTTTTATGTAGCCTTTCTTTGTTAAATTATGAATATGAGCAGCAGCCCCAGAGCGAGTAATCCCAAGAATATCTGCAAGTTCATATTGGGAAATCAATGGATTCTGTTTAATTATTTTTAAAATTTCTAACTCACGTTCTGTCATATCATTCTCCATTTCATTATAAATAATATTAATTGTAAAATAACTAACAATTAAGTGTTTAGACATTAATATAATTTATTATAAACAAATTAATAATCAAAGTCAATGAATTTAATAAACCTATGTTTATCGCAGTAAACATTAGTTGTTTTTAAGAGTTCTATGGTATAATTCATGTGATACCTTAAAACCAAAAATTATTACGCTAGGAGATAAATATAAAAAACCAAATCTATTCTTTATTAAACTACAATGAAAGTGTTGCAACTATGAATGCTGGTGCAGACCATATTGGGCTGGTACCTATGCAGAGCGGTGGCGTACCTGCTCATCGTGTTCCGTTTGATGTTGTAGACCGTATCTTCACTGATGCGAAAAGACGTGGTGTCAAATGTGTAGCTATCATGCTGAATACGGACCCTGATGAAATGATTTTTATTGCAAACAGAATAAAACCTGATAAATACCATTTAATAATGAACAGATATGTGTAGCCACAGCAATAGATACAAATAACAATTTTATTCTTTAAATGGTATGTAATGGTAGGATTATAGTTTATTTTTCAAGGTTGAACTATAATGGAGGTGCACTGTATGCAAAATAAAATAAAGTATCCTCCACTAAGATAAATGAATACTTTAATAATTAGGGAAAAGTTTATTGGCTTATCTATTTTCGACAAGCCAATTTTATTTCTTAAATTTGACCCTATCTTTTAAATATTTTGTCTCTATGCCATTTTAAATAACCTTTATTTTTATCTGTAAGCGCAATTTGATCACTGCTACTAATATTTAATAATTTGTAGCAATTTTTCTCAATCAATTTAGAGATTATAATTTTACCATCATCTCCAAAACATATATATCCCTTATCAAATAATGCGTCATGATTAGGACATAATAAAAAACCATTGTTATCATCTAATCTTTCATTATCATTGCAATCTTTCCAGGGTTTTATATGACTTGCAATTAATAATTTTTTACTTTTTAGGCCACAAATTTTGCATTGACATTCAATCATTTCTAGCTTTTTCTTAAACAATCCTTGTCCTATTCTTATTTTGATAAGTGCATCTTTTTCTGTAACTCCAAGTGTTCTTGATAAAATTTTATCTAATTCGATTATTTTTTCAACCTCTTTTTTATCAATCTCATCTACCTTTTGTTTATTTTCAATTTTATCTATATAGCTCCATAAAATTTTATTATTATTTAAAATAAGAGGGCCTTGTATTGGACCATTTAACCCATTTTGTCTCAGTATCTCATACGTTAACATATTGCTTATATTATCTGAAAAACTTTTTATCAATTTTAACCTTATATATTTGGTTTTTTCGCTTTTAGTAATTTCTTTAAGCATAAACTTACTATCATCTATAAATTCATTTTCACCTATATTGTCTATAACTACTTTTGTCTTTAAAATAATTTTTTTAATAGGTGCCACTAAATAAATATATACATAATCACCTTTCATCACATTTTTATCTGTTCCCCAGTCTACTTCATTTAACTCTTTAAAAGCTGATATTACATTATAGCTCATCATATCGCAAGAAAATACCCAATTTTTAATATCATTCCTCACTACATTCATCTCCTCTATATACCTAGCAACCTTGCTTATAGCATTTCTTTGTAAAAATAGTCATATTATTTAATTTGTAAATTTACATTTGTATAACCATCACGCTATTGTAAAAGTCATGTCCCTTAAACTTCTCTTCATCTCCATACGGAACCATAACCTAGGCTCCAAAGGTATCATATTTATTATGTTAACGCAAAAGTAAACTTATATTTATAAGTACCATATTTACGTATACTAAACAACAAACTGCAAATACTAACCTTAAAGTATTAATAAAAAAGGACTGAGGTTACTATGGATTATAAACAATGTAGACACTGCAAAGAAACCAAGGAACTACAACAGTTTAATTTAAATAAATCTTCTAGGGATGGGCATCAAAAATACTGTAAAGAATGTAATAAATATTTAAATAGAAGAAATAAAGAAAGAAAAGCCTCTAAAGAAGGCAGAGTGATGCTCCCTTATAAATCCAAGAAATATTCAACTGTAAGTGATGAGGAATTACTACAAATTATAAAGGATTTCTTTAATGAATTTAAACGCGCACCAACAACCTGCGACTTTGATAATAATGATAAATATCCCCATTTCAAAACATATTATAGGCACTTTGTTTATTATAAACCAGATACTTTAGTGTCTAGTTGGAATGATATCTTGAGCTTGGCAGGTGTATCTCCTCTGGATTATAGAGATTTCTGGTCTGCATGGCAGTATCTTGTTGAGATATCAGCGTCAATTCTGGAAGGCGACTGTCTATTTCAATATTGCGGATTTGGTTTAGATTTTAAACCAGATATTTATATCCCACTTAAGCATAAAGTAATTGATGCGGCTACTTCTAATTACGCATGCAAACACAAGGTAAAACAATATAAAAAAGCTACTGCTAAAGGTGCATCAGTAGAATATTGGTGCTTAAACAAAAATAACAGGCCCGGATTAAACTTACCGAATCTGAAATATGTTTTTGCTGATGAAATTATTTTGAAATTATCAGAACTAGGTTATCATAAATTATGTTATGATATCAAGAACCTTCATCTAGTATATAAAGACTTTAATGACACATATAAGGATCATAAAAAAGACTATATAATTAAAAAGCTAAAGGAATTTCATCTTAAAAATGGTAGAGTTCCCTTTACTAGAGACTTTTTAGGCAACCCAGATTACCCCTCCTCATCAGCTATAACACATTTGTTTGGAACCTTTAATAATGCATTAATTGCATCCGAATTAACTATAAATACTTTTGCTAATTTACCCTTTGATGAAAAAATAGCTAAGGATGATTTAATGAATCTTATTAATAAACTTGGGAGGTTGCCAAAATGGCGAGAACTACGTCCCCCTAATACTACTTTTACTCAAAAAGTTTATTATAAATATTGGGGTAGTATTGAAAATTGTATTACCGCAATTGGACTTGATTATACTCACTTAAAAAATTCATCTATCGACCTCAGAGTTAACTCAAGACTAGATTCAATAATAGAATTTAAAACATTATACAATCGCATGCCAGTAATTAGTGAGTTTGGCGCTAAGAATGCCCTTCCGAGCTACCACTGGGTCTGTAATAATTTTGGTACTTATGAAAATTTAATAATACATTTAGAAAATCTCATAGATACTAACTCTAATATTTAAAGTCATTTTATCAACAATATTATGATAAAATAGTATACTTGTCCACAAATTAGGTGTGTATTATTTTATCATTCCATCTTTGTTTCTCTTTTTACTAAACCATAAATAACATCAATACCATTTATTAATATTTGCCTTTGCTTAGCATTTATTTCTATATTATTAAGAAGTATTTTACCGTCTTCTGCTAAATTCTTTATTAATGTTGCTATTTTTTCTAGCTCAATAAATTCAGAATCATTAAGCATATTGTACTTTTGACCTAATTCCTTAACAACATGGATATCATTACACAACAAATAATCTAATGAAACATTAAAGTATTTTACGAAATTCCTAATAGCATTCATCTCTGGTACTCTTTTATTATTCTCGTATTGGCTAATAGTTGTTTTCGTAAATGCATATCCATATATCCTATTAAATTCATTAGCAATTTGATGCTGAGTTAATTTCTTAGACAATCTTATGCTCTTAAATCTTTCTCCAAAAGTATTCAAAATAAATTCCTCCATAATCATAGCTTTATTTATAATTATGGCCAAACATTCACTTATCTACTCGATGCTTATTAATATATCTGATATCCTTAATTAAATATAATACACATTAAATAATGATTTCATTGGCCACAATTAAAAATAAACTGTAATGTCCTTAATAAATTCATTTTCTTAATTTTTTTATCCTAATAGCCTAATAATTACATTACATTATATCCACATATAGCAATTTAAAATACTACAATAATCTAATTAGTATCTAACATAATACAAACTGATCTGCCTTAAAATCAATTTCTAAATATGTGTTATCCTTTAAAAATATTCTTCCTATGATATATCAAATATTCCTTTTTTATAGGATACTCCTTAGGGCATGAAATTTGCTTATCTTTTATCTCAAACAATATATCTATTAATTCAGGACTGATATTTTCTAAATTAGACGGTATAAGAATTTTGTACTTATCATCCAAAGAAATAAAGCCTTTATCAAATAATTTATCATATAAAACTGAAAAACAAAGTCCATTACCTGGATCAAGTCTTGTATCCACTCGGTCGGACCATGGAATAATGTGGCTAGCTATAATTAAATCTTTTTCTCTAATTCCAGTCAAACAACATTTACCATTAAAATTCTTCAGTACTTTTTTTCTGAATAAACCTTGTTTCTGTCTTATATTTACTAATGCTTTATGTGTTATCTCTTCATATGATATATTTTTCGCTTCTGTTAGATAATTTGTATTTCCATAAAAAATAGCTACATCCCTATTTTCACAACACTTGTTTAGCATAAACTTGTTGTTTTTTATTTTACACACCCAACGAACTCTCTTGTTTTTTTTGTCAGCAGATAAAAATTCTTCTATAAAAATGTCTGAAATATATTTAAATGGAATTATGTAAAAATCTTTTTCAATATTTTTATCCCCTATGATTATCAAATTAAAGCAATCGTCAAAGCAATTAAGATATTTTTTAACTAGTTTGTATGAAAAGTCAGCCCAATAGTCAGATTCAGGTTCAGCTTTTCTTATATAATTAAGTTTTTCTAATTTTTCTCTTTGAATTAACAGTAAGTTTTTCATTTTCGCTCCCTATAATTTGCGAATGTTTTTATAAATAGTAGTATATCCAAAGCACCATAAAAATATTATTAAGTAAGACTAATTTTAAGGATAGACTTAAATGATATTTAGAGAAGGAAATTACAAAGGCAATACTTGGTCAATCTATAATGAAGATTGTAGAAAGGTACTTAGTGAAACTGTTTGCAAAAATAGCGTCGATTGCATTATTACTAGCCCACCATATTTTCAAAAAAGAAATTACAGTAAAAAAGGAACTAACATTGGAAATAAGGCAAACTATACAATTAAAAAGTTTACTAAATTAGATGCAACTAAAAATGAAATCGGTAATTGTAAGAAAATTGAGGATTATTACTTAGAACTAGAAGCAGTTTTTAATGGATGCTACAGAGTTCTAAGGAATGATAAGTTTATGTTTATAAACATAAACAAATTGAGAATGGATAAAAAAACTATTGATATTAGCGGAAAAGTTATTGAATTTGCAGAAAAAGCTGGTTTTGTGCATAGGGACACAATAATATGGATAAAAGAAAATCCTGTACCACTTGCCCCTAATGCCAGCCAATACTATCTTTGGGATGGATGGGAATATATCCTTCTATTTGCAAAAGGTAGTCCAAAGTTGGATATAAGTAAATTTATTAAAAATTCTAGAAATTACAAATGTCCAAATTGTGGTGTAACAAATAAAATTACAAAAAATGGAAGACCAAACTATTTTTCCTCCTATATCGGATTCTATGGAAATAACATGGGATATAAGAAAAAAAATCATCAAGCTGTTTTCCCTGCATCACTACCTAAATATGCATTTAGTATTTCAACAGTGAAAGGTGACACTATACTAGATCCTTTTGCCGGTAGCGGTACAACCCTTATTGAAGGTTTAAACGAAAACAGAAATGTTATTGGATGCGAATATGATAAAAATACTTTTAATAAGCTTACCGAACGAATAGATAATAACTATCAGATATCATTGTTTGATAAAAAACATTAACTAACCGTTCTATTATAACCACTAACTTTTACATTCACCCCTTTTATGCTAAACTTAATAAGAGGTGTTTTATATGAAGAAACTAATAAAAGTTGTAGCAGCTATTATTGAAAATGATAATAATGAAATCCTATGTGCCCTTCGCTCACCAATAATGTCCCTTCCAAACATGTGGGAGTTTCCTGGTGGTAAAGTAGAAAGTGGTGAAACTTTAAAAGAAGCTATTGAAAGAGAAATAAAAGAAGAGCTCCATTGCGATGTTGAATTTATAGATATATTTAATGATAATACTTTTGAATATGATAAATTTATAGTAAATTTAATTACTATTAAGTGCCGCATAACAGCTGGGACGCCTACTGCAAATGAGCATTCAAAATTGATATGGTTACATAGAGAAAATTTACTTTCACTAAACTGGGCTCCAGCAGATGTGAAGGCTGCAAAACAGCTTGCAACAGAAAAGGTATAGCAAAATAATTTGCTATACCTTTTTTATGAATTCTATATATTTATCTGTTGGCATTTCATTCTTTAACTTTATCTTAACCGTTATAGGCTTTTCTCCTTCATACTCTATCACATCACCCTTACCTATATAAATATAAGGTTCAGAGGCTCCATCAATTTGCTTATATTTCCTCACAAAAATATGTAGATTAATTCCTCTTTCTTTATTAAAAATGATATTTTTACCTCTTTCTGAACTTTGAGACGTGCTATTTGGACTTTGCCATTGAAAGTATTTGCTATCTATAAACTTATCTTTATAATTTATACTTTCCTTAATGTCTTCTTCCTTATGTAGATCTACAAAAATAAAATATTCATTTCCATTTGTTATAAGTCCACTTCCTCTAAAAGAACTATGAATTTTAGTATAATTAGAAAGTAACGCTGCATCTATCATTTGATACTGCTCATATAACTTAAAAAATGGCACTCCATAATACTTACTTTCAAACTCTTTTTCATATCTTATAAGAGCATAATTTATAACATCTTCAATATATATTCTATATTTTTCATTGTGTACCACCGTCTTAAATTCCCATGTACTACTTAAAAGATCACCATTAAGCTCAAAACGTTTAACATTATTTTTAACCTGAGCTGAATCATAATAGTTTTGATTTAAACACTGGAATGCATGTTTAATACTGTCATCATCTACACCATCAATATACTTTAATATCTCATTCTTAGCTTGCATTAAACTTATTTTTTCATTGCTTAACAAATATTTAATTATGCTATATTCATAAACTCGTTTTATAGGCAACTTTGCTGATAATTCTTTAAGTATTTTAAGAAAAACTTCCTCTTCCAATAACTTTTTTAAAACATCATCATTCTCCATCTTAGCTACAAACCCAATATAAGTTTTTTCCTTACTTAAAAATCTTAAAGGATCAGGTGCTCCATCATACTTTATATAATCCATAAGTAAATATGGAGTTTTTCCACTGTTCATCATCTTAAACTCTAAATATTCTTCCTTTAAATATCTCATGGAATTAAAATTTTCTTCAGTTAACTGTTCTAATATTCTCTCCTGAGCGATTCTATCCATCTGTATATTTGTGCATCCAGGTATATTACCAAACTGAGTTGCTACAGCTACCTTTAAACTATCTTTATCATAATATCTTGCACCATTTAATGCTATGGCAATTAGAAATACTTTTTTATGATTACCTATAAAATCTAATACAGTTAAAAAGGATTTTTCTTTATGAGTTCTAAGTCCACGACCAAGCTGTTGTATGAAAATTATAGGCGAATTAGTTGGTCTAAGCATTAATACTAAATTAATAGATGGAATATCCACGCCTTCATTAAATATGTCTACAGTGAATATAACTTCTAATTCTTCCTCATCTGCTTCTAATTTTTTTATATAATATTGTCTCTCATCAACAGAATTATCTGCACTTAAGCATACGCTTTTAATTCCTCTTTTGTTAAATTCAGCTGCCATATACTGTGCATGATCAATACTGGCACAAAAACCTACTCCTTTACGTTTCTCCCCATCATATCCGTAAAATTCCATCTTATCTATTATGAAATCAACTCTCTCATTAACCTTTAATCTTTTAGTTATTTCATTAATGTCCTGCGTATTTACTCCGCTAAGATCAATACCCTCTATATCTGATATTCCAAAATAATGAAATGGAATAACGAGTTCTAGCTTTAAAGCTTCCCTAAGTCTTAATTCTAAAGCCACATTATTATCGAAAATATCAAATATGTTTCCGTTATCACATCTTTCTGGTGTTGCAGTCATGCCAAGTAAAAACTTAGGTTTGAAATACTCCATAACCCTTTCATAAGACGAACTAGAAGCATGGTGAGCCTCATCAATAATCATATATTCAAACTCATCACTCTTAAAATTTCCAAGATTATTATTCATCGATTGTATAGTTGAAAATAAATAATCCGCATCTAAATCCTTGCTTGTACCGGCTAAAAGTCCCGTTGTAATATCTTTGTTTTTAACTAACTCCTTAAATGTTTTTTCTGCACTTCTTAATATCTCTTCCCTATGAGCCAAGAAAAGTAACTTTTTAGGTTTATAGCTAATAGCATCAAATGCTGACATATAAGTTTTACCTGTGCCGGTGGCTGCAATAACCAAAGCTTTATCTTCGCCAGCAGCTCTTAATCTATATAAATTATCCATAGCTTTCTGCTGCATATAGTTAGGCTTAATTAATTGATAGTTACTAAAGTCTAAGTTGTTATTTTGTTGACTTTTTTTAAGTTCCTTTAAAAAGTTACTGTAGCTGTTAATAAACTCATCATCAACAATAGAAGTTGATTCCCATAAACTTAAATACTCCTCTAAAACCTCACGGGTAAAACTGTCATCTTTTTTAGAAATAACTTTAACATTCCACTCCACATTACGCTTTAAAGCTCTTTGAGTTATATTAGAGGATCCTATAATTATTTTATACTCATCTTTGTTTTCAAAAATATAAGCCTTAGTATGAAATCCCATCTCATTCGTAGCCACAAAAACCTTTAAATCAATATTTTTAAACTTGTTTATCCTCTCAAGTGCCTTTGGTTCAGTAAAATTAAGATATGTAGATGTTAATATCTTACCCTTCACACCTTTTTCCTCAAGTTCCTTAAAGCTATCTAATAAAAGTTGAAGTCCACTAAAATTAATAAACGCCACACTAAAATAAAACTTCTCACAGTCGCTTAAGCATATCTTAAGTTCATCTAATAAATTTCCTTTTTCTGAATTCACTATTAGTTTATTATTTACTAGAAATTCGGTGTTTTCTATTTCTTTATGTTTAACATCTACAAAATTAATCTGCTGTTCCTCTTTAATATCTATCTTGTTAAATATTGAATTCATCTTATCCCCCGTAATTTAATATGTAGCTAATTTTATTTAACATAATTTAATTTATATTTCTAAATTATCACCACTTATACACATACTCTAAACCTTCAGTCTGAACTCATTTATTCTTCGATTTATATAACTGCTTAATCAAACTAAATATGTACTCGATATCCTCGTCATTACTTATTTGTATCTGATAATCGCCATTTCCCCAATGTCCAGTATTTGAAACATCTCTTGCAATATTTCTAGGATCATCTAACGTACCTGCTTTTGTATTTAACCAAATTTTCAAGGCTTTTTTTTGTAAATGTATATCTAGCATTACTTTCTTATTATATATAAAACCTAATTCTAATTTTTTAGCTTTTATATCAATAGTGGCATCTAATGATAGTATAAAATCTTTTATTTTTCCATATAACTCAATAATTTCTTCACTAGAGTTATTTAAGTGCTGTTCTTCTGTATATACTTTAACTTCTGTATTTACAATATCAACTTCACTACCGCTTGTAGCTATTGTCTTTATAGATTCACTACCTTTTGATGATTTAATTAGATTAAAATACATTGTATCATTAGTAAATCTCTTTACTTCCCATAACTCAAAAGGTAAGTCTTTAAAATTAATAGCCTCCTTTTGATAATTATTAAAGGCTGGAGATACAAATATAACCCTTGATTGTGACCAGTCCACATCGTCTCTCTTTAATGTGCTATTACAGTTTTCATTATACTCAAGTATAAAATCAGCCTTATTATTAAGCATTAAAGAAAGATACGAATAGCCTTGATCTATAACACTAAAGTTACTAGTATTCTTATACTCAATAATTACAAAAGACTTACTGCTCTCATTAAATGCTAAAGTATCAAGCCTAAAGTTATTAAAAGAAAATTCCCTCTTAACAAACCTTAACCCAAATATATTTTCTAAATTATTTTCACATAACTTATGAAGTTCCACTTCCTTTGAAAAAGTATTTTCCTTTATTTCCTCTAAGTTATTCCCATCTATTTTATATAAAAACATAACCATTACCCCTTTACTTATAAAACTCTTCGCTTTCCAATTAAAAGTTACTGCATTTACCTTTTATAAATTTCTTTAAAATTTTAAATCTAATCTATTCAAATATTTTTAACATTTTAGCTTATACACCCAAATATACTTGTTATTATATAAGTATTCGAGATTTAATGATCATTCCCTTTTTACTTTTACTGCTGGTGCAAATATCGATAATTACTCTTATTACGCCATCATTATTATATCAATAAAGATTAAATGTTTTGCTATTAATCTTTATAAAAAGTGCGACCTCTTTAAGAACTGATTATTCGTTGTTGCTAACATGCCAATAGGGACTCTAGCAAGTTTGCTAGAGTCCCTATTATTGGTGAAAAAATAAAATCTGTGGAATGGTATAACCACTAGCCTGGTTTCGAGTCAAACTATATAGTATTCATTTTTATCTAATGGTTCATACCCATAACTCTTTTTCAAAAAATAATTAGATTTTTATCATTGATTTACTTGCACCTAGTAAATCACTAAAACTTTTAGCTTTTACTAGGTCAAAAAGTATGCACTTACTATAAATCCATCACAATTTCTTCATCTAATATCCTTTTTCTTTCTTTCCAGTCTGGCATTAAAGTATATAGAAAATCATAAAAGTCCTTATTATGGTTCCTGTATTTCATATGAATTAATTCATGTAAAATAACATATTCAATACAATACTTAGGTGCTTTTATAAGTTCTCTATTCAAAATTATAATTTGTTTTTCTAAAATACATGATCCCCATCTTGATTTCATCTTTCTAATATTAATCTGAACATTAGGTATCTCATATTTTTCGACTATTTTATATGTTTTATCGTAACTACTCATAAATATTTTTCTACATTTAAAATCAAACCAGTTGTTTAATAATATCTCCTTACGTCTGTACTTACTCTTATCTTTGACATATAGATAAATATATCCTCTAAAGTATTTAACACACTCATTAGTACTCTCTAAAACTTTTAGTCTATATTGCCTTCCTAAGTATTTTATTGTTTCTCCACTAACCATTTCTTTTTTAGCTGTACTTTCCGGCTCATGATATTTAAAATACTTGGTTTGTTTAGTAATCCAGTTAGCCTTTCTTTCAACAAATGCCACTATGAATTCTATTGGTACTTCCTCCCTAGCAGTTACAATAACTTCTCCTGTAATCCTAATATTTAAATTTATGTTTTTAACTTTCTTTCGTTTTATGCTAAATGCAATTTTATCTGCCCCATATTTTACTTCATATATGTTCATTTTTATCACCTAATACCTTTTTAGTGCTACATTCTTTACCTTTTCGATTATCTTGTCTATATCTTCAAAAGGAATATCTAAGTTGCTTTTACTAGTATAATCATATAAAATATCATCAATTTCTTGAGCTATTTTATTGTGTACATCTATATTATCATGCCAATCAACTTTACAATTTTCTTTTATTACATAATCAATTTCTAAAGCCAAAACACCTATTTCATCTTCTTTAGTGGTATAGGAAGCTTTACTTTCTTTGATAACGTTATTAACTTCTCCATAAAATGCCTGAGCATTTTCATTGTTTTTTATTGAATCTGGATAATAAGTATCATCTTTCTTCGCTCTATAGTTTTTCATTATATCCTCAATTTTAGTTAAATAATCTAAATCTGATGCCTCAGATATTCGCCTATTTTTATATTCTTCCAAAACTTTTTGGATTCTATCAGAAAACCTCTGATAATATGCTGGATTTTCATCATATTTTTCTGATATGCTCTTGCTAAGTCTTGTTCTAATAGTATCTGCTTTAGACCTTGGATTTGTAATTCTTTCTACCTCTTCCTCAAAGGCTTCCTTGTCTAATATATCAACAGGATTTGTAATTATCATCATACCTTCTGCTGCTATATAATTATCAATTAATTTTTGCATTCTAGCTTCATATTCTTTAGCATCAATACTATCTGAATATCTGTGTTTTACTGATTCCCTTAATTTTTGATAAAACTTAAAAGCAGACTTATATTTCTCTATTTCTTCTTTACCTAAAGCATTATAAATTTTTTCTGATTCCAATGCTATAGCAATATTTCTACCAAAGTTGCATAGTATATTATAAAAATCTTCTCTTACTTTTTTATCTGCTAAATATATTTCATATTCCTCGACATCATCTTTATTTTTAATTATGCTAAAGAAATTAACAAGCTCTGTATAATATTGTCTAATGTCACCAATAATCATAATAACATTATGTACGGCTCCTTTTAAATATTTCCCTTCAAAGCTTTCAAGTCCTGCACCTGAATACATCTCCATAGCATCATCTAGCTTTTTAATTAAGCCCCTATAATCTACTATATATCCATATTCTTTATCTTTATATAGACGGTTGATTCTTGCAATTGCTTGAAGCAATGTATGGTCCTTCATTTCCTTATCTATATATAAAACAGCGGCCCTTGGGGCATCAAACCCAGTTAAAAGTTTATCTACAACGATTAATAAATCTAACTCTCCATGATCGAATTCGTCTTTTAAAGTCTCCTCATAGTCCGTGGGATTTTCATATTTATCCATCATTTCATTCCAAAATTCAATTATTAAATCATCTGGTTTTTTATTAACTTCGTCATAACCCTCTCTCATATCTGGTGCCGAAATAATCACTCCAACATTTAAGTCACCTAAAGCTTCAAAAGCTCTTAAATATTTAATGGAATCTTTTTTGCTATTAGTTGCAAACATTGCTGTATAAAGTAAGTCTTTAGATTTGTAATTATTTATAAAATGCTCATTAATATCAAAAGCTATCAAACTTATTCTTTGATCACTAGAAGCTACTTTTTCAAACGAACTCCATTTTTTCATAACTTGATCTTTATGATCATCATTTAAATTTCTAGTTATTATATCTAATTGCATATCAATAGCTTTCTTATTAACACTTTGTTCTACCATTTTTCCTTCATATAAAAGAGGTACTATAGCCTTATCATTAACCCCATCTACCATTGTATATTTATGAATAAACTTCCCACCGAACTTATCAAGAGTTTTATCATTTTTCATAAGTGGAGTACCTGTAAACCCTAAATAACATGCGTTAGGAAACACTTCTTTCATCTTAATATTTAATTGGTTGTATTGACTTCTATGAGATTCATCTACTAAAACAAAGATATCTCTCGACTCAAGTTTTTTTTCTTTTTTTGATGCGGTATTAAATTTATGAACTAATGTAGTAATAATATCTGCTTCATTATTCTCTATCAAATCTATTAAATGTTTTCCTGTAGCAGCCCTAATAGCTTTTAACCTTGTATGATTAAATGTTCTATTAATTTGCTTGTCCAGATCAATTCTATCTGTAACAATTACAACTCTAGGTTTAAATTGTTTAAGCTCAGATAAAATATATTTTGCAACCATAACCATGGTCAATGACTTACCTGATCCTTGAGTATGCCATATTAACCCTGATTGTCTATTCCCATTTTTATCGTTTTTATTAATAGTCTTAATTATTTCCTTTACAGCAAAATACTGTTGATATCTACATATTTTCTTTATATCCTTATCAAATAAAATGAAGTATTTAATTAATTCAATTACCCTGCCAGGATAAAATAACGAGACAATATTCTTATCTTGGTTTGTAGGTAATCTATCAATTACTACTTTTTTCACTTTACTATTAAGCCACTTTTCATCTTGCTCTTTCCAAACACTCCAAAACTGCTTAGGTGTACTGCAAGTAGCATATTTAGTTTCATTCTTATTTGTAGCCATAACAATTTGTATAAATTTAAAAAGTTGTGGTATGTAATCCTTAGATTGATTCCTTAACATTTGGCTAATTCCCTGCTCTGTTAAAATGGAAGATTTCTTACATTCAATTACTCCAAAAGGAATACCATTCATAAATAGGACTAAATCTAGTCTAGGACTTTTTCTCCCGTCCTCACTTTCAACAGTAACCTCCTCAACTACATAAAAATCGTTATTATTTGTTTTGTCCCAATCAACAAACTTCATCGTAAAACTACGCTTGGTACCATCTTGTAAATTTTCAATATAACTTCTACCTAACATTAAAGATTGAAATATTTTTTCATTGGTTTTAACTAACCCATCTGTTAATAATTCATCAATATCCATTGAAGCTTCATTAATATTTTTTTCACTAAACTTGTACTCTTTTCCTTTATAAGTATATGAGTTCAACTCATTTAACTTTTTTTTTAATATTGGCCTTAACAAAACATTATAAAGATTGCCCCTTAATTTACTAGCCTCCTTAGTATCTATGTATTTATAATCTAAATTCTTTAATACCTCTATAGCTGGAATTTGACTTATATTCTTTTCATCAAAATCTTTGTTATCCATGTACATTCCCCCCCACCGTAATTCCCCATAATACAAACTAAAAACAGTTAATATTAATTTTATTAACTGTTTTGAGATGTCTAATCACATTTAACTCTTACTATTCCTGTTAGGAGAATCTGCATTAGACCCTTCTTTTGTTGTTTGAGAGTTTCTAATTCCTTTTTCAGCCAGTAAATTTCTTTATCTGCTGTTCTTAAAATATTAGCTATTTGCTTTTGTTTTTCTAGTTTTTTAGGTATAGTGACATTTATACCTTTAAAATTTTTATATTTTAAATTTAGAGTATCTTTAACTAATCCTTGAGAATATCTATGAAATAAATTTATAACTTGTGGTAACTTAAATAAATATGACATAAACTCAGAATCTACTTTTTGTGTTGATTTAAGTACTGTATATGCTGGACTTACAATGCCTTCATACTGTGATAATCCTGAAACCCCTTGCCACATTCTCATAGTGTTGTATCCTATATCACCTTGTAAAATCCTCTTATACTTGCTCTTATCTTCACTTGAATTATCTGTTATATTAACTTCTCTTCTTCGAACCACTCCATTAGCTGATGTAATAGCTAATAATTCTAAGCCATTATATCCAATTTCATTACGTTCTTTCATTACTGTTCCAAGTTTTACTGTCTTCCATGCTCTATCAGGTCCACTCAAAATTCTCTCCATTAATCCTTTTTTCTGTTTTTGTTTTTCTTGTAGGAGTTTTTGTTTCAATGTTATAACTTTATCAAATTCACATAAAACCGTTCCAATTTTTTTATTTTCAGTATTATTTGATGAAATAAAAATATCACTATTTTCTATACCGGATCTTGTAATACCAGGAATCAAACCAGCAGAATCGCTATTATAATTTGCTTCTTTGTGTTGTAAATTATAATATACTAAACTTTTCAATTCATCTTGGGCTCGGATGGCCATTAACTGTCTTCCTATACAGTACTCATTCATCACAATAAAGCTTTTCCCAACTCCTGAGCCTTTTACTGTAATTAAAATATCATCCTTTGAACACATACTTTTAGGTTTTGAGGTATACCTTGTAATATTTGGCTTTTTATCTACAAAATCTGATGGACCTGTTAGGTATGGTATCCCATTTTTATCTTCATTATAATCACTTGCATTTATGTGTTGTCCTGATATCAAGGTTATTATATCTTTTAATTTCTTTTTATCCCAATCAATAGGAATTATTACATCATTAATTTTCTTATATCCTTTAGGTATCTTCCATTGTTTTATCATTTCAATTCTCTCAGCAATTCCTTTATTCATCGTTATTATCACCACTCTTCAGTTTTTTTAAGCTCTTCTTTTCCAATTGTGTAAATATCATATTTATTCCTTATCGCTCTAACTACTACTACTACTACTACTACTACTACTACTACTACTACAATCCAAGTTCATCTAAATACTTAGCCATTTCTTTTTCAACCTCCTGAAGTTCTGCTTTAATATTATTAATATTTTGAGCAACCTCATCCATATCAACCATTTTTTCTTCTTCAAATATGTCAACATATCTTGGAATATTTAAATTATAATCATTTTCTTTAATTTCATCTAAAGTTGCTAAATAACTATACTTATCAATAGTTTTATAATTATTATATACTTTTTCTATTTCCTTTAAATCTTCTTCTCTTAACTTATTTTGATTTTTATCTTTTTCAAAATGTCCTTCACCAGAGGCATCTATAAAAAGCACATCCTGTTTTTCTCTATTCTTTTTAAATATTAATATAGCTGCAGGTATACCGGTTCCAAAGAATAAGTTCGTTGGCAGTCCTATTACTGCATCTAAAAGGTTTCTATCTAATAGTTCCTTTCTTATTTTCCCTTCACTTGCGCCTCTAAATAATACTCCATGAGGCAGTACAACTCCCATTCTTCCGTCTTCAGCTAAAGAGTACACCATATGTAATACAAAAGCAAAATCGCCTTTACTTGATGGTGGTACTCCCCATTCAAACCTTCTATATGGATCTAGTGACGCTTCCATTTTAAACTTTTTATCATCAGATTCCTTACTATTTTCTGTTTCTGCCCCTGAAAATCCCATTGCCCATTTATCTAATGAAAAAGGTGGATTTGCTACAACTACCTGAAATTTCATAAGCTTATCATCTTCTAAATGAAGTGGATTCGCTAATGTATCCCCATTTGCAATCTTTGCATCATCTATTCCATGTAAAAACATATTCATCTTACAAAGTGAATGTGTTTGACCATTTCTTTCCTGCCCATATATTTGAGCTTTTCCATTAGGAACTTTTTTAAATGCTCGTATAAGTAATGAACCTGAACCACAGGTTGGATCATATATTCTATCATTTTCTTTTGGCTTAACTAATCTAGACAATAATTCTGAAACCATTGAAGGTGTAAAAAACTCTCCACCCTTCTTACCCGCATCAGATGCAAATTGAGCTATCATATATTCATAAGAGTCACCAATAACATCATTTCCTTCTAAATGCTCAGGCCTTAAGTCTAATCCATTGAAGTCAATTAACAATGTTCTTAATATATCATTCCGTTCTTTAGTGTTACCTAATATAACTTGCGAATTAAAATCTATATTTCTAAATACTCCTCTTAGTTTTGATTTGTTAGATTCTTCTATGTGCTCTAAAGCTTTATTAATTGTATCTCCTACTTCAGTTGAGTTTCTATTTTCATATAAATAATCAAAAGTTGACTTTTTATCTAAAGAAAATCTTTCTCTACCTAATGCTCTTTCAATTCTTGCTTCATCACCATTATATTTTTGTGCATATTCATCATAATGTTCTTTATACACATCACTTAAATACTTAACAAATAACATTACCAAAATATAATCCTTATATAATGAGGAATCTATCTTCCCTCTAAAGGTATCTGCAGCTCTCCATAAAGTTGAATTTATTTCCCCTTGTGTTGTCTTTTCCATGTCTATATTCCTCCTGTTTATTCAAACATTTTTCTCATAATTCCTTTATGATACATCGTCTTTTTTTCTATTAATTTATTCAATAATTTTTTTTCTTTTAAAATAAGCTCATTCATATCGATTACTTTATCTTGATATTCCACTGGATAAATAGGTATTTCAATCTCTCTAAATGAGCTTGCCTTCACTATGGATAAAACACTTCCAATAATATTTCCTACCAGTTGTCTTTTAACATTCTCTGAATTTAAATATATTTGCACATACTTAGGTAAAACATACTCAGTTTTTATTCTTATAATTATAAATAGAGATGTTACAACAATTCCCTCTAGTTCTCTTGGAATATAAATTGCTGTATTAGGATAGCTTAAACGTACAATAATATCGCCTTCTTGTGTTATCTGTTTATCATCTAATTTTTCATTACTTATAAATCCATCCAAATATTGTGTATCTAAGTATCCATTCTCGTTAAAGCTTCTTAATGTAAGGATTTTATATTTGTACCCATCATCATCTTCAGATTTCTTACGAGATATAACTAGCCCTGTATTTAGCGTAGTTGAAGAATCTCCTAACTTAAAATAGCTCATATGTTTCAATTAATCATCTCCTTCATATTAAATTATTTCCACTCTTTAATTTTATGTCAATACGGACCAGGATTTCCGGTCCATTAATATTAGTCTATCCTTGATTTTATGTATTCAAATATTTCTGTTAATCTTTTATATACATAATTAGGCAATCTATCTTCTACTCCTAATGTATTGTGTTTATGAATATGATATGGTTCAGTTTTAGTTTGTTGTTTCTTATTTTGATGTGGCTCACTATGAAATTTGATTATAATCTCCTCATTGCTATTGTATAAATCGTAATTGTAGTAATCAATAATTCCGCCTGATATATATCTTTCCGTTATGGAAAGAAAAGTATTGTCTTTAAAAGTATACGTTTTTCTTGTTACATTTGGTCTTGAACCCATTCCCGTTTGATCAATTTCAGCAACTGTTAATATTAGGTCTGAAAATTCTTTTTCTATAAGTTTAAAGTTAGATTTTTCTAATTTGCCTTTTAAATTATTTTTCATCTTCTCACCTCACTTAAATAAAAATATTGCAAGTCATTTTTGCATTGCAACAAAAAATTCTTACAATATCATTGTATTACCATTTTTTATGAAAGTCAAGAAAAAAGGCTAAATTAATTTTGTACTATATCTAAAATGACATAACATTTTTATAAAACTCTACCTAGCCATATTATACTATTGTTTTATTTTTTTCACAAGATATAACCATTCTCTTGCATCTGCTTCTTCTACTGAAGATTTATTTTCTTTATGTTCTAAAGTTTCTTTAAAGATTCCCCCATATTTTTTCTCAAAGAATTTTATATCTTCCATAATATATATGATTTCTTCATTTTTAGAAATCTCTATATCCTCCCCATATATTTCTACGATTTCTCTTATTGGAATAAGTTCTCCTTTGTTTGATTTCCACAAAGTATTTTCTGATATTCTAAGTTGTTTGTTTTTTTCTGATCTTTCTACATCTGCAAATCGACCTTCCTTTACCCACTTATTTATAGCTGTTATTGACACACCAAAATACTTTGCTAATTCACCTGTAGAATATGTTTTTTCACTTTCTAATGCTACTTCTATCATATAGTCTATCGCTTTTTTTAAATAATTCTTTATTAATTTTGAGTTCTCAAATATTTTCTCATCTATAGTCCTTAACTCTGACTTTTTTGATGATGTTTTTGCAACGTAATTAGTTATTATCTTTAAAGTATCAATTCCATCGGGGGTATTCATTAAACTATTTAGCATAGTATCAGCATACTTAGATGAATTTATCTTCTCTTTAGCTTTAATTGCAAACATCACTCCACCTCCTTGAATATTGGTTCGAGTTCAAACTGAAACCAAACTGCAACCTGTATTTATATTATACCAATAAAGTTATAAAATATGCAATCAATTTCAAATTTATTATTATGTAATTTATGGTAAGTTATAAAATGAAATGGCCTTATAGTAAAAATATAAATAGCAAATCCGCTTCGCTCATATGAACCCACAGTATAAATGAACAAATGATAACCATAATTTGTTTTCGTAATGGTTAAAATTTCACTAAATTACTCAAACTCCCGATCTAGACTTATACGTTATTATTGTATCTATATTTAATCATTTAACACCCAAATTACTAGAACATAACATGGAGAATGATCACGTTTATGGATACTGGCTTCCTGATAATGGCTCAACTAGCAACATATCTTGTCTATTCACTTCCAAATTATATAAAGGACCAAACCCTTAGGTATGTATGTACATTGGTATACTTAAAATTTTCTTATTATAGCCGATTTAATCAAAATTTAATATTCTTCAATAAGAGGAATAATATCTTTCCTAATAATTCTTTTAAACTTTTCATTTTCCATAATAGGTTTCTCTTTTTCTAAAAAATACGAATGGCCAATTTGTAAGTTTCGAGCATCCGTGCCTATGCACTCGCATATTCTAGCATTTAATTCTTTAAGCCATTTTTCTAGTGGCAATCCCTCAAATACAGTCTTATCAAACAAAGCATAATTCGGCATTAATTCAATGAACCCAGAACGTCTTCGAAGTGCTACGTCAATGCCTGTACGTCAGTTATACCCTTAACAATTGCATCCATTTCTCCATTTTCTTTGAATTCTTCATTTTTTATTCTTTTTCAGCTTTTATAAACCTTTGTTTATTTGAATTGCCTCCCTCTACATCATAAATCAGTTTATAACATATTGAACCTGATTACTATCTAATGAAGCTGTAGAGTCATCCATATAAGTTATATTAACTCCAACTAATTTTACACTTGTTATTGTGTTGTTATACCATGCACATTCCCACAAACTACCGCCTCCATCTGCTGAGTTAGGTGCACTTGGATATAAACTTGTTACTACCCATCCATAGAAAATTATAATCATGCTAAATATTATTTTATTTAGCCAGCCCTTCTTATTTTTAAATAATTTTCCAGACCTCACAGTTCGTTACGGAAGTTAACTGCTATTTTGAAATAAACCTACATCTAGCAAATTATTTCCTCCCCCTCCCTACATATACAAGAATTAAACTTACAAAGTCAAAAACTTCTAAATACACAAGTCTGCTATCATTGCTTTTATGTACAGTATATAAATCTGTAATTAATTTTGTATATCTTTAAATATTTTAGAAAGATAATTTTATAGAGATGATTTCAGATATAGAAATGTTGTATAATAGTCTTTGAATAAATGTTAAATATAAGGAGGCATATTCTCTATGAATCAATTAGTAAAAGAAAAACTAGATAAGTTGATAGCTTTATTTCAAGAAGTATCTAGTGAGTATAAATGGGAAGGATCTTTAACTAATCATTTTACTGCATTGACTTATACAATAAATAACAGAGAGTTTGATAAAGAAAAGATAAAAGATGTGAGAAAGTATATTAATCAAAATACAGGAATATTTTCTAATTATAGAGGGACTTCTAATATCATTTTATCAGCTTTGTTATCATCTAAATATGAGAGTCCAAAACAAGAATTTGATAGAATACTGGATTATGATAAAAAGATGAGAAAAGCAGGATATAAAAATAATATGTATTTACCAATAGCAAGTTATGCCCTTTTAACTAGCTGTAGTGGAGAAGGATTGGATACAAGAATAAACAAAGCACTAGAGATATATAGTGAAACGAAAAAAAATCATCCATGGTTAACTGGTGGAGATGATTATCCACTTTCTATACTTTTAGCTAATTCAGAAGACACTGTTAAAAATACTATAGAGAATATGGATGAATGTTATAAATTGTTAAATGAAAATGGCTTCCATAAAAGTAATGGGCTTCAATTTTTATCTCATATATTACAATTTCGTAAAGAAGAAAATAAAGTTACGGTTTTAAGATGTAAAGAAATATTTGATAAATTAAAAGATAATAACTTGAAGGTGTATACTGGTGGGTATGCCATGATTGGGTTTTTATCATTACTTGGAGATAAAGGGTATGATGCAGTAGATCAAGTAATTGAAGTTGTAAGTATTCTTAAGTCAACTAAAAAATATAAATGGTTAACGAAAGAAACTCATTTGTATACTGCGGCTGCTTTGGTTAGTGATGTATTTATTCAAAATATCAAAAATCAAAAAGATCTTATTCAAACAACTATTGGCATTTCTATTGAAACATTAATTGCAGCGCAAACAGTAGCAATCATTGCAGCAGCTAGTAGTACAGCAGCTATGGCTTCAACATCATCATCCTAATAAGAAGGTATTGGAAACAGAACTTTTCCTTTACGTTACCAATTTCTGTAATGGGGCCGTGTCAGCATCCTAAAAAAAGTAAATATAGACTATAGTGCATTTGGCTGAATCTTAAATGCAACTAATTTCCCTCCACCTTTAGGACAATAACCACTATTAACTTTTATAGCTTTTTCAACTAAGGTATTGTGAATTGCTTTTACATAAGTTACTCTAGTTTCTTTACTATCTACATTTAAAGAAAATGGATTTTGTCGGAAATGTTGGCACGACCCTCTATTGACCTATTTTACAGACATAAAGTGGGATATATGTTAACTTTCCATTGATTCTTGTGCTTTCCATCAATGATATGTTTTCTACACATATTTCTCTATTTTCTAGTCTAGTATTTTGCTTAATCATTGTAAAATCTTCTTTTAAAATTGCTTCCCTAACTAATGTAATATGTGGACTAAAAGGCTTTTCTTCTCTTTTAATTCCTATTTTTTCAAGCTCTAATTCTAAAGATAAGAAAAGTTTCTCTAATAAAGCTTTTTCACTTGTAATTCCCATCCAGAGCACTTTCTTATTTCCCTTTGGAAAAAATCCAATTGTGTCTGTCTGAAGTTTAAATGAAATCCCGCTAGCAGCAGTTTTTTCTACAGCTTGTTTTAAAGCTAGAATTTTATCTTGGGACTGCTCTCCTATAAACCTTAGTGTAATGTGGAAATTTTCTACATTACTAAAATTCCCTTTTTCCATACTAACTTTTAAATCTTGCTGAACTCTATACATATAGTCCTTTATATCCTTTGAAAACTCAATTGCTATAAACACTCTCATTTAATTCTCCTTTAGTATATAAATATCATTGTTATTTGTTTTTATTTTATTCTTATCATTTGGATAATTAGATGAAAATATACTTCACTATCCTTCCATCCCTAACCATAGCTCAGGCAATACTCGAAAGCACTTAGTTAAATTTAACTAAGTGCTTAAGCTTTTGGATGGATACTTTAGGTTCAATATAATTTTCGTTATATTGAGTGGCTTTTAATTTTTATTTATGCCTAAATTAAGGTAACAATAGTATACTTAAATAAGTATTTCGTTTCACAGTAGTTACAGCGTGCTAAATACTATAAGCCAAAAAGGTTGTTATTGTGGAAAAGTTTATGGAATTCAACGAAAAATTAGTTTATACAAATTTTAAAGGGGGTGTTTTTATGAGTATATTTAAAACAGCTATTATTCTTTTTGCGGTTGTATATATTATAGTTATAATACCTATAATTTTCCGATATCTTATTACTATAAAAAAGCTTAAACCAAATAAATTATCAAGGAGACTTTATGAGGATGATGAAAGTTTCATTAAATCTTGGGAAAAAATAAAAGAAAAAGGCATGTTAAAACATGTCCTTCAAAATACTATTATTTGGACTATTATTTTGACTATTATTATGTACATAATAAGCATCAGCCTATTATTTTTATTGGAGAAACGTAGTGTTCACAAGGCAATACAATACCAAATATTGTTTTCACCTTTATTAAAAGAAGGTATTATCTTAAGTATTCTAAAATCGCTAATGCAATGGTTTTTTGGAAAAAATAGATATAATCATTTAAAAGAAAAAGATAAAATATAAAGTGGAGGTTAACGTAAATGGCAGCGACAGGTTTTGTTTTTCTTATGATTATTATGTTTTTTAGCAGTTTCATTCTAACAGTACCGTCAATAATAGGACTTATAGCATGCAAATCATACAAGAAAAAGAAAGGTAAAAAAGCAAAGTTAATAATTCGTATATTATTAGTTATAGTACTACTAGTTGGATCAGTAATGTTTGCTATTCCGGTGGCTTTTAAGGGTATGATGGTTTACGAAAGCTACCATACAACACAGTATAATCTAACACTACCACCAGCTGCAGGCAGAGGAGATTTAGCAAGGGTAAAACAACTTTTAGATAGTGGAACTAACCCAGACCAAAACGATGGACGTAATTATACAGGATTAATACTTGCGTGTAAAGAAGTAGGCAACTATGATATTGCAAAACTTCTTATAGAACATAAGTGTACAGTGGACATTGAGATTAAAAAATATATCGATGAAAAAGAAGTAGGATATACACCTCTCATGTATGCTGTAAATAAGGAACAAAAGTATAACATTGTGAAATTGCTTATAGACAACAAGGCTAATGTAAATCATAAAGCATCATCAGATGGATGCACTCCGCTTATTAAAGCGACTCTGAATTCAGCCTATACAATTGTTGAACTTCTAATTAAAAATGGATCAGATGTTAATGCTACAGATAACAAAGGTAAGACGGTGTTAGCATATGCATGTAGTCAAAAATCTAACTCTACAAGCTATTCTATTATAAAGAGTTTATTAGAACATGGAGCATTAGTAAATTCTAAAACATCTACTTTAGCAAAACTTCTTACATTAGCAAAACAATATAATGTAAATACCCAGAATAGTGACAATGACTACTATACTAAGATTACAAGTATTTTAAACGAGTATAACACTAAATGAAATATGTTTAAGATAAAAAATGTGCATAGTTGAGTCTAGCATTACACGAATTTTTTTGAATTTAATTATATGAGGCGCAATATTCATATATGCCCGCACAATTCGCCCATATCATTAGATGTGGGTGGGAATTATATTAAAGATGTTAATATCGTCAAATGTCATGGAAGTCAGCTTTCACGGCATTTGCCCTTTATAATAATTCACTCGTATTACTAGCTATTAAATAATGATATACTTTATTTACAAGTTATTATGAAATTACATATTGTTGGAAACTAAATTAATTTGAATTGGAGGTTCATGATGTATAACTATATTATATTTGATGTTGATGGTACACTTTTAGATACCGAAATTGCAGTTCTTTCATCACTGCAAAAACTAGTGTCTGAGGAACTTAATAAAAATTATAGTTTTGAAGAATTGAAATTTGCTTTAGGTATTCCGGGAGAAGTAGCGTTAAATAAACTAGGAATTACTAATATTTTAGAGTGTAGTGAAAAATGGAATGTATATTTAAAAGAATATTTTCATCATGTGAAAATATTTGATGATATTAAGGAAAGTTTAGTTAAATTGAATGAAATGGGAGTTTCAATAGGGATAGTTACTTCAAAAACTAAAGAAGAGTTCTTAAATGATTTTGTTCCTTTTGGATTAAGCAATTATTTTAAATTAGTAGTTTGTGCTGATGATACAGAAAAACATAAGCCTAATGCAGAGCCACTTTTAAAATTTATCGAATTGTCAGAAGTAGATAAATCAAAGACTATATATATCGGTGACACCAAATATGATTTGGATTGTGCATTAGGTGCTGGTATAGATTTTGCATTAGCACTATGGGGTGCTAAATCATCAATAGGAATTGATGCAAATTATATTTTAGAAAACCCAAAACAAATACTGGAACTCGTAAAAGTCTAATTATACATGAATCAAATAGCCAAAGTTCGTGTTCTATCCAAAAACGAACTCTGGCTATATAACTAGCTTCTATGACTTCACTATAAAACAAACGAACTTTAAGTTGATAAAATACGAACTTTTTACGCTTTTTTATTCATTTTATCATTATTATTCTGATTCTTGGCTAAGGGAATAGTAGTATAATAAAATGAAATATGTGTATATGAATATATTACACTAGGGGGAAAATATTATGAGTCAGATTAAAAAAAATAATTTTTGGGCTACTTTTATAAGTTCGTTCGTTACATTTACTATAGGTGCTGCTGTGGGTGATTATTTTGGACTTAAAAGAAGAATATTTTCATTAGATACTGTTTTACGTTTTGGAATATTTATGATTATCTTTGTTATTATGCAATTCCTTGTTTCAAAGGTTATATATGTATGGAACAAAAACGTAAATAATAATAAATAGCGAGATATTGCTAACTAAAACCATTCTTGAGAAATTTTCTAGTGATTTGTCAGATGGGCTAATGAAGCTGTCAAATTTTAATTTTCATCCAGAAATTGAAGTTTTGGATTTTGTCATCTTTAATGAAGGCTTTACGTCTGGATTTTCTATCCGGATGTTTTGTATGACGAGAGACGCTAATGAATTTTCCCATGACATAAAAAATGATGGAGATACTTATTTTTCAGGAGGGTATGATTTGCTTCAACAAATTGAACATATATTTTCCTATGATGAACTTGAGTATTATGAGAAACTAGGAATTGATTTTTATAAAGAAGATTCTATAGAACTTATTAAATGGTTTTCAGAAATATGGAATAAAATTATTGCAGGAAAAATTAACATTCCTTCGTACTTATGTTTACATGACGATATGAGGTCTTTTGATTTAGTAAATTTGAGATGGATTTTAGACGACGAAAAATGGATTTAAAAATAAATTATTTATAAACCAATTAAGCGATTATTATGTTAAGCACATTGCTCTTCCGAAAGTAACACAATAGTAATTGAGTTACTTTCACTTTGAGGCTATTACTCATTTTTAAACAATTGTAAATACACTTAATTTATGGTAATTATGGTCTAATTAAATAAATGTTTTATGATCTAATATAAAAGGGAGGCTTTATATGGGAAGTGCAAGAGCTACTACAATTGTTTTTACAATTATTAACTTTGCTATAATAATTGCAATTATAATAGGGATATATAAAGCAATACAAAGTTTTAAAAATTATGTTAATAGAAATAAAGAAATGGAGAAAAAGATATCTGCCTTACTAGGATTATCACTACAGTTATAATTATAGGAATATCGTTTTTTCTCATTCGATATTTAAAAACAAATTGTAAATACAAGTTGCTTTTCTAAATGCTGATTATACTTATTGTTTAGTTCAATATAATAATCAATTAGGTTAAAAATCCAACCCTTCAAATTGGAAAATTCAAATCCTAAATCTTTTGCCTTATCAGTATTTATACTATAAGCTTTTTCACCATTGTATGGAGCTTTATCACCATTAAAAAGTCAATCCATTCACATTTGGTCTATTGCCTATCCCTTAAAGATATTATTATGTTGAATGCTTTTTATCATATCTACTACAATGTAATTGAATAGAAAAAGGGCCATAGAAATACTAACAGATTTTCTATGGTCTTTTTTCTATTGGGTTCATGTTAAGTCGACTGTTACTTTCCTTATATTGAAAATTAGTCATTGCATGTATCTTTCTATAATTTGAATTTAAGCACCATTTCATTAAGTTTTTGTGCCATTTCAGCTTGACTTTGAGCTGTAAATGCAATCTGTTCTACACCTTGGGACACCTCGTCAATACTTTCTTCTATAACTCCCGTACTTTCAGAAGAGCTTTGTGCAAGTGTGGACATATTTTGCATTCCATCATTCACTTCACTGATAGTTGTAGTAAGGTCTTCGGACATAGAAGCTATTTCTCCAGACATTGTACTAATAAAATTAGCATCCTCATAATATTGGATTCCCATTTTACTCATATCTTCAAGCTGAGGTTTAACATTTTCTTTAATAAATATTAATACTTCATTGCTATTTTGGGAAAGATTCTTAAATGCAGTTTGTACGCCACCAATTGTATTTTGAATGCTTACAACAGCCTTTGAAGTCTGTTCTGCGAGTTTTCTAACTTCGTCTGCCACAACCGCAAATCCTTTTCCCTGTGTACCAGCTCTTGCAGCCTCGATGGCAGCATTTAGCGCTAATAAATTTGTTTGTGTAGAAATACTTGCAATAGTGTCTGCCATTACCAATATATCATCAACCACACTACCCTCTTCTATAGCTTTCAGAATGCTTTTTTCTTTTTCGCTAAATACATTCTCTATACTTTCAGTAGCTTCTTTTCCTTTTTTCTGAACCTCGATTGCTCTTTCTTTTGCTTTTGTTGAATTATTATTTCCTTCTATTGATTTGATTGACAATACGTGTATTTTAGAATCCACTGTTTGAGCAGATACTGTTATTTTATTTGAAGTGGTACTAGTCTCTTTAACCTTAATAGCTATTTGTTTTGTCTCATTATTTATCTGTTGAAACTTTGCCGTCAACTCTTCAACTGTGGCAGATAGTTCTTCACTTGAGGCACTTAAATCCTGAGAGTTTCCTAATATGCTTTTTATTAGAGCAACTAATTCTTTCTTCATAAGGACAAATGCATTTGCAAGTTGCCCTACTTCATCCTTTGATTTCAGAAGATGATTACAACTGTCATCCTCAGACAAATCAAAATCTGCTGTTTTTTTAACAAGCTTTGTTGTCAAAATAATGGGTTGTGATATTTTTTTACTTATCCACCACCCTATTATAGAGAACATAATTGTAAGAAATAAAGCAAGACAAATAATTATTTTCTCTAAGATTATTATTCTACTAAAAATATCTGAGTTTTTAACAGCTATAACCATAATATCGCCATTTACTAACTTACTATAACCAAAAACATTTTCTTCGCCATTTATTTTAGCATATGTATAACCGTTCGTATTATTTCTCATAGTAGTAGCAACGGATTTTAAATACCCATTTTCAATTTTTTCTAAATTATCTTTAGTAGTATATTTTTTATCTACTAAAAAATCATATTTGTTGTTCAACAAAAACGCATATCCGTTATTATAAACACTTATACTATTTATCATCTTCCCATAATCACTAAAGAACAGATCAATAGCAAGAACTGCTACTAATTCATTATTTTTATAAATTGGTTTAGTATACGAAATTCTCTTGTCGTTACTAACAGATTTTCCACTAGCATTAACATGTGGGTCACTCCATATACCAGTTTTGGTTTTTATTGGGTTATAATACCATCCCATATTAGTTTTAGCCTCATTGAAATCTGATAAGATAAACTTGCTATTTTTTTTAAATTGTTTATCTTTGATTGTCCCTTCGTAACAAATTTGATATAGATCCTTTGTAATATCAGGATTTAGTATTAAAGTAATTCCTAGCCCATTCTTTTGACTTTCCCCTATCTTTTTTATTGTAGGGTCTATCGATGCAAGATAAGCCTTCGTATATTTTGGGTCTGTATTTGCTTTATTATCATCAAATGTTGTTGATAATATATTTTCTACATTATTTGCAGTATTTTCAGTGTTTAATAACAATTTATTTACTTCATTTGCCTTGTTTGAAGAAATATCAGTAAGTCGTGATTCAGCTTCACTTTGTATAACATTCTTACTCTCTATAGTACATACTGTTGCTATAATAGATGAAGTTAACAAACAACAAACAGTAATCGCAGCTACTATTTTGTAACCAATACTTGATTTTAGTTTTTCTAATAATTTCAAAACAAATCCCCCTCATGTCTTCTTGCTTCTATTTACAGTCATATTGCCGAAACTATAAATTCTTTTAAGTATACAGTAAAATTATAATGTTATTTCCTACTGCGTTAAATATAGAATACTCATTATCATAAACCCCTCATATTATTTTACCCTCGTTATAATATCGGCCAAAACATTTTAAAATTAACTACAAAAAAATAACATTTTATTAAAAAATGAATTATTGTTGAAAACCAGATTTAAAATTGCTCACGCTGAAAAAAAATTGTCTCAAAGTGAATTATAAGAACTTATTGTTGTATCTCGTCAAACAATCAGTTCTATTGAAACAGGTCCAACACAAGAATTTACGTTTAAAGAAGATAATGAATCACTAGAGTAGTAGTTTGTAAGTTTATCATATCCTTTATAAACCATAATCGATGACACAAAAAACATAATTCCAGATAATACATTCCAAACAGCTTGTTTACTTTTATCCATTTTTCACACTTCCTTTTTTTCTAAATTAAAAATGGAATTTATTTGTATTATATAATATTTAAGTATTTTTCTAATTGTAAATAATATTATATATAAATGGTATTTTTCCATAAAAAAGTAACTATTAAATATAATAATATTTAATAGTTACTCATCTAATAAATCATCTGTCCAACCTGGCATATTTTTATCTTTCCAAATTATATTGCCATCCCTTAAATCAATTACTTGCTTAAATTTTTCTGTATTATCATATACATTGATTTCATCTTTATTTTCATTATAATATATTGACTTATACATTGAAGTTTTACCAGCACCATTGGTGCCAGCGAATATTTTATACGTTGGCATAATTATTTACCTATTATCTTTTCTTGTTCTCTTTGTAAAACCATATTAGATAACGTCATATAAAAATCTTGCTCTTGTTTACTCTTTGCCTTTCTAAATAAATCCTTTAATTGACTATATGATAAACTTAAAAAAATGTCATATATTTCGTTATTTTTAATTTCCATATCTAATACCTCCAATTCAAACTATTTATATAATATTTATATACAAATATACCATTATAATAAACTATTACCTTATTATTAACACCACTATTGCAATTATGATTGAACCAATTCAAGGCGAAGGTGGAGTTATTCCAGCTACTGAAGAATTTATGAAGGGTACCCCTCCCTACATATACAGGAATTAAACTTACAAAGTCAAAAACTTCTAAATACACAAGTCTGCTATCATTACTTTTATGTACAGTATATAAATCTGTAATTAATTTTGTATATCTTTAAATATTTTAGAAAGATTATTTTGAAGAGATGATTTCAGATATAGAAATGTTGTATAATAGTCTTCAAATAAATGTTAAATATAAGGAGGCATATTTTCTATGAATCAATTAGTAAAAGAAAAACTAGATAGGTTGATAGCTTTATTTCAAGAAGTATCTAGTAAGTATAACTGGGAAGGATCTTTAACTAATCATTTTACTGCATTGACTTATACATTAAATAACAGAGAGTTTGATAAAGAAAAGATAAAAGATGTGAGAAAGTATATTAATCAAAATACGGGAATATTTTCTAATTATAGAGGGACTTCTAATATCATTTTATCAGCTTTGTTATCATCTAAATATGAGAGTCCAAAACATGAATTTGATAGAATACTGGATTATGATAAAAAGATAAGAAAAGCAGGATATAAGAATAATATGTATTTACCAATAGCAAGTTATGCCCTTTTAACTAGCTGTAGTGGAGAAGGAATGAATACTCTGAGAAAGATCTTTCTCATGATTGTAAACAAGAATTGAATAAGCTTTAATTTTAGCTTCATTACCAACATACAGTATATTCGATAGATTGTTGAGATTTTCAAAGCTGAGCTTATCTTTATATATTCTTGTAGAAGAATTAGTTTTTATCCTCAAAATATTCGCCACCTTTTTTATAATCTATAATATATATTATGCCGTAATAGAGCCTATAATATTAAGTTATATCAAAATAATTTAGCTTTTCAGCTAATGGCTTGTGAATTGCTTTAACATGAGTTTTTCTAGTTTCTTTACTATCAACATTTAAAGAAATTAATTTAGCATATATCTCTTCTTTCATTAAATCAGTTATATTCTTATAAAAATCCCCTCTTGGTCCATTGAATTCATCAATAGCAAGATGTGTGACAATAATTCCAGGAGAGATAGAATTTACTCTTGCTCCCTTTACACCCCCTTTCACAGATTCAGACATCACATGTTTCTCATTACAGCGCTTTGCCCTCTATATGCATGAAGGATATCCTTAATATTTTCAGACTTAAGAACTTCAAGCTTTAACAATTCCTCTGTAGGAGTTGTCGCAAGCATTGATATTTTTTTCTTCCTCAGATGGCTCACACTATAAATAATTTTTTTTAATATCTAATATATTATTGTATTTATTTATATATATACTATAATATAATTAGTGTATACATATATGTATATACACTAGTTATGTAAATGGTCCAAGTTATATAACTAGTGTATTCTTACAAGTATAAAAAATCAAAACAGAAAGTGAGATGAATTAAATGAGTAGTATTTCAAAAAGAATTGAAAGATTACCAGTCACGCCCATGCTTTGGAGAGTGCTGTTTTTAGTAGGTATCGGATGGATGTTTGATGCCATGGATCAAGGGATGGTCGCCGGTGTAATGGCTTCAATTGGAAAGGTGTGGAAACTTACTCCCACTGATTTAGGATTACTCGGCAGTGTTTCAGCAATTGGAATGGCTCTTGGTGCTGCAGCTGCTGGAATGGTTGCTGACAAATGGGGTAGAAGAACAGTCGTTACGTTTACCCTTGTGTTATACGGAATAGCTAGTATATTATCAGGCCTTGCGCCTAACTTTGGCTTATTGTTATTCTTCCGGTTTTTAACGGGATTAGGCCTCGGCGGAGAGTTGCCGGCAGCATCTACTTTGGTTAGTGAATTCTCGCCCGCTAAATCACGTGGTAGAATGGTGGTCTTGCTCGAGAGCTTCTGGGCTTGGGGATGGATCGTTGCAGCTTTAATTTCTTACCTCTTAATTCCTATTTATGGCTGGCGTATTGGCTTTTTATTGGGAGGAGTACCAGCACTGTATGCGGCCTATTTGAGAAGGAACATTCCGGAATCTCCTCAATTTTTGGAACAAAAAGGACGCTTCAAAGAGGCAGATGAAATTGTAAGTAAAATGGAGCAACAAGCCGGAGTAAAGAATGATGAAGGGGTTGTAACCAGTCCTCTAAAAAATGAGAAAATAGGTAATTCTAAGTTTTCGGATTTATGGTCTAAAGCCTATTATAAGCGTACCCTTGTCTTATGGATTTTATGGTTAGGTATTAATTTTGGTTATTATGGGTTTGTTTTATGGACTCCAACTCTCCTTGTCGGCAAAGGTTTCAGCTTAGTAAGGGGTTTCGAATTCACATTAATTATTAGCATTGCTCAGTTACCCGGATATTACAGTGCGGCATATCTAATAGAAAAGATTGGTCGTAAAGCGGTTTTAGTAAGCTACTTAGCAGGAACTGCCATGTCCGCATACTTATTTGGTCAAGCAACATCCGCAGCTACTGTGCTTGTTTTTGGATGCCTACTTTACTTTTTCAGTCTAGGAGCTTGGGGTGCGGTGTACGCTTATACTCCAGAAGTTTATCCTACACGTATTAGGGGCACCGGAACCGGTTGGGCTGCTGCAATTGGGCGTATTGGTGCCATAGCCGCTCCTTATATCGTTGGAGTGGTGTATCAAACTAAAGGTAAGCAGGCTGGCTTCACTTATGTATTTATTATGCTAACTATAGTGTTCGCAGCAGTTGCCGTAGTGGTTGCTTTTGGTGGTATTGAAACTAAAGGTAAAAGTCTAGACGAAATTGATGCATCTTAACAAATTAAAAAACCGCTCGAGTAAATTTCAAGCGGTTTTTTAATACCCATGATACAAGTGTTTTTCCATTTTAAATTTTTCCTGTAATAACCAATAGTAACACCAAATCTGTTTGCTAACGATAATTTTTCCTCTACTTATATATTGAACTTTCTCACCAACATTTTTATTATACATTCTTTCTTTTTTTACAGTAGCTTTATAATTAGAAATAGTTAATAATTATATAAATCACACGGGTATAATATCATCGCTTTTACAGGCTATAATAAACTTACATTTATGGTATAATTAAATAAATGTTTTATGATTTAATATAAAAGGGAGGCTTTGTATGGGAAGTGCAAGAGCTACTGCAATTGTTTTTACAATTATTAACTTTGCTATAATAATTGCAATTATAATAGGGATTTATAAAGCAATACAAGGGTTTAAAAATTATGTTAATAGAAATAAAGAAATGGAAAAAAAGATAGATATTATTTTAAATAACTTAGAAAATAAAAAAGATAATTAATATTTAAAGTTACATAATTTTTTTCTGTTTAATCACAAGCAACCCTATATCTTTATAGATGTGGGGTTACTTATTTTAATATTTAATATATGTTTTACGTGTTATAATTAAACAAATAAATTCGAGTTTATAATAAATGTGTAATAACTCACTAAATATTAATAGAAAGGTGAATATCACTACAGTTATAATTATAGGAATATCGTTTTTTCTCATTCGATATTTAAATCATAATTGAGCAAATCATAATCACAATAAAATATTGTCAACCCATCTCCATCAGTATATTTAAATAATTGTATATTACTCGGAATATACTCCTCAGAAGAATAATTTCTTTCAAATACCGCAACTTCAAGAGTTCCATCATTATCTATATCACCCACACTATAATAATTAGTTATATCTTCTTCATTTAAATTTGCTTTTTTTACAAGTTCTGAATCTGCATTACAAGTAGGGTTTTACAGAAAAATATAGTGTAAATTGTCGAACATGTGGTATTGTTTTGAAAAAATGGTTATAGTATAATTAATATGTAATTTTATGGACAAAACGAGAGAATAGTAAAATTACAAGAACATGCATCTAGTTATGTGAAGACGTAATTCTTGTTTTATTATAGACGAGTTTTCTGTGGAGAGCTGGTCTATTTTGCTTAAGAAAAAGCAAGAAGAAAGATTCTAAATTAAAAATAAAACCAACCATTTTATCAAATCAAAACGGAGGACAAATATGGCTATAATTGGAATAGATTTAGGAACTACAAATAGTTTAGTTGCTATTTGGAAAGATGGACGAGCACAAATTATACCTAATGTTTTAAAAAACAACTTAACACCGTCAGTTGTGAGTGTAGATGACAATAATGAAATTTTAATTGGAGATATAGCTAAAGAAAGGATTATAACACATCCAGAATTAACAGCATCTAATTTTAAGAGATTTATGGGTTCATCAAAGAAGTATAACTTAGGTTGTCATACATTTACGCCAGAGGAATTATCTTCATTTATATTAAAAAGATTAATAGAAGACGCAGAAGAATACATAGGAGAGAAAATAATAGAAGCAGTTATTAGTGTTCCTGCTTATTTCAATGATGCTCAACGTAAGGCAACTAAGAGAGCCGGAGAACTTGCAGGAATTAAAGTTGAAAGATTAATAAGTGAACCAACAGCCGCTGCTATAGCTTATGGACTACATCAAGAAAAAGATGACACACAGTTTTTAGTATTTGATTTAGGTGGAGGGACTTTTGATGTTTCAATACTTGAATTATTTGAAGGTGTTATGGAAGTTAAGTCTATAGCTGGAGATAATTATTTAGGTGGAGAGGATTTTAATAAACTACTAGTTGATTATTTCGAGAAAACTAATAAATTAGATTTAAAAAAATTAGATAAAAAAGTGAATTCAATTGTATATAAGCAAGCGGAACTTTGCAAAAAATTACTATCAAATGAAGTAAAGGCAATGATAAATTTGACTATAGATAAAAAGTTATATAATACTGAAATAGATAGAAGTAAATTCGAAAAATTGTCTTCAGATTTAATTTTAAAGTTACGCCATCCAGTTGAAAGAGCTCTTAGAGATGCTTGTATATCACCAGCAGAAATAGAAGCAATTATATTAATTGGTGGAAGTACAAGGATGCCTTTAATAAAAGCTGTGGTTACCAAAATGTTTAATAAATTGCCTTATACAAATATAAATCCAGATGAAGCAGTAGCACTTGGAGCATCAATTCAAGGAGCCTTAAAAGAAAAGCACTCCGACTTAAAGGAATTAGTATTAACCGATGTGTGTCCATATTCTCTTGGGGTAGAAATATCAAATCAACTAGATAATGGTAATTATGAAAGTGGGTATTTTCTACCCATAATTGAAAGAAATTCTCCAATTCCAATAAGTAAAGTTGAACAGCTAGTAACTATTAGGGATAATCAAACTAAATTATTAATTAAAATATATCAAGGTGAAAGCAGACGTGTAGTAAATAATATAGAACTTGGAGAATTGGAAATTCCAGTGCCACGAGGTAAAGCAGGAGAATATGTTGTTGCGCTTAGATATACTTATGATATAAATGGACTATTAGAAATAGAAGCGACTATATTAAGTACAGGAGAAACAGAAACTCTAATTATTGAAAATTCTCCAGGGTACATGTCACAAGAAGATATAAAAAAGCGTATGATATCGCTTAAGGATATAAAAATCCACCCAAGAGATAGGACAGAAAATAGATTGCTTTTAGCTAGAGGTGAAAGATTATATGAAGAATCCTTGGGGGATAAGCGAGAATATATATCAAAATTATTAAATGAATTTGAGAGTATCTTATCTACTCAAGATACTAGAGTAATAGAAAAAAACTTAAAAGTATTTACCCAAAGATTGAATGAGTTGGAGGAATATTATTAATTATGAAATGGTGGGATGTATTAAAAATACCTTATGATAGCGATTTAAAAACCATAAAAAGGGCTTATGCCAAATTATTAAAAGTTCATAATCCAGAAAATGATGCAAAAGGATATCAAAAACTTAGAGAATCATATGATGAGGCTGTAAAATTTGCAAAGAGGAATGGTAAATATCAAAATGTTCAAGAAGGTAGTTATAGTAAAGATGATGGAAATACATCTGAAAAGTATCTTAATGAGTATATTATACCTAGTCAAGATTTAAGTACTAATATTAGTTATGAAGAAAAGCAAGCTGATAATATTAATTCAAATAAAGAAATAAATGATTTTTTTAGTAGATTAAATGAAATTTATAATGATATTTCCTTAAGAATAAATCTTAAATCTTGGAAAGAATTATTGAATTTCAATGGAATTTGGAATGCTTATAGTTTTGAAGTTATAGAAGAAAGAATGTTTGAATTTTTAATAAACCATAAATATTTGTCTTCTGAAGTATGGTCGCTGTTAGATAATAATTTCAATTGGACAAATAATGAGATTAAGTTATATGATAAATATCATACAGATAAAGTTGAAGAATTCTTTAAAAATCTTAGGAATTCTAATAATCTTAAATATGATTATTTAGGGTCTTTGAATTCTGATTTTGCTGATAAATACTTGTATTTAAGAGAAAATGGAAGAGAATTATTATATGAAACTGGATATAAAAAAGATTATTATGAAATACAAAAGTCTTTATTTTCTGCTTATGATATTTTTAAAAAAGATCCAGAGTTATTAAGATTAATAGGAACTCTATACCATGATACTGGAAATTTTAATAAGGCATTAGAGTATTTGGAACAAGCTTTTGCAATAAATGAGTATGATTTAGAGAGTGCATTATTTATCGGAGGGATTTTAGGGGCGGATGGGAGATTTAGTGAGGCACTACCATATCTAAAATTATATTTATCTTTCAATAAAAATCAAGAACTAGCATTAAATAATATAGGATACTGTTATTATTATACTAATAATTTTATGATGGCAAGAGAGATTTTTAAAAAATATATAGAAATTTGTGGGAATAATAAAAGAATAGCAAAGTGTCTAAAAAATATAGAATTAAAACTTGAAGGAAAGAATGTCAAGATAATAAGATTTAAAAAATATAAGCCTAGGAAGAAAAAAATAGCTCCAAAGAAAATCAAAAAACCAGTAACTAAAGAGTCTGTGAGAAAAGCAAAATTTATCTACACTATAATTTTAATACTATTAGTTTCTGTAGTTTTCGCATTAAGTTTCGTATTTGGAAATAGAAATATAAAAAAGGACAATACTACTAAAATTAGTAATACTACTCAATCTAGTAATAAAGAAAGTTATAAAATATTTAATGATGTAAAGTCAGCAAAAGAATTTAAAGATTTAGATTTCAGAACAAATGTAGAGGTATATTTAAAAAATGTTAAGCCAATAAAATATTATAAAATATCAGAATCACTGGACAATAAAGTTATATTTTCTGAAAATCAAATAAATGAAAAGAAATTATGGAATAAGGTTGAGTCTCAACTATACCTTGGAGAATTTGATGGTGTTGTAATACCTTTTGAAGATAAAAATTGTTCAAATAAAACTATTGATAAAAATGGAGGATATAAAGTTAAAGGATCAAAAACTTGGTTTGATGCTGAACAATCTAGACAAATTCATACCAAATATAGCTCATTTTATGATAGTAAAAACAGTTTTGTAGTAGGAGAATATATTGATACTTCACAAATCGAAATCAATAAAGCAATAAGAGGCGCTAAGTTAATAAAGATAAGAGGTAATTATGAAATTAAGGTCTTAGAAACGGCTCAAGATTTTAAAGATACTATGTATTCAGGAACTCAATCAGTACATTTAACTAATATTATTCCACTAGATCTATATTTTGTTAAGTATAATAAAAACAAGTCATATGGTCACTTTAATAAAAAGGCAATGGATGAAAAAAAATTATGGGATGAAACTTACACTCAGGCTTATTCTGGAACAGTTGGTGAGTTGAACATAATGTTTTTGGATTTAAATTTCTCAAGAAATTTAATCAAATCAGGAGGGTATACCGTTGAAGGATTTGTATATGGGATTTATGATGAGTTTAGGAGTGTAAAAACTGAGGATGGGCAAAATGTTGATAAGGTTAATCTTTACTGTACATATATAGATAATACCAGATAAATTTAAATGAAGTATCTAAATGAGGGGTGATTTAAAATGAGTTTTCCAGAACAATTACAGATACTTAGAAAAGAAAAAGGATTATCACAAGAGAAATTAGCTGAAATTCTTGGTATATCAAGGCAAGCAGTTGCAAAGTGGGAAGTTGGGCATTCATACCCCGACATTGCAAGACTAATTGCATTAAGTGATTTCTTTAAAGTAAGTATTGATAAATTAGTTAATGATTATGAAGAAAATTGTCGTTTATGTATAAAAGTGAAAAAAGTTGATTCTACACATGAAAAAATAGTAGAATTTTTACGTAATGCCAAAAGAGCTACGTATGCAGGAGATGGTATCGAAATTGAATCTTCAAGACCTAATTCACATGATTTAGAGTATACAGAAGGAAATCTAAAGTATATTGATACCTATTTAGGAAGGGAGCAATTTGGAGGAGAAGAAGCTTTATGGGAAGATGACATTCCATTTTGGTCAATGAATTATACAGGCAGAATTATTGGAAAAGGTTTTTCAGGAAAATTTTTAAAAGAAGCATTAAGTTTAGTACCAGAGGAAAATCCTTATCGTGGACCTATGGTATATCAAAATGGTCAATATAAATATCATTGCATTGTTAATGGAGACTTTGAGTGGTTTCAAGGTTACGAGGAAATTTATTTTAATGATTCAAAGGTATATGAATGCTTTTTCCATGGTGGAATTATTAAATAACAGATTAATTAGATATTATTTTTAGTTAAATCATCACCTTCGGTGCTGCAATCTTAATATAGGAGAATGTATAATGAATTTATGTAGAAATAACAATGATTCTTTAAAACAATATTTTAAAGAATCATTGTTATGTAAAAACTAACGAATCTAACTCAATGGTAATTAGTGTAGGGACCTAAATCCGTCATTCATGCCCTAAACGTGCTTTTTCCAAGGCATTTAAGTCAAACTTTTTCATTTTGAGAAAAGCCTCTGTCACTCTTTTAATTTCATCTTTTGTGCCATTAAGCAAGATTTCATCCATATTGTATGGAACAATTTGCCACGATAAGCCAAATTTGTCCTTGACCCATCCACATTGCTCTGCCTCAGGTATTGCAGAGAGTTTATCCCAATAGTAATCAATTTCCTTTTGATCATCACAATTTACAATGAGTGAAAATGCCTCGTTGAAATTGAACTCTACATCAAATCCATTATCCATTGCTGAAAAATCAATACCACAAAGCTTAAAAGCAGCATAATTTATCCGAGCTTTTGATGACTTTGCTTCACCATTTCCATATTTGCTTATTATTCCTATTTGGGAATTTTCGAAAACTTCAGTGTAATATTTCACTGCTTCTTCGGCCTTCCCACATGCATCATTTGAAAAAAGTAAATTTGTTGTAATCTTCTGGACCATTTCACCACTATCAACAAGCATTAACTGCCAAGACAACCCATATCGATCTTGAATCCAGCCGTACCACTTGCTAAATGGATATTCACCCAGGGGCATAAGTTCAGTGCCACCTTCAGATAATGCTTTCCATTTAGTATTAACCTCCTCTAAGGATGTACAAGCTACCATCAAGGAAATTGATGGGTTAAATTTGAAGTAAGGACCTGCACTTATTGCCGCAAATGTTTGCCCAGCTAATTCAAAGTTTACAATTTCCGCATCTCCTGAAGGAGTATCTCCAATAACTGTTACGTTTAAAATCTTTGATTCGTCAAATAAACTGATATAGAACTCGGCTGCTTCTTTAGCTTCTTTGTCGTACCATAAATGAGGAACTATTTTTTGCATATTGTTCTCCTTTCTTAATCATCATTATAAAAAATTTCACGCTTTGCATTATTACTACAATTCATATAATTAATATGTTGTGCCTTTAATCGTATGCAATTAACCTTCGATCTTTAATATTTCCTTTTGAACTTTTTTTAATGCCTTCTTAGTTCCTCTGGGTACAAATCCTCAGCCTTCAAATTCCGTATCATGTTAGATAAATCCATTTATTTGTTGAATTTGCTGAGATAACGGTATAAAAATAATTGTTCTTTTTTATTACCTTAATAATATATATATACTAAATCAGTTAATATAAATGAATAAAAATCATTCTTCCAATTAAATGTTTGAAATATAACAATTAAAAAACTGCTTATCAATCCAAAATAATTGAATTTTAAATAAATAGCATAAAAAATAAAATATAATGGAGGTTTTTATAATGAGTGCAAAATATATACCAGAACCATTTAGAATCAAGATGGTAGAGACTATTAGGATGCTTACACGAGAGGAAAGAAAACAAAAAATTGCTGAAGCAAAATACAATATGTTTAACCTTAGGGGTGAAGATGTTTATATTGATTTATTAACAGATAGTGGAACTAATGCAATGAGTGCAGAACAATGGGCTGGTGTCATGAGAGGTGACGAAGCCTATGCTGGTTCATCAAGTTACTATAAACTTGTAGAAGCAGGACAAGACATTTTTGGATATAAATTTATTCAGCCAGTTCATCAAGGCCGTGCAGCAGAGAAGGTTATGTTTGGATTATTATTAGAAAAGGGTAAATACTCTATCTCTAATACGTTCTTTGATACAACAAGAGCACACGTAGAAGCAACAGGTGCAAGAGCGATTGATTGTGTTGTTGATGTAGCTAAAGATCCAGCTAAAAGAGCACCTTTCAAAGGAAATATGAATGTTGAAAAATTAGAATCCCTAATTAAAGAGTACGGTGCTGATAAGATTGGTCTTGTTGTTATGACAGTTACAAACAATTCAGCGGGTGGTCAGCCAGTATCTGTAGAAAATGTAAGAGAAACATCAAATGTTTGTAAAAAATATGGTATTAAGTTATGCATCGACGCTGCACGTTATGCTGAAAATGCTTACTTTGTAAAATTAAGAGAAAAAGGATATGCAACTAAATCAATTAAAGAGATTGTAAAAGAAATGTTTAGTTATGCAGATATGTTTACAATGAGTGCTAAGAAAGACACAATTGTCAACATGGGTGGGTTAATCGGCATTAAAGATGATAGAGAATTATTCCAACTTTGCAAAGCACGCACAATTTTATTTGAGGGTTTTATTACTTATGGTGGTCTTTCAGGTCGTGATCTTGAGAGTTTAGCAATTGGTCTTTATGAAGGACTTGATGAAGAGTACCTAAAATATCGTAATGGACAAATGGAGTATCTTGCAGGAAGACTTGATGAGGCAGGTATTACATACCAGTCACCAGTAGGCGGCCATGGTGTGTTTGTAGATGCAAAGGCATTGCTACCCCAAATTCCGTACTATGAATTCCCAGGGCAAGCTCTTGGAGTTGAGCTTTACATCGAAGCTGGAATTCGTGCATGTGATATTGGATCTTATATGTTAGGAAATGACCCTGATACAGGAAAACAATTAAAATCAGAATTTGAGTTTACGCGTCTAGCAATTCCACGTCGTGTTTATACTCAATCACATATTGATATTATGGCAGATGCTTTGATTGCAATTAAAGCAAGGTCAAGTGAAATAACGGGTTACAAAATTACATGGGAGCCTTCTGTTCTTAGACATTTTCAAGCAAGTCTTGAACCAGTTAAAAAATAAAAGACGACATGCAGGAACTTCCAGTTTCTGTTATAACCTCAGAGGTTGTGACAATAACCTCTGAGGTTATTGTTCTCTTTGAGCTTATATTTCTTCAAGTAATCCATCGTTATCTATATCACCCAAACTATATTAATTAGATGGAAGGCATTGTATAGGCATATATGAAAAATATGATCTATCCCATTGGGTAAAACAAATGAGCGTACTATTTACCTAAAGAAAATATATAAGAAAGCAAATTAACTTTAGATTGTAATGACCTTAGAGTTACTATTAATTCACGAACTTCATTAGGGACTTTTAAATCATTTTTTAAAATATAAAAAGAAATTTTCTCTGCTAAATTACTTACTAAAGGTCTATAATTATCTCCAGTACATAATTTATTATTATATTCATTTAATAAATCAACTAATTGTCTATCATGATTAGTATCTAATTTTTTTAATGTATTTTCTATAGCTTCTATACTTTGTTTAGAATATTTCATTTTCAGCACTCCCTATATAATGTGAATTGTACTTAGCATAGTTAATATATTGTTTTTTCCAAACATGATTATTTTTCTTGATTGATTAAACTTTCTACATCGCTTATTACTGCTTTTAACATTGATATTGGTCTCCACAGGTTGCCATACATACCATCAAGACCATATTCTTTATTAAAGTTTGGTTCTCTCACCATATTCGGACCCACTAACCAACCTTCTATAAATGCGACGTTACCATTAAAAAAAATTTTTAGACACAGTACCCAATTAAATTGGTTAAGTGTGTTATTAGTAAAGAATGTTTCATTATTTACACTAATTTGTTTAAAATCTTTTTTATTTAAGTAATCATAAACAGAATTTATTAGATTATTTGGATTTGAAGAATTAAATTGAATTTGATTGATATATCTCTTATTACTCATTTATTTCGCTCCTCTTTAAAATTAAATTTTATGTTGATATAAATTACGAATATGACTACGCTAATGGTAATTATAGCATATTATTATGGTAATATAAGGTTATTTTTGTGCTTCTTAGCCAGTTTTTTTTACAATTTCATCATATTCTACTCGGCTAGGCTTGTAATAACCGATAGTATGACCAAATCGATTTGCTAACGATAATTTTTCCTACATAGTAAGTTAAAGGAACTGGATGTAGACAACTATATATCAGGGTAATATTTTAATAATAATCTCCAAAAATAATTTAAATAATGATATACTAAAAATAAACTGTAATTGTAATCAATATAAATTTGAATAGTATAGTGGAGGGGGAACTTAAATTGGATAATAATAAAGTAATTAGAACATTAACTATATACGGGAATTCTTTGAAGAAATTGTATAAATTTGTTCCAGAAAATTGTATAAAAGCTACTCCATATACAATATCAGATGTGTTAAAATATGACTTAGAAGTAAATATAAATGGAGTTATATTCACTGGAAAAGACGATAGTTCCTACATAGTTATAAATAGCTCTAATAGATATTATACAAAAGAGGAATTAATTGCTTTTCAAAAGATAGCTGTAAAATGTTATACGTACCCATTTGGAGGCCTAGAAATTTCTTTTGGATTAAATATTTTTACCAATGACAAAACAGAAAAAACAATAACGGCTCTTTTAAATAAATATAAAATAGAACCTTTGTTAGATAGTTTGGATTCAGAAGGTCGTATAGAATTAAGGATTTCAAACGTGAAATACTTTGCTACACAGTCTTTTATAAATTTTATTTTAGAATTGCAAACATTAACCCATTTATTAGCAACATAGATTGTTCGTTTCACTTCCAAACTATGTAAGTGGTCAGACCCTTGGGTACATATGTATAAAAATGTACTTCATTATCTTTAATTGTAAATAGTAAATTTAATAACACAGAAAAACCTCTATATTATTTATTTAATATAGAGGCTGTTTATTTATTTCTAGGTTTTATTATTATTAATTATATTAAAATTAATCAACCCTTCTGTTTTTATAATAATATTCTTTATCACGTTCATTTATATCCCTTAATACACGGCATGGATTTCCTACAGCAATTACATTTTCAGGAATGTCATGAGTGACAACACTTCCAGCGCCTATAACTGAATTATCCCCTATAGTAATGCCTGGTAAAATCACTACATTTGAACCTATCCATACATCGTTACCAATTCTTACGGGAATTGAAAACTGAGTACCTGGTCTGCGAAGATTTGGATCAACGGGATGTCCTGTTGGTGTTATTGTTACATTAGGTGCTATCATTACATGCTCACCTATATAAACATCAATATCATCTACAATTACAAGATTAAAATTAGCATAAAAATGATTGCCAATATGCACATTCGTACCATAAGCCATATGAACTGGTGGTTCAATCCAAATATCCTCACCCATATCACCCAATAATTTTTTCAGCAAATCTTTCCTTTCGATTTCTTCATTTGGACGTGTATTGTTATAATCATATAATAATTCTTTACACCGTATGCGTTCCTCGTCAAGTCCCTCCCCCACATCTACATACAACATACCATTTTTCATTTTCTCTCTAATTGTCATAATAACCTCCCCTTCATAATTTATAATATCTATTTCAATTAATTCCTTGTTTTCAATTAGTTCAGGATATTTACTTTTAATAAAATATGGGAGATATTCAGATGCATGTTCACTGGATTCAGCAATATAATATCTACCTTCTATAATTTATTATCAGCATAAATATCTCATAAATATAAATTTAATACTAACACTATATATTATAAAATATTTTCATATAAAAAGAATGGTTTTATATAAGATGAACATGGTATAATCTCAGATATATTGTATAAATTGTGGAGGGGTGAAACCGTTTTGTTTAATAAAAATGAATTTACAGGATTTAAAAGTCCATTAGATGAAAGCATGGATTTAATAGTATATCATTATGGTATGGAAAATTGTAAACCAAGTCACTCCTATGGACCGGCTCTTAGAGACCATTTCCTATTACATTATATAATTAGTGGAAGTGGTCTATTTGAATTAGATGGGAAATCTTATACTCTATATGCAAATCAAGGTTTTTTAATATGTCCAGATGTAATTACCTATTATGAAGCGAGTAGCAAAGACCCTTGGATTTATACTTGGATTGGATTTAGAGGAATAAAGGCTGAGACCTTCTTAAAGAATATTAAATTAGATAAAGACAATCCAGTTTTCAAATGCAAAGGTGATATTATTAAGAAATGCTTTGAAGAAATTAGGCATTCTAGCACTTATAAATTAGGGTATGAACTTCGCTTGCAAGGATATTTAAATATATTACTTTCAGAGCTCACAGAGCAATCAGAAGCGCCTAAAACAAAAGGAGATGGGCAGAAAAAAAACTACATAAAAAAATCCATTCAATTTATTGAAACTAATTATTCTGGCAGCATGTCTATTGAATCATTAGCAAGTTATATCGGCCTTAATAAAAATTATTTTAGCACTATATTTAGTGAATTATTAGGAATTCCACCCCAAGAATACCTAATAAAATATAGGGTTAATAAAGCCTGCAAACTATTAAGTAATAAAGATTTAACTATAAGCGAGATTTCACGTTCCGTTGGATATGATGATCCTCTTGGATTCTCAAAGATATTTAAACAAATAAAAGGGGTTTCACCAAAATCTTATAGACAGGCTCTATTATAAAAAAATACAAGTTCATCTCCTCCTCACAAAGACACCCGGGCGTCATGAACAATTTGATATCAAATAAAAATGATATTTTCCAATAAAAAAGTAACTATTAAATATAATAATATTTAATAGTTAATCATCTAATAAATCATCTGTCCAACCTGGCATAATTATTTACCTATTACCTTTTCTTGTTCTCTTTGTAAAACCATATTAGATAACATCATATAAAAATCTTGCTCTTGTTTACTCTTTGCCTTTCTAAATAAGTCCTTTAATTGACTATATGATAAACTTAAAAAAATATCATATATTTCGTTATTTTTTATTTCCATATCTAATACCTCCACTTCAAACTATTTATATAATATTATATACCAATATACTATTATATTAAACTATTACCTTATTATTAACCTCTTCTCTTCTATCATAAAAAAGCTGGTATACCCTCTTTCATGATCCCACTTATACGAAGTTAAAATTTTAGAACAAACAGTATAGTTTGAATTTGGATCTTTAGGATCTACTTCAAGCAATCCATCATTATCTATTTCACCCACGCTATAATAATTAGATGGATCTTCTTCGATTAAATATATTTTTAAAATTAGGTTAAATTTATCCTAAACGTGATATAATAATGTATGACAACTACAATTATAGGAGGGATATATATGTTATTAAACAGTCAAAAGATGGTTTCGATATCAGAAGCTAATCAAAATTTTTCTAAAATTGCAAAGTTAGTAGATGAGGACAAATCTGTAGTTATAATGAAAAACAATAAACCTAAATATATTCTTTTAGATTTTGATGAATTTAGCAAAGTGTCAATATCAGAGGAAGAAAAATTAGAGACAATTGCCGATAGAATATTATTTGAAAATTTAGATGCTTTTAAGGAATTAGCTAAATGAAATATATATCAGTTGAATACATTCTGAAGCTACATGAAAAGTTGATAAGTACAACTGGTGGTTCAGATGGAGTAAGAGATATAGAACTTTTAAAATCGTCGATTGAGAACTCAAAAGTAACATTTGACGGAGAAGATTTATACAAATCAATTGAGGAAAAGTGCTCTAATATATGCTACTGCATAATAAATAACCATACGTTTATAGATGGAAACAAAAGATCAGGAATATATGTAATGTTACTTTTATTAGAATATAATGAAATTAAACTATCATTTACACAAAATGAATTAATAGATTTAGGATTAGGCATAGCAAAAGGAGAATTGAAACAGAAAAATATATACGAGTGGATAAAAAGCCATAAAAATGTAAGCTAACATTTTTATGTAATTGAAATACTACCATAAACATCTAGTTTATGGTAGTACATATGTGACTAGCAAATTCGTTTCGCTCATTAGCAAACAGAACTTGTCCACTTTGTTACCAATTTCCGTAACGTGATTGCATCAACCTCCTAAAAAAAGTAAATATAGGGCGTATATTTCAGCCTTATTATACAGAGGTTTTTCCATTTTAAATTTTCCCTGCCAAGCAATTAATAAATTGTTGTGCTGTCCTTCCCGAGGCCCCTCCATGTTGCATTTCCCACCTATTTGCTTCTTCACATAATTCTTTTTGCGAAAGTGTAATATTTTCGTGCTTCTTAGCCAGTTCTTTTACAATTTCATCATATTCATCTCGGCTAGGATTGTTATAACCAATAGTAAGACCAAATCGATTTGCTAGCGATAATTTTTCCTGCATAGTATCATTAGTATGGACGTCACCTCTTTCTTCAATATCGTTTCGATCATTCCACGTTTCGCGAATTAAGTGTCTTCGATTAGATGTAGCATATATTAATACATTATCTGGTTTAACTTCCACTCCACCTTCAATCACAGCTTTCAAAAATTTGTACTCTATTTCAAATTCCTCGAAAGATAAGTCATCCATATAAATGATATGTTTATAATTTCTATTTTTAATGTAAGCAATTATAGCTGATAAATCCTGAAATTGATGCTTATAGATTTCAATCATTCGCAAACCACGATTATAATATTGATTAAGGATTGCTTTTATGCTTGCAGACTTCCCGGTACCACTCGCCATACAATAAAACATTATTGGCTGTTCTTCCTGCTACAAATGCTTCAGTATTCTCAACAGGTTCTTCCTTTTGGAATTTATACCCCACTAAATCATCTAATAAAACCTCATCCATATTGCTAATTGGGTAAAATTCTAACTTTCCATTTGTGTGGCCAACGCTAAATAGCACATTTTTCTTATATATAGACAGGGTTAGCTTTAATACTTTGGCTAACCAACGGTTTAAATGTAAATTTTCTTGTTATTTTATGATAATACTTCTGTTTATGTCGAAAATTGTATGTTTCATGCAATTTATGTTACTTTTATTAATAAAAGTAATATAATTTGTATTGTAAGAATTCTTACAATAAGTGATCGCTTATTTGATAAAAAATTAATATTAATTAGCAGAGTACTATTGCAGAGACTTCAAGTAAACTCAAAACATTATAGGGGGAATTAATATGAATAAAAAAGCGAAATTAAAATTATGTGCATTGACTTTAGCTACAACACTAGGTGCGTTAACCGCATTAACCTCAGTTCAAGAGGTACAAGCCGCTGTTGTTTCAAACGGAATTTCTTCTACAGCCACGGCAAATACAGAAAATATAAAAATAATAAATGAGGATACTTTTGAAGTTGATGGAGCTACATATAGCATATCTACTATTGCAAATTCTATAAAGGATAATTCTGCAAATGAGGATACAATACAACCAATGAGTATACCAACTGCAGCAGCAAAAGTCGCAATGAAAAAAGGAGTAAAATGGTTATTAAAAAATAAGACATTAATAATGTCTAAATTACCAGTAGGTTTAAGAAAATACATTAACATTGATAAATTTGTGAAGGCTGCTGATAAATTTATAGGCATATCTAGTGGATTTGAAGATTTACTTCACAAGGTATTTAGATCGTGGGGGATGCCTGAAGGTGTAAATAAGATTATAACTAATATAATAATGATTGCAGGTCCACTTTAATATCTGTTTTTAAAAACAAAAGGTATGACTTTCTAAAAATAAAAAGTCATACTTTTTATTTTAATATAAAACAATAAAAAAATTTATTTACTCGTAAGGATTATATAAATGCAGTATTTTAAATCTATTATCCGTTTTTACGATAAATTGTTTGTTTAATTTTTCTTATTATAAAAGAAATAAGAAATAAACCATACTAATACCATAGTAGCACTAACAATACTTAAAGTTGTTACAATAGGTCCAACTAATTGAGCCCCCCACCATTTAACCCCTTGAACTGAAAGTATTAATAGAAATAAAGTGCATAAACAAAATGTAATAATACATGTTATATTACCTGACTTTAAAAAAATAAATTTTTCTCGTTCGTCTTCAGAATCTTTATCCTCGATACTACTTTTTTTGTTTAAACTTCTTGTTATTTCTTCTATTCCTGTTACCGTTAAAATAATCAAAAGTATTATACTTGATTTGCTTGAATCAACAAAATACATAACAACCTCACCAATTGCAAAAAGTAAAGATAGTACTCCCAATATAAGTCCCTTTTTATTATATATTTTCATTTATATTCTCCTTACTATATTTATTTAAATAATACAACTCCTCAATGGTAGTATTAAAAACACATGCTATTTTATAAGCAAGCAAAATTGAAGGATTGTATTGTCCTTTTTCTAATGAAATAATTGTTCTTGACGATACGCTAACTGTATTAGCTAATTGCTGTTGTGTCATATTAGTCTCCTTTCGATATTCTTTAATCTTATTTTCCATATATAGACCACCTTTTAATATGAAGTGTATTTCGCATGAAGTACACTTCATATTATATCCATCGTATATTATATTGTCAATATAATAATTTAAAAGTAAGATTAATTTTGGTACTTAGGGTTCTATGCCAAAGCCATTGCAATTTTGAAAAATAATACAATTTAAAAGCTCGGCATCTCCTTTCGTGATTATAACATTTCTGATTTTATTGTATGGCTTTTATTTATATCATAAAGGTATATTAGCATTATTGCTATTGTAACAGAATAGATATAAGAGTAAAATGCAAAATGTAAATTGTAATAATGAGCCCTTTGGTAGGAGTTCAAGTAATTGTTGCAAGTTTCTTTCAGTATATCGGTAAACCTAAACCAGCATTATTTTTATCAATAATGAAACCATGTTTATTTTTAATACCATTAATGCTGATTATTCCAATATTTTTTAAAGTTACTGGTATCTTTGTATCTGTTCCGTTATCCGATTTTTTTACTGCAATGATATCTTTAGCTTTTATATATCGTGAGATAAATAAAATGAATGCGTTAGGGGTAGTAACAGGGTAGCTGAATGTAACATAAATGCAATTAATTTTTTTTCGTGATACAATAGTGTAAATAATTGAGTATTTCTTTTTCACCCATATTCTATCCTATAGGATATGGGTGAAACCATTGAATAAAAGGCTACAAGTTATAAAAATAATATAGAAATGGGGATGTATATGAATATTTGTGATTGTATTAATAATAGAAGAAGTATAAGAATGTTTACAGATCAGGAAGTAAAATCAGATGTAATTGATGAGTTGATAGCACTTGGAACAAAAGCTGCTACCGGTTCCGGAAATGAAGCTTGGGGTTTTGTAGTTATTACTGATAAAAATGAAATGAAGAAAATATCAGATGAAACAAAAAAATATTTGTTAAAAAATTTTGAAAAACACCCATATTTTAAACAATATGAGAGCTGGCTTAATAATGAAAAGTTTAATACCTTCTATAATGCACCATGTTTAATACTTATATATGGCGATACTGACTCGCACTGGAATGTCTATGACTGCACCTTAGCAGCTGGTAATATTATGAATGCTGCTATGGAATATAAATTAGGTACCTGTTGGATTGGATTTGCTGAGCATGTCTGTGGTACAGAAGAATTTAAGTTAAAATACAAAATACCTGCTAACTACAATTTAGTGAGTTCCTTAATAGTCGGTTATCCAAAGGTACAATTGCCTTCTCCAAGTAGAAAACCAGCTAAGATTTTCTTTAAGCGATAAATAGTAAACTTTGAAATAAGTACTTATAGGTTATTTAACAATCGTCAGATAGTGCGTCACATAATTAGACTATATTATCTATGACGTGGGTTACGATACAACTCCAGAAATGCGTCTTGATAAAAATGAAAGTAGTTAGTAAAATATATATGTTTTACTAACTACTTTCATTTTGAATATATAATCTTAACTTCCTTCTATTACTTTAAAACTTCCTGGTCACTACTATTAGAATTATTTCACCTACTTGCATAATGAATTCCTATTCCTTTTTTAAAAAGCATCCAAAACTTCACAGGAGAAGTGTATTATAGAATTGACAAATATAAAACAAGTTAGTATACTATCAATGTAGTTAGCGTACTAACTACATTGGAGGCACCGTATGCAAAACCTATCTTATTTAATAATCAAGGCATCAAGACATCTTAAAAACAAATTGGATAAAGCATTAAAGGAATTTGACATAACTGCTGCACAGTTTTCGGTTATAATTCAAATACATTCATCGGATCATCCAATTACAGCAGCAGAAATAGCTCAGAATCTCGGATCAGATAGACCGACTATTTCAGGTGTTATACATAGATTAGAGAAAAAAGGCATAGTTCTTAAAATTGACAATCCAGATGATAAAAGATCTTCTTATTTAGAGATATATAAAGAATCTAACAAGTTAATTAATAAAATTAAAGTCATAAGTGATGAATTAACAATTAATATATTTTCAATTTATTCAAAAGAAGAAACTAAGCTATTTACAGAAATGATTTTCAAATTAATTGAAGGGACTGAAGAATGATGGATAATAAGATATTATTAACCGGAATAACAGGGAATGTAGGAAGTGCAGTAGTTAAGTATTTGAAAAGTATAAAAATAGACTTCATAGCAGGTGTAAGAGACATAGAAAGAGGCAAACAGCAAGATGATTCTATACAGTATATACATTTTGATTTTCAAGATACAGTAACCTATGAAACAGCTTTACATGGTGTTAAAAAAGTATTTTTAGTTAGACCCCCACAATTGACAGATGTCAGAGGCATATTTATACCGTTTATTCAAAAATGTAAAGAAGTTGGTGTAAATCAAATTGTGTTTCTATCTTTATTAGGTGCAGAAAAGAATCCTTTTCCACCCCACCACAAAATCGAAAAAGCTATTGTAGAGTCTGAAATCCCATACACATTTATTAGACCTAGCTTTTTTATGCAAAATTTATCGACAACACATGCAGAGGATATCAAAGAACGAGACGACCTATTTATATCTTCAGGAAAAGCTAAAGTTAGCTTTATAGATACAAGAGATATTGGTGAAATTATTGGCAGAACAATTACAGAGCAAGGGCATAAAAATAAGGCATATACCATTACGGGTTCTCAGGCTATTACTTATTATAAAGTTGCAGATATCATGACAAGAGTACTTGGAAGAAAAATCACATATTCGAATCCATCCCTGTTTAAATTTAGAAAAGATATGATTAAAAGAGGTATCAAAAAGGATTTTGCAACGATAATGATGATACTATATCTTACAACAAAATTAGGCATGGCAAACCATGTTACAAATACTGCTGAATTGCTTTTGAAACGAAAACCTAGAACAATAGAAGACTTTATAAAAGATTATATTGACATTTGGCAATAAGGAGGTTTTATTAATTTTTCTATAAGTATAATTAGTCTCAAATTTGTGATACTGAACAATATTCTAATTCGTTTAAATATGCACTACAAAATGCAAAAGGAGTTTAAAAAATCACATTTATTAAAAAAAAACATAATATATTAGTGAATTATTATTTCAGGAGGTCTTTTGTGTATATTTCAAGAGTAGAGAATCCAATGATGTATAATCCTCAATTACAGGAGGCACTTGTGGGGGTAAAAGAAGCAGTTCAAGGTGAAAGAGAAGATGAGCTTTTTTATGATTACCTTATAAGTGTAGCGCCTACTAGAGAAGAAAAAGCTATTATAATTTCTATAAGGGATGATGAACGCAAACATAATAGCTTATTTAGAAAAATTTATAAAGACTTTACAGGGATGGAAGTATCAACTGCTGGTGAAAACACCTTTGAAAAACCAAATTCTTATATAGATGGTATTAAAAAAGCTTTATTTGGAGAATTAAGAGCCGTAGAAAAATACAGGGCAATTAGAAGAGCTTTGCCTATGGGGCCCTATAGAGATGTATTATTTGATATAATTACGGATGAGATAAAACACTCATCTAAATACAATTATCTGTTTACCTTAAACAACAGTTTAAATATTCCATCTATGAATAGAAGATTGGTACAAGATACTTCTAAATTTACACCAGACGACTGGGTAAGATATATAACTCCATTAGTAACTCGTGCTTTAGCAGAAGCTAAAGAAGGGATTAATCCAGAACATTTATATCAAGAATTCATATTATCAGGAGTGCTTGTAGGACTAGGAAAAACCCCTCAGGAGGCTATTGAGCAAGTTGAACAATGGGAAAAGGATGGTACATCACAGCTGCTTGCAAAGAGTAAAATGGCAAGAGGCTACAATTACTAGAATGTAAAAATGAAATGTGATAACTTAAATACTAAGCTATCACATTTCATTTTTACATAATTTTTATAATTGCCCTTTAAGTACACCAACCCTAGGAAGCTTATCTAGTTTGCTTGCCACTCCATGGCAACTTTCAAACTGTGAGCTTAAATCTTTACCAGCAGTTAAGCCGAAGTGTGTAGCTCCGCTCCATTTTGAAATATCGCTTACATCGTATACAATTCCATTAACTGCTACATAAGCAGGTCTTCCCATAGCACCATCATACTGTGCAAGTTCACTTAAAGTAAATTCCTTGGTTTGCCTAGGAGCTCTTTGTCCATTTTGATAGTAGTCACCGCGGTGTTCTTGCGCAGCTTGTGCATCTGATTTAGTTATATGAACTGTACCACGTGGATGCTGAGGTGGTGCATAAATAGAATATAATTTAAGCGGTTCATAACCTGTATTAATTAGATTGTGCCATTTACCCGCTGGTATAACAAAGGCAAAGTCATCATATACTGTTTCTTGAAAATCCAACATATCTTTTCTATCGCCCATTTTAACTATACCTTGCCCTTGTTCAATACGTATGAATTGATCAAGACCTGGATGAACCTCTAAACCTATGTCTTCCCCAACATTGATGCTCATCAATGTAACTTGCAAATGGCTTCCTGTCCATAAAGCAGTACGATAATTATTGTTTTGCTTAGTAACCTCTTTAATATTAACTACAAACGGTTCTGGTCCATAATCCTCTAACTTAATTAAACCATCAATATAAGTATTTGATGATGGCAAAGAATCAAATCTTGAATCATACTCCATTTCATCAGTAGTTGAGGTATACATTGCTGCATTAATGTAATAAGGACATGGATATGGTCTATAAATATTATACATATTTCTATTCCTTTTATATTATTATAAAATTATCATATGACTTATGTTTAGAAAAGGTGCTTCGATTCACATGAATGCTATGCTCCTTAGTTATTGTTATGTCCTTTAATAATATACATACTCATTATTTTTAATAATTTGGGCTAGTTTATATACTTATACTTCAGCAATCACTCTACAAGGAAGTCCTGAAAATCCACTCATATTATATCACTAGGTCTAAATTATCTAGATTTTCAATAATAAATACTCCTATAGCTTATATCAAATACTCTACCTCTTGTTATAGTAATAGGTGGCCAGCCAACATTTCACTGAATCACACCGACAGTAATTCTGAAGTTCAAAATCAACTCGGAAAATATGTCGTCACTAGTCTCTCTATCTAATTAATGGTGAGATTATATTTAGTGTGTGTTGATATTTTGAATGTAACACAATATCAATTGAATTACTTTCACTTTGAGGCTATTATCCATTTTAAAAGAATTGTAAATATACTAAAATTATGGTAATTATGGTATAATCAAATATATATTGTTAGTCGTGATTGTAATTTATTACGTCTTAGCTAATAAAATAATAATTAATCGTATTTGGAGGTACAATGGGAAAAGTGAGAGGTAGATGGAGTGAAAAACAAACAGATGAAAAAGTGCTGTCTGTACTTAGCAATGGTAGCTGGAGTAAAAAACAATGGAGTAAAAAACAGACAGATGAAAAAGTGCTGTCTGTACTTAGCAATATTTGGTCTATAAGTATAATAATATTTGTATGTACGCAGATTTTAGGTGTTTGGAAAATTGAAACAGATGTATTTGTTCCATTGTTGGGTGTGTCAATGTTAATTCAAGCCATTCAGTATTCGAAGAAAAATAAAGAGGTTGCTCAAGGTCATTTATTGGTTGCGATACTTGCTTTGGTGTTTTCAATTTTTGAATTTATAATAAAATAAACTCAAATTTGTAAAATGGATTGGATTAGTGAAAAAATAAGAATACAACACAGTTTTAATTATATTACATGGTTATTATAGTATAACTAAGGATTGATTATATTATAAACAATTATTAATTATCTAAATCTGAGTCTATTTTAGTAGTATCACGATTAAACTTAATCCATAAGCATAATCCTAATAGGCAAGTTAATACTTCAGTCACAGTCATTGACCATATAAGTCCATGTAACCCGAAAATATAATTTCCTGAAACCATAATGGGAATTAATAATATTCCCTGTGCTATAGACATTATGGTTGCCTCTTTAGCTCTTCCAATTGCTTGGAATATAGCTGTAATAATACCAGTAATTGCAGCAAACAATGATGAAATGAGCATAGCCATCAAAATGTATATACCAGTGTTTATTACATTAACATCTCTACTAAATAAATGGTATATTGGGTTTCGAAAAATAAAAATTATAAGTGAAATAAATATAGTTAGTATTAAAATATATGTTGTTGTAGTATTAATAACTTTCTTCATTCGTTTTATATTCTTAGCAGTATACGCATAGGCAATTAATGGAACAACCCCCATATATAAACCCATACCAATGAATTCTGAAAGTTGAACAAGTCGCAGCGAAATTCCAAAGCCAGCGACAGCATAATCGCCATAACGTGCGGAAAAATTGTTTAATAAGAGACTGGATACCATTAAGAAGCCGTCCAACAAAAAAGCCGTTATACCAATTTTAAAAATGTTACTACATATAGTAATGGTTGGTTTAAATGTCTTTAAGGAGATGGTTAGAGTTGCACTTTTATTTCTAAGATAATACACATAATATAACACTGCACCTAAATTACCAATAATTGTACCAAGTGCAGCGCCTGCGATGCCTAAATTACATGTAAAAATTAAAATTGGATCCAAAATAACATTTATTATAACGCTGAGAATCATACCATTCATTGAAATTGTTGAAGCACCCTCCGCCCGAACTATTTGTTCTAATGTAAAATTAGCAATTACAAATGGACTTCCAATGATAAAAACCATAATATAGCTTTGAGTAAACGAAACAGTATCACCTCTTGCTCCTAATATTTGCAAAATAGGATGAAGCAATGGAATAGCAAGTAACATAAATATAAATCCAGATAATAGACTCAGATAAAAAGAAACAGATGAGATTTTTTTTGCATCTCCTAAATCTTTCTCACCTAATAATCTAGAAATATAGGTGCCACCACCTGTACCAAAAACATTCCCGATTGCCATTAATATAGTTGTAAATGGCAAGGCTAATGTAACTGCAGTCATCATTGCTGTATTATTGAGCTTTCCAATAAAAAATGCATCAATAATACTATAAAGCATATTAATAGACATTCCTAGCATCATGGGAACTGCCATATGTACAATAGCCTTTGGTATAGGTGCGTCCTCGAAATAGTATGAATATGAATCTTTATTTTGTTCCATTTATTGTACCTCCAATTTAAGTATAATTAAAAAAAATTCGTCAGGGTGCTTTTTTTTAAACGCATTATTATATGCTTTTTAATTCTAGGGTAAGAATGGTACAAATAACAATTGTAGTACCCTTCCTTCAATAATTCAGATAGAATCGTTTCCTCTATCAATGCGTTGATCTTTATTATTCTCATATTCCTCATTATCATTATCATCCATATTTTCTTCCATGGTCGTGATCAACTTGCCCATCAGCGCTAAAAGCTGTTGTTTTTCATCTTCTGATAAAGAAATAAACATATTGTTAACCACTACCTGCCTTTCTTTCATAATTTCATTTACGATTTTTCGGCCTTCCTCTGTAATATAAACATTCGAAACCCGCTTGTCATTTTCATTTACACGACGTTCTACATAATTACTTTGTTCCAATTTGCTAACTAATTCTCCGAGCGAAGTAGGACGTATACGCAATTGTGTGCTTAATTCTTTCTGTGTTAAACCATCGTTTGTAATTAATACACCTAATAAATGTCCTTGACCGCGACCAAGGTTGATCTCATGAGCTCCAAAAGATTGTTGTTGGCGTCCTCTGTGAATAAGATTTGTAAAATAATGAAATTGTTGTAGTAATTTTTCTGATATTGAATTATGCATATAAACTATCTCCTTTGTATTTTAATAAGGTACCTTTTCTTTATTAGGTAGGTACCTTTCTTTATCATAGTATGCTTTTTAAATCTGATTGTCAATACATTTATTAAGGTACCTCTGTTTATTTTAATTAAAGTTAGATAAAAAAATATCTAAAAGCAACAAATCCCTAATTAATATATTCAAAAGTAAATAATGATAGTATCAATATAAAATTTAGTATTTATTTAAAATTTATATTTTTATGTTAAATATTTGAAATTTGTATTAATATTCTATATAATTGGATAAAGACATACTTATAGTAAAAGTTAAAGCAAATAGTTAAAAAGCAATTACTATTATTATTAAATACTTATAATATTAGCTCTTTAATAATAGGGCTTTTATTATTAACGTTAAGTTTTTTATCGTATGCTGAGGTATTTTCTTTTAATTATACGTCTTTATGTTTTTTTTCAATAATTTTATTAAAATCCATAATGAGAATGTTTATTCAATTTAAATATACTAAAAAATCTACAACGTGAGAGATGTTAAAATATTAATATATTGAGTGTTTAGACGATGCTATATTATTTAGTAATGAAAAAGATAGACTTAAAACTTTATTAAAAGAAGGGTATGGGGTTGAATCTTTTTCTTAGTTAGTGGCTTAAATTAGCAGGAAAGTTATGAATACCAGTTCTTCTGAAAATGGGCATGATTTAAAGTTAAAACCTCCAATATTTCGTCTGTTTATCTACGAAATATTGGAGGTTTCTGTTATTTCTTTATGAGTCTTTTTAGCAGTTAGAGCGATCCAATGACTTCAGAAATTCCACGAGCCTTTATTCTCCTTAATGGGCTGATGATTGAGAATGCTGCAGTTAGAATGGAAATAATGAATATTAGGACGACTTGTAATACAGGAAAATGCCAGTTAGAAATAAGAAAGGAAGTCAGATTTTTCTGTAATAGAACACCGATGGCGCATCCGAAGACGCATCCGCTCGCCGTATAGACGACAGCTTCTGCCAATGCCATTCTTGTAAGTTGTCTGTCAGACATGCCTATTGCACGCATAATTCCCAAATACTTGGTTTTGGATGTGATGTTGGTATTCATCGTATTTATAATATTTAGAATACTGATGAATGTAATTATACCTACAAATCCGTAAATAAATACTGCTATGGTCATAAATGAGCTACTTGCTTCTGCGTTTAGCTGACGACTGTCATGCAGTGTCACCGAATTTTTGGCTAACGCTTTTATTTCATTTATGGTTTGTTCTTGATTTTTTTTGTTCAGTTGTATATCGATTGTTTTATAGTTAGAGGTTATATCTCCAGTGATCTTTGCAAACTGCTTTTGGGTGGTGATAAATGTGGTTAATGTCTGTTTTTCGCTTTCATATGGCACAGAACTCAAGATTCCCATGACTTTATATTCTTTAGTCCACGTTGCGGTTTTAATATAGACAGCATCACCAACCTTCATACTTGCGTCTGCTGCTAATTCTCCTTTTCTATAATTTTTAACAACGGCAACAATACCATTCTGAGTATTAAGTTCATTTTCATCCATACCTCCAGCCATTAATGATTTCTTTGCCCATTGCATTTGCATTGAGTCGTAGGAAACAATCCATGATTTTTCCTTTGCAACCATCAAGCCATTGCTTTCTGTCTTGATGGGACCCATTTCCTTTTTATAGGTACCCGTCAGCCTTGTAACGTCAAACGTAGCATCCACATAGTTTGACATTCTTCCATACACCCTTTTTACATTGCCAAGCGTTGACAGTTTCTTGTATATATTTTCGCCAATACCTTGCGATGATGTGATTGAAACGTCAGGCGTATAGACTTCCGGAGCTTTTATTCCCAAAAATGTGGGATTGACGAAAACACTAAAACACATAAACATAATGATACTTAGAGCAATAGAACTGGATATCAGAAAAAGAGTTTTCTTCTTGTAAACAGAGTTGCTGATACCAATAACAATTTCAGCGTGAAATATCTTCATTAGAAGGCCTTGCTTGGTCTTTCGAGATATTTTACTATCCATACTTCCGCTCAAGGCACTTACAGGAGAAACTTTTGCAGCTTTTTTCGCAGGTAATAACGAAGCAATAAAGACTGTCAGAAACCCTATCACAATACCTGCGCCAATGCCGAATACACTGAAATTAATCAATGGAATGCCCCCATAAAGCTTGGTATTGTAAAATTTTAATATTGCGGTACAAATAAAGGTTATCAGAATACCAGCAAATACGCCAATTGGGATTGCTCTCCAACTTATGGATAAGCCTTCTCTTTTTACCAAACGTTTTATTTGTATCTCTGACGCCCCTATACATCTCAGAATCCCGAATTGACGAACTCTTTCCATTACTGAAATGTTGAAAGTGTTGTAAATCATTACAACTCCTGTAATAAGGACAAGAAAAAATAGGACGCCGCCAACAGCATACATCTTCAACACATTATTGTTTTTGGTTTGCATCATGAGGGCTAAAAGACCTTCATTGTGTCCTATGCGAGCATCTACTATATTCAAAGTTTTCTTGATTTCTCCTTCAACTTTTATAATATTTACACCATCTTTAAATAGAACAAAATATTGGCTTGATTTCGGTTTTAGCTGTTCTGACATTTTTGTTGACACGAATACAGCAGGTATAGCAGCAGCTTTGGTAGCACCCCAGTTATTGTATATACCGCTAATGGTGAACTTCTTAATTATTTTGCCTGGTAAGGTAATTGTCATTGTATCACCGATTTTATGGGCAGGCTTAGATTTTTCCATAAACCATTTTTCAAGCATAATTTCATTTTTAGACGTCGGGTAACGGCCTTTATTGAGATTAAAATTGATATTTTTCGCGAAATTTTCATCTAAAGAGGTGAGGGCACAATTCTCACCGTTGATGGTTCCTTCACCAAGGTCTTTCCAGGTTCCAGCATTTTGTACATCAATACGACTACCAATAGCTTGAATCTCTCTTGGGGATGGATTTCGAATCAAAATATGGTAGTTACCTTGATCCTTTAGCACTTGTGCTTTTTCAAATTTTACCAATGCATCTACCATAGAAAATATACCAACAACCAGTGCAACCGCCATGGCAACACTAGTGATGGTCAGACGCGTTTTCCGTTTATGGGCAGATAGGTATTTTGGTGCGAGCTCAAGATAGTTTTTCATTTTTTAACCCTCCCTAGTTCGGATACAATACCATCCTCTACGTTTAGTACCCGATCCGAGAAGGAGGCAAAACTCGAATTATGGGTAATCATAATTAATGTCTGATTATATCTTTTGACAGAAAGCTTTAAAAGATTGATTACCTCCTTGCTGTTTTTTGTATCAAGATTTCCCGTGGGTTCGTCTGCCAGCATAATTGCGGGACGAGTTGAAAGAGCACGCCCGATTGCTACGCGCTGTTGCTGTCCTCCAGAAAGCTGGTTTGGAAGGTGGTGTTTCCTGCTGGAGAGCCCAAGTATGTCCAAAAGTTCACCAATATATTGCATATCCGGTTTCTTGTAGTCAAGTAGCAGTGGCAACAAAATGTTCTCTTCTACGTTTAATTCGGGAATTAGATTGAATGCCTGAAAAATAAATCCAATGTTGCGTCTGCGGAACACAGAGAGATTCTTTTCCTTCATGGTAGATATGTCTTTGCCATCAAGCAAGACATTTCCAGAGGTTGGAGAGTCCAATGCCCCAAGGAGATTCAGCAGTGTACTTTTTCCTGAACCGGATGGCCCAACAATTGAGATAAATTCCCCTTTTGCAACGGAAAAAGATACCTCTTTCAGTGCGTCAACTTTCACTTCACCTTTTCCATAAGTTTTGCTTAAATTTTTGGCTATTAAAATATCCAATATAAACACCTCTTCTAAATATTTATTAAGATCATTTATTGAACATATCCCATCCGTAACAATAGGGCACGATGTTCTAAATCTTACTATTAGCATAACAAGCTAATCTTACTGATAGGTGTATTCTATCTTACAGATTTGTAAGCTTTGGAAAAGTCAAATAAAAAGTCGTTCCCTGGTTCAACGTGCTTTCCACCGTGATTGAGCCTCCATGTTTTTCCACAATGGCTTTCGCAAGGGTAAGTCCAATGCCAGTACCATCCTTCTCCTTGGAGAATCTGCTTCTATAAAATCTTTTGAAAATATAATGGATATCCTCTGGGTGGATGCCACTACCGTTGTCTTTAATTGTGATACAAATTAACACAGGCGTTTCGTCGCATAGAATTTGAACTTCATTTCTTGAAACGGTATGATCTAATGCATTTTTTATAATATTACTGATAGCTTCCAGTATCCAATCTCCGTCGCAATTTAACATAATATGGCTATTGCACATTAGCATAATTGATTTGTTCTCTGATTTTGCACGGGTGGAGAAACCTATAACGACACCTTCTAGCAAATCTTTCATAAGGCAGTTGCTTTTGGCGAGTTCTATGGCGTCAGCATCTAGCCGCGATAATTTCAGAAGATTTTGAATTAGATATTCCATCCTTTCCAGTTGATTACAACTTTTTATGTTGAAGCTGTCCACAACAACGTTGTTTGTGTTTTCTTCCTGAACAATTTCATTGTACATTTTTAGCGCAGTCAATGGTGTTTTTAACTGATGTGATATGTCAGAGATCGTATTCTTTAGAAACTCCTTTGTCTGCTTTTCCTTTGTTATATGGGCAGTTAGAGACGTTGCCATCACATTTATAGAGGAAAAAAGCTGAGATACAATACCTTCCTCATTGTCGCTGAAGCGGATATCTTTATTACCGTACATAAAACTTAAGATATCCTCGCTGGCCTTTTCAAATTTTCTGTCCTGCCAGACGAAAAAAATAAATAATGTTGTAAGCAGTAGCAGCGATACGACAAAAGAAAGTATCAGTGCCAGAATCTCGAATTTCTCATGGAAACTTTGAATTTCAGGCAGAAGCTTGTTATTTATACTTTCTGTATACCCAGTAGGCTGCAAAAGCTTCCGCCCAATAGTATAATCTTCTATGCTTTTTTTACTGGTGAAGGCAGGTACAATATGGTCTGTTGTTATATCCTGTTGATATAAATATCCGGCAATGGCATAATCGTGTGTAATAATCTCCTTTTTATATTGGTTTGTCATGAAATATACCATGACCTGTGCTATTAAAATAGAACACAAAAGAATTATGGATACCATTGAAAATAGTTTCCTTATATTGTGATTAATAAAAATTCTCATAAAATAGCCTCACTTTAACACATTCCACTTATATCCCAATCGGCGTAATGTCAATAAAAATTTCGGATTCTCAGCGTTATCTTCAATTTTGCTTCTTAGTCTTCGTACATAGACGGATAGAGTGTTGTCATCGATGAAGTTGCCGTTACTATCCCACAGCCTGTCTAAAATAATGTTTCTCGTGAGCACAATATTTGGGTTTTGCATGAGCAGACACAGAAGTCGATACTCCAAACTAGTAAGTTCTATTTCTTTGGAATCCTTAAACACTCGGCTTTCAAGTAACTTAATGGTAATATCATTAGATTGCAAATCAATGGGTTCTTGGCTAGGAATGTGGTAACGGCGAAGCAAAGCTTTGATTCGCGAAATCAGTTCATTCAATTTGAAAGGTTTTGTAATATAGTCATCGCCACCAATATCCAAACCCATTACAATATTGACCTCTTCATCAGAAGCAGTTAAAAATATAATGGGTACATCAGATGATTGCCGTACTTTCTTACAGATGTCAAACCCGCTTCCATCAGGTAAGGTCAAATCGAGTAGCAACAAATCATACTTCTTATCACTAAGCATCAAAAAACCTTCCCTTACGGTTCGTGCTAAGGCAATATGAAAACCATTCCTTCGGAGTGAAAACTCTAGACCATCAATAATACTCAAATCATCTTCTACTAATAAAATTGTATTCACTGTTGGTTCCTCCCTGCTTTCTCTGTCTAAGTTACCTTATTTTATACTTCTAATTTTATCTAACTGTTCCTTTTGTACGTTTTTAACATGCACTTACTTTTATAAACATTATATCCTATTTAACTTATTAAAGGGATTAATATCTATTTCGAGTAACAAAATGTATAAAAAAAAGCTAAAAAGCTGCATTCCTTTAATTTATATTAAAGGAATGCAGCCTTCTCATCTATATTTGCCACAGTCAATGTATTTAAGCATCTTTCAATTACCTATTTTGCTTTTCCACTTTCTACTGTAGTTAAACCACTTGCACCATTCCATTTATACCATGTTAATATTTTAGAGCTCGTTGCATCGCTAGAATCTGGATCCTTAGGATCCCTTTCTAAAGAAGAGAGTTCTAGTAATCCATCTCCATCAATATCTTTAATTTTAGAAGGATAAAGTGAATATATATCATCTATCGCTGGAGTAAGTTTTCCATCTTTAATTATATAAAGAGACTGCACTCCGCTGTGCATACCCATAATGCCTGATACAAAGACTCCATTTATATCATCTTTAGCTTTTGAAATATTTATACTATTACAACGTTCTGCTTTAGTTTGCACTTTACTAAAAAGACTATATTCTCCATTAGTATATTTAAATAATTGTATATTACTCGGAATATATTTCTCAGAAGAAAAATTTCTTTCAAATACTGCAACTTCAAGAGTTCCATCATTATCTATATCACCCACACTATAATAGTTAGTTATATCTTCTTCATTTAAATTTGTTTTTTTTACAAGTTCTGAATCTGCATATTTACTTAGAGCATTAATATACCCCGTATTATTTACAATATTTATACCATACTTAACACATGTAGCATAAGCCTCTGCAGCTTGCTTATATTTTTTATCAGCAATCAGTGTAGCTGCTTTATCACTTTTAACCTCAAGGTATGATTTTTTAAAAATATCATCATTTAATATACCTTTAGCTAAAAGTAATGCATTTTCCGCTTTAACATTGTTTATTTTTGACTCACTTTGTATTAAACCTATAAATGCTATAGAATTTGCATCATTTACTTTATACTTTATTGAGCCCATTAACATTGCTGCCTTATCTTCAAAATCTGTACTCTCAATAGCTTTACCATTAAAGCTTGTTATTGTAATATTATCTATTAGGCTTTTCGCAACCGCTAGTCCAGTAGAATTACTAATCCACGTTCCCTTACTTGTTTGGATATAAATATCCCCTTCACTATTTGCTAAAGCCTCACTTATAGCACTTGCATTTTTAGAATCATTAGCATACTGTAATTCATAAACCGAAGATCCTATTAGTATAGAAAACTCGGGTACTGTAAAATTAACAGCTAAAGCTGGTATACTTAATTGTGCTACTATTAAACTCATTGCTAAAATCTTCTTAATATTGTTCATCTTATTATATCCCCCTTTAAAATCACTCAGAAATAAGCCTATGTTTATACCTAATTTAGCATTTAATACTATATTTGTATGGACTAACACTCTTATATTAACATCGAATAAAAGTTATCTTACTTTACTATTTAATTGAATTTTATTTACAAATATGAGTACCTTCCAACTCTGATGTAGCTGATGAAGATTTAGAAACAATTTCAGTATAGCATATAAAGTTTGGGATGTATTTAAAATCAAACAATATTATGTTAAAATATTTGAAATTTGTATTAATATTCTATATGATTGAATAAGGACATACTTATAGTAAAAGTTGAAGCAATGTTTAGTTAAAAAGCAATTACTTTTATTATTAACGTTAAGTTTTTTTTCAATAATTTTATTGAAATTCATAATGAGAATGTTTATTCAATTTAAATATACTAAAAAATCTACAATGTTATGGATGTTATTTTAAGGAATAAGCAATGATAAGTAGCTTTTACTTTATTATTTTCAGAAAAATTTTCATTATAATACTTGATTACTTTTTTAATAAAAGTTAGAGAAGTACATTTATTGTCTTTATTACTATTATTAGCACCAGTTTTTTTTATTGAAGTGAAAAAATCATTACAGTTATTGAAATATTCATATTCAAATTTTTCTTTACCTTCTACTAAAACATCATCAATCCTCTGATTTTTTGTAGCCTCTTTACATAATGTAGATAATTCATTAAGACTATAAAAAGACTGTCCTGAATATACAGATTCCTTTATAGACAGTTCTTCCCTTACTTTTTTAAAACATTCATTTAATTCACAAAAAGTATGTTTTCCAAATGTAGAAAAGCAAAGGATACCCTTTGGATTCAATAGAGCATATAATTTTTCTATTGTTGCATGAATATGATTAAACCATTGAAAGGTGGCATTAGAAATAATAATATCGTAAGTATTATTAAAATTCATTTCTTCCAAATCACCACAAATAAAATCAACAGAATCATTTTTAATTTTTGACTTTATTTCAGTAATCATTCCTGGCGCAATATCAACAGCAGTAATATGCGAATGCGGAAAAAGATCAATTAAAGTAGATGTTAAGTAACCCGTTCCACAACCAATCTCTAAAATATTTTTAACTTCTGTGTTATTTTTATTGTTTTGCATCATAAATTTCACTAAAGAATTTTTCATATCCTTTTGCACGTGAGCATATTCATCATAATTTGATGCATTTTTACTAAAATGAAGTTTTAACTGTTTTTTATCAATCATAAATTCTCTCCCCTTATAGGTGTTTTTTTATAAATTTTGATATGAAATAATAACAATCATGAGGATTTGTGAAAAATGGGATATGACCCCCACTCTTTATAACTTCTATATTAGAGTGTGTTAATATATTTTTAATATATAAAGTAGCTTCTATTGGACATATTCTATCTTCTTCACCATGAATCATTAATAAAGGAATATTTACATCTACTAATTTATTTCTTAAATCTTTTTGAATTAAATAATCAAGTTCCAGTGCTAAAGAGTCTACTGACTGAATTTTAATGTTATCTTCCATTATCTTTAAAAATTGCGTGTTATATCCCTTTTTCTTTTCTTCATCTGAAAACAACGAGTCATAAAAATTAAAGAGTGTTGCTTTCGGATTTTTATATAGCTGAGATTTCATTCTTTCTACAATTCTTTTATTCCACCCTAAATTGTACCCCTCTTCTTTATGTTGAATAAAAGAGCTTGTACCTCCAATTAAAATTAAGTTATTAATATTCCACAAATTATCTAAAACAATTTCCTCTGCTACTAAAGATCCGAGTGACCATCCAAGTAAGGAAAAAGAGGAAAGTTGTTTTTCTTCTATAATGTTTATTACTTTTTGTTTAAACCCGTCTAATAAATCAATGTTATCCCATTCAATAAAAATCAATTCAAAATCCTTCCATAAAAATTCACTAATTCTTTTCCAAACACAACTGTTCATTCCAAAGCCAGGTAGCATAATTAAATAGGGCCTATTCATAATAAGCCCCCAATAATCTTTAATTCTTTTCCTATTTCTTTAATTTTAACCAATGCTTCTTCTAAATCTTCTTTTGAATGTGTTGCCATTAAAGAAATTCTTAAACGACTTGTTCCTCGTGGTACAGAGGGTGGTCGAATGGCTGGTACATATACGCCTTGAGATAATAATATTTTGCTGAATTCAACAGCCTTGTCTACTTCTCCAATTAATATGGGAATGATTGGGGTTCTGGTTTCCATTACATTAAATCCTGCTACTTTAAGTTGGTTTTGAAACCAGTTTGAGGTTTTTAATAGTTTAACTCTTCTTTCCTCATCCTCTTCAATAATTTCTAGTGCCTTTATAGAAACTGCGATTGTACTAGGGGATAAAGCTGTAGAATAAATAAAGCTCCTTGCAGAGTTTATTAAATAATTAATTAAATCCTTTTTACCGGCTACATATCCGCCTTCTGAAGCAACAGCTTTACTTAAAGTTCCCATAATAATATCAATTTCATTATCTAAACCAAAATATGATGCTGTACCTGATCCATTTTTACCTAAGATCCCGGTAGCATGTGCATCATCTACCATTGTCATCATGTTAAATTTCTTTGCAATTTTCACAATCTCTGGCAATGGTGCAATATCCCCATCCATGCTAAATACACCATCTGTTACAATTAAATTGTTACTCCCTTTATACTTATTTATTTTATTTAATAAATCATTCATATCACAATGCTTGTACCTTATAAGTTTTGCACCACTTAACCGATAGCCATCAATAATACTAGCATGATTTAATTTATCGGAAAAAATTACCCAGCCACCGTCGCACAAGGCTGAAATAATACCCACATTAGCCATATATCCAGTATTAAAAACTAAACTTGCTTCCGTCCCTTTAAATGATGCAATCTTTTCCTCTAATTGTTTATGTAGGTCATAACTTCCTGTGGTTAATCTAGAACCACCTGACCCAACACCATATTTGTTGATTGCATCAATAGCAGCTTTTTTTAACCTAAAATCATCACAAAGACCTAAATAGTTATTTGATCCTAGAAGTATAAAATCTTTTCCTTCAATTTTAACCCTAGGTGATTGCGCTGTATCAATGTATCTAAGTTCTCTATATAATCCTTTATCCTTAATTTTTATAAGTTTATCTGTTATATAATTCATTAATTAGTCCCCCTATAATCAAAATATATAACAAAAGCAAAACTTTGTCAACCAAATTTATATGTTTGGTTTACAATTCATCTAATTACCAACTTTATATCAAAATAAAAAATAAAACCTTTATTATGGATAGATATTCTTTTTATGCAAATAATATTAATGAGGTGATATTAATGAATAGTAACATTGAGTTTTTAGACTATATTTATCAAAATGCTGAAATGGGCAAAAGTACAATTAGTGAATTAATTAATATTGTAAAAGATGAACCATACAGAAAAAATTTGGAGTCACAACTGAAAGAGTACAATGAAATATTTAATATAACAAATAATAAAATTAAGGATACACAAGAGTCATCTAAAGGCATAGGAACTCTTACTAAAATAACTTCGTATATAATGATTAATATTAAAACACTAACAAATAAAACCCCATCTCATATATCTGAAATGCTAATTCAAGGTAGTACCATGGGGATCATTGATATTACAAAAAGACTTAAACAATATAAAGATGCCACTCAAGATATAAAAGATATAGCGAATAGGTTATTAAAGTTCGAGCAACAAAATGTTGAAGAAATGAAAAAGTTTTTATAAACAGACACATGCTGATATTGAAGAGATTAATAATATAAAAAAAGAGTATTATTTTTATTGACAACCCATTGTTAGTTGTATACAATGTAATTTAACACAATTGATATACCGCATTATTAAAAAGGATTATGGGTTGCCCTTAATAACCTAAATATATTTTACAAGAGGTATAATAAATGAATGTTGATTTTTCAATTGAAGATGTAGTAAAAAAAAGATACAGTGTAAGAAACTATAAGGGAAGAGAAATTGAACCGACTAAAAGAAAAGCTATTGAATCTTTTATTGATTCTTTGGACAATCCATTTGGAAATAAAGTAAATTTTCACTATCTTGATGACAAAGACATAAAAAACAAAGAAAAACTTGGAACTTACGGTGTTATTAAAGGCTCAAAGCAATACATCGGAACGACTATTAAATTAGAACCAATGGCCCTCGAAGCATTGGGATATGAATTAGAAGCAGTAGTTCTTTATTTAGAACATCTTGGTCTTGGAACTTGCTGGCTCGGAGGAACCTTCGATCGTGAAGGCTTTGCAGATGCTATGAAGATTAAAGAAGGAGAACTATTCCCAATCATAACACCTTATGGATATGCCGCTGCCACTAAGCATGAAAAAGAGATAGAAATGAGAATAATGATTCAAGCAGACAAGCGTAAAGACTGGAATCAATTATTTTATAAAAATGATTTTAAGTCTCCTCTTACGAGTGAAGAAGCCGGTAGTCTTGCCTTTCCACTAGAAATGGTCCGATTAGCACCATCAGCATCAAATAAACAGCCGTGGAGAATACTTCTTAAAGATGGTGACTTCCATTTTTATGAATATAAAGAACCTGGATATAGCGATAGATTCCCCTACGATATCCAAAGCGTAGATATGGGAATTGCCGCAGCTCACTTTGATTTTTCGCTTAAAGAAAAAGGTATTAAAGGTCATTTTAATACGACATCTAAGCCGGAGCTAAAGTTGTCTGAGAATATGGAGTACGCTTTTTCTTGGATAAGAGAATAAAATTTTAATTTAGTTTAAGACCAAATCAAAATAAAGTCCTTTAGGAGAAATCTTTCTAGAGGACTTTTTCCGCTGAATGTAACACAAGTGTGAACTGCTCACTCTTATGTAATAACCTTTTTAATATGACTTTATTTATTCATACTCGTTTTAATTTCGAAAAACTACCCATAGAGATTGTAAGTAGAATATTTATGATCGCCATAATAACTGATATCGTCATTGATTCAGTAAACATAAACAAAACTAAAAAAATTGGATCTAAACACATAACTATTTTACTAAATCTCATTTGTATTTTTTCTATATAGTTAAAGTCAATATTGTCAATAGTAATTTTTCTAATTATATACTTACTAAATTTATTTGTACTCAACTTTATTAATCCCACTATACCTATAAAACTAATTATAAACACCAACCCTGTAAACATATTATCACAACCTCTATTCCATATTTAAATTTCATTTTTTATTATCAATAATTCTTTAAAGTCCATTTATTCTTATTTATAAAAAATAAGAATTAAATATTCATAATAGTCATTAAATATACTGTTTTGCGTTTTACCTATATATTTTGAAAAGATCCTTATCAAATCAAGTCTAATAATATTTATATGTGTTTTTTTAGGATATGCTTACTCCACTATTTTATAGTAAACACAAATAATATTATATATAAATGGTATTTTTCCATAAAAGAGTAGCTATTAAATATAATTTATTTAATAGCTACTCATCTAATAAATCATCTGTCCAACCTGGCATATTTTTATCTTTCCAAATTATATTAACATCCCTTAAATCAATTACTTGCTTAAATTTTTCTGTATTATCATATACATTGATTTAATCTTTATTTTCATTATAATATATTGACTTATACATTGAAGTTTTACCAACACCATTGGTGCCCGGGAATATTACATTCATTTGATCGCCATAAGAGCTCTTACCGCTATACTTCGCAAATGCTTTGATAATAAAACAAGATACTACTAGCTACATTTAAAATTAATAACAAACAACTGGAGTGCCTACCTCTATATTATTAAATATTGTTTTTGCCACCTCATATGGTGAATTTACACAACCATGGGATCCACCTGTCTTATACAACCCTCCCCCAAAATTACTTCGCCAACTTGCATCATGAATTCCTATTCCTTTGTTAAAAGGCATCCAAAACTTCACAGGAGAAGCATAGTTTTCACCTACAAGAGTTGCATTTGTTTCTTTATAATCGATCTTATAAATTCCACTTGGTGTTCTAGTCTTATCAGATCCACCATTCCCTGTAACAACATCCCCTTGTGTTATTAGTTTTCCGTTTTTATAAAACCATAAGTGTTGCCCTGTAAGATCTATTTCTACATAGGTATTTCCAACATCGTTATTACCCCGAGCTAATGCGGTTTGATAATATGCTGGTTCTTTTTCTATAGACTTCCCTTCCTTTATCATTGAAATTAAATCTTTAGCTTCTTTAACTTTATTAATTGACCAGCCATAACTACCACCACCAATGTTAATTTTCTTCCCTGATGATGAAACAAAATTTCTCGTCTTAGCAACTGTATTATATTTACTAGCAAGTACGTCCATATAGCTTTCAACGTACTTTTCATTAAATGTTATTTCATTATTCTCATCAACTGTAAACCACTTATTTATTGTAGTCCCATCTAAAATCTCCTTATCTTCCCCAAACGTATATGAAATCTTTGAAGATACATATTTGTTAAGCATGTCCCTTGTAGCAACTACCTTCAGAGATTTAGAAGTATACTTTGGCTTAACATAGTAATTAATTGACTCTAAATCTATTATTGTTTTGCCAGTGCTCACTGCATCTATGGCATAATTATATAAGATGTCTTTATCTCCCTTGTTTCCAATAATTTCATCGACAATTACATAACCCTTCTCTGTATATTTATAGCTAGCATTTTTAGGTTCAACTACTTTACTACTATCAAAACAAGAGAGCCTGCCCACTTGCTCTTTTAATAAATCTTTATCATATTTAACTTTTGCTATCATTTTAGAATCTTTCGTATTAAAAACCGCCCAGATCCATTTATAAGGATTCTGTTTATCTTTAAGCACCTTAAAATCAGCATTCGCATCATACTTTAAGCCAATTTGTGCTCCTCTAATCTGTTCACTTTTACCGCCACGTTCTTTTATGTTTAGCTTATATGTTTGAATCTCAGATGCCATTTGTTTATTTACATCCTCTACACTTTTACCCGAAACATTAATATTATTTATTACAGAACCAAAATAAAAATGATTCATGAAATATATTGCCATCCCAAAGTATATAATAAGTAAAATAAATATAGAGATTGTAATACCTGAAACAATTTTCTTATGCTTTCTTATTGGTTTTATTGCTGACTCTCCTACTTCAGTTTCCATAACTGCGCCTCTCTTCTACATTTTGCCTTAAGTTCTGCTCCATTTTCACCTGTCATTTTCGTTGCACCTAATTGAGGTTTCATTCTATGCCTCCTCAAATTAAGCTATAGTGCTAAACACCATAATTTTACAATAATTTTCCTAAAATAGGGTGTAATTGTTATTTTAATTATATCATAATTAGCAAATATAAAGAAAAAAATTCTTTGATGCTATTACTCATTTTAAAATCATTGTATATATTCAATTTATAGGGATTATGTTATAGTTAAATATATATTATTAGTTGGAATTTGAGAATTTGAATAAACTACGAATTTAAAATTATTCATATTTAACTAAGGAGATGATTATTTGTCTGAATTAATAGTTATGATGCTTATATGTCGTCATTACTATTATTATGTGCACTTAAAATTCTAACTTTGACCTTATTATTAAATAGTTTTTATCGTATTATTAACACATACCTATTTCAATTTTATATGTATAATTGATGTTAATTATAGTATAATTAACCATATTAATTATTTACAACAACACCATAAATTGAAAGAGGGTTAATATGGCAAACAAAGAATTAGCTTTATACATAATGGATCAATTAGAAGGATTGGAAGATATAAAATCTATACCTATGATGGGTGGTTACTTGTTTTATTATAAAGGTAGAATATTTGGTGGAATCTACGGAACAGGCTTTATGGCAAAAATTACTCAAGCAAGCAAACATTATATGCCTGATAGCATTTCAGAAAGTCCATACGATGGTGCAAAGCCAATGTTGCATGTAGATATTGCCGATAATAGTGAGATGTTAAAACAAATGGTAGTAACTATGTATGAAGAATTACCAGAACCAAAAAAGAAAAAGATAAAAAATAAAAGATAATAATTCCATAAATAATATAAAATGGCATTATATACTGAATAAGGAGTGATTATTATGTTTAGAGAAATGCGAAGAAAAGATAGAGAACTCAAAAAAGATGAGGTTATTGAAATCTTAAAAAATAATAGTTGCGGTATTCTATCAACTATAAGTGAAAATGGTTATCCTTATGGTGTACCAATAAGTTATATTTTTTCAAATGATTCAATATATTTTCATGGTGCTACTAAAGGACATAAATTAGATAATATACTAAATAACGATAAAGTATCTTTTTGTGTAGTTGGAAAAACTTGTGTTTTACCAGACGAGTTTAGTACAAAATATGAGAGCATAATTGTATTTGGAAGGGCAAGTGAAGTTTTTGATGATGAAAAAAATATGGCTCTTATAGAAACGTTAAGTAAGTATTCGCCAGATTTTATTGAACAAGGAAAAGAGTATATTAAGAGGGCAAGTAAAGCAACTAAGGTAATAAAAATTTGTATAGAACATATTTCAGGAAAAGCAAACAGCTAGTTAATGTTAGTTTATAATACATGAAGTTTTATAATATTCATAAATTACGTCACAAATAATGTACAATTTCGAATAAAATCATACATTAGTAAAAACAGTATAAAGCGTTGATATATAAGGGCTTATAGTGGGTTGAACTAAAGCCTTTTTCTTATTGTGTACTTGAATGTATTGTTTCGTATGCTATATTGTAAATATAGTACATTGAATTTATGTCCTTTAGGACACTTTTTAGGAGTGAATTTATTATTTAAAAGTATTTTTTAATTCTAGGAAATAATTAGCGAAAGTAATAATATAATGTATCTAATGTACAATTAGATTTTAATTATGTTTTTCTATGCTATATTAAAAAAAATAAATTAAATTACGAAAAGTGGAGGCTTAAAATGATTATATGCAAAAATTGTGCTAATGAAGTAGATGAAAATGAACCTTATTGTCATTATTGTAGTCATGATATGTATGAGAGTTTAGAGATTTATCAAACTTCTTCAATTAATAATATTCAAAAGTTAAATATTAAGAAAAGGCGCCTTACTACTCTATTGGTAGCAGTCACCATAATAACATGTTTTTCTATCCCGATATTAAGGAGCCATAAATTAAATCATAATGTTGCTCTTCTTAAGCAATCATCTAATAAAAAATATAACAATGTAGCACAAATTCATTATAATAAAATTAACAAAAAAGTTAATCAGCAAACCGAAACATCTAAAGTGCTTATTATAATGAAACACAACAAGAAACAGCTATAACTAATCAATATATTAAGCCACACAGTTGATATAATAAATTTAAAATATGAAATTTTGAGGAGCAAAATATTATGAAAAATAAGATAAGTCTAATTTTGAGAAATATTTAATAAAATGAAAAAAATAAAATCTATTTTTATTATTGCTATAGTGGTTGCATTGGCTTCTCAAGTTAATATAAATATTTTTGCGCCAGGATTTATAATAGCCCTTTCTGTTGCTATATTACCTGTTTTTCTTTATTTTTATAAACAAATTAATCCTATTGAAATTCTTTTTGCAACTGGGATCATTTATTCACTTTATAAGGGAATGTTTTTATATTTCAGCACTAACAATTTTCATATTACTATTAGGTTTATAGAGACAGATGTTTTGTTTTATTTTTCATATGGTATATTGTTTTATTTATTGTATTGGAAAAAGAAAAAGAAAAAGAAAGGCATTACATACTTATTTTTTTGTGCATTTTTATGTGATTTGTTATCAAATATCATAGAAATAAGTACAATGATTCATTTTAGAGGATATAGTTATCTAATGTTTCAAGATCTAGTAATTATAGCCTTTGTAAGAGCTATAATTTCAGTGTGTATAATATTACTAATAAAACATTATAAGTCTTTACTAATAAAAGAGGAACATGAAGAAAGATATAGAAAATTAATTTTAATGACTTCAAGTATTAAAAGTGAAATATATTTTATGAACAAAAATAATTCAGATATTGAAGATGTTATGAAAAAAGCATATCTACTTTACAAAACAATATCGCAGCAAAAGTATCCTTCTGAACTAAAAAACCTTTCTCTTGATATAGCAAAAGACGTGCATGAAATAAAAAAAGATTATATAAGCGTCATAAAAGGTTTAGAAGAAATGGTTGGTGAAAAAACGGATAATGTTAAAATGGATATTAAAGATATTGTAAATATTATTGGAATGGATGTAATGGAATATATAAAAAGAAATAATCCTAATGTAACCCTAAAATTTGAAATAAAGAATAATTTTAATGTAGTGGAGCATTTTTATCTGGTTTGTATATTACGAAACCTTATTTATAATAGTATAGAGGCTATGGATAAAACAAAAAATGGATATGTTAAAATTTTAATTTCGAAAAGCCAAGAAGAGTGTATTTTTATTATATCTGATAATGGTAAAGGCATAAAAGAAAAAGATATTGAATATATATTCAATCCTGGATTCTCAACTAAATTTAACGGAGAAACTGGTGATATTTGTAGAGGTATAGGGCTTGCCCATGTAAACGGTATTGTTAATGATGTTTTTTCGGGTACTATAGATGTTCATTCCATTACAGGAAAAGGAACTGAATTTGTTATAAAAATAAAACAAGATAAAATGGAAGGAGTATCTGTATGCGATACTATATAGTTGATGATGATATAAGTATAGTAAGAATACTTACCAATATTATAGAAGAAAATAATTCATTTGAAGTTATAGGTAGTTCAAACGATGGAGAAACAGCCTTTAATCAAATACTTTTATTAAACCCTGATATTGTGCTTGTAGATCTTCTTATGCCTAAAATGGACGGAAATACTCTTGTACGTGAACTTAAAAATTTAAGACCAAATATTTGTTTTGTCATGATATCCCAGGTTTTAGATAAAACGCTTGTTGAAGATTCATACAAATCAGGAATAGAGTTTTTTATAAAGAAACCCATAAATAAAATCGAAGTAGAAAAAGTTACATCAAAAGTTGCAGAAAATATTGAAATGCGAATGATGTTGTCTAATATTAAAAAAATGTTAAAAAATTCTGTACAGCCAGATGCGGATATAAATGGCAACATAAAGGAAATAAAACAAATTTTAAGTATGCTTGGAATGCTTGGTGAAAAGGGAACTACCGATATAATCAAAATATGTACCTACCTTATTGAAAACAAACAATCTTTTTCTGATTGTAATTTAGAGAAACTTTTTAGTTGTTTTGGGGACAATCCCGAAATTGTAAAACAAAGGATTAGACGCGCGATTAAAGATGGCCTTAAGAATATTGCAAACTTGGGGATTGAAGATACTATGAATGAAACCTTTTATACTTATTCAAATGTGCTTTTCAATTTTTCAAGTGTAAAAGCTGAAATGGATCATATAAAAGGAATTAAAAAATCTGGTGGAAAAATATCCGTAAACAAATTTTTCGAGGGAATTTTACTTAATTGTGAAATGGGCCAAAAATTTTAGTGTTTCCCAAATATCTAATGATCTTAATATTAAAAATATTTAGATCATTAGATATTTTTTTTGATGTTAACTGATTTTTTTTGAAATATTGATTCTATAATAAAAACGTAAAGTCAGGTTCATTATCATTATGGCTTTAAAATAAAGTAAAAGAAAACGGTTACTTGTTTGATTTAGTAAATAAGCTTCAAAAGTATAACAAGTTTAAAAATATAAATTATATTATATTTTGGAAAGGAGAACTACTTAACATGAAAAATTTCGGTGTCTTTGATATTCTAGGTCCTATAATGGTCGGTCCATCATCTTCTCATACAGCTGGTGCTGCTAGACTTGGTAAAATAGCAAAAACTATTGTTGGAGCTGATATAAAAGAGGTTACATTCTTACTTCATGGGTCTTTTGGTAAAACTTATAAAGGCCATGGAACTGATAGAGCACTAGTTGCTGGCATACTTGGAATGGAACCAAGTGATGATGATCTTAGAAATTCTATTTCAATTGCTGAAAGTAAAGGCTTAAAAATAAAATTTATTGAGTATGATCTTGGCCAAGTACATCCAAATACAGTTAAATTTTTAATAACAGATATTAATAATAATTATTTTGAAATAATGGGTTCGTCTATTGGTGGCGGTAATGTAGAAATAAATGAAATAAACGGAAATAGTGTTCTTATAACCGGTGTAAATTCTACTATTATAACTTGCCATGATGACATTCCAGGAACAGTAGCAAAAGTGTCAGACCTTATTTATGGGGATAAAATCAATATTGCTTTTTTAAAACTTGTTAGAGGCGAAAAGGGGAAATCTGCAACTATGACCTTTGAAGTAGATAGTATTATTCCTGATTCTTTAGTAAAAAACATTAAAAAAATTACTGGAATAAACAAAGTAATAGTTATTAATCCAGAAACAAGGAGAAAACATAATGATAGCAAAGTCAGCTAGTGAACTTATCGAAATATGTAAAACAGAAAATATAAAATTAAGTGAATATGCAATAAATCTTGAAATGAAGCAAAAGGATAGCACGCGAGAAGAATTATTTCTACATATGAAAGAGACTCTTGATGTAATGAGGTGCGGTGCTACGTCTGGAAGAGAAAAAGAAGTTTATTCATTAAGTGGCCTTATAGGTGGGGATGCTTATAAGCTGCAAAAATATTTAGAATCCGGTAAATCACTTTTAGGAGACACCGCTGTAAAAGCTATGGCTATGGCACTATCTTCTTCAGAAGTTAATGGTTCCATGGGTAGAATAGTAGCATGTCCAACAGCTGGATCCTGTGGGATACTTCCAGCCGTAATATTAACTGCTGGTGAAAAGCTTGGAAAAAGTACAAATGAAATGATGGAAGGATTATTTGCAGCTTCTGCAGTTGGTATGATTATTGGAATGAATGCCACCTTTGCAGGTGCAGAAGGTGGTTGTCAGTCAGAGTGTGGATCGGCCGCTGCTATGGCCTCAGCTGCAGTTGTGGAAATGATGGGAGGAACACCAGAGATGAGCTTAAATGCTGGTGCCATCGTGTTTAAAAATGTATTAGGACTTGTTTGTGATCCAGTTGCTGGACTAGTTGAAATTCCTTGTGCAAAAAGGAATGTAGCTGGTGCAATTAGTGCACTTTCTACCGCTGATTTAGTTATGGCTGGTGTTTCTTCAAAAATACCATTTGATGATACATTATCTGCAATGTATAAAATTGGTATAGAATTACCAGCTTCCTTAAGAGAAACAGCTCTTGGTGGCCTTGCTGTTACTAAAACTGGTCTAGCACTTAAAGATAAGGTATTTTCAAAAAAATAAATTGTGAATTATAAGGAGGAACAGCAATGAATATTTTATTAGGAACTGGTCTTTTATTATTCGTATTAGCTTTATTTACACTTTTTAGTTACAAAGCACCTCAAGGAATGAAAGCAATGGGTGCACTAGCAAGTGCTGCCTGTGCAAGCTTTCTAGTTGAAGCTTTTCACTCTGCATTTTTTGGTGATGTATTAAACATAGGATTTTTAAAACAAGTTGGTTTATCTAATGGTAGTTTAGGAGGAGTAGCCGCTGCAATACTTGTACCTCTAGCTCTTGGTGTTTCACCAATATATGCAGTATTGATTGGACTATCTTGTTCTGGTCTTGGTATCTTACCCGGATTTATAGCTGGATACCTCATGTCATTTGTAGTTAAATATCTAGAAAAGAAATTACCAGGAGGCTTAGACTTAATAGTTATAATTGTTTTTGCAGCTCCATTAACTAGATTTATAGGAAGTTGTATGACTCCAATAGTAAATTCCACACTATTAAACATTGGTAGAATTTTAACATCTGCGTCAAGTACTAGCCCAATAATAATGGGTATAGTACTTGGAGGAACAATAACCGTTGTTGCCACTGCACCTCTTAGTTCAATGGCTTTAACCGCAATGCTTGGGCTTACTGGCGCACCTATGGCTATAGGCGCATTATCAGTATTTGGTTCATCCTTTATGAATTTCGTATTATTTACGAAAATGAAATTTGGAAGTAAAAAAGATACAATTTCAGTAGCTATAGAGCCTCTAACACAAGCTGATATAGTCACCGCAAACCCCATACCAGTTTATGTTACTAATTTTATAGGTGGTTCTTTATGTGGAGTAATAATTGCATTAATGGGACTTGTAAATAATTCTCCAGGAACAGCAACCCCTATAGCAGGGTTCGCAGTAATGTTTGCATATAATCCAGCTTCTAAAGTGTTAATAACAGCCTTATGTTGTATTATAGTTAGTATTTTCAGCGGTTACATAGGGTCTATTATGTTTAAAAATTATAAGATACATACTGCTGCAGAAATTCGTGGAGAAATTACCCCAAATTTAGAAGAAGTATCATAAATATCTGATTTTAAAAAAAGAAAAGGCTGAGTTTACTTTTATGTAAAACTCAGCCTTTACTTAATCATTGTAAAATAAATAATAGTGTTAAATACTATACTTTGCAAAAGAAAATTGCGACATATTAACTATTGTTTTAAATTCATACAAGCTGTCAAAATAACGCTCTTATATTCATCTAAAAGAGGAAACTTATTTTTAATTGATATATCGATAATTTCATTTATTGGATATTCAATCCTTCTGTTTGTACATTTAATTTCTTTTTTTGAAATATCTAAAATACCATAGGATATTCTATTATCTCCATCAAGTGAATTACCGATGCTTCCCACATTAAATATCTTTTTATTATTCACTTCCCCTATAAAACAAGTATGAGAATGACCGCATAAAATCACTTGTTCACTAACGCCATTTATTGCTTTTCTAATTTCATCTTCTGAAACACTATCATCAATTGCTTCAACTATAGACTTTGGTGTTCCATGAACACAAAGTATTTTAAATTCATTCAGTAACAATGAATACTCCAATGGCAAATTTTTAATAAATAATATTTGTTCCTTTTTTAAATTGTCCTCAGCATATTTATAATATAAATACAGTTGTCGTTCTTTAACTGATGAATTCATCCAGGTCTCAGAAATCTCTTCAAACCACATATCTGTATTACCTTTAATCCATGCTAAAATCTCTAGACTCTTATCATTTAATAGTTCCATAACCTGTGAAGGCATTGGTCCTTTCATTACCACATCGCCTAAAATGATGATTTTATTAATACCTAAATTTTTAAAATCTTTTATTGCATAACTTAATGCTATTCCATTACCATGAATATCGGACAAAACCGCTATTTTCATAAAATAATCCCCCATTATTAATAAAATTTACGCTACTTCATAATTTTTTTACTGTTGCGACATAAATGATTTATTTGATTATACCATTATTACCCTAAATTAGTAGCAAATTTACTTCGCTCATTATTCGCAAACTGACCTAGTTTTTTTTGTTATGCCCCTCTAATTCTAAAACAATATGATTTATATTATCTTTGTTATTACTATTTTTAAATAGTATATTACTCATCTTTTTACTTGGCCAATAATTGTCATTTTCAGCTGAAAGCAATAATATTTTTCCTTTATAGTTGTTAATATTGATTAATGCATCTTTATTTAAATTATTCTATAGACATTTCATAACATTTACAATAATTCTTTTTTTCTGCTTCTTTCATAGCATTATTATCTATCATATCTTTCAAATTACTTATAAGCCTTTCAACAATAGTTAACGAAGTCTATTTTAATTTATATATAAAATTTATGGAAATTATAGTACAATTAAACAAATATTATTTTAAAAGAACATTGTAAAGTATTCTGCTAAATAATAAAATTAAGGGGGTAATTAAATGATTAAAATTCCAGAGAAAATAACTTTTGCAAACTTACCTACAAAAATAGAAAAACTAGAAAGGTTATCTCAAAAAATAAATGGGCCCAATATATATATCAAAAGAGATGATCAAACTGGAACAGAAGTATCTGGCAATAAAATAAGGAAACTTGAATTTTCTGTAAAAGAAGCTCTTAATCAAGGCTGTAATGTACTTATTACTTGTGGTGGAATTCAATCTAATCACTGTAGGGCCACAGCGGCAGTGGCTTCAAGACTTGGTTTAAAATCGGTTCTTGTTTTAAATGGCGATGAAGAAACTGAATTAGATGGCAATTTGTTTATAGATAAACTTTTAGGCGCAAAGATTTATTTTATTAATTCAGAACAATATAATAATGATAAGATTGGGATTATGGAACATATCAAGGCAGAGTTAGAGGAACAGGGTTTTAAACCTTATATAATACCAGAAGGCGCTTCTAATGGAATTGGCAGTTTTGGATACTATAATGCTATGGAGGAAATTATTTTTCAGGAAAAGGAAATGGACGTACAGTTTGATAGGATAGTACTGCCAGTAGGCTCTGGTGGAACTCATTCTGGACTACTACTAGCAAGTAAAACACTAAAGTATACTGGAGATATCTATGGTATAAATATTTGTGATGACGCTAAACACTTCAAAAATAAAATTTATAAAATATTGAATGAAAGTATGCAGTACCTCGATATAGATTTAGAAATTTCAAAAGATGAAATTAATATTATAGATGGATATGTTGGTAGAGGATATGCACTTAGTAGCCCAGAAGAACTTCAATTTATTTATGATTTTGCAAAATTAGAAGGAATCATTTTAGATCCTGTTTATACGGGTAAAGCAATGTATGGCTTGGTACAAGAGATTAAAAAAGGGACATTTAAAGACTGTAGAAATATCCTGTTCATTCATACTGGAGGAGGATTTGGTTTGTTTCCACAAAAACATTTATTTAAGTTTTAAAAATTTAATATTAGGATAGTAATTTATTATGCAACAAAAACTATTTATATTTTATGAAAGGAGTTTGATTGATGAGATATGCGAAAAAAATACCACCTACTGATAAAGAATTAAGCAACAAACTAATAGCTGCGAGGTGGACAAAGCTTAAAGAACCATCTAATTTAGGTATAACGACTTTACTCTCACTACCATTTATGTTTATAAATGGTGCTATTTCTATGTTTATTGCATTTTATTTATATCCTCCATTGAAAGAATTTGTGAACAGTAAACAAGACTTTAGCTTTTCTTTCACATTAACCTTATTTACACTGATATATGTTGTTATATTTTTTATATTCATGGCACTACATGAATTTCTCCATGCTTGTTTTATACCTAATGTATTAAAATCAGACAAAACATATTGGGGTATTAATATGTTTTACGGATTTGTTTTTACTACCGAAAAAATCAAAAAAGGTAGATTTTTAATTATTTCTATTATGCCATTGATTTTATTATCGATTATATTTCCCTTTATTCTTAATATTTTAGGGTGGCTGAATAGTTTCACTATTTTACTCTGTTTAATAAACGCAATGGGATCATGTGTTGATTGCTTAAATATATGCTTGGTGGCAATTCAAGTTCCAAACGGTTCATATATTTTAAATAATGGGTTTGAAACATATTTCAAATAACTTTTGATTATGAGCATAATATTTAATTGAGTTAATTTGCAAATATAAAAACCTTGCAACTATTTTTCTTGATATAAAACAAAAAAAGCACCTATATTAGGCTGCTTTCATAATGTTATCATTAACTAATTATCCATACTGTGTTCTGTTCACTATTCCACTTGCTTAGAATGAATATATCTTATTGAAATAACTACCAAGGTAATGATTGTCCATGGAATAATCACATTGATATTGGTAAAGGGATTTTGCTGTGCATTTATACCTTCTATAAAAGCAAAAACTACAAACATCAAATCTAACCAATTAATAAATAAGATTACATTAGTTAATTTTTTGATACTTTTTGCACCATTTGTAACATTATTTTTATAAACTGAACGACTAAGAAATATTAGTTGTGCAGACGCTAAAGTAAGGACTATTACTAAAGAGCTAAAATCGCTATTACCTGCATAGTTCTTAATAACAAAGTCTATAATTAATAAAATATTAAATACAATTGTAATTAAGGATAAGCTGAAAATTAAGGGGACTGTTTTTTTTATCATATACACACACTCCTAATAAATAACGTTATATTTTTATAGCTTTATTACATTATGTAAGACCACTTTGATATTATATAGTATAAAACTTTATATTTTAATACACAAATCTAATTAAATAATTTAATTTAATCTTTGTAATATATTGTTTATTTTATACCATTATAAATAGTATTCCCTGCTACTCCTATACCGTAATAGTAAGCCGCTGTTACAGGAAGAGTAATTTCTGGTGCAGCAACTAAAGCTGCTACTGCGATTCCAGTTCCTACAACGCCCAAACCAACTTGGAACAAATTTGATCCGCCATTTATACTTTCAACCTCTTGAGCTTCAAGACCTATAAAATTAGAATTAATTTTCATTTCCATAATAAAAAACCTCCATTTACTTTTGTAATAATATTATAACCATAGTGGATATATCAGTTAACTAGACCTGTGTATTAAAATATAAATCTTTATTGATATTAATAAATTAGACCTAATTACAAATTAATTATACCATAAATGCCTAGTCTTTACAAGTATTATGTCGTAAAATGGCTTTTTTTGTACTTAAAAGCACCTTCATTATTAAAGTATTGAAAAAAATAGCGTTATACGTCATTTAATGTTATATATGGTTTACTTCTACATAATGTAGAAGTTTTAGTAGCAGACCCATTGGAATTGGTGAGGCTCTTGGTGTTTTAAAATATATTAAAAAAGCTAAAAGGCTATATTCCTTTAACTTATATTAAAAGGAATGTAGCCTTCACATGTTTGATTACTTATTTTTTATCAGATTCGCTTCGCTCATAACTCTCCATTGTACGTTAACAAATATAAACTTGTTGGGTAGGCTCAAATAGTTAATTATATTATCTATACTAACTTGTTTAATGCATTTGTTAATTTAACATTTTCACTGTAATCTACGGGACAATCTATAATAGCAGGAATGTTTTGAGCAAGTGCTTCTTTTAATGTCGGTATTAAGTCCTCTGCTTTTGTTATTCTGTATCCTTTTGCCCCCATAGCCTCTGCATACATAACAAAGTCCGGATTTGTAAATCGTACATTCATGTCCTCACCATACCTATCCTGTTGCTTCCATTTTATAAGTCCATAACATGCATCATTAAATATCAACGTCACAAAAGGTGTTTTTATTCTTAGCGCAGTTTCTATTTCCTGACTATTCATCATAAACCCACCATCACCAGTTACTGCTACAACTTTTCTTTGAGGATTGACGAGTTTTGCTGCCACTGCTCCAGGTACTGCAATTCCCATCGATGCAAATCCATTCGATATTAGGCAAGTATTTGGCTTTACAGCTCTATAATGCCTTGCGATCCACATCTTATGAGCACCAACATCAGAAATAACAATATCATCATCACCCATTACCTTCCTTAAATCATACAATATCTTTTGCGGTTTCATTGGGTAGCTAAAATCATTTGCATAAGATTCATAATTAGCTTCCATCTTTGTTTTTATATGTAGAGCAACCACTGGTTCCAATACCCTATGAGCAAGTGCACTTATTTCATTAATAGAATATGATATATCACCGATAACCTCTACTTCGGGTATATAGCATTTATTAACTTCAGCATTTTCCTCTGCAATATGAATGATTTTAATATTTTCATTCTTGTTCCATTTTTTAGGATCATATTCAACTATATCATATCCTACAGCAATTACTAAATCTACTTTTTCAAAAAAACGATTTACATAGTCCCGTTGTGCGAGTCCAATACTCCACAAAGACAACGGATTTTTATATGAAACAACTCCTTTTGCCATAAAGGTATTAGCTACAGGAATTCTCAGCTTTTCCACCATTTCTGTCAGTGCTTTACTAGCTTTTGAACGTATTATCCCATTACCAGCAATAATAACTGGGTTTTTAGCATTACTTATAGCATCTGCTGCTCTTTTAATGCTTGTATATGTGGCATAACTTTTTTCAGTATCTCCATGTGCAAGTGGTCTTCCTAGTACTGCCATTGAGGCTATATTTTCTGGTAAATCTATATGGACAGCCCCTGGTTTTTCACCTATAGCCAGTTTAAAAGCCTTCCTTATAATTTCTGGTGCTGTATCTGGTCTTACAATCTGTTTGTTCCATTTAGTAATTGGTGCAAACATTGAAATTAGATCTAAATGTTGATGAGATACAAGATGCATTCTGTCAGTTCCAGCTTGTCCTGTAATAGCTACCAAAGGGGCACCATCCATATTAGCATCAGCAACCCCAGTCATTAAATTTGTTGCTCCTGGACCAAGAGTTGAGAGACATACTCCAGGAGTACCCGTTAACCGTCCATAAACATCTGCCATAAAAGCTGCTCCTTGTTCATGACGAGTTGTAATAAACTTAATTTTAGAGCCCTTGAGTGCATGTAAGAATGTAAGATTTTCCTCTCCTGGTATTCCAAATATATACTTAACCCCTTCGCTTTCAAGGCATTGTACCATTAGTTCTGATGTATTTAGCTTTTCGATATTCTTCTTTACATCTAACTTTTGCACTTCATTTTCACGTACATCCATTATTTTTTCTTCCTCCTATATTGTTATATTTTACATTTCTTATCTTATATTAAATTAATTCTATTTACAATACTATCCTGGTATAAATGTTAAAATATTAAACAATAATATAATTTATTCCAACATGCCGTTTCTTATAAACATTACATTATAATTACTATCTTCTATAGATATATTTATTTATAAAAACAATAACTACATTTAACATTTACAAATTGCAAAGGTGCTCTTAAATTTGTAAAAAAAATGTAGTTCCAACGTTGTTGGGACTACATTGTAGCTACTAGATTGTATTTTTATGTGGACCTGCATTAATTATATCGCTTGATATATTCTTAAATCTCTTAAAATTTTCTTCAAACTTTTCGGCTAATTCATATGCCTTCTTATCATATGCATCTTTATTAACCCATACATTTTTAGGATCAAGTATGTCCTTTGAAACCTCAGGACATTCAGCTGGTATTAGAATCTTAAATATTGGATGTTCATAAAATTCTACATCTTTAAACTTATCCAACATAATTGCTTTAACCATAGCTCGTGTATAAGACAAGTTAATTCTTTTACCTTTGCCATAGGCTCCACCTATCCAACCTGTATTTATAAGATATACTTCTGCATTGTATTTATCGATTCTCTCTCCAAGTAACTTGGCATAAACTATCGGATCTAAAAGCATAAATGGTTCTCCGAAACAAGCTGAGAATGTAGCTTTAGGTTCTGTTATCCCTCTCTCTGTTCCTGCTACTTTACTTGTATATCCAGACATAAAATGGTACATAGCTGACTCTTTTGTTAGTTTAGATATAGGAGGCATTACTCCAAATGCATCTGCAGTTAGAAATATAATTTTATTTGGAATACTTCCAACACCACTACTTTCAATGTTATCTATATGTTCTATTGGGTAAGCTGCTCTTGTATTTTCAGTAAATTTACGATCATTATAATCTGGAGTTCCATTTTCATCTATTACTACATTTTCAAGCACAGTTCCAAATTTTATGGCACTATAAATTTCCTGTTCTTTTTCTTTATTAAGGCCAATTGCTTTTGCATAGCAACCACCTTCAAAATTAAATACTCCGTCATCACACCAACCGTGTTCATCATCGCCTATAAGCTTTCTTTCAATATCCGTTGATAATGTGGTTTTTCCTGTACCTGATAGACCAAAGAAAATTGTTGTACGTCCATCATTACCTGTATTAGCAGAACAGTGCATTGGTAATACACCTTTTTGAGGAAGTAAAAAATTGATGACTGAAAATGCAGATTTTTTTATTTCACCTGAATAAGCTGTTCCACCAATAAGAATTATTTTTTTAGAAAAATTTATTAACACAAAAGCCTCAGAATTTATTCCATCTTTTATTCCTCTAGCCTTAAATCCTGGAACTGATATTATATTAAATTCTGGTATATAATTTGAAAGTTGATTAGCATCAGGTCTAATAAACATTTGGTTAGAAAACATAGCTTGATATGCACATTCACATATTACCCTTATAGGTAGAGTGTATTCTTTCAAAGCCCCTATAAAACCATCAAACATGAACAAATCTTTTTGATTTAAGTAACTTAACACATCATTATAGATTTCATCAAACACATGTTCATCAATTGCTAAATTACCTTTACCCCAATTTACTGTATCTTTTGTAATATTGTCTTTTACAATAAATCTATCATTTGGAGATCTACCAGTATATTTACCTGTGTTTACTACTAATGCTCCCTTATCTGACAAAACACCCTCTTCTCTTTTAACCGCAAATTCTATAAGTTTAGGTATGCTAATGTTTCTATATAAGTTCTTATAATTTTTTATATTAAGATAATTCAAATCTAACTTCATTTGTTAATTTCCCCCTTATTTTCTTAATTCATCTCTTACCCAACGTTGTTTACATGATAATTTACACCTATACAAATAATAAATCACAAAATCATAATTCAAGTTTTATATAGGTACAAATTAATTACTTATCTAATAATTAAATATAATACTTAACTATAATACTAACTTATCATCCTTAATATTGCAATTGCTATTGTAACTGTAGCAGCACCACCAAGTCTTGTAGCTACTTGAGCAAATGGCAAAAGTTCTAATCTGTTACCAGCTGTAAGAATTGCAATATCTCCTGTTCCACCTTGACCACTATTACAAGCCGTTACCATTGCTGCTTCAACTGGATTCATGTTCATTGCTTTACCAACAAACCAACCTACAATAACCACCGTTAAAACTGTACATACTATTACGATTAAATATCTAGGGTTAGTAAAAACAGCGACAAGATTTAGCCATGGTGTTTTAGCAATACCTATACCAACTAATAATGGTATTGTAATAGCTATTACTATGAATCTGAAAAGTGCATGTCCGCCATTTTCTATACTATTAGGTATAACGCCTAACATTTTCGCTATTACAACAGCTAATAGCATAACGATAGGTGCTGGTAGCCCTATAAGTGAGTTTACAAATACACCACCTAAATAGAGAGCAAACGCCAATATACCAGTCACTGACATTTGTGCTAAATCAATCTTTAGCTCAGCTTTAGCTTTATTTCCAGCTTTAGCAAGTTCTAATATTTCATCTTCACTACCCGATTTCATTAATTTTCCATTTCCTGAAAATTGAGGATATTTTTCACCAATATGTTTTAACATACCTGAAAAAATAATTGCTACTAAACTACCTATCATTACGATAGGAAGGACTTCTGCAAATATTGTATCTGAACTCTTTCCTAAAATAGCTGAATACCCCATAGCTAAAGGAAGAGCTCCTTCTCCAACACCACCTGCCATAATTGGTGCAACTATATAAAAATACGTTTTATATGCACCTAGACCTAATAATGTACCTACTCCTATTCCTACTGCTGATGCAGTAACTGCACCAGCTATAAGTGGTACAAACATTCTTACAAAAGCCTTAATAAGAACTTGTCTATTCATACTACATATACTTCCAACTACAATACAAGCGATAAATACATATAAAAAGTTAGTTTGATTCATAAAAGTAGTTACACTTTTAACCGCTTGTTTGGGTATAAAATGAGCGTATACCATATAGGATGGTAAAAACGTTGCAAATATAACCTTACCACCAATATTTTTAATAATAGGTAATCTCTCTCCAATTTCTGCACAAGTAAATCCATATAGAACCATAATAGCTGATGCACCTAACATATCATTAGGCAATATGCCTTTAGCTAGTAAAGCAAAAACTACAATTAGAAGTGCCAAATATACACCTAATGGCATAATACCGATTTTAAAATTAGAAATCTTTTTTATAATACTACTATTAGCTTTTCCTGCATTTTTTATATTTTTTGTTGTACCTAAATTATTCACTTGTAATACCCCCAATTTTAATTTTTATGATTAGCTCTTTGACTGCTTAAAAATAACAATAATTATTTAAATTATAATATTATTCTAATATCTTTCTCTTGTATAAACATACCCATCCATTATCCTTCTTGCTGTTCTTACAACTTTTACAGATTCAATTTTTCCATTGTTAAGATTAGCAACCGTTTCCATTATCCCGCCTGAATGTGCTATTTTCAGCTTATTATTATTATTATTACTTTTAGCTATTTTGCTAACTAAAGTTCCTTCAATATTAGCAGCTACAGTTATACATATCGCACCAGTTATTGCAATTGCTTTGTGTGGTTTTTGCATTGACATCATTCTAACAACTACATCCATATTGTCTTTATTCCTCTTGATTCCACTTAAATCTACATATTCTGAAGGTGTCGATATAATGGTAGCTTTTGGTATTGCTGGAGATATCTTTGTTGCCTCTTCTTTGTTTGCGAAACCACACATCTCTGCTGCCATTGAGCGTATTTCCTCTATTCTCTTTAAATCATTTTCTGTTAATTCATTTGGTAACTCAGTACCCTTTAACCCAATATCCTTAGCGTTTATAAACACTAATGGATTTGCAGCATCTACAATTGAGATGTTTATTTTCCCCCTAGACGTTTCAATGGAATCCATTACATTACCTGTAGGTAAAAGCTTCCCAGTAACCGAACCTTCTGGATTATAAAAAGAAAGATAAATTGGTGATCCTGAATTAGGTATCCCAGATATACAAGTATCTCCCTCGACCTTAGCCTCTTCATTCTCAATTTCGACTTCTGATACCACTAACTTATTTGTGTTTGTGTTAAATATTCTAACTTTCATTTTAGAATTTGTAATCGCTACAAGCCCTTCATTAACAGCAAATGGAGCAACTGCTGATAGGATATTACCACAGTTTCCTTTAAAATCAACCATTCTTTCTGTTAAGCTAACTTGAGCGAATGTATATTCAATATCATAATTATTTTTATCAGATTTTTTTATTATCGCTACTTTACTAGTTAGTGAATTTGCACCCCCTAATCCATCAATTTGTCTAGCATCTGGGCTACCCATAACATCTAAAAGGAAATCATTCCATTTACTTTTATCTTTAGGCATATCATTATACTTGAAAAATACACCTTTACTTGTACCGCCTCTCATGATAGTACATGCCACTTTCGTCATTCTTATGACCTCCTTTTACACTCTGTTTACTGGTCACTATTATACCAAACAAATTTTGTATTAATAATATTGTTTTATAATGTATAAGGTCGAAATGCTCTACTCTCTACTTATGAGCATTAATTACCTGATAAATTTTAATTAATAAGTCATCGATTGAATGTTTTCTACTTCGCCCACATACCTTTGCATTTTCATTGCATAGAAGGCATTTTCTTTGAGCTAAATTTAACTGCCTTCTACTAATTTGTTCTCCATTTGTATTAATTACATCAAAATCAAATATTCTTCCCAAATCACTTTTTTCCTCAATAGATACTGTTATTTTTTTTAATTGTATAGGGTCCATGTCTATATTTAGGAATGCTTCTGTTCCAGCAACTGTAAAATTAACTACTTTATTAACTACTTTTACATTTTGTATACCTAACTCCTTCTCCAATAGGTTAATACCTAATTCATGAGCTTTTTTAAAAATATTATTGTTTTTTTCTTGCCCTGGTATATTCAATGTAAAAGAAACTAATGTAGTTTTAAACATACTAATTAATTTTGTTTGTGTTCTTGCTCGTTTCTCCCTTGCTTCAAGTATTTCTTTAAGAATAATGCTCTCACTATACATTAATTATTATCCTTTCTACCTTACCTGTCTAATAACATCAATAATTGATCCATCTCTATATTCTACAATCCCTACGATTTTATCAGTATACTCAATTGCTTTAGGTTTTCCAGTAATTTTTTCTGCTTTTCCCTTAAGTTGTTCTATAGTGAACAAAGGAAGTTTTGCCTTAGTTAACTTTTCAATTAAATCCTGTCTTAATGGATTTACAGCTATTCCTCTATCTGTTACAACTACATCTATAGTTTCTCCCGGAGTTATTACAGTATTTACTTTATCAACAATCGTAGGTATTCTACCTCTAATTAATGGCGCTACTATCATTGTTAGCTTTGAACCTGCCGCAGTATCACAATGTCCACCTGAAGCTCCTCTTATTACACCATCTGAACCAGTAATTACGTTGACATTGAAGTCCGTATCTATCTCTAATGCACTTAATAAAACTATATCAAGTTTATTCACAACACATCCCTTATTATGGGGATTAGCATAAAATGATGCACTAATTTCACAATGATCTGGATTCTCACCTATTGACTTTGCCGCTGTCAAATCAAAACTTTGAGTATCATATAATTTAGATATCAATCCTTCATTTAACATTTCTACAAATTGACCAGTTATTCCACCTAATGCAAAGCTAGCTTTTATATTATCTTCTATCATTCTTTCTCTTATAAATCTTGCAACCGCTAGCGACGCTCCTCCTGTTCCACATTGTATAGAGAAACCCGGCACAAAATAACCTGAAGCTTCAATTGACGCTGCTGCATATTTAGCAATTAATAATTCTCTTGGATCCTTAGTAAATCTTGTAGCACCTGATACAATTCCATTTGGATCTCCAATTGATTCTATTTTTACCACACAATCTACGTCAGTTTGTAAAATACTTGCAGGTACATTGGGATATTGAACTAAATTATCTGTAATAAGAACAACCTTATCTGCATATTCTGCATCTACTTTAGCATATCCTAATGAACCACAAAATGATTTCCCACTGTATCCGTTCGCATTACCGTATTCATCACAACAAGGTGCTCCTAAAAAAGCAACATCAATTTGCGAATCTCCAGCTTCAATGGCTCTTGCTCTGCCACCGTGAGAACGAATTATTATAGGTGTTTCTAATATTCCATTTGATATAGCCTCTGCTAAAGGACCTCTAACTCCACTAGTAATTATTTTTGTAACAACACCATTTTTTATATGTTCAATTAATGGTTCATGCACTGCATTTAATGAACTTGATGCTAATGTTAAGTTTTTTATTCCTAGCTTAGCTATGGTATCTAGAACCATATTTAGTATGTAATCACCCTCTCTAAAGTGGTGATGAAATGATATAGTCATACCATCTTTAAGTTCAGTTTTAATTACTGCTTTTTCAATACTATCCAATAACTTGATATCTCCTGGTTTTACCTGAGATAGATCACGTCCATATTTACGTTTTGTAGGTTGAAAACTAAATGGTCCATTATAGGGTCTTAGTTCACCAATTCCTTCTATATATTCTGGTATATCTCTTCCTATTTTATTTTTAGGCAATTTGATCCCCTCCTTCATTTATATCTACTCCTGCTGCTTTTGCTAACATAAGTGCTCTTTGTGCTCGCTCTAATATTGGCTTATCTACCATTTTTCCATCTAGAGATACTACTCCTGAGCCTTTCTTTGCAGCATCTTCGGCTGCCTTTATAATTCTTATAGATTTATCTATTTCCTTTTGTGATGGTGTATATATTTCATGAACTGGCCCTATTTGTCTTGGATTAATTACAGATTTTCCATCAAATCCTAACTGTTTAATTAATTTAACTTCATCTTTAAAGCCTTCTTCATTATTTACATCTGAATAAACTGTATCCAAAGCATATATTCCAGCTGCTCTTGCTGCAAGTAATATTTGACTTCTTGCCATTAAAAGCTCTATACCTCCTGGCGAACGTGTTGTCTTTATGTTTGTTACATAATCTTCTGCTCCAATTGCTATACCCATAAGTCTTTTACTAGCCGTTGCTATCTCTCGTGCATTTAATACTCCTAGTGCTCCTTCAACTGCCGCCATCATTTTTGTCTTTCCTACAGGTATTCCTGCTTCTTTTTCTATTCTTTCTATTTCATTTTCTACATCTATAATATCTTGTGCACTTTCTGTCTTTGGAAGTCTTATAACATCTGGCTGAGCTCTAACTATTGCTTCCAAATCTTCAATTCCATATGGCGTATCTAATCCATTTATTCTTACTACTGTTTCTATTCCTTCATAGTCAATACTTTTTAATGCATTATAAACTAAAAATCTAGCAGCATCTTTCTCATTAATAGATACTGAATCTTCTAAATCAAACATTATTGAATCTGCACCATATATGTGCGCATCTTTAACCATTCCAGGATTGTTTCCAGGTACATACATCATTGTTCTTCTTAACTTGTACATTATTTTTCCACCCCCCAGTTGAAATGTGTTTTACCTGCTGCCCTTAGAACCGCAGTCTCTACTCTCGCCTTTATTACACAATCTAATGCTCCTTGGTCATTAACGCGAACCAAGGCACTTACTATTCCTAAAGATGATAATGTATCCGTTATAACTTTCTTTATTTGATCTCCAAATTGTTTTCCAACAGAACTCTTTAATTCTATAATCACCGAATTATCTGGATTTGGCTCTACCACTACTGTAATATCACTAGATTCTAAAGTTCCTGCTATAGCTGTTTTTAATATTTTCATAAGTTAACCCTCCCAAATAAAATTTATTGAATTTTATATTTTTTTAATTATTGACATACCCTCTCTTGACATTAAAAAATTATAAGTCGTATCAGGTACTAACTTCCTCACCTCCAAAAATTTATTCTCCTTAATTAATTTTCTAACAGTAGATGCACTTGTTATATTCCCTCCAATTTGAATTCTTGGGATTTCAATAACCTCAACATTACCTTTCGGCAACATTTCTTTCATAGTGTCATTATAAATTTTAGTAACTGGACATAATGATTCTTCACCAACATAACGCTTATTAATTCCTAATGCTGGCACTATATATTTCATAAAAATCAGTATGTCTAATAAACAATGTGTTTTTACAGCTTCATTTTGTTTTTTCATAAAATACGATGGAAATGTAGCATTTGAAATTATATAATTTTGACTTTTGTGAAGGATTACATTCTTTAAATGACTTAGACCTTCTTTAACTAACTTATATCTTATATCAGATGGAAAAACTGACTTATCCTCTGATACAATAAAAACATGAACTACATCACTCTCTCTTGAAGCTTTTTCGATCAAGTACTTATGCCCTAATGTAAATGGATTACAGTTTACAACAACACTTGAAATTACATCACCACTAATTTTTTCTTTCTTTAAATTGTTTATATATTTTTTTATTCCACAAGGATCATTTTCAAGTAAAATTACTCTATTAGGAACTTCAGCAATCATATAAAAACCTAACTTCTGAAAAACTTTATAATTTTTAGGTTTTGTATAAACAAATAAATGATTATTCCCTCTTCTATATTGTTCACTAATTAAATCGGATATTATTGTATTAGATATACCCATTTGCTTATAATTATCATCTACCGCTATACATTTTAGAATTTTACCTTCAGATGACCCAGTTGCAATTATTTTATCGTCATCATACAATGCAACTGTATACTCTACATTTTCTTCAAATTTAAGTCCTTGTTTCAATAATAATTTTTTTATATCATATAGCTTACTAGAATGATTATCTTCAATAATAATCTCGTCTAAGTTTAAATACCCCATATATATTTTTCCTTTCCCAATATATTAATTAATATCAGAATATTTATCTTATTACACTATAAAACTATATTCTAGCTGTACCGAGTTTTCGGGCTACACTTGTAACCGCATATGCTACTGCATCACAAACCCCTTTATTAAAAACACTTGGTACTATATATTCTACATTTAGTTCACTATCGTCAATTAAATTTGCAATTCCCTTTGCCGCAGCGATTTTCATTTCATCACATATATCCCTAACTCTAACTTCCAGAGCTCCCTTAAATATACCTGGAAAAACCAATACGTTATTTATTTGGTTTGGAAAATCTGATCTTCCAGTAGCAACAACTTTAGCTCCACCGGCTATTGCCTCATCTGGCAATATTTCTGGCATAGGGTTAGCAAGTGCAAAAACCACACTATCTTTATTCATTGTTTTTACCATTTTTTTATTTAATACATTTGCCACTGAGAGACCAATAAAAACATCCTTGTCTTTGATTACTTCTTCTAAGCTACCTTCTTCAAACCTTCTATTTGTAACTTTTGCTATTTTCACTTGTTCTATATTTAATGTGGAATCACTCTCAACAAGAGCACCCTTTATATCACACAATACAATATTTTTTACTCCTGCAGCGTTTAGTATCTTAGCTACTGCAATACCTGAAGCACCTGCTCCATTTATAACGACCTTTATCTTATCTATACTCTTTTTAACTATTTTTAGTGCATTATACAACCCTGCTAAAACTGCAATAGCAGTGCCATGTTGATCATCATGATATACAGGTATGTCCAAAATTTCTTTTAATCTATCCTCAATATAGAAACACTCAGGAGATTTAATATCTTCAAGATGTATGCCTCCAAAACCAGTTGAGATATTTTTTATTGTATTCACTATATCATCTGGATTTATAGAGTCTATACTTATTGGAATTGCATCAATATCCGCAAATTTTTTTAGTAATAGTGATTTGCTCTCCACTACCGGAAGACCCGCTTCCGGTCCAATGTTACCCAATCCCAAAACAGCTGTTCCATTTGTAATTACAGCCACGGTTCTTCCTTTCATTGTGTACATATATACCTTCTCTTTATTCTTAGCTATTTCCATACAAGGACCAGCTATACCTGGCGTATATACTTCAGCTAAATCCTTACCATTATTTACTTCCATTATCCCGATAACTTCTAATTTACCTCTTTTTTGTTTGTGTGAGGTTAATACTGCTTCTTTTATACTCATATTCATCTTTTTACATTGAACTGTGATATAGTAGCAGTTCAACTACACCCCCTTTTCTTCTTAAAGTTAATTTTAAAACTATAATATTATTTAGTCCTGTTACATAATATAAATATTATGGTATTTATAGATCATTTTTATATTTTTATGATTTCTGTACTTCACTGTATACATGTATACAGTCGTGATTTAAAAATAAACAGGTATAAACTTTCATTGTATACCTGTATACATCTTTGACTAGCTTCTGTCTAAAGTTATTATATTCCTTAAAATGATTTTTTGCAATCGTTTTACAAAAAATATGTTAAATGTTTTTCCTTAACCCTAAATCATATAAGTATTACTACCATAATTTAAGGTTATTAATATTTATACAACACTAAAACAAATGAATTTTATTTGCAAGAAACTCCTTTGCATTTACGGTGTGCTCTCTGCCTATCTTTTCTGCATAAAACTCATCTTTTTTTTCAAAGGCCTCTATTATTTTCTTATGTTCTATCAATGCATTTTTTACTCTTTTATTCATAACTAATGTAAAATTTCTTAACCTTATTAAATATTCATAAATCTGCTTCATTTGAATTATTAGTCTACTATTTCCGCAAGAGAAAAGTATAGTTTCATGGAATTCTTTATGTAAACTCCAATACCCTGGCATATCCTCCTTAATGATACACTCTTCCATTTTAGATATAACTTCTTTTAATACCGTAATCTGTAATGTAGATAAATTAATACATGCTAGTCTAAATACTAAACCCTCAAGTACCTCTCTCATTTCATAAATCTCTATAACATCTTTTTTTGATATACCTTTAACAATAGTCCCTTTCCTTGGGATGTTTTCAGCTAAACCTTCAACTTCCAATTTTCTTAAAGCTTCTCTAACAGGTGTTCTACTGACCCCCATATTTTCTGCTATATAAGTTTCAACTAGTCTCTCTCCTTGCTCTATGTCTCCACCAATTATTGCCATTCTAAGTTTTTCAAAAACTATGTCTCTAATAGGTCTTAAATCTGTAATTTCAATTTTCTCAAATAATGGGTTCATATAACCACTTCCTTAATTTCTTTCAAATTTTTATAATTACTTATAATTTAAGTATACAATATCTTTTTTTTGAATTGAAATTATATTTAAAGAATTATCAATTTTATAACTAAATATCACTTTCATCTAAGTATTGTTCTACAAGATATAAAAATACCGTTACTCCAAGCAAATCAGCACTTCCGCCAGGGCTTATATTTTTCTCTATAAACTCTTCACATAAACTCTTAATTGATTTTCTGCCAATTTCAGTTTTCATACCTCCAGTTCCAATTATTTGTATAGCCTTTTCCCTTACCTCATTTAGAACCTGTGGGTTATGTCTATAAATAATTGTAGAGTCATCGCAAATCTGCATTATCCCAATTAGTGTATGAACTAACCTATCATTAGCATTTAGCTCACAATTCTGTTTGTAAAAATCAAGAGCAAAATTAAAAACTGTTGGAATACCTCTTTCCACTTCGCCTCGTACGCCTTCAGTTTTATACTTAAAAAATAGCTTTTCACCGTGACTTAATTCTACATTATCTTTTAAAACCAAAAGTTCCTTCTCCACTAGCCCCTTAGTCATTTTCTTTATAATATCCTGAATATTGTTAAATCCTTTTTTTTCATAAATTGCTTTTCCTGTAGCGGCGCAAGCTATTCCAATTAAAAAAAGCATACCTTTGTGGGTATTGATTCCCTTTGTTTTAGCAAACATATCTTTCTCAGCTTCAACACCGATGAGTCTAACTCCATCAAAGATCTCCTTATATGTTTTATTTGAAAACCCTTCTTGAACAAATAAAGGTAGGTATTTACTCAAAGTCGATGTGCTATCAATAAATGTATAAAAATTCATATCTTTATGGGCGCCATAAGACACTGGTGATACTAATCCTGGTGATGGATAACAAGATACTTCATATATCATTGCTTGGATTGCAAAGCTACTAATTATCATTGAAACTTCATTTATTGTAAATATTTTTTCGTTTTCCATTTATCTCTCCAATTATTCTTTGAAATTATTTTATAGTCATAAATCATACTCAAGGTATTCAAATAAAATTATAGTATAATCTTTACATTTGTTAATAACTTACTAATGAAACAACACATCTTTACGTGTTTCTTCACAGCTCGCACTATATATTTAATCATACCATAATTACAATAAATTTAGTATATTGAAACAATTTTAAAATGCTACATACCCATAAATCTTAAATAAAATTTTTATATTTATAAAAAAAACTTTCTTTATTTTCTATTTTTTTAGCTAAACTTTCTTTATTAATGTCTAATAATATCTTGACCTTAGAAGTAGTTGGTATTACATTATTTTCTTTAGAGTTACCATAAACTCTAGTAAGATAAAAAGATCCTATTCCCAAAATTATTACAATAATTATAATACAGTGCTTTAAAATTTTTTTTAATCATAATACCTCTTTTCATTAAAATTTTTGAATAAAAACTCTTTCAAATGGAATTATTTTCTTATGTATATTAAAATTCACTCTATTGTTCATAATATTTTTTTGGTAATCTAAGTCATTTTCCCCTTAGTTAACATGGTATACATAAGGCTTTATAATGCAACATTAAAACCCTTAAATGTCATTATTTCGACATGATGGAATACCAACAGCAAAATAATGAGAATAGTTATTATTATTCTTTACAAAACAATATAAAAAATCTATAATTACCTTATAATTATGGGAAAAATAATCTATAATAATGGAGCTGAAAACAATGATTTCAAAAGATAGAATTAAAGTTTTAAACAATAAAAAAATAATTGATAATCCATATGTGGTTTACTGGATGCAATGCTCTCAAAGAACAGAATATAATCATGCCCTAGAGTATGCTATAATTCAGGCCAATGAGCTTAAGAAGCCATTGGTTGTGTATTTTGGATTAACTGATAATTTTCCAGAGGCAAATGAAAGACACTATTATTTTATGCTAGAGGGATTAAAAGAAGTAAAAACAGAATTAGCTAGAAGAAATATTAAAATGATTATTAGAAAAATATCTCCTGAAAATGGAGCTTTAGAAATATCATCTTTTACAGCATTAATGGTAGTAGATAGAGGATATTTAAGGATAGAAAGAAAGTGGAGAACGCTTTTAGCCCAAAATGCGAAATGCTCTGTGGTACAGGTAGAAACTAATGTCATTGTACCCGTGGAAGTAGCTTCTATAAAAGAAGAATATTCTGCATATACTCTTAGAAATAAGATAAGCAAAAGATTAGAGAAGTTTGCATTGCCTCTTAACGAGAGAGAATGTGATGAAGATTCTACTGATTTGGAGCTTCCACTTGATGAATATAATATAGAAGATATTGATAAGGCTATTTCACAACTTAAAATTGATAAGACAGTTAAGAGAGTACTATACTACAAGGGTGGTACTAGTAATGCTAAGCTATTACTAGAAGAATTTATTTCAAGTAAATTATCACATTATAGTGAACTTAAAAATGAACCCTCAAAGGCTTATTCTTCTAATTTGAGTCCATATCTGCATTTTGGTCAGATTTCTCCATTGTACATATATATTAAATTAATGGATGTGTCTATAGAAGATAAAAAATCCTTTTTAGAGGAATTAATAATTAGAAGAGAATTAAGTATGAATTTTGTCTTTTATAATGATAAATATGATTGTTATGAATCACTTCCATCTTGGGCCTTGAATACTCTTGAAAAACATTTGGTAGACGCACGAGAGTTTATTTATTCGCTGCAAGAACTAGAAGAAGCCCAAACCCATGATGGTTATTGGAATGCTGCGCAAAAGGAAATGCTTATTACGGGTAAAATGCATGGCTATATGAGGATGTATTGGGGAAAGAAAGTATTAGAATGGAGTAAAACTCCGCAGGAAGCTTATAATACTGCTATTTATTTAAATAACAAGTACCTATTAGATGGTAGGGACGCAAATGGGTTTGCGGGGATAGCTTGGTGCTTTGGAAAGCATGATAGACCTTGGGGTGAAAGAGCTATCTTTGGATTAGTTAGATTTATGAATGATAAAGGATTAAAAAGGAAATTCGATATGGAAAGATATTTGCATAAGATTGAATCAATGGCTTACCATTCTGTGATTATAAGTGATAATGAGAAAACTGAACAAACATCATTATTTTAAATGGCATATTAATTCCCTCTTAATAAAATAGAATACTTCTTTATTATTTTATTAAGAAAGAATTAAATTAACATAAATAATTATTCCAATTCATTTGTCCTTTCAAGAGCACTTTTTACACTTGACATAATTGTTCCATGAAAACTAGATTCACTTAACACATGTAGTCCTGCAATTGTTGTACCTGCTGGTGAAGTCATTGTATCCGTAATTTGGTAAGGATGTTTTCCAGTTTTTTGAATGGTTAGTGCAGAAGCAATTAAATTCTCTAAAGCTATAGCTGCGGCATCCTTACGGGAAAAACCAGATTCCACTCCAGAATCTATAATCGCTGCAAGAAAATACATTATGTAGGCAGGCCCAGCACAACTATATGCAGTAAATGCATTAAAGAGGTTTTCATCTATGAACATTGTCTGTCCTAATGCACTTAACAGTGTTTCAACTATTTTTTTATCTTCAGGTTGAACCTGCTCATTTACGTTTGCTGCACTATAACCATGTTGTACATCAATCATGGTATTTGGCATAATACGAACAAGTTTGTGATGGCTTTCAAATAAATTTTCTAATTTTTCCATTTTGATTCCCGCACATATAGAAATAATGATAGTAGATTCAGATATATGATCTTTAATATTTTGTGCAACACTTACGATATTTTGGGGAAGTACTGCAATTAGAATAATATTTGCATCTTTTACAGCAACTGTGACATCTTCTGTCTCTAAAATACCATATGTAACATTAAGGTATTTTCTTCTTTCACTTAATATATCAAAAACTGCAATGTTTTTTGGAGAAAATATTTCATTTGAAATAACTCCTCTGATGATCCCTTCGGCCATATTTCCACCGCCGATAAATGTAATCTTTTTATTTAACATATATTATTCCTCCTGTTTTATTTGTAAATTTTTTAAAACATCAAAATACTCTTTGCCAAATAGCAATATGTATTCTTCTACTACTTGACTAATAATTAGAATAGCACCTTTGCCGAGTTTATCTTTCAATGTTTTACTCATTGAATATAGCAGATGAGCAGTGTGAAAGTTGAAATCTCTAGTGCAGGTACTACCGAGTTCAGTTCTCTTTTGAGCAAGTTTTATCGTATCCTCTCCATTCATTGGATTTTCCCAGTGAAATTCACAATGATCTGCTCCAAAGCTTAGATTACTAGTAGCTTTCATATGAAAATTTTTATTGAAACCATTAAAAACAGCAGCATCTATATTTATACAGTAATATTTTCCATAATCCAAAAGATTATATTTTTTCCAAGATGCACACCATTCACATTTCGTTACAGCACTTACAAGTTCAGGTTCTGTTTTGAGAATTGCAAATTCCATTGTATTTTTTTCTGGAGCCCATTCACTGTAAGCTTGACTATTTATAAAATCTAATGGATCTCCATTTTCAATTGCTCTTTTAGCCATCCTTTTTCCACGTTCATGCCCATAATTTTCAATTCCAATATAGATTGCCTCTTTGCCTTTTTCACCAAAACGCTCTATAGTATATTTTGCAAAGAGTGCAACTAATACTGCATGATGTTCAATCCTGCAATGAACTATTTCAACTTTACCCATTTTAATATTCAACATCCTTTCAATAATTTATCAATTTACTCAACAAACCTTAATTATAAGTCTCTTTCTATTAAATACTATGATTTACTCCATTCTTTTTTAATTCTTTAGTCTTCTCTCTTAATTCTTTATAAATCATAAATCCTGTGAAAACAATAGCTGAATATCCTGCCAAAGGATATAGAATATTCAACAATTTATCAAAAGGAAGTACTCCTCCAAATAACATACTGACTAAAGTTAGTACTGTTGCAATGATGTTAAACTTTTTAGTTTTGTCAGTAGCAAACTTTCTAACAACCATTAAAAGAAATGAAGCCACTGCTGAATAAATACTTAGCACTATTAATATTGAAAAAATTAGTCCTAATATAGGAGATATGTGATTAGCAATTGCTAATGTTGGAACTTGCGTACCTATAATTAATTTATAATAAACAAGTTCACCTATTATAAGTGCAATAATTGCAATAGTAAAAGCAACAGTTCCAACAACAGCTGCCGTTCTTGCTTCTTTTAAACTTCCTGCAGATGCCCCACAACTAACCTGAAATGGTATACTAACCATAAGAGCAAGAAAAGCATATAGTGCTCCTGACCATGCCCAATTAGAAGAAGCGGATTTAAACCCTAATGTTGGCATAAGCCTGCCAGATTCTGATAATATAGTTGGCTGCCCAAAAATAGTTATAATCCCACAAATGCCGATTATTGCCACGAACAAAATTTTTATAGGGCCTATAACACCAATTATGTCGATGAATTTTTCTACACCCAACAATATTGTGCCCAATGCAAGAAGAGCTATAGCGCCAGTACCTATATATGTTGGTATTCCATAATATTGATGAATTGTTGCTCCTCCACCAGCAAGCATAACTACAGATATAGCATACACCAATACAACACTGTACCATACATAAACTTTACCTAGAGCTTTTCCACAATAATACTCAAAAACATCATATGGATTATCAAATTTCTTTTTTTGCCCTATTCCATATAAAATGTACGTTAAGGGTATCATTAAAGCCACAAAAATTAATGCAGCTATAATACCCTTTGTCCCACTTGTTGTAAAA